>JBDTVS010000218.1:0-38400 GCA_040007095.1 Acidobacteriota bacterium
TCGCACTGCTCGCCGGTGTCGGACCAGCTGGCGCCGCCGGCACCGACAGGGTCGTAAAGCTCCACACGGGCCCGCTCGTCGTTCCGCACGCACCTTTCGCCACGACCTGCCAGTAATACTGTGTGCCGGCCGTCAGCGCGGCCGGCTGATAGGTTGTTGCCGTCTGATTGCTCGAGATGATCGTGGGGGGATTGGTCGTGCCGAATGCCACGTCGTACTGCGTTGTGTTTGCGGACGCGGCCCAGCTGAGGGCAACGGTCAACGGAACACTCGTCGCGCTGATCGTCGGGGTCGGACCCGCGGGCGCCGTCGGCGCCGGCAACATCGTGAAGTTCCAGACCGGTCCGCTCGTCGAACCACCCGCGCCTTTGGCGACGATCTGCCAGTAGTAGGTCGTGCCAGCCGTCAACGCGAGGGGTTGATAGGACGTCGTTGTCCGGTTGCTCGATACGACGGCAGGAGGAGTGGTCGTGCCGAACGCCACATCGTACTGCGTCGCATTTGCCGAGGCAGCCCAACTGAGGGCGACGGTCATCGGGATACCCGTTGCGCTGCTCACCGGTGTCGGCCCGGCCGGCACTGCCGGCGCCGGCGTCGGGGTGAGCGTGGCCGCGCTGGCCGCCGACGAATAGCTGCCGAGGTTGTTCGCCGCGTCGGTCGCGCGCACGCGGTAGGTGTAGCTCGTCGAGGCGACCAATCCCGCGTCGCTATAGCTGGCCGCGGTCGCCGTGCCGACCTGACTGAAGGTCGTGCAGCCCGCGCCCGCGCAGCGCTCGATGCGATAGCCGGTCACGCCCACGTTGTCTGTCGACGCCGCCCACGTCAGCGCCAGCTGGGTGGTGGAGACGGCGGACACGGTCAGGGTCGTTGGGGCGGTCGGAGCCTGTGTGTCGCTGGCGGTGGCGACCGGCGTCGTCATGTCGGTCTGAATCTGCGCCAGCGTCAGCGGGGTGTTGTAGACCCGCACATCGTCGATGAGGCCCGCGAACGCCCCGAGGTCGACGAGACTGCCGCCAATTTCCAGCGGGTTGGTGGAGACGTCGAACACGCCGGTGGCGGGTCGACTGGCGACCTGCGTGCCATTCACAAAGAGCCGGACCGTCGCGCCGTCGTAGGTGGTCGCCAGGTGCGTCCAGGTGTTGAACGGCACCGTGTTGGCGCTGGTCGCCATGGCCAGCCCGCCGCCAATCATCGCAGCCGCCGTCGGCAGGTTTGCCCCGATGGTCGCGAGCGCGTAGTTGTCGAGGCCCTTGTAGATGATGGCCTGCCAATCCGGCGCCCCGGCGCCCGAGGGATTGATCCAGGCTTCGAGGGTCATCGCGGTGGACAAGCGCAGGGCCGCCGAATCCGCGACGGTCACCCGCGAGGAGCTGCCATTGAACGACAGCGCGCCGCCGTTCTTACCGGTCGAAGTCCACGTGGCGTTGGTCAGCGCGCCCGTGCGTCCGTTACCGGATGCGTCGTTGGTCGCGGTCCCCGTACCTTCGTTGAAGCTATAGGCCGCGACTGGTAGCGGGCGCGACGCGTTGGCGCCGGTCGCGAAGCTCCAGATCGCTCCGCTCGTCGATCCCCCCGGGCCTTTCGCGACGATCTGCCAGTAGTACGTCGTGCCGGGCACCAGCCAGTTGGATTGATAGGTCGTGGACGTCTGGTTGCTCGAGACGACCGGGGGCGGATTGGTTGTGCCGAACGCCACGTCGTACTGCGTCGCATAGGTCGACGCGGCCCAACTGAGTGTACCAGTCAGCGCCACACCGGTCGCACCGCTCGCCGGCGCCGGAGCAGCGGGCGAGGTCGGCGGTACGTCGACCGCCATACCCGAGATCTCTGCTGACGGAGCGCTATACATGGCGGAGGTGTTGTACGCCTTGACAGTGAAGTAGTACCGCGTGCCATTGACCAGGTTCGTCAGTAATGGCGACGCGTTGTTCCCGACGTCTATGGTCGTCGTGGAAGCGCCGGACTGCGTGCCGTACGAGACGGAGTAGCCGGCCAGATTGGTTTCAGTATTCGGATTCCACGCGAGGTTTATCGTTGCGGCTTGTGTCGTGCTGGCCACGCCGAGCAACACAACGAGGGTCATCCAGATTTTGATCGAGCGGAAGGTGTTCATACTGGCTTAGGCAGTTCAACGCCTTCGCCAATCCGCTCTGCAGCGCGTAAGTCGCTGTGGACGCTCGAGTTCGGACCGTCGTTCCCGTGCTGATCGTGGAGGGGTGCACAGGCTGAAATAACGGTTTCGAAATCGCACTTACGATCGTGGGGAGCGTGCGACGGAACTTATTCGGCTCCCAAGACGTGGCGGACATCTCGCACGCGCGCGAATCGGGCGATGCCGATCGCGAGCTGACGTCTCGTGGGCGTGATCACGCGTCGTTCCCTGAATCCGATCCGCGGTCCGCTGATCGCCCGGACATCAGTGATGAATACCTGCGGCGATCATCGGATTCCGCGACGTACTAAAGATGACGACTTATGCCCGAAGGAGGTCGGCGGTCGGTATAATCCGCAGTGATGTTGCGCCCGGCCTACCTTCTGTTGTCGCTGCTGGCGTTCGCAGCGCAGGAAGGCACTGTTGGGCTGGTGCCGATCATCATCGGCGGCAACGAGCGTCTCGCATGGGATCAGGCCGCCGCCGACGATGCACAGGTCGCGACGTTCCGTTACATCGCGTACGTCGATGGGAATGCCGTCTCCATGACCGGCCAGTCCTGCGTCCGGTCAGCGCCGGGCGTGTACACCTGCACGGCGCCGCTGCCAGCTCTGTCGATCGGCTTTCACACGGTCGACATCGCGGCCACGGTGAATGGGGCGTCGGTCCAAAGCGGTCGGTCGAACCGCCTGCTGCTTCTCGTCGTGCGTCCCGTCCAAGAGCGATCGGAACGATCGGCTCGCATCGACGCCGCGTCGACGATTCTCACGAGCGATGACGTCCGTCTGACGGTCACGCCGATCGTGACCGGACTCGCCGACCCGGTCGATCTGGCGTTCATGCCGGACGGCGGCATGATTGTCGCGGAGCGCGGTGGCCTGCTTCGCGTGGTCCGAGATGGCCGACTGACGTCTGCGCCCGCGTGGGCCGTGTTCGAGCCCCGATCCGCCGCGGAGCAGCTCCTTGCCGTCGCGGTCGACACCGATTTTGCCCGCACGCATTTGGTGTACGCGATCTATACGACCACGTCCGCGCAGAGCACGCTGGTATTTTCTCTGGTGAGATTTCGAGAGACCGCCGACACCTTCGCCGATCGCATCGTCATCGCCGACGATGTGCCGGCGTCACCGGACGGCGCCTCTGCAGCGTTGCGGTTCGGGCCGGACGGTAAGCTCTTTGCGGCCTTCGACGACGGTGGAAGCCCGCAAGCCGCTTCCGATTGGTCGTCTTACAACGGAAAGATCCTGCGATTGAACGCGGATGGCTCGACACCTGGCGATCAAAGAAGCTACGTGCCGTTGTACTCCGCAGGGTATCGATCCCCGCGAGGTCTCGCCTGGCACGTGCCCAGCAACACGCTCTGGGTTGTCACTCAGGAGGCTGGAGCAGGGCGCTTAAACTCGGTCGTGAGCGATGACGTTCGGCGTCGCGGCGCCGTGCAAACCGCCTTCGCACTGCCGGCGGGCACGGTGCCGTCTGGATTGGCCATCTATCCGAACACGGGCGTCGTCGAGGCGTTTCGCGGCAATCTGCTGGTTGCCTCAGACGAAGGCCGGTCCCTGCTTCGGCTTCGCACCGATCCGCTCATGCCCGCACGAATCACGGCCAGCGAACAACTGCTTCAAGATCGAATCGGCGGCATCAGAGCCCCAGTCGTAGGGCCAGACGGCGCGATTTACCTCGCGACCGAGAACACGATTTGGAGGCTTTCGCAGTAGTCTTCAGCCCGCGAACAGGATTCCTACCGAGTGCCTGCAGAGGCCCTGGGGTCAGGTGCCCCCGATTTCACACATCACCGGCAGCGAACCCGTCGAAGGAGAGCGGCAATGGCAACGTGTCTGCGGTTGGTCGGCGTGTCCCTGGTGTGGCTTGCCGTCGCGTTTCCGGCGGCGGCGCAGGGACCCGAACGGCTCGAAGTCGGCGCGTCCCTGGTGAACCTGATGGTCGTGATCCCGCAGGCAGGGGACACGAGCATCCTATTCGGCGTTCCGTCGGGTGGTTTCGGGTTGCTGAGCCCGAGTGTCTACGCCGCTATCTTCGTGGCCCCGCGCTTCGCGATCGAGCCTCAGATGGGTCTGCTGGTGATTTCGAGCGGTGGCAGCACGAGCCACGTGCTGAACGTCGCCGGACAGGTCGACTACTTCCTGAACGGACACGCGACATCTTCTCCATACATTTTCGGCGCCGCGGGCCTCGACACGGTCTCGAACTCTGACACGACGCCCAAGCAGTTCACCGGCGGCGCAGGATACCGCATGCGCCTGGGAGACAGGCTTGTCATACGAATCGATGGTCGCTATACGCATTTCACCAGTGGCAACGGGAACGGCGTGGGCTTCAATTTCTCGATCGGCGGCATCTTCGGGACATGATGCCAACGAGACCTCGAAAGCACAACGCGACGCCGGTCGCCAACGAGGTGACGCTTGCCTGCGCGCCATCGATGATCTCGATCTGACAGGGTGCCGCCTCAGAATGAGCTTGTGGCTGAGGTTTGTCGGCTCCCTGCCGCATTCGCCTGCAACACCTCAACGACCTGCCTGGTTCGCTCAGCACGTCCTTTGCGATTCAGATGGTAGACCGAATCGAAGAACCATCGATCGTCGAATACCGAGTCCTGTGGTGTCTTGAGCGTAAGCCCGACAGGCAATCGAGTGGCCACCTGATTGGCCAGGTCCTGGTTGACCGCCCAATACCCAGCCGCTACTGCCGGAAAGACGATCACGAACGAGGCGCCGCGTTTGGCTAGCGTCTCGGCGCACCGCACGATCACGTCGACCGCCGCCTGGTTGAACTCTCCCTCGATGCGGTCCATGCTTGCGACGACCCGTTCGGGCTCCGACTCCAACTGGAGATGGGCGACCATATCGCCGTGTGCGTCGAACGCATCCCTTCGGTAGACGGTGGTCCCGCGCTCCGCGGCGGGATGCCGCAGCAGTCTCTCTTTGCTTTGATCGAGCAAGGCGATCGCCGCGGCGCTGGTGAGCGCCCGGGAGTTCGCAGCGAGATTTCTCCATTGGCGCCAGGAGGAAAAGTACCGGAGCGCAGACCACTGATACTGGACCACTTCGGCGGCGGCCTGTGCCCCATTCAGAGTATCGCCGTAGAAATGTTCGTATTCAGGGATGAGCACGACCAGATCCCCAGCCCTGGCTCCGTCCTCGACTTCATGCGCCATGTGGGCCAGGCCGAGGTCTCCGTGCAAGCCCATGTTGATGGTCGGCCGGGCCAAGGCTCTTTCCAGCGTGGTCGAATCGAAGCTGAAGGCGACATTTGATCCGCCGGCGAGGATGATCCGATTCCGACCAGGATCGACCAACAACTGGTGCTTGAGTTGCCACGCGCCGAAGTAGGTGTGATGCAGCACATCCCGGCTCGTCGGCCAGAGGAATAGCATTCCCTGGACGACCGCGACCAGCACGGCGAGGAGCGCGCCTTTCATCACGATGGTCATTGCCCGTCCTTCGTCAAAACTGAAAGTAGATGAACTTCTGGTCGGACGCGAAATTTCCAAGGAGCAAGAGGACCATCACGCACGCCACGTACGCCGGCCACCGGATCATCGCCGGCCGGCTGGAGAGGAGCCCGCGGAGGTTCACCCGCGATTGCAGCAATTCGACCGCGAGCAAGGCACCGACCGCGATGACGACCATGGTCCGGCCGCCAATGCTCTCGAACGGAAGGGCCAGGCCGGGACGATTCGTCCCAATGGCACGAAATATTCCGAGGGCGTCGGAAAGAGATGCCGCGCGAAAGAACACCCATGAGACGACGATGAGATGAAAGGTCCACAGACGCCTGAGCCCGTTGTGGAGTAGCGGCAGGTGTCGAAGCCCACTCAGCGCCACCGTGTAACGGCGGAGTCTTTCGGAGGCGATTGACGCTACCAGGTACGCGCCGTTGAGGACGCCCCAGGCCACGAACGTCCAGTTCGCGCCATGCCACAGACCGCTGAGCGTGAAGACGATCAAGAGGTTGAGGGCATGACGAGGCCCAGGTACGCGGCCTCCCCCAAGCGGGAAATAGACGTAGTCGCGGAACCACGTGGAGAGAGAGATGTGCCACCGTCGCCAGAACTCGGCGATCGATTGACTGAAATATGGCCGGTCGAAGTTCCGCATGAGCCGGAAGCCCATGACTTGCGCCGCCCCGATGGCGATATCGGAGTACCCTGAAAAATCACAGTAGATCTGGATGGCGAACAGGTATGTGGCGAGAAGAATGGCGGTTCCGCTGTAGAGCGCGGTATCTCCGTAGACCGCGTTCACGGCGCCGGCGAGGCGGTCTGCAACCGCCACCTTCTTGAACAAGCCCCAAGCCATGAGCTGAAGACCAGACTTCGCGCGCTCGTAGTCGAACACATGCTCGACCTTGAGCTGTTCCAAAAGGTTCTGTGGACGCTCGATCGGCCCGGCCACCAACTGGGGATAGAACATCACGTACAGAGCAAAGCGCCCGATGCTACGCTCGGCGGCCTGGTGACCTCGGTACACCTCGATGGTGTAGCTCATCGACTGAAACGTATGAAATGACAACCCAATCGGCAGGATGATGGCCAGCGGTTGAACACCATACGGCAGGCCCGTGGCGTACGCCGCCGTTTGCATGGTCCCATTGAGAAAGTTGAAATATTTGAAGAAGGCCAGGACGCCCAGGTTGGCCACGAGGCTCGTGACGAGCCATAGACGCCGCCGCGGGCCGGTGGACCGGTCAATGAGCAACCCGGCGACGTAGTCAATGGCAATCGTGAACGCCAGAATCAGGATGTACTTCGGGACGAACGCCATGTAGAAGTAGCAACTGGCGACGAGCAGCATGCCTCCGCGCCATCTATGCGGCAGCAAGAAATAGAGAGCCGTCACCAGCGGGAAGAAGACGGCAAACTCAAGTGAATTGAAGAGCATGTTGGTCCAATGTGGAGGCCGCAGGACGCCAGCCAGCCAGATTCCTTCGGAGCGTCCCCGATAAGGCTAGTCGACGTCGGCGGCGGGCGCAGTGCAAGACGGCACACCTGCTCGCGCATTGTCCAAGCGACGAAGGCGCGCGCCTCGCTGAGGCCGAAGGGCCACGATTTCCGATACAGACGCCGCCGCCTGCACGTCCCAGAGTTTGGGGGCGATCTAGCAGGCGTTTGATGCGCGGCTCCACGATGGCCAGCACCTCCTCGATGTACAGGGAGGTCAGCCGACGGGTGGGCGGAAACTTGCAGAGCGCCGGCAGAAATTCCTGGCGTACACGCCATCCAACGTGAGCACCTGACGCTCAGCGACTGAAGTCCACTCCGCGGCCATGCGGCAAGGACCATCGACACAGGCGACTGACGCGTGCTCTATCTGCCGGTGGGGCCCGCCCGTGGCCTCCTTGCATCCGGCACGATGGCGACGGTACACCACCTCGATCGTCGCGAGGAAGACACAGTACCCACTGCTCGAGGTTCGTGTGCCGGAGTCTTCTGCACTATCCGTACCTGCTGATGCCAACGGCGAAACAAAAGGTGCATGTGTATGCAAACCGTTGGATACAGACGTCTTACGGGAGCCGTGAAGCGGGTGTCATAGCCGACATTTTCGCCGCCGAGAAATTTCTACCAAGTGATTTCTACAACACTCTGGAAAAGCTACATACTGCCGGCCGGCGCTCCGCCGTACATGACGTCACGCGTCAGTGGGACAGATCTCGACCCTGCTGTCCGATCGGGCGTGCGCCGATGCTCCTACCCAGCTGGCAAGTGCGAATGCGGGTGGGCCTAGCTAGACCGCGGCGAATCTACGGCTTCGAGAAGCGTAGCGGAGTCGGATCACGCCGGCGCTTCCGCCGCGCGGTCAGTTCATGCGGTCCTTCGGACGTAGAGGCTCCCTCCAGGATTTTTGAGACACAAGGGCATGTGGTCTCTGAAGAAATCGCCGAAGGCGCCGACGGCATAGTTGCCGAACAGGCAGATCTCCCAGGAGTTGTTGTAGGAGAGGAAGGCTCGAAGGACGTAGTCTTCGTTCCAGTACCAGCCCTTGAGCAGCCACTCCGGCGGATATTCGAAGGAATCGAAGACGTCGTGAAAATGCACGAACACGCCGATCGGCAACTGCGGCAGGATTTCGAACATCAGGAACTGCACGTCGCTTCCGTACTTCATCACATGGCTGGAATCGATGAACAGCAGGTCGCCGGACTGCAAGGACTTGAACGTGTCAACCGGCACGTTCTGGACCTTGTCTTCGACAAGCGTTATGGCTTGGTAATCCTGCGGCCTCAACAGCTTCCTGAGGTTGATCGGAAATGGTTCGATGAGCGTGATCTGGGGTCGATGGTCGAAGAATCGATCCACGGTGTCCAGCATCACGGCCGACGAAAATCCAGATCCCACTTCGACGATTCTCCTGGGCTGGACGTGTCTGAGGAAGCTGTAGAGGAAGATGGCATCGGCATAGCAGAACGACGTTTGCCGAAAATAGTAACGACACTCCGGCGTGCGCTCCTCTGGAAACGGCAGCGCCCCGTAGAAGGCTCGCCACTTTTGAAGAAGTTCGCGCTGCGCTTCGATTTTCAGGTTGACGCCTGGAATCTCACTGCCCGGCCTGGGGCCGGCCTGGACTCGTGCCCCGACATCAGCGCGCGACGGGATCGGCGAATAGTAGTGGCCCGCAGGGAAGTCGCCGAGATTTCGGATTTGCTCACGTAAGCCGCCGACATACGGCATGCGGTCCAACGTCTGTCGAATCAATTTCCGCAACTCTTAAGCCTCCGCATCTCCAGGGCGTTATCTGAAGCATCGGCAGGGTGGATGGGTATCGGCCGCAGGCAGCGATCGCAGCCGACTGATTCCTGAGGCTACCACATAAGATCCTTACTGGTGGTGTTGGCTGCGACACGGCGCCGCTCCCTCCGTCATGAACCAATGAACGCCCCAATCTGAGCGAACGTCAGCAACCTGCGCTCAAGCCTTGCTGCGCACGGCCGATTTCATTCCCCGGTGGCACATTTTGGCAGCAAAACCCGACCTCGGTCGTGAACGTCCGCCTTCAGTTGCTCTTCTCGAGCCAGGAACATGAACGAGCCGATTGTTCTCCCGCTGGGAGGTGCAAGACAACGGCGTCGGCATTCCGGCTGAGAACCCCACTCGCATTTTCGAATTCGGATTCACGACCAGGCGGCAGGGCCATGGCGGGCTCGGCCTCCACACCGCGGCACTGGCGGCCAACCTCATGTCGGGATCGTTGCGCGTGCACAGCGACGGAGTCGGTCGGGGTGCGACGTTTTCCCTGGAACTGCCGGCTCAGGCCGGTCAGAAAGACCCGCTTCCGGTGGGACTGGTGGCGTGATGCAGAAAAATCGTCGCATTCTGGTCATCGACGACCATCGGGCCATCCACGCGGACGTTCGCAAGCTGTTGACGGGCGGTCCGGCATCGGAGGCGAGCCAGTTCGACGAGGCGCTGTTCGGCGACATCGAGCCGAAGATCGAAAGCTCCGACATTGACTCGGCGTATCAGGGCAAAGAAGGCGCGATGATGGTCGGCCGCGAGCGAGCCGCCGGCCGCCCCTACGCACTCGCCATCGTCGACATGCGGATGCCGCCGGGATGGGACGGCCTGCAGACGATCGAGAAGATCTGGGAAGTCGATAAGGATATTCAGATCGTCATCTGCTCGGCCTAGACGACAACGCCGTAATCTGGAAGAGGTCGATCTGGCGCTGACTTTGTTGGATCGCAGGCGGAGCTCCAGTTGTAGTATCACGACTGCTCGCAACGGCGCGGGGCGCCGACCAATGGCTCGCGCTCTAATCGTACCTGGGAGGATTGCGAATGGCCGGAACTGTAATCAGTCGAATTGCCCTTCGAGTGACTGGCGGGAAGTTCATCTCGTTTCAACCGGACGGTTCCATCGCGGTGCGTGACAATCCAAATTCGCCCGGGCAGCCGGGCGCTTTCGAAACCATCGAGGTCCTGCTGCTCGACGGCGGCTTTCCGGTGTTGCCCGGTGCAGGACCGGCTGTCGTGCCGACACCTGTCGTGCCGACACCTGTCGTGCCGACACCTGTCGTGCCGACACCCGTCATACCGGTCGTCCCCTCTGGCGCGCCGCCGCGCGAACGGTTCATGTCATTGGTGGCGGGAAAACCGTTCGGGCAGAAGACGCTGCTCGACCTTGAACCCACGCTCAACGCCATCGGATGGTTGCTCACACCTCCAAATGCAGCCGGCGAACGGACGAAGGTCCATCCCCCAGGCGGACCCTGGACGCGCGTCGGGTTTGGCGAAGGCCAGTGGGTGTGGATACCGCAAGCGGATCAGTAAGGGCAAGCCCTGCTCCGGCCCTGATTGCGCACAGCTGAATGTGCGGTCGCGCGCGAATGCGGGCGCGGCCGCGGCCTTCTCGTCTGGGTGGCGCGACGACCGGCACCCGGCTTCGTCCTCAGTTGAAGACGTCAGCAGGTCAGACTACCGCGGGCCCCGAACCCCGGTCCAATCCGCACAGGCGGTGTCTACCTGGGCGAAGCTCCCTGGGACGCGGCCTTCAGGGTGACCTGAAACTCCGGATACATCGTTTCCTTCCCGCCGCGGGTCGCGATCGCGGGAAGATGACTCTGTTGCCTGAATTCCCCGAGGAACGGATTTTCGCCAGGCAGGTAGTGCGGCACCGCGCCTCTCGGCTGGGAGGCGATCTCGACGACGCTCTGACACGGATACAGCAGCTGCTCCGGCGTCAGCGGACGGGGGTTGAGCAGCATGTTCGTCGACTTGACCAGCGGTTCGGTCAGATACGTTGGGTCATCCGTGACGGTGATGAGCGTGAGGACGTTGCCGTGTCGGATGTAGCGCTCGGTCAGCGCGACGCGGTCGCTTTGCGGGATCCCATTCCGGCGATGCCACATCTGCTTGATATGAGTGGTCGTCACGACCAGCGTATCGCCTTCCCAACGGGCGGTCGAAAACCCCATCCAGGTGTGCTCGGCGTACTCCGAGGGATGCGGCCGGCCATCCATCCAGAATGTTCGGCGCTGCTGAAAGTTGCTGATGTCCTGGTGAATAGCGATGATCTGCTGCGTCTGGGGGTCCCGTTCCTCCCACAGCCGCATGTTCAGCGGGCCGCGCAGGATATACGGCGAGGAGTGTGCCCGGCACTGGTGCTCGGGAATCGTCAGGCGTGAAGCGTCCCATGCTTCGGCGAACGCACGGGCGCTGTCGTTGATCGGCAAGCCAAGGTAGTCGCCGAGCGAGGGTCCCGGAATCCGCTCGGGCTGGTCTTCGTGAAAGAACCCGTTCCAGCTGCCGGTCAGATCCGCCTGCGCCGAAGCGCGACTGCTCGCGCAGGCCGTCAAGAGCACGACCATCCAGAGAATTCGCCCGCAGTACGTGCGTCTCATCATCGACGTTCACCCGTGCCCTGCGGCGTCGACAGATTTCGGTACACGGCGTCGACAAACATCGACGTCGTCCAGGACCCGCTGTTCGAGCCGTACCTCGGGTCGAAGTCGAGTGTCGGACGCGCCGCCCTGATGGCATCGAGCGTCATCCCCTTGCGGATCATCGCCTGCACGCGGTCGCGCACGATGGTGACCATGTCGCGGTACTCGACCACCTCGAACTCGTCGCAAATCCGGCCGTGGCCCGGCACGATTCTCGTCCCGCCTTCGGTGAATTGTTCGGAGATCGCCAGGTCGATGATTCGATTCAGCGCCTCGATGATGCCGTTGACGTGCCCCCCGTGGGCCAGATCGATGACGGGATAGCTGGTCGTGTTGAACACATCGCCGGTCGCGATCACATCGGAGCTGCGGAAGAACACCAGAATATCGCCATCCGTGTGGGCGGCCGGTTCGTAGACGAGCTGGATGCCTTCGCCGTTGAAATACATGTCCTTTTCGGACTGAAAGAAAGTGTCGGTCGGCCACGCACCGAACGGCGATGGCGCACGAGCTCCCGTCGGTGCGCTCATCGTTTTGAGCACGTTTTCGTGGGCCACGATGAAGGCACTCTTCGCGCCCGCCTCGCCGAGATCTCGTGAAAAATTGCCGGCGACGAGTTGGGAGCCCGCCTGGGCAACCTTCAGATTGCCGCCCGTGTGATCGGCATGGGCATGGGTGTTCACGATGAAGCGAATTGGCCTGTCGCCTGCCACTTTCTTGATGGCCGCCAGGAGCCCGTCGCCGTCTTCTTCCCGCATCGTGTCGACGACGAGCACGCCCTGCGCGCCGACGTGGAGCAGCGCATTGCCGGCAGCGCTGGCGAGGAGGTAGACCTGGCCGTGCACCGGCAGAATCTCGATGGCCGCCGGCCGCTGCTGAGCACGAGCGATTCCCGTCAAGTGAAGCGCGACGGCCGTCGCCACGCTAATCGCCGTGAGTCTGTTTCGTGTCACCAATTCCTCACCAGAAGCCAGCCGATTGAATGGCCAACTCGTCGACCCAGTGTAGCCCCGTTTTCAACACCGCTCCGGCCGATTCTGTGGCGATGAAAAATAAGTTCACGTCGTCCTATTCCGCCACTGGTCGACCTCACTCGATCGGCCAGACATGGCGTGTGGGGATCGATGTCATTTCGTATCTGGCTGGCATGAAGCGGGGTGGCGGATGGTGCCACGTCGGCTTTCGGAAGGCGAGGCAGATGGCACGGTCTGGGAGTGAGATGCCGGCCCAAATCAAGGCGTCCGTGGCGCGTCAGTCCTGCTACACTGCGTCGGCACGACGCGTGCGAACCCGCGCGTTGAGCTGAAACCGAGGGTGACCCCCATGCGTCGAGCCGGAATGACATCAGTCTTTGTGCTGGCCCTGTCGATCTGGTCGCTGTCGGCTCAGCATGGCTACTCGACCGCTGAAATCGCCGAAGGGGGCAAGCTGTTTCAGTCCAGCTGCGCCAGGTGTCATGGGCCCGACGGGGACGCCGTGGCCGGCGTGAACTTCTCCAGGGGACAGTTCCGTCGCGCCACGGCCGACGACGAGATCGCGCAAATCATCATGGTTGGCATCCCGGGAACCGGGATGCCGCCGGGCAATTTCTCGCAGTTCGATGCCGGGCGGATCGTGGCGTACCTGCGCTCGATGGCCGCCGCACCGGCGAGCGTCGGCGCTCCGGGTGACCCTGGCCGCGGCAAAACCGTGGTCGAGGGCAAAGGCCAGTGCCGCACCTGTCATCGGGTGGACGGCGCCGGCTCACAGCTCGGCCCCGATTTGAACAGCGTCGGACCGCTGCGGCGCAGCGCGGAGCTTCAGCGATCCCTGCTCGATCCGGACGCGGAGATCATCGACGACAATCGCTCCGTCCGCGTCGTCACTCGCGGCGGCGAGACGATGACCGGACGGCTGCTCAATCAGGACAGCTTCTCGATCCAGTTGTTCGACGCGAAGGAGCGCTTGCTGTCGTTCGCGAAGTCGGACCTGCGTGAATACGCGACGCTCAAGAACTCCACGATGCCGTCATATCGGAATACGCTGACCGCCGAGGAACTGGCCGATGTCGTCAGCTACCTCCGTTCGCTGAAGGGTAAGCCATGACAGGTCGAGTCGTGACGCGCGCGCTCGCCGGAACTGCTCTCGTGGCATCCATTGCCGCGACAGGCTCGCTGTGGACACCGCTGATGGCTCAAGTGTCCTTCGATCGAGTGCTGCGCGCGGCGCAAGAACCACAGAACTGGCTGACCTACTCCGGGACAGTGATGAGCCAGCGCTACAGCCTGCTCACACAGGTGACCCCTGCCAACGTGAAGAACCTCGAGCAGCAGTGGGTGTTCCAGGCTCAATCGCTCGAGAAGTTCGAGGCCACGCCGATTGTTGTCGACGGCGTCATGTATACGGTCCAGGCGCCCAACGATGTCGTCGCGCTCGACGCATTGACCGGCCGAGCGTTCTGGATCTACTCGCACGTGCCTTCGCCGCTGGCGCGCCCGTGCTGCGGGCGCGTGAATCGCGGCCTGGCGATACTCGGTAACACGCTGTTCATGGCGACGATCGACGATCATCTGATTGCCCTCGACGCCAAGAGCGGCCGTCTGGTTTGGAACGTCACGGTCGAAGGCGCGAGGCCCGAAGCCGGATATGCCTTCACCGTGGCTCCGCTCGTCGTCAAGGACAAGATCATCGTCGGAACGGCCGGAGGGGAATACGGCGTGCGCGGATTTCTCGCCGCCTTTGACGCGACCACGGGCAGGGAGGTGTGGCGCTTCAACACGATTCCTGGCCCGGGCGAGCCCGGACACGGGACCTGGGCGGGCGATTCATGGAAACGCGGCGGCGCGAGCGTCTGGGTCACCGGGTCCTACGATCCTGCGCTGAACCTGACCTACTGGGGGCTCGGCAATCCAGGTCCTGACTGGAACGGCGACAACCGCGAAGGCGACAACCTGTACAGCGACGCTGTGGTGGCGCTCGATGCCGATACCGGCGCGCTCAAATGGCACTTCCAGTTCACCCCGCATGACGAGATGGATTACGATTCGACGGAAGTGCCCGTGCTGGCCGACCTCGAGTGGCAGGGACGCACGCGCCAGGTGATGCTGTTTGCCAATCGGAACGGGTTCCTGTATGTGCTCGACCGCACGAACGGACAGTTCCTGCTCGGCAAACCGTTCGCGAAGGTGACCTGGGCCAAGGGGCTCGACGAAAAGGGCCGACCGATCCGCGCGCAGAGTCCAACGGAAGAGGGTGTCGTCATTTTCCCGCACCCGACCGGCGCCACCAATTGGATGTCGCCGTCGTTCAGTCCGCGCACGGGTCTGTTCTACATTCCAAGCCTGATGGACAGCTACGCGACGTTCCCGAAACGTCCGGTCGAGTTCGTCGAGGGCCGGGTGTTCATGGGCGCGTTCCCCGTCGGTCCAATTCAGACACTGCGCGGCGGGCCGATCAACCGGCGAATCCCTGAACAGGGGTACGGCGCGATTCAGGCGTTCGATCCGAAGACAGGCCTTCAGAAATGGATCTTCAAACTGGCGGACCTCACTGACAGCGGCGTCCTGTCGACCGCCTCTGATCTGGTGTTTGCCGGCAGCCGCGAGGGCTATTTCTTTGCGCTCGATGCCCGCGACGGCTCGCCGCTGTGGAGGGCGAACCTGGGCGGCAACGTCGCATCCGGACCGATCACCTATTCCGTCAACGGGCGCCAATATGTAGCGGTCTCGGCCGGCAATTCACTGTTCGCGTACGCGCTTCGGTAAAACCTCCGGTGCCCGGACTGCGCGAGCACAACGGATGTGTCGTCGGCGGGCGAACAGCGGAGGGATTCTGAAGGTCACCGGTGGCCGACGTTCTGCCAGTGTCGCTTCAACCATACTCGAGGGACATGGCGCGACATGGGGGCCCCGGCCAGATGAGCGACGCCCCGAACCAACCTGGTAACATCGCTGCGTTGCAGGACGTCGATCTCTACGCCGCCATTGGCGAGGACGGTTTTCATCGTCTCATCGCCGCGTTTTACCGCCAGGTCCCGGGCGACGATATCCTGGGCCCGATGTATCCCGCCGACGATCTGGTTGGCGCCGAAGAGCGCCTGCGCGATTTCCTCGTCGGCAGGTTCGGCGGGCCGCTGCGCTATATCGAGCAGCGGGGCCACCCGCGGCTTCGCATGCGGCACACGCCGTTCGCGGTCACCGTCGGCGCGCGTGAGCGCTGGATGCAGCTGATGAATCGTGCGCTCGATGCCGCACGGTTTCCGCCCGAGGTCGACGCGGTCCTGCGCGAGTTTTTCGACAACGTTTCGACGATGATGATCAACCGGCGGGGGTGAGGCGCGCGCCACGGGGCGTGCGCTCGCGGGCCGTCCAAGGTGCACGAGCATCGGTTGACGGCTCTCGTGGGGTTCTTGCTACTATCTCGAACGTGAGCGACATCCCCCACGAGCATTGGCGAGACCACGGAGTCCGCATCGTATCGGGCGCCGCGTTGGACCTGAATACACCCCAGACGCCAGGCATGACGCGGGCGGCGGCCATCACCCACGCCAGCACCGGGGCCAGCAAGCTGTGGGCTGGCACGGTCGTAATTCATCCCAATGCGAAAACCGGCGCCCATCACCACGGCGATCTCGAGAGCGTGATTTACGTCGTCAGCGGCCGGGCTCGGATGCGTTGGGGCGACAGCCTGGAGTTCGTGGCGGAGGCGGGGCCCGGAGATTTCATTTACGTGCCACCGTTTGTGCCCCATCAGGAGATCAATGCCAGCCGCGACGAGCCTCTCAGCTGCGTCCTGGTGCGCAGTGGGCAGGATCCGGTGGTCGTCAACCTGGAGATCGCGCCCGCAGAACCGCCGGAGCAGGTGGCCTGGGTGGATTCCATCCATCCGCCGCCGACGCCTGAGAAGTAAGGGCCCGATCCGACGTTCTTCTTCGAACTGCGGTCGATTTCCCCTGGGACGCTCAGAACCTCCCGACGGTTGCCTTGTAATTCAGAATCGATCAGTCACGTGTGGGCCGCAACCAGCGCAGGCTGTCGCTGGTTGGTCGTGTTCAATACTGGACAGATCGGCTGAAACCCTTGCGCATACGTTAGAACGTAAGAGACCCTTGTAGACCGAGTTGGACGGACTGGTGGTGGTGCGTCAGATCAAGGGGGGACTCGGTGCTCAAGGCGATTCCCGTTGTAATGATGACGTCCTCGCGCGAAGAACAGGATCCGCTGCCCATCGACCGGCTTGGCGTCAATGCGTATGTCGTCAAGCCGATGAAGTTCCACGAGTTCGTCGAAGCGGTGAGCCCGGTGGGCGCGTTCTGGCGAGTGATCAACGAAGTGCCGCCACGGAGCGTTCATCGCGTCGTGAATGCTGGTCGCTGAAGTGGCTGTCAGAGAGAGCAACCAGAACATGCCCGGCCCACTCCGAGTGCTCCATTTGGAAAATAGTGCTCGGGACGCCGAATTGATTCGTGCCCAACTGAAGGTCGGGGGCCTGTCCTGCGACGTCCGCGTGGTCGACAGCAAAGACCGTTTTGAAGCCGCGCTGACGCGGGAACCCGTCGATCTTATCCTCTGCGACTACAACCTGCCCGGCTACGACGGGACCTCCGCCCTGACGTACGCGCAACGGGTACGACCGGATCTGCCCGTCATCCTCATTTCCGGCACCGTCGGCGAGGAGGAGGCGGTGAGGTGTCTGCGCCTTGGTGCAACCGATTACCTGCTCAAAGATCGCCTCGAACGCCTGGTGCCCGCCGTGAATCGGGCGGTTCTGGAAGCAGAGACCCGGCGCGGACGCAGGTTGTCAGAGGAGAAGCTGCGGAAGAGCGATCTACTCAATCGGAGCCTGGTCGAGCATCTCCCGCAACGCATGCTCGTCAAAGACCTGAACTCCAACTACGTGTTCTGCAATGCCATCTACGCCCGCGACTTGGGAATAGAACCCACGCAGATCGTGGGCAAGGACGATTTCGCATTCTTTTCCAGGGAACTTGCCGAGGCGTACCGAGCCGACGACCGGCTGGTCATGACCGAGGGGAAGATCAAAGCCCTGGACGAGCGATACACGGTGGCTGGAGAGGAGCGGTGGATTCATACCCTCAAAGTCCCCTACCGCGACGAGCGAGGAGCGATCATCGGCGTACTCTGTTTACTCGAGGACATCTCCGAGCGCAAGCGGGTGGAAAGGCAGCGTGAGCAGTTGGCCGCTCTCGTTGACGCCAGCCCCGATTTCATCGGCTGCGCCGATCCGCAAACCGCACAGGTGACATACATCAATATCGGCGGAAGGAAGATGTGCGGCATTGGGGCCGACGAGGAGATCGGCGAACTCACGCTTGGCGATGTGCATCCGGCATGGATGACCCGGCAACTGGCCGAGGTGACCTTGCCGGCGGCGATGCGCGACGGCTTATGGCAGGGCGACGGCGCATTTCTCCACCGGGACGGCCACGAGATCCCAGTCTCGATGGCCGTGCTGCCCCATCGAGACGCCGACGGAGAAGTTGACTTCGTCTATACGGTGTCCCGCGACATCACCGAGCGCAAGCGGACGGAACAGGCCCTGCGCCGCGAGCGCGACCGCGCACAGGGATACCTGGATACCGCCGACGTCATCCTGCTCAAGCTGGATCTGGCAGGGCGGATCGTGCTCGTCAATCGGTACGGGTGCTCGCTTCTGGGATGGACCCTGGATGAATTGCTTGGCCGCGACTGGGTCGCGACGTGCCTGCCGGTCCGGATACGAGAAGAACTCGAGGGGAAGCGTCGCCAGTTGCTCGGCGGAGATCTGTCGATCATCGAGAATCCCGTCCTGACCAAGTCCGGCGAGGAACGTCTCGTCGAGTGGCACAGCAGGCTTCTCCGCGATGACGAAGGACACGTCATTGGCTCGTTCAGTTCCGGCACCGACATCACCAAGCGGGATCAGGCGGTGGCCGCACTGCGAACCGCGGAAGAGCAGATGCGGTTTGCGCTGGAAGCGGCGGGGGTGGGGATTTGGGACATCGACTACACCTCAGGCGTACTGCGATGGTCCGAGACCCTGGAGGTGCAGTACGGCCTGCAGCCGAGAACGTTCGTCGGGACCTTCGAGGCGTTCATGGGGCGCATTCATCCCGACGATCGGGCGAACGTGCTCGAGACGGTCGGGAAGGCCATGAAGACCGGCGCCGATTTCACGGTCCAGAATCGATCAATCTGGCCTGACGGCACGGTGCGGTGGCTGAGCGGCGCGGGCCGCATCTACCTCGGCGCGCACGGCGAGCCCGTGCGCGGCATTGGCATTTCCCAGGACGTCACGGGTCGCAAGCAGGCGGACGAGACGCGCGCTCGCCTGGCAGCAATTGTCGACTCGACCGACGATGCCATCTATAGCACGACGCTGGATGACACTGTCCTCACCTGGAACGCGGGCGCGGAACGGCTCTATGGCCACACGGCGGGCGAGGTCATCGGTCGGAATCGCGCGCTCATCGTGCCGGACGGAGCGAGTGCCGCGCTCACGGCGGCGATGGTGGAAAAGGCGGCTCGCGGCGAAGCGGGTGAGCCCTTCGAAACGAGACGGGTGCGGAAGGACGGATCGATGATCGACGTCTCGCTCACGATCTCTCCGATCACGGATTCCAATAGACGAGTCACCGGCGCGTCATCGATCGCGCGGGACATCGGAAACCGAAAGAAAGCCGAGGCCGAGCTCAAGCGCCTCAACGACGAGATCCAGCTTCAGCGCCTACGCGTATTCAAAGCGACGATCAGAACCGTGCAGGACATCGTCAACAACCTGCTCAACGGCTTCTTGCTCGTCCGCCTCGAGGGGGGGGACCACTTCCCGGTCGAATTGCTGACCCTGGTCGATCAGATGGTCGAGGAGGCCGGCGTGAAACTGCAGACCCTCGCAGATCTTGAGACGGTCAACGAAAAAGAGATGGCCATCGGCTTGGGCATTGACTATCCCGGCGCAGGAGCTTGAGTGTCGGCAGTGTCGACGTGGTCAGGCCGATGACGCTCAGAATTGCTTCGGTGCGGTAGCGCGGGTCGCCGGAGAGGATGTGTCGGCGCGCTCGGCGGGAATCGCGACACCAGATTTTCAGAACTTTTCAGCCCACCGGTCAGGACTTCCCCAGTCGGCGCCGCTACGCTCCGATCATGACACGCCGAGATTTCCTGAAACGTTCGTCCACCGCGATGGCCACGCTGCCAGTGAGCGCGTGCGTGGCCCGCATGCCGGTTCGACCTGTGTACCGTTCGCTCATTCCAGACGACACCTCCGCCACGCTGGTCAACGACGTGCACTCACAGCTGAATCCGACCCGAGTCGCCGCCATCGTCCGGCCGTCGAGTGTCGACGAGTTGGCCGCGGCCCTCGCCGATGTGCGGGCGATGGGACGCGCCGTCGCCGTGGCCGGAGGTCGGCACGCGATGGGCGGCCAGCAATTCGCCGAGGAGGCGGTGCTCGTCGATACACGTCTAATGAACCGGGTCCTGGCGCTCGACGAGGATCGCGGCATCGTGACCGTGGAGGGCGGCATCCAGTGGCCCGAGCTGATCGCCCATCTGCAATCGAGTCGCTGGGGCATCATTCAGAAGCAGACCGGCGCCGATCGACTGAGCCTCGCGGGGGCCTTGTCCGCCAACGCCCACGGCCGTGGCCTGACGCTCAAACCGATCATCGATCAGGTCGAGCAATTCGACCTCGTCGATGCGGGTGGCACGGTGCGCGCGTGCTCGCGCGCGACTCACCCCGAGCTGTTCCGCCTCGCGATCGGCGGGTACGGCCTGTTCGGGATCATCGCGCGGGTTCAACTCAGGCTTCGCCCTCGCGTGAAGGTGCGCCGCGTCGTAGTCCTCGGTGAAACCTCCGGCATCATCGACCGATTCGAGGAGCGGATTCGCGACGGGTATCTCTACGGCGACTACCAGTTCGCCACCGACTCCAGGCGCGACAGCTTTCTTGCCCGCGGGATCTTCTCCGGCTATCAGCCGGTGACCGCTGACACGCCCTTGACCGAACACCCCACTCGTTTCAACCCTGAGGACTGGGCTCGGCTGACGCTGTATTCTCACCGTTACAAGCGTCGCGCGTTTCAGGTCTACTCGACGCGCTATCTTCAGACCTCCGGACAGATCTACTGGTCGGATTCGCAGCTCTCCGCCGCCTACGTGGACGGCTACCATGCCGATCTCGATCGCGCGCTCCGCTCCACGGTCCCTGCGACCGAGATGATTACCGAAATCTACGTCCCGCGACCGCGCCTTGCCGCGTTCATGGACGATGCGAAGCGGGAGTTGCGGGCGAGAAACGTAAACGTGATCTACGGCACCGTGCGGATGATCGAGCGAGACGATGAGTGCTATCTGGCGTGGGCACGCGAGCGGTATGCGTGCGTGATCTTCAACTTGCACGTCGAGCACACGTCGAAGGGAATCGAGCGGGCCGCCGATGCGTTCCGCTCGTTGATCGATCTCGGGATCGAGCACGGCGGGACCTACTACCTGACGTATCACCGCTGGGCGAGCAGGGAACAGGTGGCGCGCGCCTACCCACAGATGCGCGCGTTCCTGACGCTCAAGCGTCAATATGACCCCGACGAGACGTTTCAGAGCTCGTGGTACCGCGATATGTGTCGCGCCGGCCCTTGAGTCTTCCCACCCACGAGTGATACGGTTTCGGTTCCTAGCCCCCGGCACGACGTGATACACGTCGGCACTCACCTGGCGGGGTGATGTTCAGGAGTCGAGCCCCGATGGCCCTGGCTACTCGACAGAATCCAGACCTCCTGAGCATGATCGGGCTCGGGACCGACGGCGGCCAGCCGCGAGCCGATGGCAGTCCGATGGAACGCGGCATCCACCTGCGCTGGCAGTTGGGTGACGCGCTGGGCTTTCCGCCGGGCGGCTTCGACCTTTATCGCCGCGCCGAGAACCTCGATCTGATGCTGAGGTGCGGGAGTGTGTCGCAGACGCCGGTAGGGTCGGTTGCCTGGCTCCCGAAGTCGGTGGGCGACAGCCGGCCCCTTGTCACGCTGACCGCCTCTGGCAAAACGTCTGCGGTCAAAGGTTGTGGAGCCAACGCGGTCAAGTTCCTTGGCGAGCAGTCGCTTCATCTCGATTTCCCCGAGCCCGTACGCTACGTGCGCATCACCCTGGACAAGCTCACGCCTGCCGGAGCTGACGCGGTTGCCGGCGCTCACGCTGGGGCCAGCGACATCGAGGTCGCCCGTGGCACGGCGCGCCGCGGGCAGGACCGCGATTGGCTGATCACGCTCTTTGCCGATCGGATCGACCGCGTCGTCCTCAACGGGAAGGACATGATCGTCTGCGAGATCTGCGTCGCGGTCGTCGAGGACGGCTATGACGTCGGCTGGGGGCCGTTGCCGCTGAACACTCCCTATCCAATCTATCTGCCCATTACGCACGCAGGCTGGAATTCGCCTCACGCTCATGCGCCGGACGATCAAGCCGAAGCGGAGGCGCGACTGCCACCCGGGCTGTCCGCCGACCGACGGCAGAATTACAGCCAGGGATTCGCGCGCGATCTGCATGGCATCCTCGGCCGCCTGGTCGGGACCGACCCCCAGCGGCTCTACCGAATCGGTGAAACCGATGCCGCGAGCGGCGCAGCAATCGAGTGGCCCGGCCTGCACTTGCTGAACTTGACTGCGCTCGATCCCAACCTGTCGCGCATCCTCGGTGTGTACTGGTGCGACGGACCGCCCGCCGCTGATCGCTACTACGACTACCGCCTCGTCGCGCACTATGGAGACACCGCACCCCCGGGCCGCTACGTCACGTATGCGACAGCGCCGCTTGGAACACGATACAGCTCGGTCCTCGAGCACGACGGCTTGACCCACATTTCTCCGAACCCCATGGACGTCGTCCGCGCGAGCTGGGATGGCTCCGTCATGAATGCGCTGTGGATCGCCGCCGCGATTCCAGGTGCGCCTCTCGTCATCCGGGTTCCGAGGCCCTCGCCCGTGATCGCGATCAAGCTGCTCGCAACAGAGACAGTCAGGGCCGACGGTTTGCACCAGCAACGTCGAGTGGACAGCGATGTCGTGACTGCAGGGCAAAGGACGATCCTGCTCGAGGCCGCCGACGGAGAAGCCCTCGACACGGTGGTGCTCGAGACGCAAGGCGACGTCACCCTGTTTGAGATCGGCACTCGGACAACTCGGGAGCCGCTCGGCGACGTCGTCTACGTGACGTTTCATCACCGGATCGAGACGCCGGACCCACTCGCTGCGCCCACGCTGGAACCGGCGCGTGTCGTCGCGGCGCGAACGGGCCTCGACGCGGACGGTGCGCCAATCGAGAACCAGAGCCGCATCGGCCTGCGCTGGTCGCTGCCTGACGAGGGCGACGGTCTCGAGCCGGGCGCGGCCGTGCTGTACCACGTTCGTCGAGCGAACCGCGGCCGGGGCGAGCAACCCGCGAAGACAGGTTCATTGGCACTGTTGAACGGCGATCGGCCGACATTGCTCACCCGGAATTCAGCCAACGGGTCGAGCACCGACACCCTCCACACGTTCTACACCGATCGCGATTTGCCGGACGGGTGGTACGACTATCAGGTCCGCGGAATCGACCTCTTTGGCCGCCTCAGTGCATGGAGCGCCAGCCAGACGGTGCAGGTGCTCGACCATCTCCCTCCGCCTGCTCCGCAGAGAGTGCAGGCGCAGTACCTGGATCCTGCCGACCCCAACCTGAGCGCGACCGATCGGACCTGGACCAGGGCCCACGGCTCCGGGTTGAAAGTGGGCTGGGAATGGCCCGGCATGTCGCGCCTCCAGGCGCCGGACGTCGTGCCGCCGAGTGCTGAGTTCCGCATCTATGCGACGTCGGGAGAGCTCAACAGCGTCGCAGGCGTCGTGAGCGGCGTCAGCGTCAACGGCAAGACGTCGGTGCTCACGACCGACATCACGTGGCGCGGCGACGCCGATGCCTGGTCCGGTGAATCGATCCGGGTGGGCCGCCAGTTCTTTCAGATCATCGGCAACGACGGCGGCGCGAACATCGCGATCCGCGTCGACAATCTGACGTTGCCCGCCCTGTCGCCTGCGCCCGGGCCCTGTCGTGTCGTGTTCTCCCGCGGCCGCTCCTATTGGACCGACTACAGCAAGACCGTCAGTTGGCAGAGACGAGTGCGCGTCGAACCTGCCGTCGACATCCCAATCGTCGCGGGACGGATCTCGATGATTGGCGGCTACGATGGGTCGGGCCTGATGACCAGGCCAGGCGCGCTCCGCACCGTCACCACCGATCGACCGCTTCGCGATGCCGAGGGCGTCCTCACGCCCGGCGCATTGATATGCGAGGGCGTGGTCTACCCGGCGTACGGCCATACGGTGGGGACGCGACTGAAGATCCACATCGTTCCGCAGACAAGTCCGACCGATGCGACGCCATCGGTGGCGCCTCGTCTGAATGCACCGTTCAGTTACTTCCCTGGACGCCGCTACGAGATTCGGATCGAGGGCTTCGGCGTATCAGTGGATCCTCAGCGGGGCACCGGGATCGCGCATGTGGCAGCTTCGTGTGCGGACGGAAGGTCGTATGTGTCCGACGACCCCGCGTGGTCCCGACCGGAGCGCGGCGGCCTGGGGGGGCGGCCCGGCAACGAAGGCGCACCCGCGCCAGCGTGCAAGGTGTTCGCGGTCAAGCGCAGCGTGCCGCTCGCGCCCCGCAGCGTCCCCGTGGCCGCGGCGGCGATCTTCGCCGGCCCAGCCGACTACTATGGCCGCGCTCGGTACACGCTGTCGTGGGAGGCCGTGCCTGATGCCGTGGGCTATGCGATCTATCGGTGCAGTGGCGCCGCACTGTTCGACCACGATCGGGCGCAGCGACAAGGGCGAAAGGGCTATTACTCGACGCTCGACGATGTCTTCGCCGACGATCCGGGCTTCTCTGGCTGGCTGGCGGCTTACGATCCGTCGCTCACGGCAACGGCGTTGCAGAATCGTCCGGACGCGCATCTGGCCGCGTGGCGGGCGTGGGCGAATCACTACTACCCGCAACTTACCGACGCTGGGGTCCAGACGCTCGCTGATCGGGCAGGCAACGAAAAAGCGTTTGGCCGGGTGAACAAAGATGCCGCGGACGAAACCATCTATCTCGATATGTTCGATGGCCGTGGTCGAGGGATGCAGCTGTATCGCGTGCGTGCGTTCGATGCGGCCGGCAATCCGGGGCCGCACTCGAACACCTATCCGCCGGTCCACATCTTTGATATCACCGCGCCCGCCACGCCGGTCGTCACGTCGGCGCGCGGCGGCGAGAATCAGGCCGTCCTCACATGGCGCGCGAATCGTGAATCCGATCTCAAGGAGTATTGGATCTGGCGGGGCAGCGATCCGCTGCGCCTGAGCGATGTGAGGCGCACGCCGGCCACGGCCGTGGTGACGCGTTCTTTGGCGGACGCGAGTATCGACTTCATCGACGCAAACCTCATCGGTCTGCAGGAATACTTCTATCGAGTCGCGGCGGTCGACGCGAACGGTAACGTCTCGCCGCCGACGTCGATCCTGACGGTGCGCGTTGCCGATTCGACGCCTCCGAGTCCGCCGCGTTGGGAGCGCGCCGAATGGATCACGCGTGATCGTTCCGGTGGCGAATTTGCCTTCGACGATCCGAAGGCGCAAGGCAGGGGGTACCGGCCTGCCGTCGCGCTCGGTTGGCTCGCCGACGAACGGCTGGCGGCGGCCACGGTGGAGCGGCGAGGTCCTTACGAACGCCTCTGGCGTCCCGTCGCCACCGTGGCGCAGCCCGTGAACGCAACCGATCCGGATGGAGAGGACGCCCGGCGCTTCCTCTGCTACGACGAGACGGCGGTCCCGACGCTTGGCTATACCTATCGGATCCGCGCCAAGGACCTTGCCGGCAACATCAACACGCTCGCATTCAACGAAGTCACTGTAGCGACCCCGGCCCAGGAGGACACCGTTCGATGACCGGCAACGGGATCACCGTCTTCGTGCCGCTGATCGGGGAGAGCCGGATGGCCGCCTACACGCCAGCGGCGTTTCAAATTCAGCCGCAGGTGGACGACGGCGTCAATATCGTGTTCACGCCTCTCGAGGCGGCCGACGCCGCGATCTTCATGCCGAGCGGCGGCGAAGTGTTTTTCGTGCCGGCCGGGGCCACCGTCACGCCGAAGGATGGTCCCTCCATTGTTGCACCGGCCGACCGAAATGTCCTGGCCGTGCACATCGTCAAGACCTACGAATGGGCGCCCATCATGGCGCCAACCGGACAACCCGTCGCCGAATGGTGGGCGATGGAGGGGATCGAGAGTACGTCCTTTTCTGTGTTCGTCGATGCCCAGGGCCTGGATGGGGTGGCGGTCAAGCGTGGGTACGCCAACGGCCCGGCGTTGCGTGCTGACGTGGTCACCGGCAAGGCGAGCGTTACCGCGATGCCGGCCGACGCCAGCCCGATCCAACTCGGCAGTCTCGCCGTAGCAGACGACGCGACGGCGACGTTGGGTCTTCGGGTCTATGCGAATTCCAGTATCGGTCCGACGCAGTTCCCGGCCGTCGGCGCCCTCACGGCGTTCAAGCAATTGGTGCCGGCGTCCGATGCGTCGAGTCCCGGTCTCGAGGCGCATCCGGTCGTCAAGAGCGCGCTCACGTTGTCCACGACGCTGCCGGTGACCATCCACGTGCGTTTCGTGTATTGGAGCCCCAATACGGCCGATGCCGGCACGGAAGTCGACAAGGGGCAGCCGCTGTCGATCGTGGCCGCGTCGACGATCGCGCTGCAGAAGAGGACGGCGGGGGCCTCGCCAATCTATACGACCATTGCACAAGCCCCCGTCGTCAACAACGGGCAAGTCGCGTTGTCGGTGGCCCGCGCGACGCTTCAGTCGGTCAATGTCGCCGCGGGCGAGGGCTTTGCCTTCCGCGTCGACGTTCCAGCCGGTACGGTCTTTGTCCCCCAGTACCAGCATCAACAGCAGCCGCGCGAGGCCCCCGTTGCGCTGAAGTGGGGGTCGAATGACAACGCGTGGGTCACCGAGCAGCGTTCGACCACCGACGGCGCCATCGGCAGTCTCGACTTTCTCGCGACCCTGGAGAGCACCGACGTCGGAAGCTTGAATCAGCCGATCGTGTACTACGTTGGCATTCCCATTTTTCTGCAGATCCAGTATCCGGTCGTCGGCGTGGCTGGCAGCGGCGCGGGCGCGCAGTTCACCTCGACGATCCGGAAGGCCCCCAAGGGGCTCCTGGTGGAGATTCAGAAGGCAAAAGACATCCCGCTCGGTCGCTTCCGCACCGACGAGCACGGACAGATCTGGGGCATGGTCGCCACCTGGGATCCGCTCGTGCCGTCGTTTTCGGTCTGCGTCAAGTACGAGATCAAGGACGACACGCTCGGGCTCGGGCTCTTGCCGATTCTTGGCGAGGTCGTCGAAGGCGGCATCACCTTCACCGAAACGTCGGTCAGCGTGGACGCGGCCGGGAAGAAGTTTCTCGATGTCTGGGCGTCCGGCGCGGGAAAACCGACGGGTGGACCGAGCGCCCTGGGGGTTGCGATTCGACAGGTCGGGACGGTCACGATCCCCGCGACGCCGGGCGCGGCCGTTTCGGATTTCTCGTCAGTCGACGGTCGCCATGCGGGCGTTCTGCACGCGCTGCAGCAGGTGCGTTACATCCACCAGTGGTTCCACTATCTCACTCAGGGGTTCGTGTTCGGTGGCGCCGATCGATCGTGGAAGACCGTCATGGCCGAGCACGATGGTGGAAACGGCGCTTGGCCGTCCAACGCAGCGAGCTACAAGACCGCCGTTCCTCGTGTGCGTGTGACCGAGCCAATTGCGGGAGCGTTCGAGAGTCGATTCGGTGAGGTCCAGGCGTTAAAGGCAACGACCGCAGCAGGCAGCGCTTTGGCATGGTGGTTGATTCTGTATGGTCACACCACGTTCAAGATGACCGATACGCTCGGCGGCAATCCGATTCCGCCTGCGAACGCCGTGCAGTTCTGGCGCCACCACACGATCTGGCACGAGTTCATTCATGCGGTCATGAACATGGCGCTCGGCCTCCTGCTCGACATGGATGCGTATCAGTCCGTGGTGAACGCCAAGGACCCGAGCACTTCGTCTCGAATCAATCAGGCGATCGGCGACGGATGGTCGACCTTCGAGGAAGGCCTGGCGGCGGTTCCTGAAATGGCGCTCGTCGGCAACGCCAGCGGCATCGATCCGCAGTTCCACCCGTCCGCGACCGCGTCGCCGCGCTATATGCTTGCGGGGATCGATACGAACGGCGACGGCGCCGCCGAATTCTCGAAACAGCTCTTCGAGGGGATGAGCGTCCCCGGCGTGCTCGACTGGCGGCTGGGACTGCGCGTGCCGCTCGCCTTCACTTTGGGTCTGTGGACCGCGCTCCAGCGGACGGCTGGTTTCAGTACGCTGTACAGCACCGCCAACTATGGCGGTCCGCCGACCGGCAACGACCTCAAGGACAAGATCACGTACTTGTCTTCAGCCGACGCCAAGCGGATCTTTCAAGCGCTGGTCTGGGGTCCGCTCGTCGCGCTGAGAACGGCTCAGGGCGGAACGGCGCAGCAACCTCAGTGGGATGATCTCGATGGCAGCATCGCCGGCTTCGACGTCGCCGATGCCGAGGGGAAAGGCGCCGCCGGCCCGGTGTTCGGAGACCCGGGCTCTCGAAGAATATGCATCAACGGGCCTTCGACGCACCGGTTCATGGAGCTCGTCGAACAGAATTTCTGGACCACCCTGACGGCGGCAGAACAAACGACGATTAAGCATCTGTTCGGGGACCGCGACGACGCCGGGAATCCGGAGCCGACGAGCTTCTATCTCTGGTTCGACTTCAAGCCATGAGCGCCGCATGAGCCCCCTCGCCACCTACATCCCGTTGAGCGACATCGTCACCTGGTGGCCGGACCATCTCTTTGGCAACCCGGGCCTGGAAGCGTTGGCGATCACCAGCTACAAGCTGGTCCAGTCGTCCGGCCAGGCGACCGGGTATCTGGACCTCTCAGCCGCGAACGACATCGTCATCACGATGGCGGACGTCGAGGGCTTCGCCGTGGTGGTGCCGGCTTCGACGCTGCACCTCGAGGCGGATTACACCGGCAGCTTCGAGCTGCGCGTCGGCGGTTTCGGGGCGGCGCTGCGGATAACGAGCAGCGTCATCGTCCCGGTCGACGGCGTGTACCCCGCGTGGTCCGCGCGCCTCGATGCCGATGGCAAGCCCGAGCCGATCGAGCTGGCGCTCGACGTCGGTCAGTTGATTGTCGACGCGGATTTCAACCCTTACATCGACGTCACCAACGCGCTCACGATCGCGCCGTTCATGCTCGGGAATACCGGGATCGTCGTGGGAGTCACCGGCGCGCAGCTGTTCCTGTCCGGCAAAGAGACGCCTCCTCCCGGTCAGCCATCCGGGTTCCGCGGTGTGTCGCTGGATCAGGTGAGCATCTATTTGCCCACGAGTTTCGAATTGCCAGGCGTTCTTCCGAACGAGATCCGGGCGACGGGGTTGGTGATCGGCCACGGCGGCGTCAGCGGCGCATTGTCGGGAGAGTGGCAGACCGGCTGGGATGGACTCACGCCGAGCGGCAGCGGCAGCGGGCGCTTGCTGGGGATGCCGTTCGCGCTCAAGTCTCTCGGCGTGGCGCTCACCCAGAATGCGCTCACGTCCGTGGGATTCGTGGGCGAATTGGGCGTGCCGTTTTTGGACAGCGTGTTGGCTGTCGAAGTGTCGCTGGATATGGATGGCACGCTCGCGGTGGCGCTTTCATCGACCGGCGAGCAGGGCATCGTCACGATCGAGAGCCCGATCGGAAGTTTCCGGTTGAGCGCCTTGGGTTTTGTCTCGGATGGCGCGGGCAGCGCAGTTGTCGTCAGCGGAGCGGTGCAACTGACCGTCGGCGCCCCCGCGCTGCAGTGGCCGGAGATTGCGTTTCAGGATCTGCGCATCGGCTCGGGCGGCGACGTGAGTCTGCCCGGCGGCTGGTTGGATTTACAGGAGCCGCTGGCGCTGGATCTCTACGGCTTCCGCATGGAGATCAGCGGTCTGGGTTTTGGCAGGGAAGACGACGGGCGACGCTGGGTCGGGTTTTCGGGAGGCGTCCATCTGGTGGACATGCTGCCCACCGGCGTGTCGGTCGAGGGCTTGCGCGTACTGTGGGATCCCGCCGGAAAGCTGCCTCCACAGGTGTCGCTGGACGGGGTGGGGATTCAGCTCACGATTCCCGGCGCGCTCACTCTCGATGGCGACGTCGCGCTGAAGGAAGAGGTGGTCACCGTCGACGGGCAGGATTCGGTGCAGCGATTCTTCCTGGGGAACGCCAAGCTCGAGATCGTTCCGATCGGCGTGACGCTCGACGCCTCGGTCAAGATCGGGCGCGACACGACCAACGATTTCAACTTCGCCTACACGTACCTGAGCCTGGAGCTGCCCATCGGCATCCCGATTTGGGCGACGGGCGCCGCGATCTACGGCGTCTCGGGACTGTATGGGATGAACGTAAAGCCCAGCGCGTCGGGAGACGATTGGTACGCCTGGTACATCGGTCCGCCGGAGAAGTTCAGCGTTACGAACGCCGGCAAATGGATCGGCGCCGAGGACGGGCGAGCCTTCGGCGCGGGTATGGTGCTCGGCACGTTGTTCGACGCCGGCCGGGTCGTGTCGACCAAGGCGCTGCTCGCGTTGATCCTGCCCGGCCCGGTGATTGTGTTCGACGGCAAGGCGAATGTGCTGTCGGCGAGCCCGAAGCTGGGGGACGCCAACGAAGCGGTGTTCGACCTGCTCGGAGTGTTCGACGGTAACGCGGCGGATCTGCAGCTCAATATCGACGCGGGCTGGACGCTTCCGCAAGTGGTCGACATCAGTGCCTCCGCCGAGGCGTATTTCGACTTCGCCAATCCGACCAAGTGGCACCTTTACCTGGGCCAGGACACGCCGGAGGATCGGCGAATCCGGGCTTACGTCATCGCGCTGTTCCATGCCGACGCCTACCTGATGATCGATAGCCGGGGAATCTCAACCGGCTGCGGCGTCAACTTCGGACAGGACTGGAAATTCGGTCCCGTCAGAGCGGCCCTGCAATCCTGGGTCGAGGCGGAGGCCGCCATCAGCTGGCAGCCGCCGCAGCTCGAAGGGAGCTTCGGGCTCGGTGGGGAATTCGAAATCTCGGTCGCAGGATTCGGAGTGGGAATCGGCGCCGAAGCGACGCTTTCCGGCAAAGCGCCGACTCTCTACTGGGTCCGTGGTGAGTTGGCGCTGCAGGTGAAGTTGCCCTTTCCGCTGAAAGATCTCGAAGAAGACATCGCACTCGAATGGAGACAAGAGGCGACCCCGGCGAGCGAGGACGCATTCAAAGCGATCGGCCTCGATCATCCCAAGGTGGACGAGACCTGGCCCGACCTTCACGACATCTGGCAGGACGTGGCGCCCGGCGCACTGGATACGTCTCGCGTGCCGATCGTGCCGCTCGATGCGCGGCCGTCGATCGTGTTCGATCGCGCCGTCCGTGATGCGCTGTCCGGTGCGGACCTTGTCGGCAGCGCATATGGCGGGCCGACCCGGATCGGCGAACACCAGTTCGACTATGAGTTGACCGAACTGACGCTTGAAAAATGGTCGAAGGCGGGGGACACGAAATGGCAATCGGTGCCCGATCTCTACGGCAGCTGGATGGCGGTCGAGGATGGCAGCGCAACGCCGCCAACGACACAGCTTCAACTGTGGACCAAATCGCCGTTCGAGTTCACGCGGCGGTCGTCGCGCACGTATCGCGACACGTTTCTCGCCATGCATCCGTCCTGGCCGTGCGCCGAAGTACCGAAGCAATCCCTGACCTGCATCAACTGGGACAGCTACAAGGAGAACGCCACGGTCGGTCCCGTGTTCGAGCGCGGCGGCATCACGTTCATTCTCGAACGGGCCGGCACGGTCGTCCAGGGACCGATCGCGCAGTGCGGAACCGCGAAAGCCCTGCACTTAGGGGGTGGCAGGACGACGTGGCTCGTCTTTTCGCAGCCGGTTCGCACGGTCACGCTGTGCGTGGTCGAGAACGCGCCCGCGAGTGCCGATGCCTACTCGAAGGGTGTGCTGGTGCAACAGCTGAATCTTCCGATTGGCGCGACGTCGCTTGTCGTCGCCGCCGGCCTCGACGCGATCAAGCTCACCGCGTCCGACGACCTGTCGGTGGCGCAGCTCTGCTTCGAGACCGAGGCTGCAGCCGCGGCGCGCGACTCGGCGCAGGAATACCTTGAACGCACCACGGCAGGTCTGACGCACTGGTCGAGCGCAGAGGAGATCCTCGAACCCGACACCTGGTATCGCGTGAAGGTGAAGACCCGGACGATTCGGACCTGCAACGGCGATCAGTCTTCGACGACACAGCCCACGCACTACGCATATTTCCAGACCGTGGGACCGCCCGGGCTGGCGCCTGACTGGGCACTCGACGAGGCTTCCGCGTCGACGACGTCGGCAGCGCTTGGTGCGGAGCCTTATCCGAGAGGCGGCTCACTGACGACTCTGGCCCCCTACGTCGAGGCCCCGATACCGTCCCACGGCGCGAGACCGGTCTTTCGCGCCTACGACGTCGGCGTCGACTTCAACGAGAGTTATGTCGAGCAGATGTACGGCGCCGACATGTGTATCCGACTGCTCGACGGCAACGACCGGCCGGTTCTCGACGCCGATGGCGATGAAGTGACCCTCCAGAATCAATGGGCAGCCACTCCCACTGTGGAGATTTCCGAAACAGAGCTGCCGTATCTCAGCCGCGTCGAGGATTGCAAGATGTTGCCGGATGTCGCGTTGGCCCCGAATCAGCGGCTCGTCGCCGCTTCCGCCACTCTACTGGAAGACGATTTTGAAGGGCCACTCAGCGGGTGGACTCAGGCAATTCCTGCTATCGGGCCGAACACGAGGTGGACCGCCAACGGGGGCACGCTGACGTGCGGGAATCCGTTACGGGTGGAGAGCGTGCTCGTGGCCGGAGACAGAACCTGGACCGACTACGCGATTGAGGTCCAGGTCGGTGATCAAGGGGCGGACGTTGGCATCGTGATCCGCTACTTGGCCCCCGACGCCTATTGTCGTATTCGCTTGGACGACCGGGGCCGCTACTTCGAGCGCGTCACGAAGAAGGGCGTTGCCGCGCTGTGGAGAGACGCTGTCCCGTTCGTTCCCGGTTCGGCGACGACGCTTGCGGTTTCCTGTCGAGGCAACCGCGTCCGCGCGCAACTCGACGATCAACTCGTGTTCGACCTCGACATCGCTGGCTTGCCGAAGAGCGGCAAGATGGGTGTCTACGCCGGCGCCAGCGCTCGCTTCGAGCACGTGGTCGTGCGCGAGTGGCCGGGCGCCGTCCTCGCGCCGGGCACTCTGTTCGTCGCGCAATTGCAGGCGAGCTTCGTGTTGTTCCAGGGTGGATTGCTGCTCGGCTGGGTCGATCCCTCCTTTGCCTGGATCCAGCTGACCAGGAACGCGAATCGGATCGCCGCGATCGGACAGGACGAATGGGATGACTGCCGCGTCGAGGTCAGCGTCACGCCGAATGACAAACAGGTCGGCGTGATCGTTCGCTTCCAGATGAAGGCAGACGGGACCTTCGTCTGTTATCGGCTCCTGCTCACTCCGAAGGATCAGACACTGCGCCTTGTCCGGTTGAGCGGGACCATCAGCGGCACGACCTGGGCGCTCGACGATGCCGACAAAGGCGTGCTGTTCGAATCTGTTGCGGCCCAGGCCGTGATTGACTTTGCGCTGACCGAGCACGATTTCGCGCTCGCCTGCGAAGGCGATTGGCTGATTGTCGAGGTCGACGGCGACGAAGTGGCGCGGGTGCAGGATCCGGCACCCTTGCTGGCCGGCAGAGTGGGACTGTTTGCCGGGGACGAGACGCCCGAGTTCTCAGCGCTGGTCGTTCGCTCGGCGCCGCGCAGGACGGTCTACGAGTGGAGCTTCTCGAGCTCGGCCCACGAAGGCTTCGTCGAGTTGTTCGACACCTTTGGCGGGCAGGTCGTCGTCGAGGAGGTGTCGGGCGTCAACGCGCGGCAGGTTGCGAACCGTGTGACCGCGGCCGTGACCAGGATGAACCAGGCGACGGCCGTGCTCGCGTCCGCACGGCAAAGTCTGGCCGGCGCGTCGGCACTCGATCTCGAGACCCGCCGACTCGCCGCCCAGGAGGCGGCAGCGGCCCGCAACGCCGCGTCTGCAGCCGAGTTCGACCGGCTGCACGATGTGCTGCTCGATTCGGCCTATCGCCCGGCGCCGCCGATGGTCGAACTGTCCGAAATCGTCGAAGGCGGCGCGCGCTACGCGCTGCTGCTGGAGAGTCCGGAGCCGCTCGAATGGTCGCGAATCGGCTATCGACTCGCGACGAAGAACGAAACGTCGGGGCTGTTCGAGGAGGTGAATGCATTGACGATCGTCTGGAACGTAGACGGCACCAGGTCATTTCTCGTCCTGGCCGGGGCCGCATCGTGGCCGCCCGGTGAACATCGACTGGACCTTGTCTACTCGCTGAACCTCGGTGCCGAGGCGGTGCTGCTTCGCCGCGGTGGCAGCGTGCTGCCGGAGACGGCCCGCGTGCAGTTCTCGCTCCACTAGAACAATGCTGTAAGCGTTGTCATCAGCGTGTAGAGTTCGTCTCTCAAACCAGCGGATTTTGGAACCACAAAGACCACCACGAACACGTCTGAGTGGCGCGAGATTGCCGGCGTGGATACACTCAGCCCTGATGGCACCGACGGTATCGCAGCTACGGATTCGCGGCGGCGTCGTGTTCGCGCTGCTCGCCCTGTGCATGGTCGCCCGGACCAGCACGAACGAGCGCGCCTGGATCACCGTGCTGTCGACGACCGATCTTCACGGCAACATCCTGCCGGTCGACTATTACACCGGCCGGCCCGATGCCCGAGGTCTTGCGAAGGTCGCGTCGATTGTGCGTCAGGCGCGAACCGAGAACCCTTCAGGCACGTTGTTGCTCGATTCGGGCGACGCCATCCAGGGTACTCCCCTCGAGTATGTCCACAACCGAATTCACAACGCGCCGCCCGATCCCATGATGTCGTCGATGAACGCTCTTGCCTTCGACGCCATGACCGTCGGTAACCACGAGTACAACTTCGGCCTGGCGGTGCTCGAAAAGGCGAAGAGTGAAGCGCGCTTCCCCTGGCTGTCGGCGAACACCTACCGGCGCGGCACCAACGAGACCTACCATCGTCCGTACATCGTGAAAGAGCTGAACGGCGTTCGCGTCGGCGTCCTGGGACTGACGACGCCGGGTATTCCGTTCTGGGAGAACACTCAGAACTACGCCGGGCTGGACTTTCGCGAGCCGGTGGCCGAGGCGAAGCGGTGGGTGGAAATTTTGAAGGGGCGCGAGCGCGTCGATCTCGTCATCGTCGCGATGCACATGGGCCTCGAAGAGGACCTCGCGACCGGCGAGCCGGCTCCAGGGCAGGTCTTGAATGAAAACAGGGCGTTGGCGATCGCGCGTCTGGTCGGCGGCGTCGACATCGTGCTGACCGGACACACCCATCGGGAGATTCCAGGCGTCTATGTCAACGGTGTCCTCATCATGCAGGCGAACCTGTGGGGGCGACACGTCGCGCGCGCGGATGTGTTTCTCGAGAAAACGGGGCAGGGTGCCTGGAGCGTCGCGGCTAAACAGGCCAGGACGATTCCAATCACCGAGAGCACCGCCGTCGACGCCGACATTGCGAAGCTGGCCGAACCCTACGATCAGGAGACGCGCGCGTGGCTGGATCGCGCCATCGGCGAGTCGGATGCCGAACTGACGGCCGAGAACGCGCGTTTCGAGGATACGGCGCTGCTCGACCTCGTGCAGCGGGTTCAGCTCGACGCCGGCAAAGCGGACGTGTCGATGGTGGCCAGCTTCAACCCGCAGGCGCGGCTCCCTAAAGGCGTCGTGACGGTCCGGGATATCGCCGGCCTCTACGTCTATGAAAATACGCTCGTGGTTCTCGAGGTCACGGGACAGCAACTGAAGGAAGCCCTGGAGCACTCGGCGCGTTTCTTTCGTGCATTCGTGCCGGGCCGCACGCGGGGAGAGCTTGTGGATGGCCGGATTCCGGACTACAACTTCGACATCGCCGAAGGCGTCAGCTACGATCTCGACGTCACCAGGCCGTTCGGCCAGCGTGTCCAGAACCTCCGCTTTCGCGGTCAGCCGTTGAGCCCCGAACAAACCTTGCGCCTCGCGACCAACAACTATCGGGTCAATGGCGGCGGGGGCTACACCATGTACAAGGGGGCGCCGGAGGTGTATCGCTCGTCGCAGGAGATCCGCGAGCTCATCGTCGAATGGGTGGAGCAGCACCGGCGCGTTCCGGGCGCGCCGACCAATAATTGGCGGTTGATCGCTGTGCCGCGATGACCCGGCAGGCGGACAGACTCATCCGGTAATCGCTCGCGTTGCGGGCGGCACGAATGCAATAGATAAGGTGGATCCGATGTTGAAGAAATCGTTGACTGTCGTGGCACTGGCGGCCCTGTGTGTGATGGCAGCCCGGGCACAGGATGCGAAGACCGTGATCGCAAACGCGTCGCAGGCGATGGGTGTCGACACTTTGAAGACCGTGCAGTTTTCGGCGACCGGGTTCGACTTCGCCATTGGTCAGGCGCCGAATCCGAGCTCGCCGTGGCCGAAGTTCATCAACAAGAGCTACACGCGAGCCGTCAGCTTCGAGACGCCGGCGTCACGCGTTGACCGCGTGCGCGTCCAGGCCGAGAACCCGCCTCGCGGCGGCGGACAGCAGCCGATCGTCGGTGAGCAGCCGCAGAACCAGACGATCGTCGTGAATGCTCAGACCCCGTGGGTCCAGCAGTTGGAGATCTGGATGCTGCCGCACGGCTTCCTCAGGGCCGCGGCCACGAGGAGCTCGACGGTCGAGATGAAGACCGTCGGGGGGAAGAAATACACCGTCGTCGCTTTCGTCGGAGACAACAAAGCCAAGGTCAGCGGATACCTCAACGATCGGAGCCTGATCGAGCGCGTCGAGACGCGGATCGACAACGCCTTTCTCGGCGACATGCTCTTCGAGGCGATCTATAGCGACTACAGGGACGTCGGCGGCGCTCAGTTTCCGATGCACATCGTCCAGAAGCAGGGCGGGTATCCCATCTTCGACCTCACCGTCACCGACGTGAAGGCCAACGCCGCGGTGAGCATTCAGGCGCCGCAGGGACGAGGAGGGGCGCCTGCGGCCGCCGCGGCTGCGAATCCGCCCGCTCAGTCGGAGAAGCTTGGCGACGGCGTCTATCTGATTACCGGCGGCTACGCGGTCATCGCCGTCGATTTCAAGGACTACATCACGCTCATCGAGTGTGGCCAGAACGAGCCGCGCGCGTTGGCGGTGATCGCGGAGGCCAAGCGTCTGATTCCCGGCAAGCCGATCAAGTACGTGATCAATACCCACAGCCATATCGATCACTCGAGTGGGCTGCGCCCGTTCGTCGCCGAAGGGACCACGATCATCACGCATCAACTGAACAAAACCTACCTCGAAAAGGTGATGAGCCTCCCGCATACCCTCAATCCCGACAAAGCGGAAGGCTCGGGGAAGAAGGCGGTGGTCGAAGGCGTCGGCGACAAGAAAGTGCTGACTGATGGTACGCACGTCATCGAGCTCTATCACCAGAAGAACTTCCTCCATCACGAGGGGATGCTTCTCGTATATCTCCCGAAGGAAAAGGTCCTGCTCGAAGCCGATGGCTACAATCCTCAGTCGACGACGGCGACGCCACCGAATCCGCCGAGCCCGTACACGGTCAGCCTGCTGGACAACATTCAACGCTTGAAGCTTGACGTCCAGCGAATCGTCCCGGTGCACTATCCCGCGGACAATCGGGTGGTGACGATGGCGGAGCTGACCCGGTGGGTAGGCCGCACCGGGGCGACACATTAGACAGGCGAGCTCCTTTGTGATGTCCGACCTCGAGTCTCAATTTGGCGGGATCGACATCTACCTGTTCGATCAACTGCTGCGCGGCCGCATCCCGCCCGGGATGCGGGTGTTGGATGCCGGCTGCGGGTCCGGGCGCAATCTCGTCTATTTCCTTCGGCAGGGTTACGAGGTCCATGCGACCGACGCGAACCCAGGTGCGATGGCCTCCGTTCGCCGGCTGGCGTCGGCGCTCGCTTCTCAGCTGCCGGATGCGAACTTTCGAGTCGAGCCGGTAGAGCGCATGACGTTTCCGGATGCGTTCGCCGCCGTCGTGCTTTCCAGCGCCGTGCTGCACTTCGCCCGAGACGACGCGCAATTCGACGCGATGGTGCGCGAGATGTGGCGGGTGCTCAAGCCAGGTGGGCTCTTCTTCTGCCGGCTGGCCTCCAATATCGGCATGGAAAACAGGATGCGCCGAATCGCAGGCCGTCGGTTTCGGCTCCCGGACGGATCCGATCGCTATCTGGTCGACGAGTCGATGCTCGTCGAGCTCACGCGCAGCTTGGGCGGCACGCTGCTCGACCCGCTGAAAACCAGCATCGTACAGGATCAACGCTGCATGACGACTTGGGTGGTTCGGAAGAATGGCTGATACCGTGTTGCGCTCTTGCGATGGGCTGGCGCTCGGCACGATCAGACACGAGCACCCGGCGCTTGGACCCATCTCGATATACGAATGGTTCGCGGTCGTCGGCAGTCACGAGGCGCGGCACGCCGCGCAGATCCTGGAAATCAAGGCGCCGGTGTGATCGCTCCGTACCGTGATGGAGGTCGAGATTCGTCGAGCGCGCCTGGACGATGCCGAAGCGATTGTGGGCGGCGCGCTCTTCTTTTCGAAGCCGCTCTAACCTCAATACTGTTCACTTACGTTGGTGCCACGATGGAGATGGTGATCGCGAGCCGGTG
>JBDTVS010000219.1:0-37068 GCA_040007095.1 Acidobacteriota bacterium
CATTTCGAGCTTTTTGCTTACCGCCGTGTCGCAAACGCGCTTGTACTGGGTCTAGAGTCAAGGTGTACAGATTGAGTGTGTGAGTCCTTTCCGCCCTTGCTCAACGCCACGACCGTCGTCGGGGAGTCAGCAAACAGAGGCGACGCGCTCGTTCGCCCTGCCGCAAAGACATTGCCCGAAGTGTCAGCGGACGTTTCAGTGCGGGGTGCGTGAGCCGTGTGCCTCGAGGACCAGAGGAGCAATGTCGTGAACGTCAAATGGCTTTGGCACCACCCGGAAGGCGCCAAGCCCGAGGGCTTGTTCGATCATCTCCGGCGTGCCGAACGCCGTCATCATAATCACGACGGCCTGCGGTGCCAGCTGCTTGATCTCGGTCAAGAGCGTCAGGTCGTGTGAATCCGGCAGATGGTAATCAAGCAGCACGACGTCAAATGGTTCGTCGCTGCCCAGGGTCTTGAGGGCGGTTTCTCCGTCGCCTGCCACTGCAACGTGATACCCCTCTTCGGCCAGTGTCTCGGCGAGCGACCAGCGAATCAGGAATTCGTCGTCGACGACCAGCACATGCATCGACAGACTCCTTGGACGCGGCTCCCCCTCGTTGGTCGCCGACATGGAGTCCACTCTTTTCAAGAATTGCGCCAGGCCTACGACGGGCCCCACGAGGGAAGATCGCGCATGCGATGGGAACTATTCCGCAGGACCTGGAAAATTCACGCCAGGTGATCGCCTGGCTCTGGCGCGGCCGCCGCCGCCGGAAAGTCCTCACGCGCAGGTCCACACGCCCGCAGCGATCGACTGTGGCATACCGTGTGCTCTTGAACCGTATACCCCGATGCGCACCGAGTCGCCAGCGTCACCCGCGGCGGATGACCTTCAGACCCCGCGTCTGGTCCTCAGGGATGGATCAGTCACGATGGTCCGCCCCGCCACCGCGTCAGACCACCTGGCGATGCGCCAGTTCTTTCACGAGCTGTCGCCCGAATCGAGGTGGCAACGCTTCTTCATCGCGGGTGAGGCGCCCGAAGACATGGTCCACCGGTTTTGCACCGGGGCCAACCCGGCCCAGAGCCTGACGCTCCTCGCCTGCCGTCGCGCCGGGGACAACGAGCGCATCGTCGCGGTCGCCTCGTACTTTCGTATCACCGACATGGCCGCCGAGGTCGCATTCGCGGTCGACGAGCGGCTGCGGGGCAAGGGGATCGCCACGCTCCTGCTGGAGCGATTGGCCGCGCTCGCCTCAGCGAGCGGTTTCGCACAGTTTCAGGCGACAACCATGCCCGACAACCGGGCGATGATCGAGGTCTTCCGCGATTCGGGCTTCGAGGTCCGATCCCGATTGGATGACGCGCTCGTTGAGGTTCAGCTGACGCTGCTGCCTTCCGATCGAAGCGTGGCAGCCGCGGAAGAGCGGCGCCGGCTCGCCACCACGGCGTCGCTGCGGCCACTCTTCGCGCCGCAGGCGGTGGCGGTCCTGGGCGCGTCGCGGGATCCGGCAAGCATCGGCGGCCGCATCATGACGGCGCTGACAACCGCCGGCTTTACCGGCGTGATCTATCCCGTGAATCTGCACGGGACGCCGGTGGATGGGCTGCCTTCGCGTCGGTCGGCACGCGATCTCCCCGCTGGTGTGGACCTCGCCATTGTCGCGGTTCCGGCCGGCGCGGTGCTCGACGTGGTTGATGATTGCGCGGCTGCGGATGTGAAAGCGCTGGTCGTGGTGACGGCCGGGTTTGCGGAAGTGGGCGCCGACGGACGGGCCTTGCAGCAGCAGCTGGTCGACAAAGTCCGCGGCTATGGGATGCGCATGGTCGGGCCCAACTGCCTGGGGCTGCTCAATACGGATCCGGCCGTCATGCTCAACGCCTCGTTCTGCCCTCTGTTTCCGCAGGCCGGACACATCGCCTTGTCGTCCCAGAGTGGCGCGCTGGGCATCGCGATCCTCGGCCTGGCCGCCGCTCGCGACGTCGGGCTGTCGCAGTTTGTGAGCGTCGGCAACAAGGCCGATGTCTCCGGTAACGATCTGCTCGAGTATTGGGAAGGCGACGCCCGGACCCGCGTCCTCCTGCTGTATCTCGAATCGTTCGGGAACCCGCGACGCTTTGCGCGCCTGGCGCGCCGCATCAGCCGGTCGAAACCGATCGTGGTGGTGAAGGCCGGACGGACTCGTGCCGGATCGCGCGCGGCAGGCAGCCACACCGCCGCGCTCGCGGCAAACGAGACGGCCGTAGAGGCATTGTTTCACCAGTCCGGCGTGATCCGCGCCGGCACCATCGACGAGATGTTCGATATCGCGATCTGCCTCGACGCGCAGCCGCTGCCGAAGGGCCGCCGCGTCGCGATCGTGACGAATGCCGGCGGCCCGGGCATTCTGGCCGCCGACGCCTGCGTCACCGCCGGTCTCACGGTCGCCGAGTTTACCCCCGCCACGTGCGCCAGGTTCTCGGCGTTTCTGCCGCCCACCGCAAGTGTCGCGAATCCCGTGGACATGGTGGCGTCCGCGGGACCGCACGAGTACCAGCAGGCGATCGAAGTGGCGGCGACCGCCGACGATGCCGACGCGCTCATCGTGATCTTTACGCCGGTCGATCCGGCGCGGGCCGAAGAGATCCTGGCCGCGATTCGTGACGGCATCCGGGCGGCGCGCAGCCGCGGCGGCGACCCCAAGCCGATACTCGCCTGCGTCATGACGGACGGGCGGCCGCCCACGCCGCTGCGGATCGGTGACGAGACCGTCCCCACCTACGCCTTCCCGGAGAACGCCGCCCGCGCGCTGGCGAAGATCGTCACCTACGCGACCTGGCGGTCACAGCCGTCGGGACTGTTGCCGGCGTTCGATGATGTGCGCGTGGATGAGGCGCGAGTCATCTGCCGCCGCGCGCTCGACCATCAGGGTGATGGCTGGCTTTCGACGGCGGACACCCGCGCGGTCTTGGCGGCCTTCAATTTCCCGCTGGCCCCTGGGGCGATCGCCCGCACCGCCGACGAGGCCGCCGCACACGCCGCGCTTCTGGGTTTCCCCGTCGCGGCCAAGTTGGCGGCGCGTCGCGTCATCCACAAGAGTGACATCGGCGCCGTCCGATTGAATCTGAAGACGGCCGAAGAGGTGCGGGTAGCCTTTCAGGCCATCCAGGCGTGTGCGCCAGCGCCAGCGACCAGCGAGGACGAACGCGGCGACGGCGTGCTGATCCAGCCGATGGCGACCGACGCCGTCGAAACGATCGTCGGCGTCGCCACGGACCCGCTCTTCGGCCCCCTTGTCGGGTTTGGCCCGGGCGGCACGCAGGTGGAACTGCTGGCGGACATGCGATTCCGCATTGCCCCCCTGACCGACCGGGACGCCGACGAGTTGGTCCACGAGGGTCGCGTGGCGCGGGCGCTGCGCGGGTATCGCGGTCACGCCGCCGGCGACATCGACGCGGTGAAGGACGTCCTGTTGCGAGCCTCTCGCCTGGCCGAAGCGCTGCCGGAAATTACCGAGCTCGATCTCAATCCGGTGATGGTGTTGGCAGCGGGGAAAGGGTGCTCAATCGTCGACGCCCGTGTCCGCGTCACGGCACCGCAGCGTTTCGCGTAAAGTGGAGGCCATGGCACCGCACACGATAAAGCGGATCGCTCAGGCAGTTGCGCGCGCCGCGCAGCGTCGCGACGAGATCGAGATGCAGGGTATCGACCGACTGCTGTCGCCACTGGCCAGGAAGCGGGTCCGGCCGGCGATGACCGCGGCGGCCATCACCCGGATCTCGCGCACTGGATTTCGCGCGATTCTCTGTCCGGTCGATTTTTCGGAACAATCTCGGGTCGCGCTCCGCTACGCCGCCACCCTCGCCGCCCGCTCGGGCGGGCGGTTGACGATTCTGTACGTGAATGACCCGCTGCTCATCGCCGCAGCAGGCATCGCGTTGCACGATCGCTCTCTCGCAACCCGCACCCTCGTCGAACTGCGCCGGTTTGTCGCCGCGACTGTACCGGCCGCGCTCGTGGCATCGGGTCAGACCGACGCTCGCGTGGCAAGCGGGCAGCCTGCCGATCAGATTCCGAAGGCCGCCCTGCGCGACCAGTCCGACCTGATCGTGATGGGGACGAACGGTCTGACGGGTGCCACCAAGCTCTTCATGGGCTCCACGACGAGCGGTGTGCTGAGGCGAACCAGCGTACCCGTGTTGGCTATTCCAAGGGCAGCCCGCGGGAAACTCCGCCCTGGAACGGCAGCCGCATGGCCAGGGACACGAATCATCGCGGCCATCGAGCTCAGTCGCCACGCCGAGCGTGACACGCGGGCAGCCGCCGCCGTGGCGGCTTGGTTCGGATCCACTCTGCTGCTGGTCCATGTGGTTCCTGAGTTCAAGGCGACTGCCTGGCTGCGCAGGCGGATCGAGGTCTCGGATCGGGCGCGCATCGCTGACGCTCGGTCCCGCATGGCCACGCTCGCGCGCGGCCTGGGTCGCGCCACCGGTGTCGAAACCCGCGTCCTCTTCGGCGAGGCCGCGGGTGAACTGGCCAGCGTCGCCGCCACCGAAGGCGTCGGCCTGGTCGTCATGACGCTGCGGACGCCGCGCGGCCTGGTCGGATCGCCGCGCGGCTCCATTTCCTACGCGGTCCTGGCACAGGTGGCCGCGCCCGTGCTCGCCCTTCCTGGCTAAGTACTCCGTTTCGCAATTACGGTGACGTATTCGGGCGGCGAGGCGCCCGGATCGCCAGGCGCGAGGAGGAAGAATGCCGGGAGCATTTGACCGACGAGCAACGCAGCGAGGCGGGATGCATCGGCGGCCGATACGTTAGCGCAATTGCGAAACGGAGTACTAAGTGTGGCCATGAGAACCCTGATCATGTATGCCACGCGTGAAGGCCAGACGCGTTCGTCGTTATTCGCGACCTCGAACAGCTCACGTCGACATCCTCACGCGAAGCGTTGATAGAAATACTTTTTCGTCACCTCCGTCGCCACGACATACAAGGCGGTGATGGCCACGACTGTGAGCACCAGCGCCGCTGGCAATGACACAAACCCGAACACGCCGATGAAAGGCACATAGGGGATGCCGAGCGTGACCCCCATCAGCGCCATGGTAGACCATAGAAGCAGTCGGCCGGGCCGACTGCGATAGAACGGACGGCGTGTCCGAACCACCAGCGCAATCATGAGCTCCGTGAGCAGCGATTCGACGAACCAGCCGGTTCTGAACAACGCGGGCCCCGACCTGAACACCAGCAGGAGCGCGCCGAAGGTCATAAAATCGAAGAACGAGCTGACCGCCCCAAAGGTCATCATGAAGCGCCAGATGAATCCCATGTCCCAGCGCCGCGGCCGCGCGATCAGTTCAGGATCCACGGTATCGTCGGCCAGGCCAATCGCCGGCACGTCCGACAACAGGTTGTTCAACAGGATCTGACCGGCCAACAGCGGCAGAAACGGCAGGAAGAGCGAGGCGGCCGCCATGCTGAGCATGTTGCCCAGGTTCGCGCTCATCGTCGTGAGGATGTACTTCAGCGTATTGGCGAAGGTATTGCGCCCTTCCTGAATGCCCCCGCGGATGACGTCCAGGTTCCGCTCCAGCAGGACGAAATCCGCGGCCGCCCGCGCCACGTCCACCGCCTGCTCGACCGACAGGCTGGTATCCGCCGCATGCATCGCCGGCGCATCGTTCACGCCGTCGCCGAGAAACCCGACCACGTGGCCCATCTTCTTGACCGCCAGAATGATCCGCTCTTTCTGATTCGGATCGACCTCGACGAACAGGTCGGTGGTTTCGGCCTCCCGCCACAGGGCTTCGTCGGACAGCTGCTGCAGATCGCTACCCGTGAGCACCCGGTCCGCACGCAGACCGACGAGGGCGGCTACGTGTTGTGTGACAGGCTTGCAGTCGCCGGTGATGACCTTGACGGAAACGCCGAGGGCGGCCAGACTCCGGATCGCGTCGGCGGCGTCCGCCTTTGGACGGTCGAAGAAGGTGAGGAAGCCCACGAACGTGAGGTCCTGCTCGACGTCCCGGCTGTAGCTGGGCTGGCGCTCCACGGTTCGTGACGCGACCGCGAGCACCCGAATGCCTTGTTCGCTCCACGCCTGATAGCGGGCTTCGAGACGCGCCTTCCCCGCCGGATCGAGCGCCGCGCCGTCGGCCGACCATCTGCAGATCTCGAGCACGTGGTGAAACGCACCCTTGGTGATCAGGGACGTCGTTCCTTCGGCCTCGACGACGACGCTGACCCGCTTGCGGATGAAATCGAACGGAATTTCGCCCAGCTTGTGGACGCTCGACAGATCCGGTGCGCTCGCGGCGAGAATCGCGTCGTCGAGTGGACTCGCCAGGCCGGTTTCGAGCGCCGCGTTCCAGCCGCCCTGCTTCTGCACCGCCGCCGAGGGCAACCCCGCGGCATCGTAGGCGCCTTCGAGGACCACGACGCCTTCGGTCAGTGTCCCGGTCTTGTCCGTACAGAGGACATCCATGCTGCCGAGGTTTTCGATGGCCGTGAGGTGCCGGACCAGAACGCCGTGGCGCGCCATCATCTGTGCGCCCCGCGCGAGATTGACGCTCAGAATCGCCGGCAGCAGTTCGGGACTCAGGCCGACGGCCAGCGCGATCGAGAACAGCAATGTCTCGACGGGCGGGCGTCCGTTCACCACATGGAGGATGAACACGAGAAACACCATCACCAGCATGGCGCTCGTGAGCAGCCGGCCGAACTGGCGAAGCCCGCGGTCGAATTCCGTTTCCGGCGGACGCAAGGTCAGCTGGTGCGCGATCGCGCCAAATTGCGTGCGCGCACCGGTGGCCACGATCAGGCACCGGGCCGTGCCGCTGCGCACGTTGGTACCGAGGAAGACGCAGTTCAGCCGGTCGCGCATCCCCGCGGCGGCCGGGACGACGCCTGTCCGCTTCTCGACCGGAAAGGTCTCGCCGGTCAATACCGCTTCACTGACGTAGAAGTCGGCGGTCTCGAGCACCACACCGTCTGCCGGCACCAGGCTGCCGGCCGCGAGCAGTACGACATCGCCCGGCACGACCTCTTCCGTCGGCACCGTGATCACCTGACCATCCCGAAGGACGCGGGTCTGGGTGCGTACTCGTGCCTGCAGGGCCGCTGCCGCCGTCTCGGCGTGGTACTCGCGCGCGTAGCCAATCCGCACCGTCGCGAGCACGATGACGACGACGATGACGGCATCGGTCCATTCGCCGGTGAGGGCCGAGGCGATGGCCGCGAAGACGAGCACCAGCAGCAGGGGGTTGCGGACTTGATTGAGCAATACCCCCAGACGGGTCAAACGCCGATGTTCGCGTACCTGATTCGGTCCGAAGTCTCGAAGGCGGCGTACCGCCTCCGCTGTGGACAGGCCGCCGACCGCCGAGTCCATGCGCCGCACCAGCAGGCCGGCGTCGACGCTCCAGTAGTGTTCCGGCGTCTCATGCGGTGTCCGGATAGCCTCGGAGCCGCCGATGATCCGCTGCACGATGCGCCGCATCAGATCGCCCGGGCCGCCCACGTCACTATGCGTCCGCTGAGGACATCACATTCAGCGGCACGGTTTCTCCTTCCGACATTATGCCTGCGACAGCCGCCTGTGCGTGGCGTGTCCGATCACACCGGGTCACCGCGTCGATCGGGCGCCGTTCGAGGCACCGCGACCGAAGGCTGGTCGAAGCGGAGGACAACGCCGCGCCCGCCGGTGTTGTGCGGCTGCCAACGCGGACAGACAATTCATGCGGAATACGCCGGGCTCTCAGAGACTCTCAGGTTGTCGGCATCCGCTCGTTCGCGTTTCCGGTCACTTGGCGATCCTGGCCCTCGCCAGATAGCGATGGCAGTCCACGCACTGGAGTGTCACGGCGACGTAAGCCGCCGGGGTCTTCTCCAGATCGCGCTGGGCCGCGGCCCGGCGCAAGTCCTGAACCACCCGCAAGAATGCCGCACTATGGCGTCCGTACTCCGGGTACCTCAAGACGGTCCAGCGCGGATCGGTCGTGAGGCGCTCCAGTTCTCGACTCTCGCGCTCGAGCCCGACCCAGTCGCTCGTCACCACCGCTTCCAGGATCTTCTGAGTGTGTCCCAGTTTCTCGCGCATGACATTGCGCACCTCGGGCCCCTGGGCCGCGCTCGCCGCCAGTCCCAACATCGCCGCAAGCGCAATGACGACCGACCATCTTCTCTGCATGTCAACCTCCACCAGTATGCCAGCCGGACACGCGCGACCCCGGCGACTAGAACCCGACAGCGAGGTTGATGCGCGCGGAGCGCGCCAGCGTCGGATGGGTCATCACATCGGCAACTCCGGTGAGCGGCTCGCCCGGCAATCGGGACACGAAATAGTAGTCGATGTCGCTCACGGAGCTGTTGAACAGATTGAAGAGCTCCGCCGTGACCCGCAGCTTCTTCGCCAGCTGATAACCGGCCGCGAGCTCGAACAGGCTGGTCGCGTTCGAGCGCTGGGAGTCATCCTCAATCAGCGCGCGGGGGCCGAAGTAGCGCCACCGCAGACTGCCAAACGACCGATGCAGGTTGTCGACGGTCGCGCCGGCCGAGACAACCGTGCCGACGGCCTCCGGCACATACGGACCGGCCGGATTGAACTCGGTGAATCTCGCCTCCGACCACGACACATCGCCGTCGAATATCAACCATCGATTCGGACTGTAGTAGTTGGCGAGCTCCACGCCGCTGCGCTTGCTCGCGGGGCTCGGCACTGACCCGAAGGTATCCCCGTCCCACGTCAGCTCCGACGCGAGCCTCAGCGTCCAGACCGCCAACGTGGTCTGGAGATGGGGCACGATGACCGTGCGGATGCCCACCTCGGCGCCCCTGGCCTTGACGAGGGGAGTGACCGGGGTGATCGCGTTACCGTTGAAATCTCGCGTGGCCAACGCACCGCGGGCATCATTGCTGTGGAACCCTTCGCCGGCATTGATGTAGAACTCCGTCCGGGCCCAGGGGCCGAACGCCACGCTGCCCTTCGGGCTGACGATGCCGTCGGTTGTCGTGCCGCCATTGAGGGCGTTGACATGGTCGGTGACGCGAAATCTCGTCACATCGGCGCGCAGTCCGACGATCGATCGGAGCCAGGGCGCCCACTCGACCGCGTTCTGCGCGTATGCGCCGCCGGTCGATTCCAGCACGCTCGCTCGGCTGGCGGTCGAAAGACGGACGCGAGCGTTTGTGTGGTACAAGGCCACATTGGTGATCGCGTCATTGCGCACCTGCACGCCGAACGTGTTCTGGGCGGTGTGCCCATGCCACCGTGTCTGTCGCTTGTGCGTCACTTTCACACCCGTCACGAACCGGTGATCGGCCTGTTCGTGCTGATCGCCGTCGATCGGGTCGTCCAAGTAGAAGGTGAAGTTCGAGAAGAGATTCAGGTTGTATCCGATCCCGTATGCCGTAATCTTCGTCAGCGTCGAGTTCGAACCGCGCTGCCACTCGCCCGAGGCGCTGTAGCGATAGGTATCGCCGCCGTCGCTCGGATCAAGCGTCCCGAAGCGACCGATCGTCCCGCTGGTGATGGCACGCTGAGGGACCGTATCCGTCGAATTCCACTGACCGTGATAGCCCATCGCGGTGAGAGTGAACCCGTTGACGGCATCGCCCTGGCTGTAGCGCACGATGCCGTTGATCTTCTGGAACGCGTCGGGTTGGACCCATGGGCCGTCGGTGTGTGACACGTCGAGTGCCGCCAGGATGTTTCCCGACACGAGCTTCTGCGACGCCGCAAAGAGCGCCCGCCCGTAGCCTTGACCGCCAATCTCAAAGCGCGCGAGGGGCCGGTCGATCGACGTCACGTAATTGGTATTCGCTGAACCGGCGGTCGCGAAGTCCCCCTGGTCGGCGTAGTACGGACCCTTCGAGTACTGCACGCCCGCCACCAGCTCGGGAATCATGAAGTTGATGTCCGAGTAGCCTTGCCCATGGGCATGGCTGGGCAGGTTGACCGGCAGGCCGCCGATCGTCTGGGCGAAGTCCGTTCCGTGATCGAGATTGAAACCGCGCAGAAAGTACTGGTTTGCTTTGCCACCGCCGGCGTGCGAGCTCGCGATCATGCCAGGCACAGTCTCGAGCACTTCGCCAACCCGCATGAGCGGGCGGCCATCGAACTGCCGGGCGGTAATCGCTCCCTGGCTGGCGGATTCCGCGACGCCCACGAGGTTCTCTTCCGGGTCTTCCATGTCAGCCAGATTGGCGAACGTGCGTTTGCCGATCACCGCGACTTCCGCGCTAAGCGACAAGTGCATCACCGCGTCCACTCGTGTCGGACCCGCGCTCATCTTGACGTCCCGACGAAGGATGGACGCGAAATTGATCAAGGTGAACGCCACCTGATACTTGCCCGGGGCGACGCCATTGAACAGGTACTCGCCCGATCCGTCCGTGACGGTCTCCATCGGGGCGGCCCCTTCAGAGCGCAGCTCAATGGTGACCCCTGGCAGCACGCCACCGGTCTCGTCGGTGACGAGCCCGCTCAGTTGGTTGTTGGTGATCTGTTGAGCAGAGAGCGAGGCGGCCGCCAGCGCCACGAACACCCAGAATGAGCTGACGCGAGCCATGCCACACCGGCCTTTCTTCGCGCGGACCTGCCGGATATTCGGAATGGTCACGCCGCCTGAGGGCCACTCCTTCACGAAGCGATCCAGATCGACAGCGGTCCATGACGTTGTTCTGGGTCCATTCGGCTCGTGTGAGACTGCCGGTGTCCGCCGGTCCCGATCAGGCCGCTCTTACTCGCTCGTGGGCGGAGGATCCAACGAGCCCTCAGCGATACAACATGTACGTGAAGCGTCCGTGCAGCCACGCTTCGCCCGTGGCGTCGTCGTGATGAGAATCAATGGATTCGTTGAGGACGTGCGCATAGCGGCCGCCCAGCCGCGCCACTTCCTGCTCGAGTCTGGCGCGCACCTCAGCCATCAACTCGGACTGGCATTCTCGCCACACGTCGTCGCGATGGGCAAAGCCGCCCAAGACGCGACGGCTCGAGGCTTCAACCGTGTGCTCATCCAACGCTTCTGCTTCAAGTGGAGGCAGCTCGCGATGCCAGTAGACGACCTTCTGTGTGTCCGTTCCGTTTGTATCCATCATGCTCCTGACCGACGGCGTTTCAAGAAGGGGACCACGTCCATCGGATCCGGACTGCCGGAAGCACGATGGCGGGGGCGAGCGAATCCCACTCGTGCTCCGACATTCCTCAAGGTCGTGCCGTACCGTTCGGAGTAGGGGACGGACTTGAACGTGGGCGGCGCGCCGACCAGCGGGTCGTCGTACACCTTGGAGATAAGGCCGACCGGATCGGACGAGGGCTGGTTCGAAGGTGCGAGACCGTTGTCGCGCCCGACTTCTTAGAGTCGAGACGAAGTAGCCCTGCCGGCGTCCAGTGTCGGCTCCGTTTCCCAGACGCGCACGCGACAGGTTGCGTTCCCGAAGCGCTGTAGCGCGCCGCGAATCTGACGACCCTCCGCAGGGCTCGTCGCATCGAGTGGCTCCAGCAGGTCGTCATTCCCGCGCCCGCCCACGCCTTCGTGCGAGTCGCGGTCGGGCACGAACCGAGAACACTTTTCGCGCCGGACGCGCGAAATCCCGCCCCGGTGAACTTGACACTTCTGCTACTTGACCTGAATCGATTCGATGTACGTGACCAGGTTCCTGATGCGGATGCGATTCAGCTTGTCGACCGGGTCCAGCGCTTGGAAAATCGGACCCCACACCGGCATCTCGGCGGAGCCGTGGGCCAGCGTCGGGTCACGATCTCCCGACACAAAGCGTTCGATCCGATCGGTCGGATATTCGCCCCCATTGCGTTTCGCGATCGTCGTCAAGTCGGACGGACGGCGATTGAGCGAGGAGGCCACCGGCCCATCGCCCTTGCCGTCACGCCCGTGACACGTGGCGCAATAGAACCGAAACAGGTCGTCCCCCGACACCGACTGGATCACGAGAGACGGTGTCGCCGCACGTAAGGATTGTTGGCCGACGGCACCGACCCGCCATCCACTCACCAGGGCGAACGCCGCCAGCGCCCCTCCGATCAACATTCGTGATTGCCGCATCGCTGCCTCCGCGTGTAGATCGAATTCGCTGCCAGCGCGATCGTCAGGCCGGGTCTTCCGTCGCTCAGTGTCCGGCGCGTTCCTGAAGTGTTGCCACGTATCGAACCAAGGCCTCGATCCGGGCCTTGATGGCGTCTTCGTCGAGACCCTCGCGCCATTTGAAGGCGTCACCCCACACCGGCATCTCCATGTTGCCGTGGGCCTTGACCGTGCGTCCGTCCACGATGCGGTAAATCGCCGCGTCGTTGAAGACCCCGCCGTTCCGCTTCGCGAACTGTGTGAGATCGGGCGGTTGGTGTTTGAACTCCCCCGCGCCCGGCCCATCGCCACGCCCGCTCACGCCGTGACAACTCGCGCAGTGGGTGACGAAGAGCGCCCGGCCTTCGAGGGCGCCTGCCGCCCCTTTCTGCTGTGCCGTCACGGTCGGCGCGATCGCCAACACCAGAATCGTCGGTATCGCTTTCCACATCGCGTCCTCCTGGTCGGCGTACGGCCGTCCCAGATCCCGCAGTGATGTATATCTGCCAGTGGAACCTATTCAAGAGGCGCACCGCCTCAGGATCGGGGATTTTCCTGAGGTTTCAGGCCCTGGGGCTGCAAGGCACGCTGAAAATCCCCCGCAGTGGGGAACTTTCCGCAGCCGTGCTTCCCAACCTCCAGTGGAGAGTTCCAGGTTAGCGGGCGCGAGACGGCAAGGTGTGCTTTGCGCCCAAAACGGTGCCGCTCACCTGGACGGTCAGCCTTCGACACACGTCGGACGCCCGGCGCGGCAGGAGAGGCCGAGGCACCTTTCGGGTTACGGTGACGAAAAACTCCTGCACACTGAGGCATCCAGTCCCGCTGGTCCACGGACGTTCCAGGAACTGAAGGGCCGAAAGCCGGTGGTTTAAACCTGGCACGTGGGCACTAAACTCAACGACGAACCGATATGGCTCGTCTGCTGAACTATTGTCAAAGAGTTGGTGTGTATGCCACCCGCGACGCTGAGCTACTTTCTTGTTCCTCTTCGCACTACAGGGTGAGGAGCATGGATGACAAGAGCCCGTCTGTCTGGAGGCGCAGTATGCATGGCCATCGGCTTGGTGGCGATGCCCAGGATCGTCGTCGGCCAACAACTGACCACGGGGCATGCGTTTGTGGGTCCTGTGCTCGTTCCCGAGCGTCCGGAACCAGCGGGCCTGGCCATTGGCGGCGGTGTCGAACGGTCGATCGGGAAGGCGAGCAGCGTCGGCGCGGAGATCGAAAATGTATACCTTCCAGCGTTCGACGCGGGCTATGGATGCTGCACCTCGTCGTCGGGACCATCCCTGTCAGCGTGGCTCTTCTCATTCAACGGCACGCGCTACATAACGAGGTCGGTCGGACGGCCGAGATGGAACCCGTTCATCACTGGTGGGGTTGGCGTCATCGCAGCCGGCGAGCCTATGCCAGTCATCAATGTCGGCGGCGGTGCCGACCGGTGGATGACACCCCACAGGGGCGTACGATGGGAAATAGAGGGTCAGTTGACGGGAGCGACGTTGCTCAGCTTCCGCGTCGGCATCATGTTCCGATGAAACACGAACGGCGGGCAGGGACGGCCGCGGCATCCTTGCCAGCCTGCAAACGCTGCCTTGACGAGTGGGATTTGCGAGCAGCATCAGCATTCGCCGACATCGTGCAGTGCTGCACTCATGATGGCTGCCGCACGATCCCAGGACGCCTATGACTCTCAAAGCACGCGACCTCGTCCAAGCCGCCGCAGACGTCTACCTCTCGCGTAACCGACGTCCCGACGTCGCGGCGTATTGTCTCCGTCGTTATGAATTGCTGAGGTCGGCGCTCGGCGTCACGGTCGATCTCCTTCAACACGAGGAATCCGACCACTTCGATTGGTCCGAGAACGCTCCCCTGGAGAGGACCCTTCGCGAGACTATTCTGGCAATGACCTCAATCTCGTTGCCATTCGACGGGCTGATGGAAGCACCCCGCAATGTGACGGACCTCTATCAAACGCACGGCCGTCTCATCGATGCTGCGGCAAAGAAATTGCGCGACCGGCTTCGAGCGTTGGCTGTCGACGCATTGAAGAGCTGCGATCCGGGGCTTGCCCGCCGGACGACATCGAACGAGGCACTCATTGCTGCCGGGCTACCCGAAGAGCCTTATACAGACGACATCGACAACCCATAATGCTCAGCGACACAGGCTTTACATCACCTTCGCACCCCGACGTCGACCCCGCCGACATCGACGCCGATCGGTCGACATTCAGACCTCTTACGTGCGCCGGTACCGAGGACGGACAACTCAGAGGACATGGCTGCTGCCGACAACGTCAGGCGATGCAGGTCAACGAGGCCCTCCTCATCGAGACGGCCCCCGACGTACCCGCCAGCCAGTACGAACGCGATCGGCAATTCGCGCTCCCGGCACCAATCGAACACCATCTGTTCACGGGCGGCGAGAATCTCACGCGTCATGCCGGTCAGTCCTCCGATATCGCATCCCTCGAACGGATCCATCCCGGCGTTGTACAGGCAGAGTTCGAAGTGCGGCCCCTGTTTCCGAACGTCCTCTAGACTGCGTTCGATCTCTGCGAGGTACTCGCCACTGTCCCCAACGATGTGAAGCCGGGCGCGCTCGCGGCTCTCGTAACGGTCGAAATGATCGACCGAGACGTCGACTTGCCAGATGCGAGGCTCCTCTGCGATCAGGGACGCGGTCCCGCCTCCGCAGTGCGCGTCGAGGTCCAGGATCAGCACCGACGCGGCTCCGGCGTCCAGGGCCTCACGTGCCGCGATCGCCAGGCCGTTGAAGGTGCAGAAGCCGGCCCCGTGATCCCGCCTTGCATGGTGCAGGCCGCTCGAGAGCGAGCCGGCCACGCCAGACTTGAGCGCCGCGAGCCCCGCGGCGACGGCGCCACCGTTCGACGCGAGCACCATCGGCGATAGTCCCGTATCCCAACCAAAGCCTTGCGACTCGGCCATGCCACGGGGCGCGCCGGTCTGCACCGCGTTGACGTACGCAGGGTCGTGCACCCGCACCAGGATTTCGCGTGAGAGCGACGGTGGCGACACCAGTTCGACGCCGGGGATCGGCGCGCGGCCCAAAGAATCGGCGACCCACTTCGCCTTGCGGGTGGTCGCGAAGGCGTAGGCGGCACCAACGTACTGTGGGCTGTAGAAGACCTCGACCATGTCTTGCCTCACTTTCGACCCATCGCCCGACCGAGGTCGATCGCTCGCACGAACCCGCCGTCTGTGTCCTTGTGAACGACTTTTCCTTTCGGCACCATCGCGCTGGCCGCGAGGTAGTCTCCCGGCCGGCACGTGAACACCACAATCTGGAAGCTGTGGGCCTTCTCGGCCAGCATGGCGCGGAACCAGTCCATCCGCGTGTCGTCGCTTTGGACGAGCTGATCGTCGAGGACGACGGTGGTGCTCAGATACTCTGCCAGCGATAGCCGGTACAACGTGGAGAGTTGATCACGCGTGCCGACGGATATGCGCTCGGTTGACCTCACGGCACCGGCGACCACGACGCCCTCGGTGCCGAGTTGTGCGGTGAGGCGAATGTTCTCATAACGTCGTTGGGTCAGCGCCTCGAACCGGCCGGCGATCGCGGGCGCGAGCGACTGGCCAAGATTGCTCGCCTGCGCCGCATCGGCCTCCTTCATCTGTTCGAGGAGCAGCGACCACGCCTCATAGTCCGCCTCGATCTCGCGCTCCTGCCGCTCCGCCGACTCGAATGCCTCGGTGGCATCGTGCAACCGCTCGCGCGCCACGGCCCCGCCCACTTGTTCGAGCGCGCCGTGCGCCCGCTGAATCTCGCGCTCAACCGCTCCCAGCTCCGCGATGGCGTTCGTCTTGGCGTTCTGCGCCGCGACGATTTCGGCCTCCGTCACCATCCGATCGGGGCCTGGCGTTGCGGTATGACGATCCATCGCATCCCGAAGCCGCTGTTGGGCCACGTCGAGATCCTGGGCGTCTCGCAGTTTGCGTATTTCCTCAAGTCGACCCATCTGCGATGCGTGATCGGCGATGGCCTTCGTTCGTTCCACCTGGGCGGCGTCGACCCGAGCCCGGGCGCGTTCTGCGGTCACGCGCGCGTCGTGTACGGCTGCCTCGACGCGTGCATTCTTTGCCGCGACCGTGGTCTCCAACGACGTGAGCTCGGCGGCCACCGTCCGCTGCTCGTCCGATGCGGCCGCAAGCGCAGATCGTGCGGCGGACAGGGTCGAGGCCACTCCTTCGGGAAATGTCGCCAGTGTGCCATCTCGCGCGACCACCGCCGCGTCCAGCGTGGCCTTCGATTGCCGAGCCCGCTCTTCCGCCAGGGCGTGCGCGGTACCTGATTGGGCTACCGCCGCGCGCGCCTGCTCACGTTCTATCGACAGCCGTTGGCGGCGCGCTCGCAAGGTGCCCGTGGGATCGCTGCCGAGTGTGAGGAGTTCGGAGGAGAGCGTGTCGAGGGGTACATCCCCGAGCGCCGCATGGCAGGCTGTTCGGCGGTCGAACGCCTCGCGGAGTCTTTGCGCGGAGTCGACCAACGCGGCGAGCTGGGTTCGCAAGGATTCCACTTCCTTGTCTTTTGCCTGGACGCTCGACTCCAGCTCGTGAGCCTCCGCAGTCTTCGCACTGAGCCCATCGAGGTCCACCGCGTTTGCGGCGGCAAGGTGCGGCGCGACCTCACGACTCCAACGAGCCTCCAGCGATTCGACCCGCTGCTGTGCATCGCGGCGTCCACCCCGGACGCGAACGGTGGCGACATCCCCAAGGTCGATGTCGATTTCGGCATTGGCCTCCACCTCGAGGGCCTTGCCGGTTCGGGTCGAGTGGGCAGCCGTTCCGTCCTTCTCGACCCGGATGGCCATCGGACGGTTGGGTGTCACCGTCACCACAAGCCCCACGTTCAGCGCGCCGCGGGCGCCTGCGAGATCGTTCGCCAGCCGTCGCATCGGCCCGAGCGCGTCGGCGACGGGGACCGTGATGGCGGCCCGTCGTGCTTGCTGCGCGTCTCGTTCCGCCAATTCCAGCTCCAGGCGCGCCTGAAGAGCCGCACTCTGGTCTACGTCGGCTTGCGCGTCGGACACCCGCTGGTCGGCGATGCGGGCATCCAGCCCACGCTCCAGCACATCGACGCGGCGAAATTGCTCGTCGGCGGCGCGCTCTTTGGCGGCCGCGTCGGCCAGCGCGGTGCGTGCGGTCTCCGCTTCCGTCTGTCGTGCCCGGTGCTCACGATCGGCGGTCACGACGGCATCAATGAGTGCTTGCGCGGCGACTGCGCCGTCGATCTGCTGTTGGGCGTCCCTTGCTCCCAGTTCTGCCGCCTTCTTTCGCGACTCGAGGCGCTCGCGCGCCAGTGTGTCGGTCATTGCGGGATCCGACCCGATGACTCGCGCGTCTTCTTCTGCTGATTTGAAGGCAGCGTCCGCCTCTGTCTGCCGAACCTGAGCGACCGTCAGGGCTTGCTCCGCTGCCTCGATTGTGCGGGCCAGGTCGCCCACGCTTCGCTCTGCCGCGTCCACATCCGAGCCTATGGCCTGGATGCGGAGGACCTCCTTACGCGCCAGGTCGACTTGATCCGTCGCGGCACGGAGCTCCGCGGACTGTGCCGCGAGCCCGACGAGAGTCGCGAGCCGCTCCGTCGTGGCGGCCACGGCCTCTTCACGCTGGCTTCGCCTCATGGTCAAGCCGCGCAACTGCTGCTCAACCCCTTCCGAGTCCTCAACCGCCTTCTGCCACCGCTCCTTCTCGTCCCTTACCAGGATCAACCGATCCGCCGCGTCTTTGAATACACTGCCTTTGGCCGTCTTCTTCGCCCCCGAGCCTGTGTAGGCTCTATCGCGCTGCGCCTGGGTGGCTCTGAGCAGCGTGACGAACAGCGGGTCCTGGGACACGGCTTGTAACGCGGCCGCGATCCGTTCCCTTCCCGTGCCGCTTGGATCACTTTGCAGGCTCCCGTTCAGCACCGCGGTCACGTCCGATTGCGTGGACAGCAGGACGGTGGCCAGGAAGCTCGTGGGCAGACCTTTGCTCCCGCCCGCGCCTCCGGGCTCCGGAATGCCCCACTGCAGGATCTCCCGGAGTTTGCCGTCCACTTTTCGTGCGCGCTCGACCTCATCGAAGTCCACACCGTTCTTCGATTCCTGCAGCACCGAGTTCCCACCTTTTCGGAATTCCTTCCGAACGCGCCAGATCCGCTGCGGCGCCGTCTCGAAGGTCATTTCGACGACGGGGTCGCGGCCGCCCGTCCACGGCACGTAGTCCTCGATGTGCGTCGAGGTGTGAGGAAGCAGAAACGCCAATCGGATGGCGTCGGCCAGGGTCGACTTTCCGAGGTCATTCGGGCCGTACAACACGTTCAGACCCGGGCCGAACTCGATGTCCGCGTCGCGGATCGCCGCAAAGTCGATGACACGCAGGCGAACGAGCCTCACCGCGGGCGCCCGACGAGGGCCTCCTGGCTCTGAAGGAGCTTGTACAAATGTGCAAGCGCGCGTGTTGCCCGCGACTTCTCGGCGTCGTCCGTGGCGTCTTCGGTCAGGCGGTCGAGGCGCTCGATCGTGTCCTTGATCACTGGCGGCAGATCCTCTGGGAATACCCCACCGGAGCCGGTCTGCAACCGAAGGTTGGTGCGGTCCACCAGCAGGACGCCGGCGCGCCCGTGAGCGGCGTCGGTGCCTTGCAACTCGCGCACGATCCGCTCGACCTCGCTCTCTTCGGCCAGGGATACCGACATGTCCAGGTGCAGCCTGACGACATGGCGATTGAGGTCCGGTGTGGTCAGCAACGTGCGCAGCTCATTGATGTCACGACAGCACGGGTCGATCCATCGCCAGAAGGCCACCGATTCCGCCACGACGCGAGGCCGTACGCCGTGCCGGAACAGCGCAACCAATGCCACGCTGCCAGCGCCGGGCTCGCCGAAGTTGGTGGGCTCCGGTGCACCGGGATACACCGTCGGCACAGACGACGTCTCTGTGACATCGCGGAACGAGTGCGTGTCCCCAATCGCGAGATAGTCCAGCCCACGTTGGACGCCCGCATCGCGACAAATCGGGAAGTTCGTCTGGTAACCATCCATGTCGAACGTACACCCATGCACGCACCCGATCCGAATCCTGGCGTCGCCGGGCTCGCGAGCGGGAAGGGCCAACGCCAGGTCGTGCTCCCCGGCCTTGGATCGGCACGGGCTCGCGTACAGCGCGACGTTCGGCGCGAGTTCATACGTGAAGTTATCCGTGTCAACGACGTGCACCCAGCTCGGAAGCCGCGCACGAAACGGGTGACCCGGCGCCCACACCGACTCGGACGTGAGCGGATCGTGATTGCCTGGTACCAGGAATACGGGTGGATAGGGCCCGGTCCAATCCTGAAAGATCTTCGCGAGTCCCTCCCAGAAGTCCGGGCCGGGCGTCGGGTCATCGAACAGATCGCCGGCGCACAACACGGCGTTCACCGCATTACGCCGGCCGACATTGAGGATCGTGGAGATCACCTCCATCCGCGCCCGCGACAGCCGCTTCTGCGCCTCCTCGGGAAAGGAGGGAAATCGCCTCCCGAGATGCCAATCCGCGGTGTGGAGGAGCCTCAGCACGACGTCCCCGTTGTCAGCGGTGCGATCCGGAACGTCACCTGGAACAGCCGTGTCACGATGGGCGTCCGGTACCGAAGCTCGTGATATGCGTCTCGCCATTTCCGGTAGACCTCGTCTTCCCTGGAATCCAACGCACTGATCCGACGTTCGACCGCCTCGTCTTTGGTGGCCAGATGCGCGATTTCATCCTCGATAGGCTCCCGGGCGGTGGCGCCGACAATCGCGTCACGGCGTGTCCTGGCGGATCGTAACTTCTCCGCGATGCTCGCCCGCTCGCGGCGGCACACCAGGACCTTGTCGTCGACGAACCGCTCGAGCTGACCGATGGCCTGCTCGAAGTGCTGTTGCTCGCGCGTCTCGACCTCGCGTTGGTCGATGAACACGGCCTCGTCGATGGCGTCATCGAGTTCCTGGAGATCTGAGGGAGCCCCCGCTTCCTGACCCTCTGTCGCCTCCAACCGCGTGATCCGATCCGCCAGCGAGGGATCGATCGGTACCCCGGCAACAACACCGCCGGCGATGAGTCGTTGCACCGGCTCGAACCCCGCATAGTCGACCAGTGCCACGGCCAGAACGCCCACCGTGCCAGCCAGCGCGGCCAGATCCGGAGCGGCGTCCGGCGGGAGCAACAGATCGACCGACCCGCCCGGCCAGGCTCGAGCGTCCGCAATGGCCGCGCGAACCAAGGGATGCCCGAGGTTCAACGGCTCGGCGTCAATCAGGCCTCTCGCGTCGCCGGTAGCGAACCGTCGGCCGTCCCCAATCTCGGCAGGCAATCTGGTACCAGGCGCGATGTCGAAGACGACCCGGCCCGCCTGTTCAGAACGCCGGTAGTCAACCGCGTGTGAGGCCAGGTAGCCGTCCACGAGGTCGGCGAGATCTCGGTCCAACTGTACGAGCCCCTCGGGAAGCTCTTCACGTAAGCGTTTGAAGACCCGCCGGACATCGTCGTCGAACCGCGACTCGATGATTTGTGACGTGCGTTCGTATTCCTTCTCGTACGCGTCCCGTCGCACCGTGATCTTGTCGCGAAGGGCGGCAATCTCGCGCGTGACTTCGTCGAGCGTGCGGGAACGGCTGTAGATGTTGCGGAGATCCGTCTCGAACTCGAGCGAGAGGGCCGACACGACGATCTCGGGCGCGTCGGTGCGTGGTTCGTGCAAGACGACGTCGGAGGCGTCGAGCACCCTCCCAAACAGATCCAGCTTCTGGCTCAGGATCTCAAAGGTCAGGCGATGCGCTTCGTTGTCCCGGGCAATGAAATTGACGACGGTGACGTCGCGCTGCTGGCTGTACCGGTGACAGCGTCCGATCCGCTGCTCGATACGCTGAGGGTTCCACGGCAGATCGTAGTTGATGACGGTCTCGCAGAACTGCAGGTTCAGCCCCTTCGCGCCAGCCTCGGTGCACACAAGCACTTTCGACCGGGTGCGAAACTCGTGGACCAGCGCGAGCCGCACACCCACCTCGCGAGTCGGCCGAGAGCCGCGGGAAAGTTTGTGGCCTTCTTCTTCCAACCATCGAGCGTACGCCTCATGAGCGCGAGCGTGATCGTTGGAGCCGCGAAACAGGGTGACGTCTTCATCCGCGAGGCCCGAGTCGAGCAGCAGCTTGCGCAGGTATTCCTGGGTCGTAATCGACTCGGTGAAGACCACGGCCTTGCCGCTGCCACGTCCGTCGCGACCGAAATCGAGAATGACTCGGATGGCGTCCTGGAACGAACGCGCCTTGGCATCGTGCGGCAGGGAGCGCGCGCGAGCGACGAAACCCTCGACCCGCGCCAACTCCGTGGCGACCGCCCCACGATTGGGCGGGACGGGTTGATCCTCGCTGGCCTCTTCGATCTCCTCGTCTTCCTCGAGGTCGTGGAGCACCTCGAGCGCATCGTCGGTCACGCGTTGACCCGCGCTGAGGCGGCGGAGCCGCGCGGCGACGTTCTCCAGGCTCGCCGCCAACGCGGCGATCGACGACGCCATGCGACGGTGAAACCCAATCAAGAGCAGCCGCCGTTGTCGACCGGCGAAGGCATACAGCGATGGCTGCAGGAGGTACTCCGTCACGTCGTCGTAGAGCGACCGTTCATCATCGCTCATGGCGTACTCGTAGAGTCGACACCGACGTTGCGTGAACGGCCGGTCGAGAAACTCCTGCGCCTGACGGCGCAACGTCCGCTGGAGCACCATCGCCAATCGCCGTTGCAGCTCGTGCTCCTGGCCAGGCACCAGTGTCCGGTCATCCTCATTACAGAACACCTCTCGGAAGGTCGTGATGTCCCCGAGCAGGGTGCCCGTTGGCTCCACGTACTGCACGAGACCCCACAACTCAGCGAGGGAGTTCTGCATGGGCGTCGCTGTAAGAAGCAGGACGGGAGCTGATCGCAGAAAGCCCCGGACGCGGTGGGCCATCAAGGCCTCGTCGGAGCTCTCGTCGTAAAGTCCATCGCGGCCGTAGCGTTTGTGCAGTCCGGCGAAGATCTCGTGTGCCTCGTCGATGACGACCAGGTCGAAGGGTGACACGGCGCCGAGGAGCTCGGCGCCGCGTTCGCTTCCGGCGAATTCGCGGCCCACCAGGTACACACCCGGTCCGAAAAAGTTGGGCTGATCCTCGCGGGCCTGGACACCGAAGAGGTTGAGCAGCTCGTTCTGCCACTGGCCAATCAGCGACTTGGGCACGATCAACAGGACGCGCAGCGCGCCTTCGGCCTGGCGTTGGGCGATGACGAGGCCTGCCTCGATCGTCTTTCCAAGGCCCACTTCGTCAGCCAGGATGCAGCCGCCCTCGCGGAGGCGCCGGAGCGCGAAGATCACCGCGTCGATCTGGTGGGGGTTGGGGTCGATGCGCGCCTGCCGCTGCGATGCCGCGTAGCGTTCTCGGTCATCTGGTCGGCGAACCCGGACGAGGTCCTCCGCGAGGATGCGACGGTTGAACGCGTGGAGTGTCACGACTCGCGGGCTCCGGTCATACGGATTGCAGTCTCACAGTCGCGTGAGAGAGCACTCCTTCAGCATCTCAATCAGTCGCCAGCTTATACTGCCTTCTCGTCAAGTCCGCCACCCATGACTCCCTTCCGGACTCGGACACCGGGTCGGCACTGGGTTCCGGTAGCCGCTTGGTTACCAGCCAGCAAGACTCGAGTCGCTCTCATTTGTCCTGACCAGGCCTCTCGGCCCTTGTCGAGACGAGAACGGCGGACACGTTCTCCGCCACGAACTTCCGCCATGCTCGTTCGTATTCGGCAATCTGCCCGGCGTACTTCGTCGACAAGGCGCCCACGCCATCCCGATCCGTCTTGTAGTCCACGATCTTCCATCCGCCTTCGGTCCGGTGGACCAGATCGATCACGCCCGTGAGAAGCGTCGGCACGCCTTCTTTAGTCTCGAGCACGGCGAACGGCGCCTCTTCATGACGTTCCGGCGAGGTCTTCGCCTCACTCCAGAACTCGGCTGACGCGACGGCTTGCACCGTGTCGAGCGCTTCGTCGATCACCGCTCGCAACTGCGGCTCCTCGACCGTGAGCCACACAGCAAGCCGGCGTAGGTCCTCCCTCGTGCCTGCCTGGTGACGCATCGCGTGCTCCAGCAGACCATGCACGAGCGTGCCCCACGCCTGGCCGGCATCAGCCCGATGCGATGGCGTGTCGGCTACCACGACCTTGGACGGATCGTCAGCCGAGGCATCGACCGAGCGCGTCATACGCGCGATGTGCCGCGCCTCCGCCGTGACCGAGGTGACCGTCCATGACGGCTGGTGCACGCGCGCATGCGCCTTCTCGCGCGCGTCTGCCGCGGCCGTTTCGGCACCCATCGAGCAGTCCTCAAGCGCCACCGCCGGCACGTGTACCGCTGCGGACACCGACAGTTCACCCGCCTGCTTTAGCGAGTCATCCAGAACGCACCATGCACAGTGGTCCGCGTTCCCGATCCACCGACTGACGACGAGCACCTGCCTGGCGCGCGTCGCGGCGACATACAGGAGCCGATCTTCTTCAGCGACCACGTACGGCAGCTCCGCGGCCTCGTGCGCGCTCCAGTCGGCATGCTCGCCGAGCAGGGTCTCGGCCCACGACCCCTCGCTTTTTCGAACGACCTTCAGCCACCCGCGCGCGTGCAGCTCCGTCCGCTCGATGTGCACATCGGCTCGCGGCTTGACCCCACCCAGCGGGTCGGCCAGAAAGACCACGTGAGCCTCCAGCCCTTTCGCCTTGTGCAGGTTCATCAGCCGGACAACGTCTGTGCGGCCGGGCTCGAGCGGCAACGACTCGACTTCGCTCGTGGCTTCCCGGTCGGCCTCCAGCGCATCCGCGGCGTCCGCGAGACTGGCTCCGTCTTCCACCACCTGACGAACGCGATCGACCGCGTGGGCCAGATCGCCTGCATCCACACCGCCCGGCGTCGTCGCCGCCAGCGCGAGGTAGCCGCTGGCTTCGAGGATCCGTTCCAGGGCGCCGGCGGCGGGCAGCACGCGGGTCCACCGGTAGTACTGGCTCAATGCGGACAGCGCCGCATGGACCGAGTCGCCATCACGGTCCGGCTGGGGCCGGCCACTACGATCGTCACCGGCGGCACGCAGGACGGCGGAGACCGAGTCGGCATCATGGTCCGGCTGAAGCCGGCCCCCACCTACGGCCTCACCAACGACACCACGATCCTGAAACAGGCCGAACCAGCCGCCGCTCTGCCTGAACGCGAAGAGCTCGGGATCGCTGATGCCGAACAGGGGGCCACGAAGCACGGCGATGAGCGCCACCTGATCCTGTGGATCGGCCAGGGCGCGCAGGAGCAGCGTGAGGGCCTCGACTTCGCGGGAGTCGCCGAACGCCCCGGCGCCGCTGACCTCGACGGGGATGTTCAGCGCCTCGAGCGCGTGCACATACGGCGCGATGCGGTTGCGTTTCTTCCTGGTGAGGATCAGGAAGTCGCTGAACCGGCGTCGACCGGCGTCGACCTCGGATCGGATGTAGGTCGCGATCTTCCTGCCATCTTCAGCCTGGAGGTCGCGCTTCTCGCACCTGTGCGTCAGCGTCAAGATATCTCCGGAAATCTTCTTCTCCGGATCGGCATCGAGCGGGGCGAACCGAGGCGCGTGCACGGTCGGCTCTGCCGGGAATCGCCTCTGAAAGACCTCGTTTGCAAAAGTGCACAGCTGGGGCGCTGAGCGAAAATTGAGCGTCAGCGGCAGCACTCGCCCGACGCCGCTCTCGCTGAAGCGTTGACGGACGATGTTGTAGATGTCGATGTCCGCGCGGCGGAAGCGGTAGATGGACTGCTTCGGGTCGCCGACAACGAACAGCGCGCCGGCCCGCAACGGCACCTTTCGCCAGTCCGGTGCCTCGCCCGGCGTCCTGGCGGACGAGGTCCCGGCCTCTTGTGCGAGCCAGAACACGATTTCCGCCTGGACCGGATCGGTGTCCTGGAATTCGTCGACCAGCAGATACCGAAACTTCTGCTGCAGCGCTCTCCGCACGTCCACGTTCTCCCGGAGGACTCGGGCCGTCAGGTTGAGCAGGTCGCCGTAGTTGACCGCGTTGAGGCGGCGCCGTTCGTCCGAGGCCGTCTGGCGCGCGCGGGTGAGCAGGCCGATCGCGAGACGATACACATACTCGCGCCACTGCGCGAGGTAAGGCGCGACAACGGTTTCGCAAAGCTCCCGGTGCAGCCCTTGAATCAGATCGCGCAGGCGTCTTTTCTCCGCCGCGGAGTTTGCCCACCGCATCTGCACGATCTTCGACTCGCAGTCCCAGGTCGCAACTAACGAGGCGACGACGGCGGGACGCCCAAGCCGATGCCGCGATACGCGCAGTTGTCCGCGGAATGTGCTGGCGGCCTGCTGAATCTTGCACGTGGATTCGGCACCGATCGACGACGGCAGATGCTTCTGAAGCTCCTTCCAGAACGACTCCAGCGCCTTCCACGCCGGCCTCGGATCGGGGCATACGCCCTCCCCCGTCGGAAACTCCACATCGTCGTTGTCGCAGATGGTCGCGAACGCCGCATCCAGATCCTTGGGGCGGATGTCGGCCTCCAGCAACGCCATCATGTCGGCGTCGCCCACGGCGCGCGCGCTCGTGATGAAATCACGCCAGGCCCGCTGGCGCAGCTCGAGATCCTGCACCTCGTCGAGTTCGGTGAAGCCTGGGGAGACGCCCGATTCGACCGGGCGCTCACGAAGCAGGCGGGCACAGAACGAGTGAATCGTCCCTGCGAAGAATCGCTCCAGATTCGACAACGCCGCCTGAAGCCGGGCGACGCGGTCGGGATCCCGTGGGCGGTCTGACGAAACGGCGCACGCTCTGTCCATCTCCATCTCGAGCGCCAGGTGGAATCGGCCCCGAAGTTCCGACGCGGCCTTCCGGGTAAAGGTGACCGCCGCCATGTGCTCGACCTGGTAGACACCGGTCGCCACGCCCGCGGCCATGCGCGCGGCGAGCATCTGCGTCTTGCCCGATCCGGCCCCTGCTTCGACGAGGATGTTCTGGAGCAGCTCCTCGCGGATCACACGGCGCGACTCGCGGTCGACCGCACGAGAGTCACTCATGGGCGGCGAGCCTCCCGAACGCCCCGAACCGAGTGTCCCCCAACTTGTTCTTCGCCTGCTGGTTCACCGCGCCGCCGCACGCCGCGGCGTAGTCACAGTAACGGCAGTTGCCCTCATCCGGCGTGCGAATGAACTGTCCAGTGATAATCACATCGCGCAAGTCGCCCAGAACGCCCGCGATCGCATCGCGCGTGGGCGCGGGTATCACCACGCGTTCCCGGCGTCCCTGGTGGCTGGAGAAGTAGTACACGCCCGCCGCCATCGTCGGCGTCTTGCAACGGGACTTGAGCAGTTCGACGGCGGCGAGGCCATAGAGGGCGTGCTGCAACCGTTGTCCGCCAGCGAACACCCCTCTCCACTTGTCCCTCCAGAACCGGCCGGTCTTGTAGTCGAGCACCTCGAAGGTGGCGGCGCCAGTCTGGTTGATGCGATCGATGCGGCCGGCGATGCGGAGCGTGAGGCCCTTGCCGAGCGCGATCGCCACCGGCTCCGCCCGAGCGAGCGGCTCTTCATCGTCGTTCAGCGGTCGCCCGAAAGACACCTCGAGCCCGACAGCCGTTGTCGTCTCTTCGAGTTCCGCTTCAACGAACAGCTCGACGTCGGCCAGAAAATCCTGGCTTTCGCGCGCGAGAATCTCCGCCGTGGCCGCCGGCATCTCCTCGTGCAGCTGGATGAGGCGTTCCTGTGCGAGCGCCTGCAGCCAGGCACCGTCCTTCTTGGTGGGACGACGGTTCTCGTCGCGCACGCGCCGCAGGAACGTCGCGTAGATGTCGTGCAGTTCAGAGCCGCGGGTCAGCGGGTCGAGCCACACGTCCTTATCGCGCTCGCGCTCGTCCACTGGCCGCACGCCGAGGCCCCGTTTCAGGAAGAACCGGAACGGACATTCGGCGGCTTTCTCGAGCTCAGTGACCGAGTAGACGTTGGCGGCGCCAGAGGGATCGAGCACCGAACCCGCGTCGGGCACGTAGCCATCGAACCCGGTGAATGCTTGCGTCTCGCGCCGTGTCTCCGCCGCGCGGCCGCGGGCCGTCTGTTGAAACGCGGCCCCGAGGACGGCCGTCCCTTCCTGGCCCGTTCCGACGACCCCGCGCAGCCACCAGCCGTTTGGTGACAGCGCGACATCGCGATCGGCAGGCACGGCCGATGTGGGCTCGCCCAACGCTGCCTTCATCGCCTGATACGAGAGGGTCTCGTTGCCCTGTTGGAGTCGATACGCCTGCAACATCAGCCAGGACGCATAGGTGTCTCGAAACTCTCGGGTGTCCCGGCACGAGTAACTGAACGTTGCCGACGCGCCGTGGACGGCCAGCCGACCCAGGACCGCATACACCGATTCGTCGATGCGATCGGTCGACAGGCGAAGGTCGGTCGAGATCGAGGCCCGTTCCGCGTCGAGCAGCACCGCGTCTTCGGTCGACGAGGAAAACACACGGCCCTCTTCGAGTCCGACGATGAAGAGGTAGGGCCGTCCGGCGTATCCGGCTTGCGATAGCGTGGACGCGAAGAGATGACCCGGGCGCGGACGTTCGGGAGCAACGGTCAGCGACTGGACCCGTTCGCGGACGAAGCGGAGCGCCTCGGAGAGCGCGCACGAGAACGCGCCCAGCGCGCGCAGTTCGCCGACGTGTTCGCGCAAGGCGGCCGCCGCCCGATGATCGAGCGCGCTGCTCCGTGCGGTCCTGCGCTCGAGGAAGTCGAGAGCGCCGCTCACAACGGTCTGCAGTGGCACCTTGCCGTCAGCTCCCGGAGCCGGCAAGGAGGCCACGAGGTCGGAAATCCACGTGCGAACATGCGCGACTCGATCAGCCTTCTCCTGCGCGTCCGCGCGGTCGGCGTCCGACTCGTCCGGATCGTGGGCGCGAGATTCGTAGCGCTTGCAGAGGCGGCCGAACGCAAGTCCGTAGGTGGCCCGTCCCCATCCGGCCGCTGCACGCGCGAGCACACGCGCGGCCTGTCCGGCAGTGAAGCCCTCGTGGGCCTCGATGCTCACGTCGCCCGACTGGAGCAACCGGCGAAAATGGCCGGCCGAGAAGTCGGTTTCAATCCAGTCGCAGAGGCCGAGCAATGCCCGGCCCGGACGCGTGAATGTCGCGGGAATGCCCGCCCCCAGCGTGACGGGCCAGTTGTGTCGGAGTGCCTTCTCCCAAATCAAGGCCTGATGCGCGTCAGAGGCGCAGGCGATCTCGACCTGATCCAGCGACACGCCAATCGACAGCACGCGGCGAAAGACCTCCTCGATTTCCGCCTCCCGACCGCCCGCGTGAAACAGATCGATCGCCGGCATCGGAACGACGCGGGATGCGGCTGACGGCGTCATCAGGAACGCCAGCGGGTTCGTCGCGGGCGCGGCTTTCAGCAGCCGGGCCCGACGCGACAACAATCGGCGAGGCAGCGACACGCTGGGAAGTTCGAACGTTTGGGGCTCGATCCGTTCGCCGGGCATGGCATCCATGACGGCGCGCTGAAGCGGATTCCAGTGGGCGTCCGGCAACTCAGTCCAGCAGTCCTGCAGCTGAACCGGGCACCAGTCGGCATGCCTCAGCGCCTCTTTGTACACCGCGGCCAAATCGGCGCGCTGGTGCTCGGCCAGGAAGCGCTCGTAGGACGACAGCAGCGCCACGATCTCTGCCCGCTTCGCGGGCGATGAGAAGACGTTGGGCGTCAGCACTTCCGGACCAACACCCGACATCCGCAGCTCGCGTACGGTGGTCCATAGCGCCTGAGCCAGGGTGGGATGGTCTGCCAGCGGTCGGAAGTAGCCGCCCTGCACCGGAAGTTCCAGAAGGAGGCGCATCATCAGCGCCGGACCCAGTTCCTCTTCGGATGGGTCGATGCCGCGCTCGACGAGAAAAGGCGCGCCCATCAGGAGCGCGATGTCCAGGGGCGTCACAAACCTGAGGTTGGCCCAGTCGGTCCCTTCGAGCACGAGGCGATCGCCGAGCGTGCGTCCGATGGCGTGAGTCGGGACAAAGACCCACTTCGCGCGAGTGCGATGTGTAGTGCAGAGACAGGCGAGCTGGGCCACGAACGGATCCACGCCACCTCCCGCGCCGACAGTATTGAGCTACCAGGTCCGGGTTGGCGACGAGCGAAGGGAACCCGAATCAGTCATTTTGACGAGCGGCAGTGTGGGAAATGTGTCCCATTCAGCACACGCTTGCGCAGAATACCATTCACGCTAAACGTCGCACACATCGTCACACGGCTTGCACGTCGAGCTGATGACACCCGAAGGACCAGTGTGAAGATGACCCATATGCCAAGAGACATCGCCGCCCCGGCTGGGACAGGAGACAGTCGCGATTCTCCGTGCGGGACTGAACGGACGCCCTCACACGTGATGGACCATCCCCGCGCGGCGCCACCCACCAGCCCTTTCGCGCGGGGCGTTCTCAGCCCGTTGGCGCGATCGGTTCAGGGCTTGACGGCACGAGTCAAGTCGTCGATTCGTTCGTGACTCATTAAATAGATCATTCATGCCGAAGTCCTTTGAACACGGCATGCCTCGTTCGACCGGGACCCGACGGCTGCGAAGTGTACTTACTTGAACTCCTGAGCCAGGCGCTCGAGCGCTGGATCTGGCCTTCCAAAACTCACGATGCGAACATCCAAGCCGAGACCTGCCACTTTTTTCAACGCGCGCCGCATCGCGGCGTGGATCCATGGTGATTCGTTGCCGAAGGCCCCGCCACCAAGACTCGTCAGAAACACGATCTTCGAGGAGAACCGATCCGCGTTGATCACGGCAGCCCAAAGCGTGGCTTCGTACGCACCTTCGAGGACCAGGACCGCAAAGGGCTTCCAGCGGTCGGCCGGGATTGGCGTGTAGCTGACGGGAAGAGCGGAGCAGAACACCTGGGTGACGACGAGGTGTGTCTCCTGGGCGTCTGTCACTTGCACGCCGCTATGAAGGCCGACGCGGAGTAGAGCACGAAGGTCATCTGTCTGGTGGGCATCGAGCGCTTTGAGTTTCTGAGCGATGACCGCCAGACCCCTCTCTGTGCACAGGGCATATCCATTGCGCATCGTCCATAGCCTGTCCGTGTCGTTGCCCAGTGCTGCACCGAGGCTCTCCAGACAATCGATTTGTCGGTCTCGCGTTTGCCCGGTCTGGCCATCGACAGGCGCAAAGAAATTCCGGTAGACGGTGGCCGCACCGGCGGCGATCGCGCAGGCGGGGCCCTGTGTGTGATCGTTGATGTATCGAGTGACGCCGTCTTCAGGACAGACGTCAGGTCCCACCATTTCAAGCAGATTGAACTGGGAAGCGACCTGAAACAACGCGTTTTGGTTGGCCGGGTCGCGATGCATTTTCCTGACGTCGCCGGACACGTTGGAGACCTTGAGTGCTCCAGCGAGTCGGTGGACAACGCTCTCGGCCCGGTTTCGCAGCTCCTTCAGCGAAGGCGTTTCCAATTCGCCGATCGCGTACGACCGGTTGTTGATCTTGGAACGGAGCGACGTCCCGACCACCTCCAGCTGCGTCTGCGTCTCGTCGTACGATCGCTCCCGAAATCCCACCAGATTGTCGAACCAGTCCACAGCCATCTTCGCTACTCCAGTGCCCTTGCGTGCAACGTGATCGACGGCCGTCATCGCGGATACCACCCTGCCGCAGTCGATGCCGCGTTTTCGGTCGTGCGACTCGAGAACTTTCAGCCCGCCGGGACCGAGCCCCTTCCACGGTTTCCCGACGGAGCGCGAGGAACCCATTGTCCCATCTGCGAGGTGCTCGTCAGGCCCGCGTCGACAGATGACCGGAGAGCGAGTGGATGCGAGGCAGCATGCGCGGCTCAGACTGATGCGTCACCACAGCGGCTGGAGGAAACGGATGACCGCGCGGATCATGTCGTCTCCCGCCAGCAGTTCGTGATCGTTGTGATCGGCGTCGGGAATCACCGGAAGTGTCTTGGGCGCCGCCGCCGCTGCATAGAGGCGTCGACCGTTTTCGATGGGTACGATCCGATCGCTCTCGCCCGCTATGACCAGCAACGGCACTTGGATCCCGCGAATCTTGTCGATCGTCGCGAACCGGTCTCGAAGAAGCAGGCGCACGGGCAGGAACGGATGGTGATGCCGTCCGATGTCGCTCATGGATGTGAGCGGCGACCGCAGGATAAGGGCCGCGGGCGGGTGATCGACGGCGAGGTCGACCGCCACCGCCGTTCCCAACGACTCGCCGAGGTACACCAGCCGCGAGGTGTCCACGTCCGAGCGCCCAGCCACGAACGCTCGAGCGGCACGGCTATCTGCGGCGAGTCCCTTCTCCGTCGGTGTCCCAGGATTTCCGCCATAACCCCGATAATCGACGAGAAGTACCTGCAACGCCTGTCGATGGAGCGCCGCGGCCAACGGGAGGGGCCGCGGCGTGCTCGTGAACAACCCGGACGAGCTGAAGGCCGTTACGCCTGACGCGCGGGCCAAGACACACTTCCTGATCGTGGACTGCGTTCGCGTCACCGAGCACAAGCTGGCAGACACTCGCCCGCTCGAGAAGAACCCGACGGTGTCGCTCCGCGCGCTACTGGACCACGTGGCAGCGAACGGGACCAACGACGAGTACCTCTCGTCGCTCGCCGGCCGTCTCGCGCGGATCGACAAGCAGTGCGACGCAGACGACCGGAAGAAGGTGGACGAAGCATCGGGCGGCGTCGCGCTTGCCTCCATCGCCGCCTGCCTGGTCCACGCCATCGACGCCGACGTGCTGGCACGCCCTCGACGATGACCATCCCGGTCACGCCTGTTTCGGCCGCCTGCGCGCCTTCAGCAAGACGCAGCGTCGCCCTCTGACGGCCATCCTCAGACGATGAGAAGCGCACCTCGTAGCTGATATTGGCGATGGCATCGCCGTCCGTATCGATCTTCAGCTCGTACCGGGCCTCAGGCGCGAACGGCTCGGCAGTCGTTGGTCCCGGCGGATTGAGGCCGACCGACGGATGCACATTCATGATGAAGATCGACTTGCCGCCGTCTCCCGGCTTGGGAAAGGCATACAGATCGGTCAAGTCGAGGCGCGCGTCCCCCGCGCGGGAATCCGATACTGGGACCGGGATAGTGGTGTGACACGTCACGTTCTCCTGTTGTCGGCTTTGGTCACAGGGTTGCCGATCGTCAACCGTAGGTGAATTCTGGCTTGCTCTGACCGACCTCGATGATATAGCCGTCAGGATCGCGGATGTAGCAGCGCGTCTCGCCGTATTTGTCCTTCGGCTCGGTAATGAACTCGGCTCCTCGACTTTTCCAGGCGTCGTAGCACGCACGAATGTCCGCGACGCGGATATTCATAAAGCTACTGATCCTGTTCGGATCAGCAAGGACGCCGAGCGTGATCGACGGCTTGTCGGGGGTTGGCCCGCCTCCGACGTTGACAATCAGCCACATGTTCGCGATCTGAATGTATCCAGGTGCGCCGTCACTATCGCCTCTGCTCAGAATGCGACCGCCGAAGACCGCCTCATAAAAACGAAGCGATCGGTCGATGTCGGCGACGGTGAGAAACTGTGCGACTGTGAATCCATCGCGCGGGGGCATCTCATAGTTCTTCTGTTCGATCGGTACGGTGGCCATGGCGACTCCTTTCGACCTCATCTCTTTCCGTATGCCGTGAAGATGTAGTCCTTCTTCGCCACTCGCGTATGGCACGCGAAGCCGCATTCGATCGTACCGGTCTTATTGGGCACGAAGGTGTCCGACGCGGACTGATAGTCGAACACGGCATAGGCCCATCCCTGGGTGTGCGGATACTTCTTGCTGTCTTTCTCGATCAAGAACACGTCCTGCAACACATCGGGAATCCGCACCGAGAACGGCGCCTCGGTGCTCTTCTGTGGCTTCCACTCGATCTTCACGATCTTGGAGCCGTCCGGAAACGGCCTGCCATTGCCTGGGATGCCGGCCTTGTAGGCCGCCATCATCGGGGGATTCGCGACCATCGCCTTGAGCAAATCGTCGGTCTGGCTGACCGCCACGACCTGCCAGTCCTCGTATCCCTTGAAATCCGAGAACGGAAGCCCATCCGGCACTTTGACCGCGTACTTGTCCTGCGCGGACATGGTTAGCGCGCTCAGGACGCCGAGCCACATCGTCGCAATCGCCGTCGTCACCATGCTGCTTCGCTTCATCGCCACCTCCAATCCAAAGAGCGATTAGACAGGATGCGCCGGCGTAGATCTATTGGACGTTGGTATATGTCGGCGACGGCTCAACGTGCTGCAACCCGCCCATTCGGTCGCTGGCTATTCTCAGCCTCACTTCAACGCGACACCATCTCGCCACGCAACGGGTTCAATAGGCAGCGATGACGTCATCGCGATAGCAGTAGGGCCAGCGCTCACCGGGCTCAGCAGAGGCGATGAGCCTGTGCTGACGGTGGTGAGCGTGGACCGTCGCCAGTCGATACGAATGTGAGGAATGCGTGGAGCTGTAGGCACGGTGGCTGCACCCTCGGACCTGCCAGAGCTGCGGTGCCACTCTCTGCTGCGACGATTCTCCGCCGGCAATACGCGCGCTTTGCCGCCTCGAGCGCCTCCATATGTGCGCACACGCGAGCCCGCGTCATCGTCCCTCTCCATCGCTCGATGCCATCGCCAGTAAAAGCGTGCCGATGCCTGCAATCCAGCGCGGTGTCAAGTCACACCCTGATGAGCGCGGCATGGTCGTACACCCGGCGGTGCGTAGGCGCTCTCTGTCCGGCCCGTCTCGCCTGCTTCACAGGCGATTTCGAAGTGCGAGAACCGACTCAGGTCGAAGACGGCCAGAAACTCACGATTGTCACCAACGAGCAGATTTCGGTCGAATGCCAACATTTCTAGGACAGGCATGCCGCACCCACGGGCTGCGCCTCCCGCGCGTGCTCACTCCTGGCTGGCTCCGCCTGGCCGTTCCTCGCGTGACATTCACCGATCCGGAGGTCGCGTCGGTCGGGCTGTCGGCGGCTGCGGCGCGCGCCAGATGCATCGATGTCGCCGTCGCCACCGCCGATCCGCCCGAGAGCGTGCGAGGCTATATCCACGATTTTTTACGGAGGCGCATTGAAGCTTGTGGCTGATCGCGAGCACGGCGTCCTGATCGGCGCCACGCTGGTCACGCCACGAGCGGGCGAGATCCTCGGCGAGTTGGTGCTGGCGATCAAGCTGGGTACGCCGCTACCGACGAAGGCCCGCCTCGAGAGTCGCGACGTCCTGCTCGACGGTTCCGCCGCTGACCCGACACCGCCAACCCGTTCGCCCTCGACCGTGACAGGCGCGCAACCGTTCATCGCGCAATACCGACCACCAGGTACCGTCATCAGCGGGAAGAGGTCCTTGCCGGGCCGCACGAGCGGAAGCAGATCGGCTGTTCGCATCCCTACCAGGGCCGAGGTGTACGCCTTGCGCTCGGAGAGCTCGATCGAGAAAGCCGACGCGCCGCTCATGCGGTGCTTGGGGATGACATTGCCATGCGTGTCGATGATGCACACGGCAACCGGCACCGCCGCGTGCGACGCCGCGGTCGGCGATCGTCTTTGCGAGAGCAAGCAAGTCCATGATGACTGTCCTTTGCTGCCGCGGCGCACTCGTCAGCGGCTGATGCGACCCAGATAGGCGCCCAGATGATCTTCGGCCGGTCCTAGCTTGTGAAAACCGAGTTCGAACAAGGCCTTGAGCCTTGCCTCTGTCGCCGGCCGTACAACCGAGGCCATGCAGGCGTCCCATCCAGCTGCGACTTCCACGTCTGGCGGGAGGCTGGCGTTCACAAGACTCTTGGTCTTCGCGATCGCCCACTTGTCGAACCCTGCGATGCGAGTCGCCAGCGCGTCGACGAACCCGTCGAGTTCGGCGTCCGGCAGCGCCCGGTTCACATAGCCGTAAACCTCTGCCAGCCCTCCTCCGATATCGTCGGAGCTGAGCAGCACCTCCAGTGCGCGTCCGCGGCCGATCAAGCGTGGCAGGCGCGCCATGGGACCGCCGCCGGCGACCATACCCACGCCCACTTCCCATTGGGAGAGCACAGCCTTCTCTCGACTGACGAACGTCATATCGCAGGCGAGCGCGATCTCGCTGCCGTTTCCCGTCGCGCGGCCCCTGATAGACGCAATCGAAACAACCGGCGCACGGGTGAGCCGCACCAGTATGTCCGGCCAGGCCTCCAGACCGGTCGGGCCTATCGGAATGCTTTTCAAATCGTCAAAGTTGGCGAAGAAGTCGCTGTGGTTCAGGAAGAAGCCATCGACAGCGCTGTCGAACACCACGACCCTCAGTTGATCGTCCGCTTCGATGGCCGTCATGATGTCCCTGAACTCACGGACGAATTGTGGACCCATGACATTGAGCGGAGGGTTATCGAATGTGATGCGCCAATAGGCGGGCGACGATCGACTGATCATGATTTGCGCCGTCTGCGTCGTTGTATTCATGAAAGCCTCGTGACGCGGGACGTATGCACGCACGTCGCGTCGATGATGGGACTGTTCTCAAGAGCGATGGCGCTCCCGTTAATCGCTGTGGTGACGCGGATCGTCTTCAGGGTTTACGTAGTCGATGCCGAGTGGTCCGATCCCCGACACCTGTGTCACGTACTCGCCCGACCTGGCCCAGTGGAAGTGAGACGTGTTCCCAGGCAACACGACAACCGATCCCGGTGGATACGCCTGCAGCTTCGCCGCGTCGAAGCGATCACCAACGCCGATGTAAAAGACGCCGGAGATGACCGTGTATACGCGGTCTTCAGGATGGCGGTGCGGCATCAGCTTCACGCCGTTGGGGACTCGGACCCTGACGGTGTACAGGCCTTTTGCCGACGGGTTGCCAACGACGACCGCCAGGCGGGCTGATGGCGGGAACGCCGGAAACGGCTTCCACTCGATCCCTTCCGGCGCAATCGAGCCGAACGCTGTGAGCGCCAGCGAATATTCGCCTTGCCGATCCTCGTGCGGCGGTCCCAGGTACGGGAACTCGGCAAGCAGGTCGTTGTGCGGCCCGACGTTGTCACGCGTGATCTTTCCGTTCGTGAGCATCGAAATGAACACGTCCATGACGTCGTCTGCGAGTGTCCGACCACTACTCGGGTATGACGCCGGCCGCGTGGGGTCATAAGGGAGAACGTCGGGCAGCAGAGTCCTCGCCACTCGGGACGCGTCTTCGGGGGCGTATCCGCCCGCATGCTCCAGGGAGTGCGCGAAGGTCGGGACGAAGCGCGCATCGCTCGCCGGCTCGCCAGCGAGATACGCGGCCTTATCCGATCCGGTCAAGAAGATAGATTGCGAGGGCCGTGCGCCTCTGTCGGCCTGAACCCATTCGCCGTCGCGGCGGCCCACCGTGCGCGCCCACAATCCGATCGGGCCGGATCCCAGGGCCGAGTTGGGGACTTCCAGAACAATGCTGCAGACGTCGGCGTTGGCGAAGAAATCGGTGCCGGTGAACTGGAGATTGTTCAACGCGCCCTGCGTGTCGAAGAAAAACGGCTCGCTACGCCATCCTGCGAAGAAGCGGTAGTCGCCAACGTCAGTGACACGCGCCTCGAGCCCGGTCGAGACGGGTGCCCCTTCGAGCACAATCTGCCCGTCGTCGCCGGTGCCGGCTGCCTGCTGCCCGTCAACACGGCGCACTGTCGCAGACTGGCCTTCCTCTGAGGCGGAGAAGCGCACTCGATACGCGATATCGGCGACGGCATCGCCGTTGGTGTCAATGTTCAGCTCATACAGCGCGTCCGGTGCGAACGGCACGGCCGTCGTCGGCCCTCCGGGGCTCACGCCGGCTGACGGATGCACGTTCATGATCAGAACCGACTTGTCGGGCTTCCCTGACCCGGGGAAGGCATACACGTCAGTCAGGTCGAGGCGAGCGTCCCCGTGGGGGAACCCGTAGTCAGGACCGGAGTAGTGGTGCGACATGATCACAATCAGACCAGACAGCGAGGAGTGGAACAATCAGACGATGGTATCGCCGATACT
>JBDTVS010000220.1:0-6468 GCA_040007095.1 Acidobacteriota bacterium
CGGGCGCCGCGCGCCGGAAGCCGTGTACTAAATCGTCGAACGCAGGACACTAGCGGATTGCGCTTTCCGCCGTGTGGCAGCGGAAGCCCGCACGACCACTCGGCCGAGCCAGCGCGGAGTGACGAGTCCGCATGGCCCTCGAGGTGGGCCCCTCGCTCCCGCCGAGGCGTGTCAAGATTGTCAAATCGCGATGGACACTCGGCACGTTGGCGGACGCCATGGTGTGGACAGTCACTGAGTTCGGATTGCTCGTCGTACGATGTCTGCTGGCAGCCACTTTTCTGACGGCCGGTACCGCGAAGCTCACGAACAGACGAGCAGCCATGCAGGCCCTGCGCGATTTTGGCGCGCCGCGGTTCGCACAGCCGCTGTTTCCCCTGCTGCCACCGGTGGAAATCGCCGTCGGCGCAGGATTCCTGTTCGCCGCCTCCGCCTGGTACGCGGCGTGGGCGGCGGGCGGATTGCTCGTGATCTTCATCGCAGGCATTGCGGCCAATCTGGCGCGCGGTCGGCAACCGCCCTGCAACTGCTTTGGCCAGTTGCGTGCCAAACCCATAGGTTGGCAGACGCTCGCGCGCAACGGCGTGCTGGCGGCGTGTGCGACGTGGCTCATCGTCAGCGGACCGCCGCAGTCCGCCGCAGATCTATGGGTCCTGCTGAGTCGTCTCGACACCCGTGGGCAGAGGGTGGCGATGGTGCTCGCGGCAGTGATCGTTGCAACCATCATGCACGTGCTCGGGCGAGAAGCGCAGGAACCGGCGCCTGAGACGGCGTTCGTCGACGAGCCAGAATCCGCCGGCTCCCGGCATCGGGCGGCGCCAGTCGCCACGTTGGACGGAGGTGAGGTGGCGCCGGAGTGGGCGGCCCCGGAGAACGTGCTCACCGGGAACGGTTTGGCGATCGGCACGTTGGCGCCAGGGTTTGCCCTTCCAGACCTTGAGGGGCATCCGCATTCGCTCGACTCACTTCGAGCGTCCGGAAAGCCGGTTCTGCTCCTCTTCTCCAGTCCGCACTGTCAGTCATGCCAGGCATTGGCTCCCAAGCTGCCAGGCCTTGCTGCTTTGCACGAACACGCATTTCGCATGGTGGTCATCAGTCGAGGAAGCGTGCAGCAGAACCTCGTCGAGAAGGGGAAAGACCCGGGCCAGTTGTTGATACTGCTCCAGCAACAGGGCGAGGTGACGGACGCTTACGATTGCACGTCGACACCGGCTGCGGTGCTCGTCGACGCCGACGGTGTGATCCAAAGCCCGCTCGCAGTTGGCGCACCCGCTATCACACAGTTGATCTCTTTACGATCGAAGCCGTGATTCGCATACTGAGTCACGACGCTGCGATGCTCTACGGCAAGGCATAGGAGAACAGCGTGTTGCCGGCGGCAATCGCGACGTGCTGCCTGCCGTTGACGGCGTAGCTCATGGCGCCGGCGTTGACCTGGCCGCCGACCGAGGCGCGCCAGAGCAGGGCGCCGGTCTTCGCGTCGAGCGCCAGGAAGTACCCCTCCCGTCCGCCGCTGAAGACGAGGTCGCTCGCCGTCGCCAGCACGCCGCCCCACGTGATGTCGGTCATGCGAAATTCCCACTTCTTGTCCAGCGTCGCTGGATCGTAGGCGCGCACGACGCCGTAGGGTTCGGTGTCGTTGTTGTAGAACGGCACGAGGTTGGTCTGTCCCATGGCTGTCTGCCGATTGTTCGGCCCGGCGGCGCGCGGAAACTGCCCCTCGACGGCCACGGTGCCGGAGTTCTCCCAACTCGCGACGTAGTACCACCCGGTCCGCGGGCTGAACGCCGTCGGCGCCCAGTTGATGCCGCCGTGGACGTGCGGGTGAATCAGCGTGCCTTCGGGCGTCGGAAACTTCACGCGATTCGGCCGGCCTTCCGCGTTGAAGCCGTCGAGCCAGTTCGTCTTCACGAACGGCTTGCCCTTCAGGAACTCGCCCGTGGTGCGATCGAGAACATACATCACGCCGTTGCGATTCGCCCACAGCATCACTTTGCGCGCACGACCTTGCCACTGGACGTCGGCCAGCGTCGGCACCTGTGTCGAGTCGTAGTCGAGCTCGTCGTGAGGCGTGAACTGGTAGTACCACTTGAGCTTGCCCGTGTCCGCATCCAGCGCGACCACGCTGTCGCTGTACAGGTTGTCCCCCAGCCGGCTTCGGCCGTCCCAGTCCGGCGCCGGATTGCCGGTGCCGAAGTACACGAGGTTCGTCTCCGGATCGTAGGCCCCCGCATTCCACACCCCTGCACCGCCGGTCTTCCACGAGTCGCCGGCCCACGTGTCGTTGCCAGGTTCGCCGGCCGCGGGGATCGTGTAGAAGCGCCACGCCTCTTTCCCGCTCTTGGCATCGAACGCCGAGATGTAGCCGCGAATCGGGCCGTCGCCGCCGCCGGTACCGATGATCACCTTGTCCTTGACGATCAACGGATTGTGCGTGATTGAGTAGCGCGCCTTGGCATCGGCGACGACGACGTTCCAGATGAGTTGACCACTTCTGGCATCGACCGCGATCAGGTGCGCGTCGATCGTGCCCATGTACAGCGTGTTACCGAGGATCGCGACGCCCCGGTTCACCCGGCCGCAGCAGGGGCGCCCCTCGGGCGCGGGGGTGTAGTTGAACGTCCAGAACGGCCGGCCGGTGGCGGCGTCGAGCGCGACGATGTTGTTCGGCGCCTCGACGGTGTACATCACGCCGTCGACGACGAGCGGCGTCGCCTCGAATTTTTCGAGCGACCGCGCCTGCCACACCCACTGAAGCTGCAGGTTCTTCACGTTCGCTGGCGTGATTTGCGTCAGCTCGCTGTAGCGCTGGTTGAAGGTCGTCCCCGAGTACGACAACCAGTTGTGCGGCTCACGATTCGCATTCAGGAGGCGATCGAACGACACCTGCGCGCCGAGCGTGGCGGCGGCCGCGACAACCAGCACAAGGATCCCGACACTGCGAAGCCTCATGACGTTCAACTCCGTCCCCGTAGAGATACGAGATAGCCGATCAGGTCGGCGATTTCCTGCGACGTCAAGCGATCGCGAAACGAGGGCATCGGTGAGGCGGCAAAGCCGTGCTCGCGTAGATCGCTCTTGTTGAACGACCGGAGTCGTTCGCTCAGATCGAGCATCTGAATGGTGAAGGTATCGTGCGTCAACAGGCGCCCGGTCACGGCCGAGCCGTCGCGCATCACGACGCGATAGAACCGGTTCGTCGCTTGTACGTCGACGTTCGGGTCGACGAGCGACTGTTCGATTTCGAGGGCGCCGCGCACCGCGCCGATCCTCGAGAGCTCCGGACCGATACCCGAACCCGCGCCGTTGACCCGATGACAGCCGAGGCAGCCGCCCTTGCCCTCGAAGATTGCCTGGCCGCGCGCGGCATCGCCTCGGACGGCGCCGCGGCCGGCGCCCGCGCGCACCGACGCCGCGCGGGCACGCAGATACGCGACGATTTTCTGCGCCTGCTCGACGGTCATGTTGCTCGGCGGCATCGGCGTGCCCGCAATCCCGGTGCGGATAATTCGAACCAGATCGTCGTCGGACATCTGGCGGCGGAATTGCCCGCGGCCAAGGTCGATGCCGGTGATCACATCGCCGTCAGGGCCGTGACAGTTCGCGCAGGTCTGGCGATACGCGCGCTCGCCGTCGAGGACGTCGGCGGCAGTCTCGTGCTGGGCGATGAACCTGGCCGGCGCGAGCAGCGCCAGCAGCAGGCCCAGCGCCGCCCTCATGAGAATCGACGTCGTGGGGCGCATTCGTGTGTCCATTCGCAAGGCAATCCTAACCTGGGAGACAGTGCGGCTGCCGGCTGAAGATCCTGTCGGCTTCACGGCCCGGAGGGGTAAGATACGCGCCATGAAACGAGACCGATTTCATCCAGGTGGTGCAGGTCTGGCGTCGCAACGCAGCCAGCGAGGATGCCTCGCGCGTCGAATGCAGCCAGACCTTCACCACGGGCTGCTGGCGCGCCTGTGTGTCGCGGTGCTCATCATCGCCTGTCTGCACGTGCCGGGCGGCGGCGCGAGCGCCCATCAGTCGGCGGCAGCGGGAACGCTGCCGAAATCGCTCAGCGACCGGGAGTTCTGGAATTTATCGAGGGACTCTTCGGAGCAGGACGGCTTTTTTCGATCCGACAACCTGCTGTCGAACGAAACGAGCTTTCAATACGTGATTCCGGATCTTGTGAAAACGGTCAAACCAGGGCGGGTCTATCTTGGCGTCGGACCTGAGCAGAATTTCACCTACATCAGCGCGTTCCGGCCGGCGATGGCGATTATTCTCGACATCCGCCATGGCAACCTCGATGTGCAGCTCTTGTACAAGGCGATCTTCGAGCTGTCGACGGATCGGGCTGATTTCGTATCGCGCCTGTTTTCCCGCAAGCGCCCCGGGCGTCTGACAGCGAAGTCGACCGATTCAGAGATCTTTGACGCGTTCCTGACCGCGGAAGGTGACAAGGCGCAGTACGAGGAGAATCTGCGGGTCATCGAAGACCTTCTCACGAAGAAACACGGCTTCCCGCTGTCGGAGGGCGATCGTGAGGGCATCCGGTGGGCGTTCAGCAATTTCTACCGGTTTGGCCCTTCAATCAGCTACGGGTCGAGCCTGTCCGCAGGCGCTCCTCCGGCGATCGTTGGATCCACAGGCGGCGGCGGCCGCGGCAGCGGCGCGACCTACGCGGACCTGATGACCGCCGACGACGGACAGGGACAGCACCGCAGTTTCCTGGCGAATGAAGAGAACTTTGCCTACGTCAAGGACCTGGAGGAACGCAATCTAGTCGTGCCGGTCGTCGGCGACTTCGGCGGCGACACCGCGATCCGCGCGGTCGCCGGCTATCTGAAACGCATCGACGCGAGCGTGTCGGCGTTCTATCTGTCGAACGTCGAGCAGTTCCTGGAGCAGGACAACAAGTGGACCAAGTTCTGCGCGAGCGTGTCGACGCTCTCGCTCGATGACACGAGCGTGTTCATTCGATCCGGCCGCGGATCCAACGGATTCGGAGGCGGGGTGCAGAATTCATCGACGACACGGATCCTGGCCGATCTGCGACCGTGCCTGGCGGGCGCGCGTTAGCCGCCCAGGGCCGATTGAGATCCTTTGGTTTGCGCGGAAGCCCGATCAGTCGACATGACCGGTCGGCCGTCCGTGCGAGCGGCTGCCGTCCGCTGCAACTTCATGTCATCCGCCGCCTGGCCGCCGTAGGACGCCCTGTCGCTGCAAATGCCGCAGCTGCCGCAAGCTTGTGTTGCGCTTGCCAGGGTGGCCCGATCGATCGGCCCATCGCGTACAGCAAAGCATTGACGTCCTCGCGGCCGAGCGCCGCGGCCGCGTCGTGAAACACGCGCTGGCGGTCGTACCAATACACCGACCAGCCGCGCGCCTCGGCTGCGGTCGCGAGGGCCTCGCGATACATGACAGAGTCGGCGAAGGTCTGCGCTCGACTGTCGGCGATCCGCTCCTCGATCGTCGGCGGAAGCGTCGGGCACGCGCGGATGGCGATGCTCGCAATCGGCACGGGCACTCCCGCGGCAAGCGCCTCGAGGCTCTCGCGTGCACCGCGCGCGGCGGCCGCTCGCACGCGCTCCACGAGCGCGACGGCGTCGGCGAGCGAAATCGCCCGCGCTCCAGGGGTGTTGAGGTAACGGCCCACCGCCCAGGACCCTTCGTGATGATGCGGGTGCGTCGGCAGATCGCGCTCGGTGAGGTTGATGCGCCGGCGATCGAGGAGCTCGCCGGCGGGCGCGACAGTGACGAGCACTGCCGTGTTGCCGTTTTCGGCGACGCCGACGGTCGCGGCGCGCTCGGTTCGTCCTCTCGTCACGTCTCCCTCTCCATGACCCGCGCCGTGCGGCTGACGCGTCGCTCACTCGTGTCCGGATAACCAGTGGGGCAGACCGTCATCCCACGCCAGACGCGCAAGATTCGCAGCATAACGCCACCCGCTGCCGCTGTCATGCCTGCCAAGCCATGCACCGCGACCACTCCCTCATTCCGCCGGCCGGCGAAGCGGTGACACGTGTGTCCTGAGAGGCGCGAAGGAACGGACGTGACGTGGACCGCTGGTCGAGTAAACTCAGGCCAGTCATTTCCGGGAGGACGCGAAAATGGATGATCCGACTCGACGCAACATCCTGAAAGTCGGCGCCGCGGCCGCGGCGATGGCGGCGATGCCACGCGCATGGGCTCAGCAGGCTGCCCGGGCAACAACCGGCAAGTTCTACGAAAAGGGCCCCGTTCGCATCCACTATGAGGAGGCCGGGACCGGCTTCCCTCTGATGCTGCTCCCCGGCGGAGGATTGAACTCGACGATCGCGTTCTTCACCGGCAACGCCCCCTTCAACGCGATCGCGGAGTTCAAGGGACAGTATCGCTGCGTCACGGCGGACCTGCGCAACGCCCCCAACGGCCAGTCCACCGGCCCCGTCGAGGTCGATCGGCCGTGGGAGTCCTACGCCGACGACCAACTCGGCCTGATGG
>JBDTVS010000221.1:0-13829 GCA_040007095.1 Acidobacteriota bacterium
GCCCGGTCCACGCGGCCCTCTATCTATTGCTGTTTCCGCAACTGATCGCCGGTCCGATCATCCGCTACCGCGACATCGCCGATCAGCTCGCCGCCCGGCGGGTGTCAGCCGACGATTTCGCCTGGGGGATCCGCCGGTTCGTCATCGGCCTGGCCAAGAAGGTGCTGGTGGCGAATGTCGTCGCCGGACCGGCGGATCAGATCTTCGGTCTGCCCCTGACTCAGCTCGACCCCGCTCGCGCATGGCTCGGCATCGCCTGCTATACGCTGCAGATTTACTTCGACTTTTCCGGCTATTCGGACATGGCCATCGGTCTCGGCCGGATGTTCGGTTTCCGCTTTCCCGAGAACTTTCGCTGGCCATACATCGCCGAGACGGTTCAGGGGTTCTGGCGGCGCTGGCACATGTCGCTCTCGACGTGGTTCCGTGATTACGTCTACGTCCCGCTCGGCGGCAATCGCCATTCGGCCGCACGTGTCTATCTCAACCTCGTCATCGTCTTCTTCCTGTGCGGCCTGTGGCACGGGGCCAGTTGGAATTTCGTGATCTGGGGCTTGTTCCATGGAGCGTTCCTTGTCGTCGAACGCCTCGGCCTGGCCGATCGAGTGATGCGACTGTGGCGCCCGCTGCGTCATGCCTACGTCCTGCTGGTCGTGATGATCGGATGGGTGTTCTTTCGTGCCGAGACGCTGCCGGCGGCGATCGGCTTCTTGAAGGCGTTGGGCGGAACGGCGAGCCGCATGCCCGACATCTATGCGCTCGGCTGGTATCTGACACCGGACGTGTCGATTGCGCTCGTGGCCGGCGCGATCGGATCCACGCCGGTCGTTCCGGCGCTCTCGGCGTGGCTCGATCGAGCCGGCGGCGCCGAGCGCCGATTGGCAGGTGCGTTGTCGCCGGCCGCGACGGCGGCGCTGGCCGCGCTGCTCGTCGCCTCGATCATGCAGATTGCCGCGCGCACTTACAACCCGTTCATCTACTTCCGATTCTGATGAACCGCGCGCTGATCTTCCTCTTCGTCGCGATCATTGCCCTCCCGATGGCCGGCACCCTGGCGGGCGTCGACGGCGGTGATCCCGAGTCGGAGAACCGCGAGCTGGCGATGTTTCCGCACTGGGACGGGACATGGCCGTCGGCCGAAGCCTATCCCAACGCCTTCACGGCGTGGTTCGAGGACCACTTCGCGTTTCGCGACAAGCTCGTGCGCTGGTACGGCGAGAGCCGGTTCTTCGGCCTCGGCGAGTCGCCGTCGAGCGCGGTCGTCAAAGGCCTGGACCAGTGGCTCTACTACGGGGATGATGGGGGCGTGGTCGATTACGCGAACGCCACGCCGATGACGCCCGGCGAAATCGGCGCGTGGCGGACGGCGCTCTCGCGCGCCCACGACTGGCTGCAGCATCGAGGCATCGCGTTCGTGTTCACGATCGCGCCAGACAAGCACGTGATCTATCCGGAACACCTGCCGGCGACCATCCGCGTCGTTCACGCCGAGTCGCGAACGGATCAGCTCTACGCCGGGCTCGCCGGGACCGGTGTGAACCCGGTCGACTTGCGATCGGCGCTGCTGGACGCCAAGAACCGCGAGCGCCTCTTCTTTCTCACCGATACTCATTGGAACGACCGCGGAGCATTTATCGCCTACCAGCGGATCATCGAGGCGGTGCGGGCGCAGGTGCCGGCCACACCCCCGGCGTGGACGCGCACGGATTTCGAAGCCACCGAAGAACGGATTCCCGGCAAAGATCTGGCCGGCATGATCGGTTTGAAACGGGTGCTGCACGAATGGGACTTGCGGCTCGTGCCGCGGCGCCGGCGCCTGGCACGCGTCGTCGATCCGCCCGATGCGCAATCCACTGCCGAGGTCGGGCGGCTGGTCACCGAAGTTCCCGACCCCTCGCTGCCCCGTGCCGTGATCTTTCGCGATTCGTTCGCGTCGCGCCTCGTCCCGTTCCTGTCGGAGCATTTCAGCCGTGCCGTGTATCTATGGCAGAACGATTTCGATGCCAATGTCGTCATCGCCGAGCATCCGGATGTGGTGATCCAGGAGATTGTCGGACGACACCTCTACGAATTCATCGCGTCGCCGGAGTTGGTGCCGCGGTGACGGCCCACGAATCGAACCGGCGCCTTCCAGGGTCCCGTCCGGCGGGGCGCGGATGAGTGCGTCGGCGCAGGCACGCATCGATCGCGACACCCTGACGCTGCTCGAGCGCCTCGAAGCGACGCCGCACGAAGCGGAACAGCAACGCACCATCGAGCGCCTGGCGGACCGCGGCCATTCCGATGCGTGTCGCGTGCTGATCTCGGTGTTCCATCTGTCGATGTGGCGGTCGACTCGCCTGGCCATCATTCGATCGCTCGGCAAATGCGACCAGCAACGCGGCGTGGAGTTTCTGCTTCGCCAGGCCTCTCAACCGCACGATTTTGCGCTCGCGGCCGAAGCGGTACTGGCGCTCGGGCGGAGCAACAATCCGGCGGCGGGCGAATTCCTGCTCACGGTGGTCGAGCAACCGCTGCATCCGCTTCGGCGGGAAGCGGTCCTGGCGCTGTCGAACATGCGCGACTTTCCGTGCGATCGCGAGCTCGCGGCGGCGCTGGCTGACTATGGCGGCGACCTGTCGCCTGGCGTCCTTCAGTACTTGATTCTGAGTGTCGGCCGGCGCGGGCACGCCTCTTCGTGGCCCGCCCTGCGGACGTTGCTGACGTCGGCCGAGACGTCCGGCATCATTTTCAACGCGGTCCTGCTCGCCACCAGTCAAATCGGTCGAGAGGAGGCACTGGCCGACCTGCGCGCGCTGGACCTGCCGTACCGATTCTTCGCCGACGAATTGCGCCTGGCGGCGATCGAGCGCATCGAGCATCGGCTGACAACCAGCATGGAGGAGGTGGTGCTCCATTTGCTGGCCACACCCTCGACAGTCGATCGCTGGCCGCTGCTGTTCCAGCTCAGGCTGTTCCCCGGGGATGACGCGTGGCAGGCGTTTGAACAATTGGCCGACGGCAGCGACCCCACCTTGCAGTGTCTGGTCCGTCGCACGCTCTTTCATGCGGCACGGATCGAAGACGATGGGGATTTTCTCTGCCGCTATGCCGAGCAGCTGGACGCCAACGCCGCCGCGTCACTGGTGTCGATGCACGTGGGCGTTGGCGATGCAGAGTTCAGCGATGCGGTGTACTCGCGCGTGCCGCGGCCGATTGCGCTCACCTGGATGGAACGAGCTCGCGACGGGCAGGCGCTGACGCGGCTGGGACGTTGGCTGACCGAGGGCACCAGTGCCGAGCGGGTTCAGGTCGTGAACGCATTCGTCGCCCAGGCTCAGATGGCGGGCCGCGACTCGCCGACCGCACAGGCCTGCGGCGAACAGCTGTTTGCGTATCTGGAGAACGGTGAGGATTCACCGCTGTCCCACCGGATCATTCGCGCCCTGGGTCAGATTGGCTTCGGCACCAGGCCGGTGCTGCTGTCGCTCGAGAAGCTGCTCAGGAAACGAACGCCCGTCAGCAGCTCGATCTACAGCGCGCTCGCGGCATTCGGCACGCCGGAAGCCGCGTGGCTGGTCCTCCGCCGACTCCGCCGGCCCGGCACCACGGGCGAGGAAATCGATGACGCGCTCTCGTCGTTGTCGAAGTTCGGGGCACTGCCGAGCGTCGAGGCGCTCGACGGTTTCACGTTGGGCAACGACGCCAGCGCCGATCGCCGGCGGGCCATGCTGTTGATTCTCTCGGCGAACCCGGTCCCCGGTTTTGCGGATCTGATTCTGCAATCGCTCGACGCCAAAGATTTTCAAACGCAGATGCTGGCGCTGGCGGCGGCCAAGTGGAACCACGACCCTCGCCTGTGGGACGTCGTGTTTCGCTACATCAGCGCGTCGAGTCATTGCCTGCAGGGACGGGCGCTCGATACCCTGTGCTACAGCAACGCCGAGCAGCAGCTGCGACTGGCAAAGCACGTGCTGCCGCACATCGCGAATCGGGAACTGGCACTCAAGCTGCTGCACGGGATCCTGCCTCGCCCGGGCGGCTCGTATCGACCGCTGATTGCGCAGCTCGACCGCTGGGTGTCGGCGCGAGAAGGCGTGTTTGCGGATCGCGAGCTGTCCGAAGCCGCGGTGCAACTACGAGATCGATGCGCGGCGCAGAACCGCCCCGGTGGGACGGCGCACAGCCAGGACCCCGAAGTCCGCCGGCTGGACGGGGAGCTCGCCGAGCACATCCCCGGATTCGCCAAATACGGGGAATTGGTCCGGTCGGCGCTGCGCAGCGCGGAGCTGACCTACCGCCACCCGGAGTTGTTTGGAGAACGCGTCGACAAGTCTTCAGCCGTGGTCGAATACGTGAAGGCGATCGATTTGCTGCTGCAGGAGTACGTGGGCGGCCAGCTATTCGGCTACGGCAGCGGCGACATGGTCATTCGCATGCAATCACGAGTCGTGCAGCTGCAACTGACCGAAGAGGCGCTGCCGGTGCAGCGGGTGCTGCGCGACCTGCAGTGCGAGTCGTTTTTCTCATCGGATTCGTTTCCGTTGGGAAAGCTGACGAAGCTGGCGGCCAACATCCTCAGCGGCAAGATTGCGCACGATCAGATGCGGGCATTCGACGGCCTGCGCGCGTGGTCGATTGCGCTGCTGTTGTTCGGCCGGAGCTTCCAGTTCCGGTCCATGTCGCTGGCTCCGTTGCTGAAGGTCGCGGCGGCGGAGGGTGACGCGGCCTGCGAGTTGGCGGCGCAGCTCAATGTGCTCCAGGACGAACGCAACGATGCGGCGCATCGCGGAACCCTGGTGCGGGTGACCGAGCTCGGGGAATTGCGGCAGCGAAGCCTCCTGGTGCTGAGCGGGATCGACCGGCTGCTGGCGTCGTAACGGAGGCTCTAGTGGCCCGTTCTGGGGGGGTGCAACTCCAAGGTGACGCTTTGGTCCCGCTTCCGACCGGCCGATCTACCTGACCGTCGGATACGTGATTCCGAGCTGTTCGAGATACGTTTTATATCTCGTCGGGTCGAAGTAGTACTTCCGCATCTCCGGACGGAACTGCTCCATCGTCTTGGCGTTGGTCGACACGATCGGCAGGTCGCCGGGTTCGAGCAGCGGTGTGTAGGTTTGCGTCCTTGTCTGCACGTTGCGGAAGTAGTCCCATGCCTGCTGGACGAGCTCGGGACGCGCGAGGAAATCGAGCGCGGTCATCGCCACCACCTTGGCGCCGGCAGTCACACCTTGGTGCGCGATCGGCGTCGCCATCGAGACCGCGTTGGCCCAGTGGTGACCGGGCAGGCCTGGAATGTTCGCGGGATAGTTGAGCGTGACTGTCGGAACGTTCCACGAGACATCGCCGATATCGTCGGAGCCGCCCCCGAGGTTGTCTTCGAGACGGACCGGCCCCTGCAGCCGGGCGCTGTCCGTCATCAACCCTTGCGGCGACAGTCCGACTTCTTTCTGGATTGCGATGGCCAGACCGATGTCCTCCGGACTCCATTTCGGCACGCCGACGGCTTTCACGTTGTCGTAGGTCGTTTCGGCGACGACCTTGTTGAAATGCTGCGGCCAGGCCGCGCCGGTCACGCGCCACGTCACCTCGGTGTTCGTCATCATCGCCGCCGCCCTGGCCATGGTGTCGCCAATCCCGCGCAGCTCCTTGATGTGGGCGTAGTCAATCTCGCGGAAGTAGTACCAGACGCTGGCGCTGGCCGGTACGACGTTGGGCTGATCGCCGCCGTTGGTGATGACGTAATGCGAGCGCTGCGACAGCCGGAGGTGCTCGCGGCGGAAATTCCAGCCGATGTCCATCAACTCGACCGCATCGAGCGCCGACCGGCCGCGCCAGGGATTCGCGGCCGCGTGCGCGGCCTCGCCCGTGAAGGCGTACTCCACCGACACCACCCCGGTGCCCGCGCGATCGCCCCACGAGACGTTGAAGTTGTTGCCGACATGGGCGAAGAGGCAGATGTCCACGTCCTTGAAGGCGCCGGCGCGCACGAAGTACGCCTTGCCGCCGCCGAGTTCCTCGGCAACGCCCGGCCAGAGCTTGAGCGTGCCCGACAGGTGCTCGCGCTCCATGATCTTCTTCACGGCCAGAGCCGCCGTGATCTGCAGCGGCATACCCGAGTTGTGTCCTTCGCCGTGGCCGGGCGCTCCCGCCACAATCGGATCGTGATAGGCGACGCCCGGTTTCTGCGAGGCCTGCGGAATGTCGTCGATGTCCGACCCGAGCGCAATCACCGGCCGCCCGCTTCCCCATGTCGCGATCCAGCCGGTCGGAATCCCCGCGATGTTGCGTTCGACACGGAACCCGTTCTTTTCCAGCACCGCCGTAAGATAGCGGGAGGTCTCGAATTCCTGATATCCGAGCTCCGCGTAGCTGAAGACCTGATCGACCATGTGCTGCGACAGCTCGCGCATGCTCTCCACATCGCTCGCCGCGTCATTCTTCATCGCCGAAAGCCGCGCACCGGCCGCTGGCGGCAGGTTGGGCGGCGCCGACTGCGCCGCGCGGGCTCCTGGTCCGGCCGCGACCACGCCGGCGGCGCACGCGGACAGTACGGAAAGGGCGACGAGCGCACGCGTCACGGGCGTGCGGGTCATAGTTCTTCACCCTCGATGTCATCGTCACCGATGTCGATGACGACATTGTGGATATCGACACGGAACCAGTCGCGAAACATCTTGAGATCGCGAGCGGCCGGCCACTTCGACTCGTCGTCGGTCCACGCGGACAGTTGAAACTCGAACAGCCAGGTCACGTTCTCCTCGACCCACTCCTGGATGTCTTCCTCCAGCTCGAGCTCGGGCAACAGATAGGCCGAGCCGTACGTCCTCGCCCTTGCCACTGTGAGCGTGCCGCGATTGATATCGGCGTCGGTCTCGCGGGTCCAGGCGAGGTACGGTTGGCCTCCCACGATCGTGACCGCTGTGCGGTTGATGACGCGCATGGGCTAAATCGTAACAGGTCGAATGCTGGGTCGCCTACGCCATCGCCGAGCGGGTCGGGCGACCCGATCGTGGCCTGTCCGACCAGTCCGCTTGCAAGCCAGAACCTTGACTCGTTGCCTCAGGTTTTGGGGTGCTCAACGGTTCTCCTCGCCGGCGTGATGACGGAGCCAGTCTCGGGCGGCGGCGTAGTCCGGGCACGCGGCGGCGACCAGCGTCCAGAAGCGGGGAGAGTGATCCATCCGCTTGAGATGCATCAGTTCGTGAATCATCACGTAGTCGCGAACCGACGGCGGCATCTGCACGAGCCGCCAATTCAGGCAGATATGGCCGTTGCGCGAGCATGAGCCCCAGCGCCATCGCTGATTGCGGACGCTGACGCGGCTGACGTTCAGGCCGTGCAGGGCGGCCAGCTCCAACAAGCGCGTCGGCAACTCGTGCTTCGCACGGGCGAGCGCGTCGGGGTCGACCTGCAGCGACGGCCGACCAGTCTCGGGCGGCCGGTCTGCCAGACGCGCGCGCTGCGTCGCGACCCAGGCGGCCTGCGACCGGGCAAAGTCCTCCGCCTCGCGCTTCGATCCGCCGCGCGGAATGGTTACTCGAATGGTACCGTCGCGTCGCACGCGGATGATGTAGCGGCGCGCCCGGGGGTGACGGATGAACTCCGGAATCCCGCCACTGTTCAACGCATCTGGCGCCGAAGGCACGGGGCTGCGTGCGCGGTGCCGAAGCGTTGGCGGAGGCAACAACGGGCCGGGTGCGGTGCGATCGGTGCGCGGCGTCCGGTGCAGGGTGCCGGATGGAGCCTGCTCTGCCCCTTGTGGAGTCAGCGGGAGGTCGAGTTGCATCTAGACGGACTCGACTTCCTCGATTTGGAGATCAGCGTCCTGAAACGGAAGACCACCGGTCAGCTCCGGCGCCTGCAGCATGCGGGGCACGCGGTCGATCGGCTCGAGCGCCTTGATCTCTTCCCCGCCGTTTGCCGCGTGAAGGTCTTTGAGCTTGCGCGCCTTGACGAGGACGTTGCCTTCGAGCGAGCCGACCGCAAGGTTGTACGCCTCGAGGCTCGACTTCAGCTTCGTGCCGAGCGAATCGAAGTGCCCACCCAGCACGCGCACCGAATCGTAGAGGTTGCGCCCCAACTCGCCAATCTTCCGGGCGTTCTCCTCCATGGCCTGCTGTTGCCACCCGTATGCCACCGCCCGCAGCAACGCGATGAGCGTGGTCGGACTCGCGGGAATGACGCGCTGCTCGACGCCGAACTCGATCAGCGACGCATCCTGTTCGAGGGCGGCGCTGAAGAACATCTCGCCGGGCAGGAACATCACCACGAAATCCGGGCTCGGGTGAACGTGCGCGGCGTAGCCCTTGGCCGCCAGCTGCGACACGTGTGTGCGGACCTGCTTGGCGTGGTCGGCGAGCAGCGCCTGCCTCGCCGCCTCGTCGGGCGCGTCGAGCGCCTTCAGATACGCGTCGAGCGGCGCCTTGGCATCGATCACGACGTGCTTGCCGCCGGGCAGCCGGACGATGACGTCGGGCCGCATGCGGCGTTCGGCATCAGTGGCCGTAATCGTCGTCTGCTCCTCGAAATCGCAGCGCTCGAGCATCCCAGCCAGCTCGATCACGCGCTTCAGCTGCAGTTCGCCCCAGCGCCCGCGCACGCCCGGCCGCTTGAGCGCATCAACCAGGCGGCCGGTCTGGCTGCGCAATTCCTGGCCGGTCGAGTCGAGCGAGGCGATCCGCTCGATGAGCGTCGTGCTTGTCTCGGCCCGCCGGCGCTCGGATTCGCGGATCTCCCGATCCACTTGATCGAGCGTTCTCGCAAGCGGCGCGAGCAGGCTCTCGACGGCCTGCTTGCGCGCGTCGAGATCAGCGGCGGCCTCGGTGCGCGCTTCGCGCAACCGCGTTTCCGCCAGGTCGAGAAACGCCCGGTTGTTGGTTTTGAGCGCCTCAGCCGACAAGGCCTGGAACGTCTCGCGCAGCTTGGCGTCGGCGTGCTCGTGCAGTCTGGCGCGCTCGGCAAAGACGGCCCGCTCGCGTTCCAGCTCGCTGCGGAGAAGCGCCAAGGCCGGACGACCGGCGAGCCATCCCACGAATACGCCGATGCCAAGGCCAAGGACGAGAATGACAATCAGCGAGATGGGTTCGATGGCCACTAGTATCGCACTTTCGGAATGTGCCGACGATTGGGTTCAGAGACGCGTAGGGCTGGTCGGGCAGGGCCTGGTGGGGTAGGCAGGACCAGTGGACCGGCCGGCGCACTCGCCCTGCCCTGGCCAATCCGCTCGATTCGCCATATGTGCCTCACATGACCTAACGCTGACACTGAAAAACGATACAAATGGCCTCGTATGACCTAAACAAGTGCGTTAGACAGAGTTTAGATTCCTCATATACCCTAATTTTTCAAACTGCCACATTGACCCACGTGTCCGATTTGCGCACCTGCTCCTACCGGGACACCACGAAGGGCAGCCACGATTCGGGGAAGTGGAGTTCGCCAGCGTGCACCGCGGCAGCGACCACGCGCTCCCGGGCGGCGCCCTCTAGCTGATGTCGTCTCAGCCCTTCGCCGATCGCCTGCAGCGCGTGTCGGGCCGTAATCTGCGCCTGACGCCGCCGATTCGCGAACCGGCCGACTCCAGCGTGCGAGATAACGCGAGCGGCGGCGCGGTCCGCCTTGAGCATCGACAGCCGCACCTGGTCTACGGCATGAAACGGCAATGCCTCTTGAAATCGTGCCTCCGACGCCGTGTCGAGCTGACCGGCTGCCTCGAGTGCCTTCTCGCGATCCAGATCGAGCCGATAGCATTGGAAACAAAGAGCTTGCCGCGCCACACCCTGGCCAGCTGAGGCGGCTTGCCGCAGTCGTTCCCGGCATCCGTCACATAGTCGCCTGGGTCGCCTGCCTTCGAGCTCACCGCCAGGAAAGGAAATCCACTCGTTCTCGGGCGTTTGCATAATCTCTGACAGGTGGGTGGCCATATGCGAACAGTGTAGGGGGGAGGTGTGACAGGTCAGGTCACTGCGGCGAGTGCGAATCAGACGCGCGCGATCGGGCGTCTGACGAACGCCGCTTCGGACCGAAACCGTCGAGGGGCACAAGCGGAATCACGGAATCAGCCGGAATCAGGCAGTGACGTACTGCACCGGATTGCCGCAGCCGGCGAGAAAGGCGTCGAAGTCCGCGCGAGCCAGCGTAATGGTCACCGTGTTGATGTTCGGGTGAAACGACACGCGGTCCGCCGTTTTCAGGTCCCGATCGATCACGACGCGAACCCCGTGACTCGGATCGTGTATCAACCCGAACGGCGAGACCGACCCGGGCGTCACGCCCAGGTGCGTCATCAGACGTTCCGGCGATCCGAAGCTCAGCTTGCCGTCGCCAATCTGATCGGCCAGCGCTCGCAAGTCGGCCCGCTTCGAGTGCCGGATGATGAGCAGGTAATGGTGGGTGCCCTTCTGGTTGCGAACGAACAGGTTCTTGAAATGCATCGCGTCGATGCCCGCCCAATGGGCGGCCGCCTCGTCGACGGTCGCCACGGCCTCGTGCTCGTGGCGAACGAACGCGATGCCGAGCGCGCTCAAGCGTGCGTACACGGATTCTTCCTGCGTCGTTATCGGCATCGCGGTTCGGCCTCCCCAGGCGTCGTCATCAGAGCGTCAGTGCTCTCGGGGTGGCGTGGGCGCCGGCTGCGGCTGCTGCAAGATGAGGAACAGATTGTTCGGGTCCGGCGCCACGGCGAGCCGCCACGGTCTGGTGCCGAATACCATCCGGACAGGAACGCCCCCGGTCGAGACGACACGGCTGCCCTCGGCGCTCACGGCGCCGAGCGTCGCGTCGAGATCACGCAGCGTAAGTTGCAGGCGGTAGGAACCAGGGTCCTGTACGCGCGATGGCACGGGCACCGCCGCGGAGCCGATGCCCTTGAACTCGATGAATTCGATCGTCAACGTCGAGCCTGGCACCCTGGCCATCGACAATCGGTATTCTCCGGTCTCTGGCAGACCAGCCATTCGCATCACCCGCACATTTTTTGTAAAGGGACCAATCGCCCCCTGAATCCCGAACACCCTCTGATAGTACGCGGCGGTCCGCTCGATGTCCGCCACGGTCAGACGCAATCGGATCTCGACGATGTTGCTGTCGGCGGTCGTGGCCGTGGTGGGGACGGGATCCACTTGCACGAGCTCGACGTAATGCCCGTCAGGATCCTGAACGGTGACTGCGCGCGTTTTGGTCGTCGCACTCATCGCGATCGGCGCCCCACCGGTCGTCACGACAGGCACGCGCGCCTTCTGCAACGACCGGAACGCGGCGTCGATATCGCGGACCGTGAGGATGAGCGTCGCCGCGCCCGGATCCTGATAACGACGATGGATGGCTTTTCGCTCGGTGTTGGCGATCTCGACGAGCTCGACGCCGCAGCGGACTCCTGGCATCCGCGCGCCGATGAAGCGCAGACGGGCCTGGGGAAGACCGTGCAGGTTCAGATGGCCTGGGTCCGTGTCCCAGGGCAGGGCGCCCTGAGGCGGCGCCGGCACGAGATCGAGGCCGAGCAGTCCGTGGTAGAACGCCGCGGCCCTATCGAGATTCTCGACGATGGGACTCACGTGACACGCGCCGACCACCGGCCCGGCCGGTTCGTTCGGCGCTTGCGCCACCAGGCCCACACTGGCTGCGCCGCTGACCGTGAGGCAAGCCGCGACGAGGCAGGGCAGAGCGACCTTCTTGTTCAATCGCGTCATAGAAGCTCCTGACAATTAACAGCCAAGCAGGGCGCGCGGCGCCAATTCTACGCGGGTTCCCGGGGCCGATCGACCCGCGTGAACATTTGATTGCGCTTTGACGGCCGATTCCTGCCGCTGCCCCGCGATCGATCTCACCCTTTGGGACCCACGGGCGACCCGACCTCCGGCAGTCCCACGGTTCGGGTCATTTCCAGAAAAAGTACACGGTGATGGCCCAGGCCAGGACGATCACGAAGAGGCGCACGTGGCGGCGGTCGATCAGTCTGGCGGTGGACGCGCCCGCATAGCCGCCGACGATGCCACCGACCATCATGGTCACACCGGGCTGCCAGGCAATCGCACCGGTGACAACGAACGTCATCAGCGCGACGCCATTGAGCGCCGCGGCGAGGACGTGCTTCAGTCCGTTCATCTCGTGAATATCCGTCATCCCCGCCAGCGTCATCGTCGCCAGCATCATCATCCCCATGCCGCCGCCGAAGAACCCCCCATAGATTGCGATGACGAACTGCCCCACCAGCGCCCAGGCTGGCACGCGCGTCTGCGATCGAAATCCCCGGCCGCGAGGCGTCAACTGCTCGCCGAGCGTAAAGGTCGCGGCGGCGAGGAGCATGAGCCATGGGAGAAAGCGCAGGAAGCTGGAGTCGGAGGTGCGCACGAGCGTCAAGGCGCCGATGAGCCCGCCTAGAAAGCTGACGGTCGAAAGCGGGAGCAGCACGTGCCGACTCGCGCCGATCTCGCGACGATACGCGAGCGCGCTCGACAGCCCGCCCGGCCACGTCGCGAAGGTCGCGGTCGCATTGGCCATGACGGGCGTGACGCCCACGCTGAGCAGCGCCGGCAGGCTGATGAACGCGCCGCCGCCGGCGACCGAATTCAGCGCGCCGGCCAGTACGCCGGCACCGAACAGCACGAGTGAGGATGAAACAGTCAGTGGCGCAGATCTCGCTCGGCGACAGCCGTTCATGCATTGTACCGGGATCTTCTCCACCTGTAGAATTGGCGGAGTGCCGCGTAACGCTGAAGTGATCCGCCAGTGGACGATTCTTCGCGCGATCGAGCAGGCGCGCACCGGCGGCGTCATCATCGACGACCTGGCGTCGCAATGCGGCGTGACGACGCGAACGATTCGCCGCGACCTGCAAGCCCTCGAAGAAGCCGGATTTCCTCTGTACGATGACCGCTCCCACAACGACGGCCGCACCCGCTGGGCGATCAACGGCCAGGCGTTTCGCGTGGTCACCGCGGGGTTGACGCTGTCGGAGCTGTGCGCCTTGTATTTCAGCCGGACGCTGCTCGAAGCGCTCTCGGGCACGCCGTTCCGCGACGATCTGGAAAGCGCGTTCGAGAAGCTGAGCGCCGGGCTGGCGCCGCACATGAAGCGGTTTCTCGACCAGTTGCCGCGTGTGCTGGCCTCGAAGCCCGACCCGATGCGCAAACGGGACGACCCGCGGCAGCAGCGCCTGGCCGCCCGTCTCCTCGAAGCGACGCTGCACCTGCGGCAGGCATCGATCACGTACTACTCGCAATCGAGCGATCGCACGAAGGTCTATCTCGTGCATCCGTATCGGCTGGCCCACGCTCAGGGCGGTTTGTATCTACTCGCCTACGTCCCCGAATACGGCGAGATCCGGACGTTTGCGCTGGAGCGCATTCGCGAAGCCTCGCTGCTTGACGAGCGATTCACCCCGATCGAGGAGCTGTCGGACGCGGCCTTTCCGCATTCGCTCGGCGTCTATTCCGGCCCGCCCGAACGCGTGGAGGTCGAGTTTCAGCCGGCAGTCGCCGAGTATGTCGGGTCCCGCGAATGGCATCAATCGCAGCGCACCGAGCCGGTCAGCGGTGGTGGCTTGCGCATGACGCTCGATGTCTGCGTCGACCGCTCACTTCAAAGTTGGATTCTCAGCTTCGGCCAGTTCGCGCGCGTCCTCTCACCCGAACACCTCGCCCACACCATCGCGGCACAGTTCGACGAAGCGGGCGCCCAGTATCGCAAATGACGTGCGGCGGCGTGCCCGGGCGACAGCCTTCGTGTGCGTTGTGTTCCTGGTGATTCAAAAACCACCTTGGGAGCGTCCGAGCGGACGCGGAGGAAGACTCACGTTGGACTACGGACGACGAAATGCTGCTCGGGCACCGGATAACCGGCGGCGCCGA
>JBDTVS010000222.1:0-22154 GCA_040007095.1 Acidobacteriota bacterium
TGACCGGCAGCGACATTCACGACAACCCCGGTCCAGCCCTGGCCATCCGATCGGGGGCGTCGCCTCGGATTGCTCACAATGTGTTTGCTCGAAACGGGCTGTCCGAGCGGGTTCGGGCGCCGCTCATTGTCGAGGACGATGCGGAACCCTCAATCGAGGGCAACGTATTTCAAGGGGTGACCCCGAAAGTGTTCGAGTACCTGGCCGAGGCGGCGAGGCTGAGTGTCATTCGAGAGAACTGGTTTCCGGACGGTCCGACGGCGAGGACGACAACGCCACCGTCCGCGCGCGGCCGCCAAAGTCGATGATGACGACCGTCTTCCAGCGTGTCGGACCATACGAAATTCTCGAGGAGATCGGCCGCGGCGGCATGGCGGCGGTGTTTCTCGCCACGGACACGCGGACCGATCGCCGCGTGGCGCTGAAGCTGGTGCCCACGGGCCAGGATCGCGAGGCGCGCGAAATCCTCGAGGCGGAGCAATGGGGGGCGAAACTTCAAGAGCAATTCTGCCGTGTCAGCGGCAATGTGCCGGTGGTCTACGAGCACGGGACCGAATGGGGATATTTCTATATCGCGATGGAGTATCTCGAGGGACGGACCCTCTCAGAGGTCATCGCAAGCGGTCCGCTGAACTCCGAGCGGGCGGCCGGCATCGCGGTCCAGCTGTGTGAGTTTCTCGAAGCGGCACACGGCTTTTCCGTCACGATCGATGGGCGCCCCCTCCGCTCGCTGCTGCACGGCGATCTCAAGCCTCGCAACATCAAGGTGTCGCCCGACGATCGCGTCAAGGTCCTCGATTTCGGGATCGCCAAAGCACTGTCGCTGAGCCGGAAGGTCACGCGCAACGACTTTGGCAGCATCGCCTATCTGTCGCCCGAGAGGCTCGAATCGGGAGAGATCGATCCGCACGCGGACTTCTGGGCGCTCGGCGTCCTGCTGTACGAGATGGTGAGCGGCGATCTGCCGTTCCGGGCGCCTGACACGCGCCGATTGGACCAACGCATCCAATCGCGACAGCCACCGGCACCACTGATGGGCCGCTGCACGCCTGGCTTGGCGGCGGTGATCGGAAAATTGCTGGCCGCGCGATCCGAGGATCGATATCCCTCCGCGGTGGCCATCCGGGAAGATCTCGAATGTCTCATCGCGGGACGGGAAACCCAGGCGGAACGGGAAGGCTGGCCGGGCCGGGCCACCGATGAACCGCCCACCCGGCGGACACGCCCTCCACAGCATGTCGAAGATGAGGTGACGTGCCGCACGCGAGAAGCGGGTCCCGCTCAGGAGCCGGTGGTTGTCCCGCGACACGACCTGGTGGGCCGGATGCGGCCGGGGCTTCGCGCCATCCAAACCTTCATGTCACGACGACCCCATTTTCGAACGGCTCTCCTCGTCATCGCGATCGCCCTGGTCAGCAATGAAATCTGGGTCGCCGCGGTCGCCAGGCGGCTCGCCGCGGCGGTGCCGACCCGGGAACTCGACGGACTCGGCACAGCCTGGGATGAGTACGAGGCCCTCAACCGCCGCAGCCTGCGGATCGGCGTCATCAGTCTCGAGCACGCGCTCGCGGCGCAGACCGGAGTCCTTGGCGACCGTGTCATCGCCAACTATCGGACGGCACGACCATCGGTCAGGGAGACGCAGTGGAAACTGGCGCGCGAGGCATTTGCTCGGGCGGTCAGCGCGGCGCCCAGTCCTCAGCTCAAGGCATCGCTCCGCTACTGCGATGGACACCTGCATCGGATCGACGGCGAAGCCCGCAAGGCTCGGGGAAAGACCGAGGAGGCGCGGCAGGAGTTCACCGCCGCCGTGGTCGCCTTTCGAGAAGCCGCCGAGCTCAGGTCGAACTGGCCGGACCCGTTTCTCGGGCTCGCCCGAACGTTCATCTACGGACTCGAGGACGTCGATCGCGGCGCGGATGCACTCACGCAGGCGCAGCGGTTCGGATACACGCCAGGGGATCGAGAGACCACGCAGCTCGCGGACGGCTATCGTACCCGCGCCGAAGCGCTGGCGCGGACGGCTCGAACGCTGGCCGGCCTGACACCGGAGCAGGAATACCTCACACGCGCGGCGGAAGCGTACCACCGGTCGCTCGACCTCTATGCGAAAGTCATCAGCTTCGCCGACGTCGCCCGCACGATGCGGTCGACGCAGGTCGCGCTCGATCGGATCGAGCAGCGCATCTCCGAGCTCTCCCAGACCGGTGTCCAACCCGTGCCACTGCGTAATTCCGCCCCGCGTGGTGACGACGCGCGGCCGGCGGGAGCCGCGCCTCAGGAGGGACGGCGATGACCGTCACCTACACGTCCGCCGCCGATCGCGATAGCCGTCGAACACACCAGCGGGCACGTCGGTTTGGAGCGGCCGACCTTTTGATGTGGGCAACGTCCTGCGTGGCATTCTTCGCCATCGGCCTGGCCTACACCGGACGGCTGCACGTGTTCGAAGCCACGGAGGCGCAGCGCGCCGACACCCGCATCGTCAACTTGAATACGGTCGTGGACGCCGCGGCACTCGATCCGGCCATGGCGGCCGTCTTCGCCAACGCCGCGGATCGGCAATTCGCCGCGCGGGAGTTGTTACGGTTCGTGGAGACCGATCGAAACGCCGGCCGCGCGCAGTCAAACGTCGGCGCCATTACCCATGCGACCGTCCGGCTTGACACGATCGAGCATGAGCCACGGCTCGAGGTGTTGGCTCGACGTGCGCAGACGGCCCGAGAGGCAGCACCGTCGAGCGCCGACAGTCGGCCTCGGACGATGCCGCTTTTCACCGCCTCGGATCTCGCGGCGGCGAAGCCATTCCTCTCCGTGCGCTCGCTCGACGCGTTCCGCAATCGGCTGCTGTGGCTCGGCGGGTTCTACCTGCTGGGATTTCAGTTGATCGCGCTGGTCTGGCGGCTGCGGGGGATCCGCGGCGATCGAGTGCTGTTGGCAGCGGCTCACCTGCTCACCGCCGTCGGCTTCGCGGTCTTGTTGAGTCGCGTCGATCCGCTGCGCGACAACCTGCTCTTTGTCCGGTACGCGGAAGGCGTGCTGGCCGGTCAACTGCTGATCATGGGGTTGTCGCTGATCGATTTTGGGACCGCCGCGTTTCTGGAGCTCAGCTACCTTCCGCTCATCGCGGCGGTGTCGCTGTCGGTGCTGTTGATCGCGTTCGGGAGCGGCCCGGGAAGAAGCAGTGCGAAGGTGAACCTCGGCCCGGTGCAGCCGATCGAGGCGATCCGGCTCCTCCTGGCCCTGTTTCTCGCGGGCTTCTTCGCGCGGCGGTGGGAATTGCTCAGGGGTCTGCGCGGCAGAAGCATCCGCACCCTGAAGGTGCCGGCCTGGATCGACGTGCCGCGGGGCGAATACGTGCTGCCGGTCCTGGTCGCGGTCGCGACGGCCCTCGGGTTCTTCTTTATCCAGAAGGATCTCGGGCCGGCGCTGTTGCTGTCTTGCGTGTTCCTCGCGGTCTATGCCGTCGCCAGGGGACGGACCGGTCTGGCCGCGGCGGGCCTGGTGTTGCTGGTGGCTGGCTTCTACGTCGGCTACCGGCTGGACGTCTCGCACACACTCGTCGAGCGCATCCGCATGTGGCAGTCGCCATGGGACAACGCGGTCGCCGGTGGAGACCAGGTCGCCCAGGCGATTTGGGCAATGGCGACAGGCGGACCGTTTGGCACCGGCCTCGGCCTCGGCGACGCTCGCTATTTGCCGGCGGGCCATACGGACCTGGTGCTGGCAGCTGTTGGCGAGGAGATCGGCGGCGTGGGACTGCTGGTCGTGGCCCTTGCCTACGGGGTCGTCGCGTGGCGCGGCTTTCGCATCGGCGGCTCCGCGTCGAACGACTACGGCTTTTTTCTGGCGACCGCGCTCACGCTCTTCCTGATCGTTCCGGTGTTTGTCATGGCAGCGGGTCTGCTGGGCATCACGCCGCTGACGGGCGTCGTGACTCCGTTTCTGAGCTACGGCGGTTCGGCGATGGCCGCGAACTGTGCCGCCCTCGGCCTCCTGTGCTCAATCCGCGCCGACCGGCGTCCGGCGGCCGACCTCACGACGTTTCGCGCGCCGATTCGATGGCTCGTCATCGGCCTGGCCACATGTGCGGCGGCGCTGGCTGCGGTGGCGATCGATATTCAGGTCGTGCATGCCGCCGAGTACATCGTGAAGCCGCACCTGGGCGTTCAAGCCGACGGCGGGCGCCGCTACGCCTACAATCCGCGCGTCCTCGATGTCGTGCGGGAGCTTCCTCGAGGGACCGTCTACGACCGCACCGGCCTTCCGCTGGCGACCGAGCAGCCGGGCGTCATCGCGGCGGCGCGTCAGGCGTACCAGCGCCTCGGCGTCTCCCTGGATCGAACCTGCCCAGCTCCTTCGAAACGGTGCTACCCGCTCGGTGGCCGCGCCTTTCACCTGCTCGGGGACGAGCGGACGCGAGCGAACTGGAGCGCGCCCAACACGTCGTATGTCGAGCGAGACTCGGAAAACAGGTTGCGCGGGTTCGACGATCGAGCGACCACCATGCAAACGAACGACTCGTCAGGTCGCCCGATGTGGACGATTCGACGGGACTACCGGGATCTCGTGCCGTTGCTGCGGCATCGTTACGAGCCAGGTCATCCCGACGTCGCAGCACTGCGCCGTCGGGCGAACGATGTGCGCCTGACGATCGATGCGGGTCTCCAGATTCGCGTGAGCTCGATTGTCGCGAGCTACGCCAGGAAGTCGTCCGGCAGGGCGGCGGCGATCGTGCTCGACCCTGATACCGGCGAGTTGCTGGCCAGCGCCAGCTATCCATGGCCTGACGCGGACACCCCGGAGATCGAGACCGACAATCCAGAAGCGGCGGCCGATCCGCTTCTGGATCGCGCACGGTACGGGCTCTATTCACCAGGTTCTACATTCAAGCTGGTCACGGCGGCGGCCGCGCTTCGTCGCGGCGTTGATCCTGACGCCGCCACGTTCGCGTGCGCGCGGTTGCCGGATGGCAGGGTCGGCGCCAGGATCAAGGGGTGGAATCGACCGATCCGGGACGACGTGCTCGACACGGACCCGCATGGGACGATCGATATGCGCGAAGGCCTCGTCCATTCCTGCAACGCGTACTTCGCCCAACTGGCGGTCAGGCTCGGACCGGAGCCGCTGGTCGGCACGGCAGCCCGGCTTGGGATCTCGCTGACCCCGTCCAAGACGGGGGCGCAGCGGGTACGGGAAACCCTTCCGCAGATCGGATACGGACAGGGAGACGTCGTGACGACGCCGATGAGGATGGCCCGGCTGGCGGCGGCGATCGCGTCCGACGGAGTACTCCGTGAGACACACCAGCAGCGGACCGCGGTTCCACCCGCTGAACCGGACCGGTTCCTGGATTCGAATGCGTCGCGCCTGCTGGCCGGCTACATGCGCGACGTCGTGCTCACCGGCACGGGGCGCAGCCTGAAGGGCCACCCCTGGCGGATTGCCGGGAAGACCGGCACGGCGGAGATCACCGGGCGTGCGTCACATGCATGGTTCGTCGGCTTCGCGCCCTACGGCACGGCCAGCAGGCGAATCGCGTTCGCCGTCATCATCGAGAACGCCGGCTACGGCGGCGCCAATGCCGCACCGGTCGCTGGAGACATCGTCACGGCCGCCGCAGAAAGCGGCCTCGTCCGATAAAGTGTCCGATGAAGTGTCCGATGAAGTGTGCAATGACATGAACACCATGGATCTTCTTGGCAAGGCGCGAAAATTGGAATCCGCGATCGCACGCCGATTCGATCGAGCGGCGCGCGACGCCGTTGGCGCCGGCACGCACGAGCCGCTCGAGATCGTCCATCTGGTCGTCGAGGCGGCCGAGCGCGAAATTCAGCCGGGCGGCCGCGGCAAACGCGTGTTTCCGTTCAACAGCATCACGCTCTCCGTGCTGGCGTCCTCGCGTGAGGCACGGGCCCGCTTCGAAGCCGTGTCCGCCGGCGAGCCGACGCTGCGGGACCGGATCATCGAGCACCTGCGGTTGAAGTCGTGCCCGATTGACGACCTGACGTTGAACGTCGCCTATGTGGCCAGGGCGCCAAAGGACTGGCGGTATCCGCAATTCAATCTGGCCTTTGCCCGCGTCGCGAGAGCGCCCACGAGCGACGTTCCCCACGAGCCGGCGGTCGCCCGTCTCGACCTGACGGTGGTGCGAGGCACCGCCGAACGGAAAACCTATTCATTTGTCGCCAAGCGCATCGACCTGGGACGCTGCCCCGAAGTGCGAGACGCGCGCAACCGCCTCATCCGGATCAACCATGTGGCGTTCGTCGAACGATCAGGAGACGTCAACCAGAGCGTGTCGCGCCGCCACGCCCATATCGCTTATGAGCCGACGTCCGGGGGCTATCGCCTGCGCGACGACGGGAGCGTGCACGGCACGAGCGTGGTTCGCAACGGCAGTACCGTGGTCGTTCCGAAGGGGTCGCTCGGGGTTCGTCTCCGGACGGGAGACGAACTGGTACTGGGAGAGGCGAGGCTGCGAATCAGGTTCGACGGAGACTGCGAATGACGGATCGTGCCGCACCAGGCCGGCTCTCAGCGCAAGACGAAGTCCTCGCGCACGAATGGGCGACTGGGCGGACGGCCGCGCAAGACGGCGTAGCTGGTGTCTGACGACGATCAGGCCCTCGCCACGCAGATCGCGCCGCCTTCTCTGTCTCTCTGACTGGGAACACGTTCTCCGTGTCTCGAGAGGTCGAAGGCACCCTGATGGAAAGCGGTGAATGCGCGAACAGAATCGTCCCCGGGGATGCCCGCGCCGGTCATCCGAGCGCCTCGGGGATCAGACGCCCAAAGTAGATGACGCCGAGCCACAGGAACAACGAGGCTCCTGCGATCAGCTTCGCAAGCCCTGGTGCATCGTCTCCCGGCCCCAGGTCATCGACTGCCCGGGACATGCCGGTCACGTAGAACGCCAGCAGGTTCACGCCGGCGAAAGCGATGAACACGAGTTTCAGTTGGAGAAACACGTCGGTCCTGATGACGTCGTACGCCGACATCGGCACGTTGGAGCGCATGCCGGTCACGAACACCAAGCCGGTCACGACGCAGAGGGTGAATCCGAACACGCCCCACGGAATGAAGCGCTTCAACGCCACCGGTGGCAGGCCCCTGGCCATTCCCAGAACGCGCAGGTCGAACATGCCCACACCGCCGACGAGCAGGATGATCCCGAAGAAGTGAAACGTCTCGCAGAGCGGCCACACCCAGGAATGCGCGCCGATGAACGCCGCCACCGAGGGCCACTCTATCCACTGGCGAAGAAAGACTTCCATGTCGTCACCCTGTTCAGCGGCTGGAGGCTGGCGTCGCCATCGAAGCCAGCGGTTGGTTGCTCGAGGCGAAGACGCGAGCCGCAACATGCCTGACGATAAGCATCAGGAAGGCGGCGACAAGAACGGCCACCGCGGACTGCTTTCGGACGTACCACGAATATGCGGTGAAACGACCGGCTGTGACAGCCACCGCCCAGAACGCCAGCATCGCCACGGCCACAATCCTCGTGTTCAGCGGCACTGGTCCGGTGTCGAGCTTCACTCCCGCGCCGAACAGCCCGGCCCGGAGCATCCGCAGGCTGACGACGGCCCCCGCGATGGCCGTGAGCTTGACGTAGAAGTCCGGATTCGACAGCAGGCTTCTCGCGGCCAGCATCGTGAGCACGACCCCGGTGACGGCGTTGACCCAGAAGCCCACGAAGACCAGCGGGAAGAACTTTTCCATCGGCGCCAGTGGCACGCTCCGGGCGAAGCCCAGCGCCCGCAGCGCGATCATGGCGCTCAGCCCCACCAGGAATGCCATGCCGAAGGTGTGCAACGCGAGCACGGTTGAATAGGCCAACACCGTCGGTGCCTCGCGCACCCAGGTGGCGAAGCCGCTGTTTTCAATGGCTTCCAATGCATCCCACATACAGTCATCCCTCTCCTTCTCTCGAGTCCCGGCTTCGATTCATGCGAACGACCAGTCCTGTCACCGCGCCGAACACGGCGAACGGGGCGGCCAGAAGGATGAGGATGCCGCTCCGCAGCGCCCCGATCATCTGCCGCCCTTCCGGCGAGTCCAGCGCCCGGCGGCACATCGCGCACTGCGCCGACGCCTGATCGGCCGTCACCAACACGAGGATCGCCAACAACGCGGCGAGGCAGATGACGGACCTAACGCGGGCCATAGCGGCTCACCATCTCGTGAATGCGGGCCGCATCGGGCACGATGAGCACGTATAGAACGACAGCCGTCACGAGCAATCCGACCACCACCGTCAGCACGATGCCGGCGCGCTCGGCGCGCAGGTGCATGAAGTTCGCGCCGATAATCGATGCCTTGGTCAGCATCGCGGCGACCATGAACACGACAAACGCCAGGCGCGGGATCGGCGCGGCGTCGGCCCACAACATCACAGCCGTAAATACGAGCAACACGCCCCAGGTGATCCAGTAGCCGCGCATGACACCACCACCGCAGGCCTGACTGAGGCCTGCACTACAAGAGATAGAACAGCGTGAAGATGAAGACCCAGACAAGATCCACGAAGTGCCAGTACAGGCCCGCCATCTCGACGCCGTCTTTCGTCGAGCGATTCCTCGCGAGCCGAATCGCCGTGGACACGAGGATGACCACCCCGGTCAACACGTGTGTGCCGTGAAAGCCGGTCAACAGGAAGAAGTACGCGCCGAACGACGCCTCCCCCCACGGATTGCGCACGAGCCGGGCGCCCTCGCCGATGAGATGGCTCCATTCGTACGCCTGCATGCCGAGGAAGACGATGCCGCCGATCGCCGTGAACACCACGAACTTCAGCGCCTGGCCGCGTTTGCCCTCCGCCATCGCATGCACGGCGCTCGCCATCGTCGCGCTGCTCGAGATGAGCACGAACGTCATCGCGGCGATGTACTTGAGGCTGAACACCTCCGCCTGCTCCGGCCAGTTGAACGCCAGAATCCGCGCGTAGCCATACGATGCGAGAAAGCCCGCGAAGAGCAGGCCGTCGGTGACGATGAACCACCACATCATCACCTTGCGCCAGCCGGCGTCGAAGGGGCAGGCACCGCCGGCCCAGCGGTCGATTGAGCGTGTGTCAGTGTGCGCCATCGTCGTGGTACAGGCTTTCAGGCCTGCTCAATAGAGCGAAACCAACGCAAACAGCATGAGCCAGACCAGCCCGAGGTAGTGCCAGAACGTCCGGCACAACGTCATGCGCGACGCCCACGTCCGCGGTTCGCGCGCTCCCTGCACGGTCGCGACGGCGCCCCAGGCCAGGACCACGAGCGCGGCCACCACGTGGACGGCATGGGCGCCGGTCATCATGAAGAAGAAGGCGCTGTGCGGGCTCGTGGGTAGGTACACCCCGGCCGCGGCCATCTGCCGCCACGCGGTCACCTGCCCCGCGAGAAAGCCGAGGCCGAGTGCGAAGGCGATCAGCACGGCGGCGATGGCCCCGCGCCAGCGGCGCCGATCGCCGTTCAGGCGCGCGGCTTCGAGCGCCAGGCTGCTGGCGGCCAGGATCGCCGAGTTCAGCCACAGGATCGATGGCAGCGCGACGTGCCGCCAGTCCGATCCGCTGCGCCGGACGACGTAGGCGCTCGTGAACGCGGCAAAGAGCATCGTCACCGTGCCCAGGAACATCCACAGACCCAGGGTGACCTGATCTTCGCGAAGCGAGACTGCCGCGGCGGGTGCCTCGTGCGCGTTCATGCGGTCACCGGCGCCTCATCGCCCGGCACGGTCTGCACGGCGAAGTCGCCGCCCGCCACGGGCACGCCGTACTCGTAGGCCCAGCGTTCAACCGTTGGTACGCTCTCGAAGTTGCCGTGCGGAGGCGGCGACGGCACCGTCCACTCGAGCGTCGTGGCACGCCAGGGATTGGCTTCGGCGACGCGTCCCTTCGCCAGGCTCCATACGAAGTTGATGATGAACAGGAACTGCGCCGACACGAGCAGAAACGCGGCAAGGCTGATGACCAGATTCTGCCCGCGCGTCTTCTGGAGGTAGTCAAACGCCGTGAACGCGTAGTACCGGCGCGGCGCGCCCTGCAGGCCCAAGAAGTGCTGCATGAAGAAGATGGTGAAGAAAGGCGCGAACGTCAGCCAGAAGTGCGCCTTGGCGAGCGTCTCGTTCATCATCCGACCGAACATCTTCGGGAACCAGAAATAGATCGCCGCAAACGTCGCCAGCAGCGTGACGCCGCCGATCATCATGTGAAAGTGACCGACCACGAAGTAGGTGTCGTGCAGCTGCATGTCGGCCGTGGCATTGCCGAGGAACAACCCGCCAAGGCCGCCACTCCCGAAGAGCGCAATGACGCCGCACACGAACAGCATCGGCGAGGCGAGCTGAAGCCTGGCGCCCCACAGGCTCGCGAGCATGTTCACGCCAAAAATCGTCATCGGTACGGTGATTGTCAGCGTGACGAGTGAGAAGTACTCGCCGCTGAACGGGCTCATGCCGCTCACGAACATGTGATGGCCCCAGACGATCATGCTGAGCGCGCCCACGGCCATCAGGCAATAGACCGACATGCGATACCCGAAGATCGGCTTGCGCGTGAACGCCGGCATGATGTCGCTCGCGACGCCGAGCGCCGGCAGCAGGAGCACGTACACCTCGGGATGGCCGAGGAACCAGAACAGATGCTGCCACAGGAGCGGCGATCCGCCCGTCGCCGGCACCAGCTTGTTGGCAACGATGAGCCCCGACGGCAGGAAGAAGCTCGTGCCGAGGTGCCGATCGAACAGCAGCATCACGGCGGCCGCGGTCAGCGGTGGAAATGCCAGCAGGCCCAGAATCGACGCCACGAAGTAGGTCCACACCGTCAGGGGCATCCGCATCATCGACATGCCCGGCGCGCGGACGCTCAGCACGGTCGCGACGATGTTCAGCCCGCTCATCGTGAACGACGCGATGAACAGCGCCATGCTGAGGAGCCAGATCGACTGGCCCATCTGGGATCCGGGGACGGCCGACGCGATGGCGCTCAGCGGCGGATACGCCGTCCAGCCGGCAGCCGCCGCGCCGCCCGTCACGAAGAACGACAGGATCAGCACCAGCGCCGACAGCAGCGCGATCCAGTACGACAACATGTTGAGGAACGGGAACGCCATGTCGCGCGCGCCCACGTGCAGCGGGACCAGATAGTTGCCGAAGCCGCTGACGAGCACGAACGAGATGAAGAAGAACACCATTATGGTGCCGTGCATCGTCACGACCGCCAGGTAGAACTCCGGCGCCATGACGCCGCTCCTGAAGCCTTCGGGCAGGAGCGTTTCAAGCCACGGCCACGTTCGGTCGGGCCAGCCGAGCTGCAGCCGAATCAGCGCAGCCAGCGCCGCACCGAGCAGGGCCATCACCAGACCGGTGACGATGTACTGGATGCCGATGATCTTGTGATCCGTGCTGAAGATGTAGCGGCGCACGAATCCGTGATGGCCGGGTGCGGTCACGGTCACTGTTTGCGGAGCCACTCGGTGAATTCCTTTTGCGACACGACGTTGAATGTTCCCCGCATGCGGTAGTGGGCGAGCCCGCAGAGCTCCGCGCAGGCGATCTCGAAGGTACCGGTTCGAGTGGGAAAAAAGACGACTTCCGGCGTCATGCCCGGAACCGCATCCTGCTTCACCCGGAAGTTCGGCAGGAAGAAGCTGTGAATCACGTCCTTCGAGTGCAACAGGATGTGGACGGCGGGTCCGAATGGCACCGTGATCTCGTTGAGCGTGACGATGTCGTCCTTGCCGGCCGGATCCGAGCGGTCCATACCGAGGGGATTCGCGGTGTCGTCGACACGCCGCGGATCGGTGCGGCCGAACACCCCGTCAGGCCCGGGATACCTGACGTTCCACATGAACTGCTGCGCCGTGACCTCGACGACCGTCGCGTCGGCCGGCGGCGCGGCGTCAAAATACTCCGCCCACACGGGCATGCCGATGGCGATCACCCCGCCTTCGGCGACGATCGCCATGCCGACGCCAAGCGCGGCCGAAAGCAGGATTTCAGTCCGCCGCCCGGCGAAGCGTGGGCCGATGGCGTCGCGCCGGCTGCCCCGCCAAATGAAGTAGGCCAGGGCCAGGTAGCCGGTCACAAACAGCGCGCCCACCGTGACGAGCAGGTAGTTCAGCATCGAGTCGATGCCGGCGCCGTGACGACTGGCCAGCGTCGGCAGCCACGCTCGCGCGCCGTAGAGCGCGCCAACGATCGCGGTGCCTGCGAAGAGCGCGGCCACCAGGGAACCTTCGAGTCTCCGAATCACGGTCGCGCGGATTGCAACGCGAATGCCATCAGCCGCCATTCGTCGTGCTGGCGGGGCTGGAATCCCATGGCGTTCCAGGTTGATGGGATGTCCCGCGCGACGGACCGTCTGGCTGCCTGATCTCTTCGGGCAAGTTGACCCTGAGCATTGCGAACTTTTTCGCAGGCCCGCACGGAAAAATTCCCAGCGCGCCACGTCAAAGCAACGCAATTCTGACGCCCGTGCGAATCAACGGCGACCGACGCGGCCAACACCCGACCTTTGACGCAGAGCACGCAGAGATCGCCGAGCGTTGCTTGGGGCTTCTTCTCCGCGGTCTCTGCGTTGAACGTCTCGTCATAGTCGTCGTGAGCGGGCCACACCCCGAGGCACCTTGACAGTGTCTCGAATTGAACGGTCGGATATTCCGACTCCTGCCATCATCACAAGGCTGCGTTTGGGACCCGTCGCGACGGCGGCGACCTTCCATGAACGACGACACCTCCAGATCGGCGCCGGACGTCGAGCGAACGCACGCCGAACCGCTCCTCCGCGAAGCCCAGGAACAATTGCGCGCCAGCCAGAGGGCGCTGCGCCAGGCCGCCGACACGCAAGCCGCCATCCTGGATGCGTTGCCGGCGCATGTCGCCTTGCTTGATCCAGACGGGGTGATCCTGGCCGTAAACCAAGCCTGGCGAGGCGTTGCCACGGCCAATGCGCTCCACGGCCCCGATGTCTGTGTGGGGACGAACTACCTCGACGTCTGCTTGCACGCGCGGGGCGAGTGTGCCGAGCAGGCGAAGGCCGCCGCGATCGGCATCCGCCGGGTGTTGCGAGGGGAAGCGCAGGCGTTCGCCATCGAGTATCCCTGCCGCTCGCTGACGCAGCCGCGTTGGTTCGAGCTCACGGTCGCACGCTTGCCCGGGGATCGGCGGGCGGGCGCCATGGTGATGCACGTCGAGATCACCGGGCGCAAACAGGCGGACGAAGCGGCTCAGCGGAGCCAACAGCGCTTGCGCGATGTGCTCGATGGACTTGGCCCTTCCATCTTCGTGGGGTTGATGACGCCGCAAGGAGCCCTGATCGAGGCCAACCGGCCCGCGCTGGCGGCGGCTGGTCTGACACCGGAGGACGTCCTTGGCAAGCCCTTCGAGGAGACCCACTGGTGGGCGTATTCACCGGACGTCCAACAGCAGTTGCGTACGGCCATCGAGCGGGCCGCGAGCGGGTCAGGATCCCGTTACGACGTGCAGATCCGTGGGGCGAACGACGACCTCATTGACGTCGACTTCTCCCTGCAACCGCTGCGGGATGAAGCCGGCGAGGTCGTGTTTCTCGTGCCATCCGCCACCGTCATCACCGAGCGCAAGCAGACGGAGAATGCCCTGCGCGAGAGCAATCAGAAGTTCCACTTGCTGGCGGACCACATCACCGATGCCTTCTGGATTCGTTCGCCCGACATGCGCGAGGTGCATTACCTCAGTCCGGGTTTTGAGCGGATCTGGGGCCGGTCCGTGGAAAGCCTGCAGGCGCAGCCGCATCAATGGCTCGACTTCATCATGCCGGAGGATCGGGCGCATGTGCTGGGCGTCTTCGCCGGGCTCACACGAGACGCGCCAAGCGTGGACATCGAGTATCGCATCGTGCGGCCCGACGGCGAGGTCCGTTGGATTCGCGCGCGGGGCTTTCAAGTCCGGGATGCCACGGGCCAGTTGACCCGCCTCACCGGAATTGTCACTGACATCACCGAGCGGCAGCGGGTGGCGGCGGCGCTGCAGGAGAGCGAAGAGCGTTATCGCGCCCTGGTCGATTGGTCGCATGAGCCGATCGCCGTCAGCAGACGCGGCACGATCCTTTTCGTCAATCCGGCCGCCGTCAAGATGCTGGGCGCCACGTCCGAGGAGCAGCTGATCGGCACGCAGATTCTCGACAGGGTTCACCCCGACTTTCACCAGGTCGTGCGGGAACGATTGAACAATCTCGAGCCTGGCGGCGTCCTGCCCATGATCGAGGAGCGACTGATCACGCTGGACGGAACGGTCATCGACGTGGAGATCCAGGGCACCACGATTGTCTACGATCAAGACCTGGCGACGTTCAGCTCCATGCACGACGTCACCGAGAGCAAGCGTGCGGCGGAAGCGTTGCGGACGAGCACGGAGGAATTCCGCTTGCTGGCCGAAGCCATGCCGCAAATCGTCTGGATTACGCGCCCGGACGGGAGCAACGTGTATTTCAACCAATATTGGATGGACTACACGGGACTCACCGCTGAGGAGAGCTATGGCAGCGGGTGGAACAAGCCGTTCCATCCGGACGACCAGGAGCGGGCCTGGCGCGCCTGGCAGCACGCGACGGCGACGATCGGCACCTACACGCTCGAATGCCGATTGTGCCGCGCGGATGGCGTCTACCGCTGGTGGTTGATCCGCGGAGTGCCGCTGCGAGACACCGCCGGCAACGTGCTCAAATGGTTTGGCACCTGCACCGATATTCATGACCTGAAGCTGGCCGAGCTCGAAATCGTCCGCACCAACCTGGCCCTCCACGTGGAGATCGTGGAGAGAAAGCGCGCCGAGGACGCGGCAGGGGCCGCCAACCGCTCGAAGAGCGAATTTCTGGCCAATATGAGCCACGAGATTCGCACGCCGTTGAACGGCGTGGTCGGCATGACGGAGCTTGCGCTCGGGACCGACCTCAGCGCCGAGCAGCGTGCATATCTGGACATGGCCAAGGCGTCCGGCGCGTTGCTCTTGACCCTCATCAACGACATTCTTGACTTCTCGAAGATCGAGGCCGGACAGCTCACGCTCGAAGTCATCCCGTTCGACCTGAGTGAGTGCCTCGACAAGACGCTCAAACTGCTGGCGGCCGGGGCAGGCCTGAAGGGATTGGAATTGGCGTGTGACATCCGTCCGCACGTGCCGACCGCCCTCATGGGCGACCCTGGCCGACTGCGCCAGATCGTCATGAATCTCGTCGGGAATGCCATCAAGTTCACCGAGCGTGGCGAAGTGGTACTGACCGTCGAAACCCAGTCGCGAACAGACCGGGACGCGGTTCTGCGGTTCAGCGTGTCGGATACCGGCGTCGGCGTGCCGCGGGAACATCAAGCGGTGATCTTCAAGCCGTTCATTCAGGCGGACGGTTCAACGACACGCCGGTATGGAGGCACGGGCCTCGGTCTCGCGATTTCGACCAGCCTCGTGGCGTTGCTGGGCGGGCGCATCTGGTTGGAGAGCGAGCCCGGAAAAGGCAGCACGTTTCACTTCACCGCGTCGTTCGATCTCCAGCAGGCGGCCGCGTTCCACACCAAGGTCAGGGACCCGCAGATCGTGCGCCTCCGGGATGTGCCCATCCTCGTCGTCGACGATAACGCCGTCAACCGGCGCATCCTGGAGGCGACGCTCAGACAGTGGGGTATGAAGCCGGTACTGGCTGCCAGTGGCCCAGCGGGATTGGCGGCGATGCAGGAGCGGAAGATCGCGGGGACACACTTTCCCCTGGTCCTGCTCGACGCACAGATGCCGGGGATGGACGGATATGCCGTGGCCGAAGAGGTCAGGAAGGATCCCGAGCTGGCAGGAACTGCTCTGGTGATGCTGACCTCCACGGGACAGCCGGCAGACGCGGCTCGCGGCCGGTCGCTGAGGATTGCCGGGGCTCTGATGAAGCCGATCAGCCAGTCCGAGCTCCGGGAAGCCATCTCGGCCGCCTTGGGCATGCCGTCCGACGGGACACGTCAACTTCACGGGATCACTCGTCGGTCCGCGCACGAAAGCCGGCGAACGCTGCGCATTCTCCTGGCGGAGGACAACAAGGTCAACCAGGTGGTCGCCGCGCGGCTGCTCGGAAAGCAAGGCCACACGGTGGTCATCGCCGGGAATGGTCTGGAAGCGCTGGCAGCCCTGGACGAGCCCGGCGCCGCGTTCGATCTGATCCTGATGGATGTGCAGATGCCGGAAATGGACGGTTTCGAAGCCACCAGGATCATCCGTGCGCGAGAGCAATCCTCTGGAGCTCATCTACCGATCATCGCGATGACCGCCCACGCGATGAAAGGCGACGAGGAACGCTGCCTGGCGGCCGGAATGAACGGATACGCGTCCAAGCCCATCGATATCGAACACCTGCTGCTGACGATTGACCGCGTGCTCTCATGACGCCGGCTGGTTGGCACGTCAAAGCTCGGCCGCGCGAGATCGACGGTCAGAAAAACGGAATCCCGGTCTCCGATTTGCGCCGCCCAACACGCCCAAGTCACAATCAATGACTGGAGCGCCTGATGGGACGTGTGTGGGACCGCCTCAAGCTCGCGTGTATGGCATTCTTTTCGATTCTGTTCAAGGGGAAACTCCCGGCGACTGTCCACGACATCGGTGGTCCCGAGGCAGCCCCTGAGGTCGGGCGCGACGAGTCGTCGGAGAGGGCCACGCAGATCCTGGCACTCCTGCAGCGCGACGGGCGGCTGATTGATTTCGTGATGGAAGATCTCGCCACGTACGGCGACGCGCAGGTCGGCGCCGCCGTCCGTGACGTGCACGCGGGCTGCCGGCGCGTGCTCGAGCGCTATGTCACCCTCGAGTCGATTCTGGCGGGTCGCGAAGGCGAATCGATCACGGTCGGATCGGCCATCGACCCGGCCGCGATTCACCTCGTCGGCAACGTGACCGCCCGGTCGCCAATCACCGGGACGCTGCTGCATCGCGGTTGGCGCGTCGCGCGAATCGCGCTGCCGCCGCTTGGCGAGCCGGATGCCCGGACGGTCGTGGCGCCAGCGGAAATCGAGGTGGTGTAGGACGTGGCAGACGCGGCGCGCTTCAGTGTCGGAATTGATCTGGGCACGACCAACAGCGCCATGGCGCGCGCGGATCTCGCCGACGCCGACGCGCCCGTGACGATCGACGTGCTCGACATCCCGCAACTCGTCAATCCGGGGGAAGTGGAGTCGCTGACGCTCCTCCCCTCGTTTCTGTACGTCGTTGGCGATCTCGATTTCCCGGCCAAGAGCCTCCGCCTCCCGTGGAAAACGGCGCAGCCTCCCGCGCACATCGTCGGCGAGCTGGCTCGAAAGCGCGGGGCGGAGAGCCCGTCGAGGCTCGTCGCGTCGGCCAAATCGTGGCTGTCGTACGCGGGCGTCAACCGCGCCGCGCCGATTCTGCCCTGGGGGGCACCGGAGGACGTGCCGAAGCTCTCGCCGGTCGAGGCCTCGGCGGCGTACCTCGAGCACCTCCGGCGAGCGTGGGACGCACGGTTTGCTACGGCCGACCCGGCGCTGGCGCTCGAACACCAGGAAATCTTCCTCACGGTACCGGCCTCATTCGACGAAGAAGCGCGCGCGCTGACGCTGCGCGCGGCGGAGATCGCCGGGCTCGCCCGGGTGACCCTGCTCGAAGAGCCGCAGGCGGCTTGCTACGCCTGGATCGATAGCACGGGCGATCGCTGGCGGCGCCAGTTGCGGGCCGGCGACCTGGTGCTGGTCTGCGACGTCGGCGGCGGCACGACCGACTTCAGCCTGATTCTGGTGGACGATCACGACGGCGATCTGGCGCTCGAGCGCGTCGCGATTGGCGATCACATCCTGCTCGGCGGCGACAATATGGATCTGGCGCTCGCCCGCCTCGTTCAGCACCGGCTCGAGGAGGAGGGCCACCGGATCGACACCTGGCAGCTCCAGACGCTCTGGCACCAGTCGCGGGTGGCGAAGGAGACCTTGTTCGCCGACCCGGCGCTCGATTCGCATCCGGTGACGGTGCTTGGCAAGGGCGCCCGGCTCGTCGGCGGCATGCTTCGCGGCGAGCTGCGGCGAACCGACCTGGAGGAGGTGCTCGTCGACGGATTCTTCCCCAACGTCGCGTCGGACCAGATGCCAGCGCGACGACGGCAGGTCGGTCTCCAGGAGCTCGGGTTGCCGTACGCGGCCGATCCGGCGGTGACGCGACATCTCGCGCGCTTCCTGGCGCGGCAGGCGGCCGGTGGGCCGGCGGCGTCAGCGATCCGGCGGGGCCCGAGCGGGCTGGCGTGCCCGACGCACCTCTTGTTCAACGGCGGTGTCATGAAGGCGGATCCGCTGCGCGCGCGGGTGGTGGACGTGCTCAACCTCTGGCTCTCGCGCGATGGATTCCCGCCGCTCGATGCCGCGCACGTGCTCGACGCGCCGGACCTCGATTGCGCGGTCGCGCGCGGAGCCGCGTATTACGGGCGCGTGCGGTCCACGGGGCGCGGCGTGCGCATCCGAAGCGGCGCGTCGCGCAGTTACTACATCGGCATCGAGAGCGCGCTGCCGGCCGTTCCCGGGCTTCCGGCGCCCCTCAAAGCGCTCTGCGTCGTCCCCTTCGGCATGGAGGAAGGCACGAGCACGCCGATTCCGGCTCGCCAGTTCGGCCTCGCGGTCGGCCAGCCGGCCGATTTTCGCTTTCTCAGCTCGACGATTCGCAAGAATGACCCGCCGGGTGCGCTCATCGACGATTGGGGCGACGAGCTCGAGGAGCTCGGTCCCCTGGAGGTCACGCTCCCGGTCGCCGAGCAGGAGGACGCGATCGTACCGGTCACGCTCGAGAGCCACGTTACCGAGATCGGCACGCTCGAGCTGTGGTGCCAGGAGCGTGACGGCGATCGCCGCTGGAAGCTCGAACTGAACATCAGGCAGCCGGAGTAGGGCGTGGATCGCCAGAAGCAACAACCTGACTGAGAACGTGTGGACGAGTCGGCCAAAGAAAGCGAACCACAAAGAGCACAAAGGACACAAAGAAGATTCCCGGCGGGAGCAGTGTCGCAGTTTGCCAGGTCGTTCTATTAGCCGCGACAGCACGAAACAGCCATCCGGTTTGTTTGTCGTGTTTTCGTGCCCAGCTTCAGCTCCTGGTTGAAGATGGGACGTGCCTCGGGAAGATCTTCATAGTGATCTTTGTGGTTCCAAATTCTGCCGCACTCTGACAGTCCAGATTCCCAAGCCATGGCCCTCCCAGACGCCGACTCTCCGTTCTTGATCGGTATCGATCTCGGCACCACCAATTCCGCGTGCGCGTTTGTCGACACCCGCCAGGGCCACGGCCGGGTCGAGCTGTTCCAGATTCCACAGCTGATTGATCCCTTCGTGGTCGCGCCACGGCCGGTGTTGCCCTCATTCCTGTACTTCGGCGACGCACACGAGATCGACAGCGGAGCGCTTGCGCTGCCCTGGAACGCGAAACCGGACGTCATCGTCGGCCTGCTCGCGCGCGAGCGCGGAGCGATCGCACCGGCGCGCCAGGTCTCGTCCGCGAAGTCCTGGCTCGCCCATCCGGGCGTCGACCGCCGCGCCGCGATCCTGCCGTGGAGCGGCGCCGAAGGCGCCCCTCGGATGTCGCCCGTGGACGCCTCGGCCCGATGTCTGGCGCACATCCGCGATGCCTGGAACTCCATGGTTGGCGCCGGAGACGACTCCCTGCGTCTGGAAAAACAGCGCATCGTCCTGACGGTTCCCGCGTCGTTCGACGAAGAGGCGCGCGAATTGACGGTCGACGCGGCGCACGACGCCGGGTTGTCGCAATTGACCTTGCTCGAAGAGCCGATTGCCGCCTTCTATGCGTGGATGGCCGAGCAGCCTGACCAGCCTGACACCGACGCGGACGGCCTGCTGGTCGACGAGCAGGTGGCGCTCGTCTGCGACGTGGGCGGCGGCACGACCGACTTCAGCCTGATCCGTGTGCGGATGGACCCCGATGGTCCCGCGTTCGAGCGCATCGCGATTGGCGATCACCTGCTGCTCGGCGGCGATAACGTCGACGTGGCGCTCGCCGCGCTCGCCGAACGCCGAATGCTCGAGGCACGGCCGTCGCTGCGGCTTGCGATCACGCAGCGGTCGGCCCTTCGGCGATTGTGCAGCGGGGCGAAGGAGCGGATGCTCAGTCCGATGGTGCCAGCGCGCATCACGGTCACGATTCTTGGGACAGGCCGCAGCGTGATCGGCGATGCGGTGTCGACCGACCTCACGCTCGAGGATGTGGAGCGAACCTTTGCCGACTTCCTCCCGACGACGGCCCCGGATGAATTCGCGAGGGCTCGGGATCGGCGCGCCGGGTTGCGCGAGCTGGGCCTGCCGTACGAAACCGATCCGGCCATCACCGGCCATCTGGCCTCGTTTCTGGCCCGCTCGGCGGCGGCGCTGCCCGGCGATCATCGGGCAATCACCACGATCGCCGACCGGCGCGTCGTGCGGCCTGATCTGATCCTGTTCAATGGCGGGTTCTTCACACCGCAAGTGGCCCGCGACCGCGTCGTGCTGGCGCTGACGGAATGGTTTGGCGAGCCACCGCGGCTACTGAGGACGAGCCACCTCGAGGCGGCCGTCGCCATCGGCGCCGCCACGTATGCCCGGCTGCGGGCTGATAAAGCCGTCGGTTCGGCCCGAGCCGGACTCGACGCGCCCGTGGCTCCAGCCGGGCGTCACGCGCGGCTGGTCAAGGCGGGCAGCGGGCGCGCGTACTACGTCGGTCTTCGTGCGCGTCACGCCGGTGAAGCAAGAGCGGCCGTGTGCGTCCTGGCCCGTGGCACCGACGAAGGCACCGTCACGCGAATCGAGCATCCCTTCACCATCGCGACGAACCGCTCGATCTCTTTTCCGCTCTACAGCTCCACGACCCGATCCGACGGCACCGGCGGCATCGTCTCGCTGGGGCCTGACGAAGACACGCATGAGCACGCGCCGCTCGTCACCGTGCTGCGCTATGGGCGCAAGTCGCGGCAGGTTGAATTGCCGGTGCGCCTCTCGGCCGCGTTTACCGAGGTCGGCACGCTCGAGCTGTGGTGCGAATCGCAGGTCAGCGAGCACCGCTGGCGTCTGCAGTTTCAATTGCGGGAGCAGGCGGCCGAACTCGAAGCGAGTCTCGCTCCGACGGGCGGCGTACCCAGCACCGCTGACGCTGATGCGGCCGACGTCGCCGAGGCGATCGTGGCCGACGAGTCGATTCAAGAGGGTACGCGGGCGATTCGATCGCTATTTGAAAGCGCGGGTACCGAGACCGCGTCGAAGAATCTGGTGGCGCATCTCGAGAGTGTCCTGGGTTACGGTAAGACAGCCTGGCCGCTCGGTGTCATCCGCCGTTTTGCCGATTCACTGCTCGAGATCGCGGACGGCCGCCGCCAATCGGCGGAGCTCGAGGCGCGGTGGCTGAATCTGTTCGGGTTCTGTCTCCGTCCGGGGTTCGGCGCGGCCAAGGATCCGTGGCGCATCGCGGAATCACGAAAGGTGTATGCGGCCGGCCTCACTTTCGCCGGCTCGATTCAAAATCGCGTCGAATGGCTCGTGCTCTGGCAGCGGGCCGCCGGTGGATTTTCAGCGGGCCAGCAGCGCGAGCTGGCTCTGCGTGTGATGGGCGAGCTGGGACTCTCCGGCAAGAAAGCCGTCCGGTTCAACCCGCAAATCGAGCGCGAGAGCTGGCGTCTGCTCGCAAGCCTGGAACGACTGGAGACTCCGCTGCGCGTCGGTCTCGGAGACGAACTCGTGCGGCGCATCCGTCGAGACCCCGGCAATTCCAGCTTGCTGTGGGCAGTCGGCCGCCTGGGCGCACGCGTGCCGCTCTACGGCCCACTCAGCAGCATCGTGCCACCAGAACATGCGAGTCGATGGTTGGACGCGCTCCTCGCCCTCAAGAGAACGCCGCCCGAGCTTGCCGCGGCCATCGTGCAGATGGCCGCGCTCACAGGCGATCCACTGCGCGACCTGCACGCGGAGGCCGTCTCGCGCGCTCGTCAGAAGGTCAGCGACGAGAGTATCGAGCAGGCGTGGGCGCGCCCGCTGCGCGAAGTGGTGACGACCTCTTCCGCCGACGCGAGCCGCGTCTTCGGCGAACCGCTGCCACACGGTCTGCAACTCGACGTGCTCGAGACGCACAAGAGGCCTTAGCCTGACTTTCGCAGTTCGAGGGGGGACTGCGCGGAAAGTCCTTTAGATTCA
>JBDTVS010000223.1:0-7963 GCA_040007095.1 Acidobacteriota bacterium
GCCTGCCGCGCCCGCTAAAAAGTACGACGGCTCGAACACACGACGTCCTGGTCGGTTCGCCACCTTCGGTGCCGCCCACGTCGCCAGCCAGCCGTCGTTCCCGGAAGGCTGTCAGCTGTCACACCCGGAGAGCGCTCTCGACAGCTGCCGCGAGATCTGGATGGATACCTGGACAAGGTCAGTCGCGTTCGTCGCGAGGCGTCAGCAGGTTGTCCACGACAAAGTCCGCGATGTCACGACCCAGTCGCTGACCGGCGGCCTCGTCGAAGCGAAAGTGTTGTCCGGCGAAGATACGGCTCAACGCCGCTTCCTCTCTCGCCGCCGAGAGGGCCGTGAAGGATCGCACCACTCCTGTCAGAACTTCAGAAGTGACGTCGAAGTCGACATGATCCCGCTTCAGGAATGACATCAGCACCTCTGCTGCCGCAGCGCTGATGACGGCATGCGCTCCTGGATACGATGGGTCGGAGCCGGTCCTACCCGCGTCGGGCAACCAACTCGGATCGGCCATGGTGTCATCGTTCGCGTCCGCATCAACCGCCCGAAGTGCCGTCACCGGACGCCAGAAATTGTATGTATATTTTGCGTCGTAGAAGGCGATGACGCTATCGGCAAGACTGAGGTTGAGGAGTGCAAACAGCCGGGCGCTCTGCGCGGTCGTCAGGTGATGCGCCACCGACGTCGTCTGGGCAATCTCGTTCCAGTAATTCTGAATCGCCCCGTTCCAGAAACGGCCGGTGAGCGCCTCGTCCGCGGTCGCGGTCGGACTGTTGGCGATCCCCGCCGATTCGACTTCGTTGAGCGCACTGCTGTACCGCTCGCTGGTCAGCGGCGGGGGAGGACCGGGCCGGAACTGTTGTGCGCGCGTCAAGGCAAAAGGCGTCACGTGCGCCCAATGCGTGAATTGCGGTTGTGGAGGGAAATTCGGCGGCGTCGATTGATAGTCCCCCGGAGCGTTGGGCCGCTCTCCGACGTTTCGAGCCGCGGCAGGCGGTGTTTCAACTCTTGTCGCGGGACCGGCGACGACGATCCGTCTCTTCGACAATGAACGGTGGTAACGATCGGCTTCGCCCTGCCGAAATCATGAAATCGCCCCAACGGGGTAGGGCCTGCTGTCGGCCGATGATGGGGCTCAGCGGCCGTGACAATTGAACAGACGTCGTCGCCGTGCCGGCGCTCGGCGTCCCATCGTCACGATGACGCTGGCCACCGGTGGCCTGTGGCGAGAGCGAGTTCCGACATCAGGTCGTCGACCGTGGAGCAATCGCCGTTCTGGATTGCTACTTGAATCTGGTCGAACAGCCGGTGAACCCGCTGTCGCTCCGCGGCGAGCCGCTCCCATTGCGAGCGGCCAGTGAAATCGGATTTCGTCAAATTCGCAAACATCGACGCCACGACACCATCCCTTCACGCGAACGCGACCCGCCCCCTCCGGCGCGATCGTGCGAGCCACGACCGCTCAGGCCACCACGATGTGGCCGGTCATCTTCGGATGCAGCGAGCAGAAATACGTGTGCGTGCCCGTCGCATCGAAAGTGTGCGAGAACTGCTCGTCTGTATCGAGCACCGGCGACGCAAACGTCTTCTCGGTGCTAACGATGTTGTGCGGCACATCGTCGTGGTTCGTCCAGGTGACCGTGGTGCCGGCGGGCACCGACGTCACCGCCGGCGCGAAGCGGAAATTGTCGACAGCCACTTGATGGGCGCCGCCGACGGACGCCTTCGTCTTGGCCTCGAGTGGCAGATCCGTAATCGCGATCGGGTGGTTGATGTCGTGGAAAGACAGGCGCGCCAGGCCGAGGACTTTCTTCAGCCGATCGGCCTCCACCTTCATCGGTCCTGGAGAAGGCGCCGATCCGGGCACCGGCTGTGGAAACGCCGTGGACATCGCCGTGTGGAAGGTCACGTGTCCTTCGACCTTCTGCATCACCTGGTGAATGTGCCCGTTGAGCACAGACACCGACCCGAATCGCTTCAGGTACCCGAGCGCACGCGCGCTGTCGTCGGTCCCCCATCCCCACTCGGGATACACGGACCAGAGCGGGATGTGGGCGAAGACCACGACGGGCGTGCTGCTGGTCAGGCGCTTGACGTCGCGCTCGAGCCATGCAAGCTGCTCGTTGCCCAGCGAGCCCAGCCCCCCCGCTTTCAGATCCACGACGTTCACGAGGCCGATGAAGTGCACCCCGGCCTGATCAAAGCTGTACCAGCCCGTGCCCTGGGTGTGCTTGCCGTATCGCTCGAGGTAGCTCTTGCCATTGTCGTTGAGCACGTCGTGCTCGCCGGGCACGTAAAACACGGGCATCGACAGATCGCTGAGCACCTGCTGCAGCGTGTCGAACTCCGCGGGCTTCGAGAGGTGCGTCAAATCGCCGGTGTGCAGCACGAACGATGGCGGCTCGTGTGCGGCGTTGATTTTCGCGACGGCCGCACGCAACGTGCCGGTCACGTCGTTGTTGGCGTCTTTGTTGAAGCCGATGTGGCTGTCGCTGATCTGCACGAACCGCAGACCGTCCGCGCCGCTTCGCGACAACGCGCCGCGCGCCGCGTGTTCGATGGGCATCCCCTTCAGGACGCCGCTGGTCATCGTCCACATCGCCCCGGTGCCGACCCAGGCCATGCACGTCAGGAATCGTCGGCGATCCCATTCCGCTTCGTCGTTCTTCTTCACACGCTCTCCTTTACCAATCGGACGTGTTCAACTACGGTCGCAGGAATCCGTCTCCCCACACGAGCACTCCACCAAGATGACCGGCGATCCCCACAAGCAGCGCCGCTCCGAACAGAGTGGCGCGGTACGCGAACACGGACCCGCGTGACGCGAGGTGCAGTCGCGACGACATCAGCACCGCAATCAGGGCGGCCAACACCCCGGCCATTCCAACCCATCGATGCCATTCGAGCGCGGGCCCGATGTCGACGATCGGCGACGTGGCGAACTGCCATCCTGTGATCACCGTCACGATGCCAATCACCGCGCCGACGCGGACATTCGCGAGGGCAACCGCGCGCCACACGGGGCAACGCGTGGCGACCGCGACGAGCTCGGTGGCGGCGGCCGCCAGTACCAAGGCAATGGGAAAGTGCACGATCAAGGGATGAAGTTTGCCGATCAGGGACATGGGCATGTTCGCTCCGTGGTCACGGATTGGGTTCGTCGCTTCTTGCCTGTAGAGACCTGGCGGACGACGAATGTATTCCGAGGCTGGCACCGAGACGTTGGGGAATAAAGTCGTCGCGGATGGAGTCTCTGGAGAAGATGCCTCGATCGTTTGAAGAGAGTGTCCTGCCACATATGGATGCGGCGTTCAACTACGCCCGTTGGCTCACGAAGAATGACGCCGACGCCGAAGATGTGGTGCAGGACGCGTCCGTCCGCGCCCTGCGGTTCTTTTCGTCCCTGCGAAGCGAGGATGCCCGCGCCTGGCTCCTCACGATCGTTCGCAACACGTGGTACGGACGATTTCCGCGCCGCGCCGAAGCCGCCGCGGTGACCGTCACCGAGGAGGACCTCGACAGCCGTGCAGACGCGAGCCCAGGCCCCGAAGCACAGCTGATTCAGCAGCGGACAGTCGACCGAGTGCGAGGGGCACTTGAGGCGCTCCCGACAGACTTCCGGGAAGTGCTCGTGCTCAGAGAGCTCGAAGGGTTGTCGTACAAAGAGATCGCTGCAGTGGCCGGGATCCCGATTGGGACGGTCATGTCGCGCCTCGCACGCGGACGCGATCGGTTGCTGGGCGTGTTGACCGCCGGCGAAGCGGGTGGAGGTCAGAGTGGATTGCCGTGACGTGGAGGGGGTACTCGACGCTTACCTGGACCGAGAGCTCGAGCCAGCCGAATCGGCGCCCGTACGCGAGCACCTCGGCGCGTGTGCTGCGTGCCGCCAGCGACTCGCTGATCGCGAGTCACTTGGCCGCCTCGTTCGCCAGGTGTCCTATTACACCGCGCCACCGGCACTGAGAGCGCGGCTGGCGCATTCGAGAAGGTGGGCTCCTGGGACGTCGCCCCGTCTCGCCTGGGCGGCCGCCGCGGTGTTGGCCGTGTCGTTAGCGGGCTCCGCGGCATTCATCACGTGGTCGGCGCGCACGCCAAACCGGGTCGACTCGGTGGCTGAGGCGGTCGTCGATAGTCACGTCCGTGCGCTGATGGATCAGCATCTCTTTGATGTGCGGTCCACCGATCAGCACACCGTGAAGCCGTGGTTCCTTGGCAAGTTGGACTTTTCACCGCCCGTCGACGATTTCGCGTCGAGAGGATATCCCCTCACGGGGGGCCGGCTGGACTACATCGCGGGGCGTCCCGCCGCCGCGCTCGTCTATGCCCGCGGACAGCACACGATCAATTTGTTCGTCTGGCCGGAGGCGTCGGTCAACCTCCGCACGTGGGACGCCCGTTCGATTCGCGGATTCCACGTGAGGCACTGGACGCGAGCCGGCATGTCGTTCTGGGCCGTGTCCGATCTGAACGACGCGGAGCTCGACGTATTCGCTCGCACGCTGCAGTAGCGCAAGCCGGCTTTCATTCCGCCTTCTTCGATCGCAGCGAAGTCGAGCAGGAAGGACTTCTCGGCGCGTTCTTCCAAGCAAACGTTCGAGTCGGTGAACGACTGCTGCCGCTGCCCCGCGAAGCGGGCGACCGCGCGCGCACCGCGGCGCCCTCGACTTGACGGGTGCACGGTTCTGATTGCGTCGATCTCCAGCATCCGCAGGTTCGCCGTCCACCTGTGGTTCGCGAGAGTCTGGCCGAGCGCCCCAAGACTGGGTCTCATCACGATCGTGTTAAGAGACGTTTCGAGGTCCCGGCCAGACGGGGCAGATGCGCTAGAGGCGGCACCTGGACAAGGGCCGCGATGAATGGCCGGACGCGTGGCGCGCCTCGCGCACGACGACGCACCTGGTCGAGCGCTTCACACGCCGCGACTTGGAAACCATCGACGAGCAGTTCACCTGGAACGATCCGACGATGTTTTCGAGGCCGTGGACGGCAGCGTGGCCGCTCACCAACAATCAGGCCTCACGCGGCGTCACTCAGGGCGGCGTGTACGAGTACGCGTGTCACGAGGGGAACTACGCGATGGAAGGGTCCTGAGCGGTGCGCGAGCGCAAAAGCGATGAGAGCGTCGTGTGCGAAGAATCGCCCGAAGCCGGATCTCCCAAGAACTGTCTGTGGCCCAGTGGGCTCGACGTCGCGCGAGACCCAGAGCCGCGCTTCGCTCGACGCCAGGTAGTCACGCACGAGCGGCGACAGCGACTCGATATCGGCGTCGGGGACGAAGGTGTGGGTGGCCCGCACCGATCTCAACCAGACATCGAACAGCTCGCCACGGTCGTCAGCAGTCGCGCGTCGAATCCGCGCTCCCTCGTTCACGCAGGATGGCGGCAGCAGGCCCGGGTCCCTTCACGATCTTCGCGTGACCATGCACGATGAAGCCGTAGCCGATTGATCGCCCGCAGCGGGATCGCCGCCAACTGGAACAGCAGGTGCCGCACGTTCCATCTGAGGCCTCCTCGGCCTGATGCGTTCGTCCGGAGTGACCGGCGGTGAGCCATCACGACGACTCACCGCCCGGCACAGCTCAGCGAACAACCACGGTGCCGACCATTCCCGGATGGATCGTGCAGTGATAGGGAAACGTGCCAGCGGTCTGGAACGCGAACGAGAACTGTCCGCCTGGTGCGACCGTTCCGGAATTCCACCCCACCGCGTTCGATGTCGAGGTGTGGGCAATGGAATCGGTGTTCATCCATGTCACCGTCGTGCCGACCGCGACGTCGATCTCGTCGGGCGTGTATGCGCGATCCGCCAGCGTGGCGGCGCCCACGGATATCGCGACGGACGACGATGGCCCAGTAGGCGTGGGCGCGGGCGATGGTGATGTGGGTGGGGTGGAATAGTCGCTACTGCTGCAGGCGGCGGCGAACATCAAGACTGCCGATACAACGACGAGACGCACAGAAAGCATCAGATCCTCCATTCTGCTAAAGCGCGAGGACCCGTCAAATATTCCCGGATGGCCGAAGATGGTCGGCTTGCGCGAAATCCTGCGCCAGAATATTTCGACCGCCGCGTGGGTTGTGCCCTCCGTGGACACCGAACGAGCCATCCGCGTCCTTGCCATCTCGAGAAGTCTTCGGCAGGCGTCGTCCAACACCGCGCTTGTCAAAGCGGCGGCTCAACTCGCTCGGTCTACGGCGGAAATATCGATCTACCAGGAGCTGGCGGACCTATCGCCCTTCAATCCAGATCTCGACGGCGGTCGCGAGCTCCTCCTGCGTGAAGCCAGCCGCCTTACGGAGCGCTTTCAGTTGCGTTGCAAAAGGCCCCGGAGCGACTCGTTTCATCGCCTTGCGATCTTACCGCCGCGCTTGTCTGGGCGTCGTTACGAGCAGGACGACAATCATGGGCGCGCTGACCAGCCGCACGAATGCGCCCAGGAGGATGGCCAATCCGCCGAGCAACTCCACCAGAATCGTCGCCCACGCCATGATCTGCGGCGACGGTAGGCCAATCGCCATGAGGATGCCAGCGAAGGCGTCTGCGCCCTTCGAGAGTGTGGCGTATCCGCGCGCCATGAAGCCGACGCCGGCGATCAGGCAGCGCAATTGGCGCCCAACGGGCGGCGGCAGACGGATACCGAATCTGCACCATCGTCTTTCGAGGGTTGCGCAACGCACTCACTGAACGCTTGGATGCCGCCGCGGTGGGGTTCGTTACAACCAGATTCCGCACAGTGGTAACACGGTAGTGTGTCGAGCGAAGGTGGCGCGGCTCACAAACCAAAAATCACGAATGAGAGACAGTCATTGGCGCTGTGGGCACGGATCGAAGCCCATAGTGAGTCCGAATACTTCACCGCCGCGGCAAAGATGACGCCGAGAACAAACACCGACGCCGCGGCGCCGGCATTGAAGGTGCGCAGCGCGATCCAGCCCGGCAGATGAATGCTCAGAAACAGGAGCGACGTGATCAGATTGGCCAGCCAGGCGTTCATGCGTTCTCCGAACTTCTGCAGCATGAAGCCGCGGTACGGAATGTCCTCGATGAATCCGACGAGGAGTGACGTGCCCATGATGCTGTTCCAGGTCACGCGGTGCAGGCTCGGGTGCGGGAGACCGAAGCGCGCGAAGGTTCCAGCGGCGTTGACAACGGTCAGGACGATCGCCACGATGATGCCGCGGCCGACCTGGCCTCGCAGCTTCAGGGAGTCCAGTGGGTTGACGCCGTCCACATAGCGCAAGTACGCGAACACCGGCGCGATCCAGAACAGAACCCGGAAGCTGAGATTGAGCAGCGCGTAGGTGAGGGTTCGATCCCCTACGCTCTGCAGTCGCGGGTACAGCACCAGAGGCCACGCGATCCACAGCACGTGGAAGGCCACGACGTAGACAAGAAATGGCGGCAGCGCGGTTCGACGACGATCGACATCCGCGCGAAGGCCGGCAACGTTGAGCATCCTTCGTAAAGCTCCCCGGCCACGGCGACTATCCCCGTTACTCGCACGGACGCTGCGTCGTTCTTGTCGTCAAGAAAGCCACAATGAAGAGCACGCTGATCAGGCCGTCGGGAACCGCCGGTTGAAAATCAATGGCAGGAATGCGCGAGCGGCTGTACAGCACCACCAGCGTCAACACATAGCTGAACTTCTCCAACATCGTCGGAATCATGAGCGTTCGGAAGCGCGCTGGATTGGAACCAATCAACAGAAAGGCAATCTGCCACACCAGCGCGACCGAAATGAATCCGTAAAAGAACTGAGGGTAATCGGCAGGCGCCGGATACTGACGACCGGTGACATCCACCAACCAGTACAGAGGGGTCAGCACGGCCAAGCCCCAGATGCCGGCGCCAATGAACACAATTCTGGCAAATCTCATGGTGTCTCCCTGGCAGCAATCTGCCGTACGTTCTTAACCCGGATAATTCACGAACGGCCAATTCGAGTAGAGACACAAAAGCCTCCGCA
>JBDTVS010000224.1:0-46651 GCA_040007095.1 Acidobacteriota bacterium
GCAGCGCTCGTCCAATGATCACGCTCATGGCGTAATCCATGTACGACCGCTTCATCTCGTCTTCGATATTGACGGGGAACTGGTGCGCAGCGAAATCTGTCATCTGTAGAATCTGGAAGCTGACGTCAGAGCCCTGAGGAGCGTTCTAAACGTCGAGGTTCTTGACATCCAAGGCGTTGTCTTCGATGAACTTCCGACGCGGCTCGACCTGGTCGCCCATCAGCGTCGTGAACATCAAATCGGCCTCGGTGTGGTCTTCCGCCCGCACCTGGAGAAGGGTCCGCACCGTGGGGTCCATGGTGGTCGACCACAACTGGTCGGGGTTCATCTCGCCGAGACCTTTGTAGCGGTTGATCGCGATGCCTTTCTTGCCCGCCGTGATGAAGAATTCAACCAGTTCGTGGAGGGAGTGCAAGGTCACGTCGGGCGGCTGGACTCTGACCTTGGTGGGCTTGGCCTCGCTCGGCGCGGCTTCGTCCGGCTCGACACTTTCGCTGGCGACGTCCGCGGCGGTAGAGACCACGATTTCGCCGTCGAGCGTCGGGATGTCGCGATGATTGGCCAGGAGCGTCCGATACTCGCCGGCGGTGACGAAATCAACGCCAATCGTATGCTGCCGCGGATAGCCGCTCGAACGATCCTCGATGTGCAGCAGATAGCGGTTGTGCTCTTCGTCGGGTTGGACGGTCACCGTGCGGGTCGGCATCGTGAGACTGATCGCCACGCCCTCGAGCTTCTCCTTGTCGGCAAAATATTCGCGGTCCGCTCCTGCAGAGAGCAGGGCTTCGACGATTTCGCGAGGATGGCCGCGCCGCTCCACGGTTTGGAGGAACTTCTGATGCGCGATCATCCTCTGCAGCAGTTTCTCGAGCTCCGCCCCGGCAATCTCTCGATTGGCGGCCGGGATGCGAACGACCCGTCCTTCGACGGATCTCTTGATGAGAAAGGTCTCGAGGTCCCGTTCGTCCTTGATATAGGTCTCGGATTTGCCGCGCTTGGCCCGGAACAGGGGCGGCTGGGCAATGTAGATGTAGCCGTTCTCGATGATGCGGGGTAGCTGCCGGTAGAAAAACGTCAGGAGCAGGGTCCGGATGTGGGAGCCGTCGACATCCGCGTCGGTCATGATGATGATGCGGTGGTAGCGAAGCTTCTCGAGATTGAAGTCCTCGACCCCGATGCCGCAACCGAGGGCGGCAATCATCGTCTTGATTTCGTCGCTGCCGAGCATCTTGTCGAACCGGGCCTTCTCGACGTTCAGAATCTTGCCCTTGAGCGGCAGGATGGCCTGGAAACGACGATCTCGACCCTGCTTGGCCGACCCCCCTGCCGACTCGCCTTCGACGATGTAGAGTTCGCTGAGGGCGGGATCACGTTCCTGGCAGTCGGCGAGCTTGCCGGGCAGTGAGCTGCCGTCGAGAGCGCCCTTACGTCGCACCAGGTCGCGGGCCTTGCGCGCGGCGTCCCTGGCCCTGGCAGCATCGATGGCTTTCCCGATGACTTTTCGCGCGACGCCGGGATTTTCCTCGAGAAACGCGCCCAGCTTGTCGTTGACGATCGTCTCGACGATGCCCTTGACCTCGGTGTTGCCCAGCTTGGTCTTGGTTTGGCCCTCGAACTGTGGGTGCGGGATCTTGACGCTGACGACGGCGGTCAACCCTTCCCTGATGTCGTCGCCGCTGACGCTCTCCTTGAGGTCTTTCGAGAGATTGTTCTTGGTCGCGTAGGAATTGACCGTTCGCGTCAGGGCGGAGCGGAATCCCGACAGGTGCGTCCCCCCCTCGTGCGTGTTGATGTTGTTGGCGAACGAATACAGCATCTCGGTATAGCCGTCGTTCCATTGCAGTGCGATCTCGGCATCGATGCCGTCTTTTTCGCCGCGCATGTAGATCGGCTTCTCGTTGACGGCGACCTTGTTCGTATTCAAATGCTGGACGAACGAGACGATGCCGCCGTCGTAGTGAAACTTGTGGCTCTTTCCGTCGCGCTCGTCGTCCAGCGTGATGAGAATGCCGCCGTTCAAGAAGGCGAGCTCTCTCAGGCGCTGCGCCAGCGTGTCGAAGCTGTAGACGGTCGTCTCGAAAATGCTCGGGTCTGGCTTGAAGGTGACTTTCGTGCCTCTGCGCTTGGTCGTTCCGGTCACTTCGAGACCGGTTGTCGGGTGACCCCGCTCATAGCTCTGCTGGTAGACCTGGCCGTTTCGCCAGATCTCCAAATCGAGCGTCTCGGACAGCGCATTCACCACCGAGATGCCGACGCCGTGCAATCCTCCTGAGACTTTGTAGCTGTCGTTGTCGAACTTGCCGCCGGCGTGCAACACGGTCAGAACGACCTCGGCGGCGGACTTGCCGCTCTCGTGCTGATCGACGGGAATTCCGCGTCCGTTGTCGATGACCGTCACCGAGCCGTCGATGTGGATGGTGGCGTTGACCTGGTCGCAGTAGCCGCCGAGGGCTTCGTCAATGGAGTTGTCGACCACCTCGTAGACCAGATGGTGCAGTCCGGACGCACCCGTGGAGCCGATGTACATGGCCGGCCGCTTTCGGACGGCCTCGAGCCCTTCGAGCACCTTGATCTTGTCCGCGCCGTAGTCGTCGGCGTCGGCCGACGTTGCGTGGCCGTTACGACCCGCGGCGGGGAAGGCGGTCTCTATACCGTCGATTGGTTCGCTATCCGGCTTGTCCTGTGTTCGGTCGATGTGTTCCACGGTTTTTGCTAGTGCCTCATCGCTACGTCCAAACGCTCCATGAGTCGACGCACGCGATCGTCAGACGCGCATCGGCATGATCACGTAGGTGTAGTCGTAACCTTCCGCGCCGACCGGCTTGACCACGGCCTGGCTGACTTCATCCTTCAGATCGAGCGACACGACGTCGGTCGAAACCGCGGCGAGAAAATCGAGCACATACTGCGCGTTGAAGCAGATCTGCATCGAACCTCCCGTGTAGTCGACCGGAAGCTCTTCGTGGGCGTCGCCAAGATCCGGACTGCTGGAGGTGATGTCGACTCGACCCTTTTCCAATTGGAATTTCACGGCTCGCGACCGTTCGTTCGACATCAACGCGACGCGTTTCACGGCATTGGTCAGACGATCTCGCTCGAACTCGATGTGCTTGTCGTTGCCCTTCGGAATCACGCGTTCGTAGGCGGGAAACTGTCCGTCGATCATCCGGGAGATCAGCGTTCTTCCACCGACGCCGAAAAAGAGGTGGTTCTCCCCCCGTTCGAATTGCACGTCGCTCTCGCCGTCGGTCAACAGGCGTCCGAGTTCGCCCAGGGTTTTCTTGGGAAGAATCGGCCGATCTTCGTCCGCCGACCCGTTTGAGTGCCCCTCGCGAGGCACGGTCACGAGCGCCAGGCGATGGCCGTCGGTGGCGACCAGGCTCATCGAATCCGGTCGAATGACGAACAGCGCGCCGTTGAGGAAATAGCGCGTATCCTCGCCGGTAATCGCGAACTGTGTCTTGGCCACCATCTCCTTGAGGCCCGCGCCCGGCAAGGTTGTGCCGTTCGACCGGCTCCACTCTGGCAGCGTCGGAAAATCTTCACGAGGCAGCGTCTGGATGCGCGAATCGAATCGGTCGGCGCTGATCTTCACGCCGTTCTTGTCTTCAACCAGACGAATCTCGGTGTCGGGCAGCGACTTGACGATTTCGTAGAACTTCTTCGCGGGCACCGTCAGCGATCCGGGTTTGGCGACTTTTGCGTCGCACTGGCTGCGAAGCCCAACCTCCAGATCGGTCGCGAGGAGGCGGAGGGAGTCCTCCGTGGCTTCGATGAGGACATTGGCGAGAATCGGAATCGTGTTCTTCCTTTCGACGATTCCTTGGAATAGTTGCAGTTCTCGCAGAAGGTCGTTCTTCCGGACGACAAATTCCATAGCGGTGCTGACCTCGAAGTAGGCGGGGGGATTGCCCGCGATCCCCTGCGTAAAGAGGAGAGATTCGAGAAGATAGAATTATAACGGATAAGAGGGTGTGTTGAAAAGTCATGTGTCCCCCTTAATCCTTCTGAGTCAGTAAGTTAAGTTGTGCAAAATAAATGAGACGGATCGTGCGTTTCGTTGGCTCAAGCTCGGCCGTAGATTTAGTCAACAGCCGCTCCACGCAACCGCGGCGGGTGGACTGTGGAAAAGCGCTTTTTCTACCGGAAACCCTCGAGAAGGCTGTTGATAACGTTGTTGAAAACTGAGTTTTTCTGCCGTAAGTCCTCGATCTTTCGAATCGAATGGATCACGGTCGAGTGATGCTTTCCGCCGAAGCTCCGGCCTATTTCCGGCAGCGACGCATGGGTCAGCGCCTTGCACAGGTACATCGCCACCTGTCGAGGCATGGCGACTGACTTGGAGTTGTTACGGGACTTCAACTCGGTGAGCTTCAAGTTGTAGTACTCGGAAACCGACTTCTGGATGATCTCGATCGTGACCGCCTTATCCTCGTGTTCGATGATGTTCCTGAGGACGTCCTGCGCAAGCGGCAGCGTAATTTCCTGACCGGTGAGTGAGGCATAGGCGATCAGTCGAATGAGCGAGCCTTCGAGCTCGCGGATGTTCGACTTGATTCGTCCGGCGATGTAGATCGCCACATTGTCTGGCAGCGGGACGGCTTCGGTATCCGCTTTTCTCTTCAGGATGGCGATCTTCGTTTCGAGATCAGGCGACTGAATATCGGCGATCAAGCCCCACTCGAACCGCGATCGCAGACGCTCCTCGAGTGAGGGAATTTCATGCGGGGGACAGTCGCTGCTGATGACAATCTGCTTCTGAAAGTCGTACAAGGCGTTGAACGTGTGGAAGAACTCGGTTTGCGTGCCTTCCTTGCCGGCGATGAACTGCACGTCGTCCACGAGCAGCACGTCGACCGTTCGATAGCGCTCGCGGAAATCGATGATGCGATCGTACCGCACCGCATTGATCATTTCGTTCATGAAGCGTTCGCCGGAAATGTAGGTGAGCTTCATGAAGCGGTCGTGCGCGAGCACATATTGGCCAATCGCGTGCATCAGATGGGTCTTGCCGAGGCCGACCCCCCCGTAGATGAACAGCGGATTGTAGGAGCGCGACGGCGCTTCGGCGACGGCGCGGCACGCTGCGTGGGCGAACTGATTCGAGGGTCCGACGATGAAGGTGTCGAAGGTGTAACGAAGATTGAGCCCGGCCGATCCAGGCCCGACCGGCAGGTCCTGCACAGGTGTTTCGAGCGCCGCCAGTTCTTCGATACTCAAGGTAGCCGGCGCTTCGCCGGAGGCGTCGGCGACGAAGTTCACTGATAGGCTCGTGCGCTTCAGCTCACCCATCGCTTCGCCGATCACACCGGAGTAGTGCTTCGTCAGCCAGTCCTTGAACAGCGGATTCGGCACCCGTACGGTGACGCACATCGCATCCTCGCCCACAAAGGTCGTGGGCTTGAACCAGGTGTAAAAGCTGTGGCGATTGATTTTCGTTTCAATGCGCGCGAGAACTTCGTCCCAGAGGTTCATTTCTTAGGAAAAATCGCCTTCGGCAGACCTTCGCCCATCGACGTAGGCTATTTATCGGGCCGGAGACGGCAGAGGGCCTGCAAAGGCCGTTTTTTCAAGGCCTCTCACGGTTTCGCCTTGTTGAAAACCGCAAAGAATCGGCTCAAAACAGGACTGAATCATCAAAAAGCGCGATTTTCCACAGCTTTTTCCACAGGTGTGGAAATCTTTGGGAAGAGACCAAAAGCGCATGCCTTCTTGGGGTGGTGTCGTGCCGCGAATCGGACGGTGAAGGACGCAAACTCTAACACAAACCGGAGTCGATTGACACCTCACAAAGGCCTTCGCTACCATTGTCAGTTCGATTTGTAACGACGCGACTGGTTCAGATGCAACGGGTCCGGGAAGCCGACGAAGGGACAGAATGGCCAAGGGAAAACGAACATTTCAGCCGAACAAGAGGCGGCGTGTGCGGGCGCACGGGTTTCTGGTTCGAATGAGCACGAAAAACGGACGTCTCGTGCTCAAGCGCCGGCGGGCGAAGGGCCGGAAACGTCTAACGGTCAGCAGCGAATAGGCGTCTAATCGTGGTAGGCACCGTTCGATTCCGCCCGGATGAGCGGATCCGCCGACGGGCGGATTTTCAACGGGTCTATCAGAACGGCGCTCGCCTCAATGCCCGATTCAGCACAATTTTTTTCCTGTCCAATGGGCAGGAAGCGGGACGTTTAGGAATTGCGGCAACGAAGAAGCTCGGCGGCGCCGTTGAGAGAAACCGGGCAAAGCGACTCATTCGAGAGGTCTTTCGACGCAACAAGATCTCGCCAGGGTTTGATGTCGTGGTCGTGCCCCGTCGAGGGCTGCTCGAAACCAGCCTGACTATCCTTGAAGCTGACTACCGCACCACGCTCGAACGTCGACTCCGCCCCAGGAGGTGAGTGCTCGTTGCCCGCCAGAATCGGGCTTGGGTTGATTCGCGCCTACAAGGTGCTGATTTCTCCATATTTCGCCGGGTCCTGCCGGTTCCTTCCGTCTTGCGCGGACTACGCTGCCGAGGCGGTCACCCGCCATGGGCTGTGTCTCGGGTCCTGGTTGGCGGCCAGGCGCCTCGCGCGGTGCCACCCGTTTTGCGCCGCCGGTCATGATCCGGTTCCCCTCAAGATGTCCGGAAGGTAATGGAAAAACGCGTTCTTCTCGCCATCATTCTGTGTTTTGTCACGCTCTACGCCTGGCAGGCGTTGGTCGTCAAGCCGGTCGTGAAGCCACCAGCCGGTCAGACGGAGGTCGCAGGTCAAGCGACTTCCATCCCCAAGACGCCGGCGGCCACCGCGCCCACGGCGGCGGCAGTCGTGGCTGCCGAGGCGCCGCCCGCCGATCCACCGCTTGTGGGCGATGCCCGTGAGCGCGATGTGCGCGTTGAAACGAGCGACGTCATTGCCGTGTTCACGAATCGCGGCGGTCGACTCAAAAGCTGGAGGTTGAAGCACTACCTCGATCAGGACAAGCAGCCGCAGGAACTCATCGTCAACCTCGATTCTCAACCGCTGCCGTTTACCCTGCGGGCGGTGGATGACCGAACCACGGCGGCGCTCAATAGCGGTTTGTATGCTGTCAGCGGAGTGCCGTCCGAGGGGGCCATTACGTCGGCCGTGCGGCTTCGATTCGAATACACCACCGCCGCCGACGGGTTGCACGCGGTCAAGGAATTCGAATTCTTACCAGCCGGATACATTGTGACCTTCACCGGTGCGGTGACCAGGGAGGCCGGCGGCCAGCCAGCACCCGTGCCGTACACCATTCACTGGGGGGCCGCGGTCGGCGACATCAGCGAGAACAGCCGCTACGTGAAAAAGGCAGAAGGTCTGCTCTTCGTGGACGGGAAGATCACTCGCAAAACTCCCAAGGACTTCGCCACACAGCCCACCTATGAGGGCGAGTTCGGGTACGCGGGGGTCGACGACAACTACTTCATGACCGCGGCGCTCTTTCCGGGCACCAGCAAGGTCACGTTTCAGACAGTCACCATTCCGCCCCCGGCGAATTCAAAGGATCCCGCGCGCGAGCTCGTGGCATATGCCATCGAGCCGCAAACAACCGGGCCCAAGAAGTTCTTTGCCGGCCCCAAGGACTTCGACGTGCTCGACTCGATCAGTCACGATGTCGCAGGCGCGATCGATTTCGGCATGTTCCGGGTCCTGGTGGTGCCCCTGTTGAAGTCGCTCAAGGGAGTAAACCGCTATGTCGGCAACTACGGCTGGTCCATCATCCTCCTGACGATCATCATCAACGCGATCATGTTTCCGCTGCGGCACAAGAGTGTCGTGTCGATGCGGAAAATGCAGGAGATTCAGCCCGAGGTCAAGGCGATCCAGGATCGCTATTCGAAGCTGAAGGCCACCGACCCGGCGAAGCAGAAGATGAACACCGAGATGATGGCGCTGTATCGCGAGCGCGGCGTGAACCCGGCGAGCGGCTGTGTGCCGATGCTGCTGACGATGCCGGTGCTGATCGCGTTCTACGCGCTGCTGTCCGGCGCCATCGAGCTTCGCGGCGCGCCGTTCTTCGGCTGGATTCAGGATCTGTCCCTTCACGATCCGCTGTATATCACCCCGATCCTGATGGGCGTGACGATGGTGTGGCAGCAGCGGCTGGCGCCGGCGGCAGGGGCCGATCCGGCGCAGCAGAAGATGATGATGTTCATGCCGGTTGTGTTCACCTTCATGTTCCTGTGGGCGCCCGCCGGAGTGGCGGTCTATTGGCTCATGAGCAATTTGTGGGCGATCGGCCAGCAGTACGCCACCAACTATATGATCGGTCCTCCAAACATCCGGAATGTCCGTCCGCCCGCCGAACGCCGTGTCAAGCGCGTCGGCGGCGGAAAGACCGAGGCGGCGGCCCGCGAGTGAGAGGGAACGGCAGAGATCCAGGTGATGCAACTATGACGAACGACGCGACCCAACCCGTCATCGAGTTTCTGGAACGATTCACCTCCGCGCTCGGTGTGAATACGACAACGACCGTCGAACAGACCCCGGACGGTCCCCGCATCAACATCGCCGGCGACGAGGCGGAGATTCTCGTGCGTCACCGGGGCGAGCCGTTGAAAGCCCTCCAGCATGTGGTGGACATGGCGTACGGCCGGGCCCTCCCCAATGAGAAGCGACTCTTCGTCGACGCGTTGGAGTATCGCAAGGGCAAGGACGTGGAGTTGCGGCAGATGGCAAAGCTCCTTGCGGAGAAGGCCAAGGAGACCGGTCTCGATCAGCAACTTGGCCCGCTCAACCCCTACGAGCGCCGCGTCGTCCATCTGGCAGTCGCGAATATTCCCGGCGCTGCGACGGAGAGCATCGGGGACGCGTTTTCGAAGACCATCATCATTTCAGCGCGCAAGTAGAGTAGCGATCGTCACGGCGGAGTAACCGTTCCGGACTCGACGTCCTCTCCTTGGCACGCGAGCGCAGATCGCCGCCGTGTTCTCCACAGCCGACACCATCGTCGCCATTGCGACGCCGCCTGGACGCGGCGGTATCGGTGTGGTTCGCCTCAGCGGACCCGCCGCCCATCATGTCGCCCGCTGTTTGATCACGCACGCGCGGGATCTCGAGCCCCGGCACGCAACGTTCACCATGGTTCGCCTGCGGCCGACTCCGACTGAGGGCCTTCGTGGTGAGGCCCCGCGCGGACAGGCGTCGGTGTCACCGACCGGAGGCTACGATTCGCCTCGGGGCGTCCCGCAGATCTCTCCAACGGTGCTGACCGTCATCGAGGAAGGTTCAAGTTCATGGACTTGGATAAGCGACGCCGTCGCATCGTCCGTCGAGGCCGGGTCCGTCGGAGGCGATGAGATCGATCAGGTCGTGGCGACCTATTTCCCCGCGCCCGCCTCCTATACGGGAGACGATGTGGTGGAGTTGAGTGCGCACGGGAGTCCGGTGATCCTGCGCGCGATCCTGGACGAGGCGATGAACGCTGGTGCGCGGTTGGCCGAGCCGGGGGAGTTTACGTTACGCGCGTTTCTCAACGGCCGTATCAACCTTGTTCAAGCAGAGGCCGTCCGCGACCTTATCGAAGCGGTGACGCCGCTACAGGCGCGGGCAGCCTTCGATCAACTTCAAGGGACGCTCACTCAGACGATCGGTGAAATCGACGCCGCACTGTTCGATCTGATCGCCAGCTTGGAGGCGTCGGTCGATTTTCCGGACGAGGGCTATCACTTCGCTGAACCAGGGGCGTTGACCGCAAAACTCGGCAGTCTGGTCGAAGACACGGAACGACTCATCGCGGCAGGGCATCGCGGTCGAATTGTGCGGGAAGGGGCGCACGTGGCGATTGTCGGCAAGCCGAACGTGGGTAAGTCGAGTGTCTTCAACGCGCTCGTCGGGACGTCGCGAGCCATCGTCAGCGAGGTGCCAGGCACAACGCGGGATCTGGTGACAGAGGAGGTCGACATCGAGGGCCTCCGCGTCACATTGGTCGACACCGCGGGCATTCGGCAGACGGCGGATCGTGTTGAGGCTGAAGGGGTCGAACGGGCGCGACAGGCGGGGGCGGTCGCGGACCTGATTCTGATCGTGCTCGACGGTTCGGCGCCGCTGGAAGACTCCGACCGAGACATTATCTCGCAAGCATATGAATATAAAACACTTATAGTCAAGAACAAGTCGGATATCGGCTCGGCGTGGAACGACGAGCGCGCGGTGTGCGTGTCGGCAACGACGTTGGACGGAATTTCCCTGCTGAAGGAAGGCGTGGCGAGGGCGCTCGATGTCGAGCCGACGAGGGACCGGCCCGGCATTACCAACATCCGTCACATTGCGCTGGCGCGCCGAGCGCGAGAGGCGCTGCTACGGGCGCGTGGGGCCGCCGAGCATGGGCGCTTATCGGAGGAGTTCGTACTGGCCGACTTGCAAGACGCACGAGCGGCATTCGAGGAAATCTCAGGACAGCGAACGACCGAGGATCTCCTTTCGCACATTTTTTCGCGGTTCTGCATAGGGAAGTGAGCGGTGCAGGCGGTTTCGTAGTTCAAACCCATGAATCATTCGTTCGACACGATCGTGATTGGCGCGGGGCACGCAGGATGCGAAGCGGCGTACGCGGCGGCGCGTCTTGGGTCGAGAGTGGCGATCTGCACGATGTCGATGGACACTGTAGGTCAAATGCCTTGCAATCCCGCCATTGGTGGTACCGCTAAAGGTCACCTGGTGCGGGAAATCGACGCGCTCGGGGGGCTCATGGGGAGAGCGATCGATTCCACCGGCATCCATTTCAAGCTGCTCAATAGAAGCCGCGGTCCCGCCGTCTGGTCGCCGCGGGCACAGGCAGACAAAGCCGTGTACGGGCATTGGCTGAGGCGCGCGTTGGAAAGTGAGCCCAACATCTCCTGGCTCATCGGCACGGCGGGCTCGATTGTCGTCGCGGGGGGTGCCGTGACGGGCATCGAAATGGAGGAAGGAGAGGCGTATTCGTGTCAGGCGCTGGTGATCACAACCGGGACGTTTCTCAACGGGTTGGTGCACATTGGTCGGGAACAGCGATCTGCGGGCCGAATGGGCGAGCCGCCGTCGCGGAGCCTGGCCGCATCGCTGAAGTCGTACGGCTTTGAATGCGGGCGTCTGAAGACCGGGACACCACCGAGACTCGATCGGAACAGCATCGATTTTGAACGCCATGTCGAGAGTGGGACTTTCGTGCGGGACCGCGGCGACGATCCGGCTGTGGCGTTTTCCTTCCTGACGCAGGAGATCGGCGCGGCCCAGATCGATTGCTTTGTTACCTACACGAACAGTCGTGTCCACGAACTGGTTCGTCGAAATATTGCTCATTCCCCGCTGTTCAACGGTCAGATTCTCGGTATCGGACCCAGATACTGTCCCTCGCTCGAGGACAAGGTCGTTCGCTTTGCCGACCGGGACCGGCATCAGATCTTCCTCGAGCCAGAAGGCGTCCACGCGCGCGAGATCTATGTGAACGGCCTGTCGATGAGCTTGCCGCGTGACGTTCAAGAGGAGATTGTCCATGCGCTACCAGGTCTTGAGGATGCGGTGGTCCTCAGACCTGGATACGCGGTGGAGTACGACTTCATCCAGCCGACCGAGCTGACACGGTCACTTGAAACGAAGCGAGTCAAGGGGTTGTTTCTTGCCGGCCAGATCAACGGCACGTCAGGCTATGAAGAGGCGGCGGCACAAGGGCTGGTCGCCGGCATCAACGCCGCGCGAACGATCAAGAAGCAGTCGCGATTCGAGCTTCGTCGCGACGAGGCATACATCGGAGTTCTGGTTGATGACCTTATTACCAAAGGGTGTCTAGAGCCCTACCGGATGTTTACCTCTCGTGCCGAGCACCGGTTGCTGCTGCGTATCGACAACGCCGACCTCCGTCTGACGCGACGGGGTCGGGAGGTGGGGCTGGTGGACGACGAGCGATGGCTGCGTTTCACCACCAGACAGGGAAGATTCGACCGGAATCTCGCGGTGCTTGGCTCGGCCAAGGTTAGAAGCGCATCGGGCGAGCGCGTCTTCGCGAGTGCGCATCTGCGACATCCCGAAGTTCGGCTCGAGGAGTTAGCCGCCAGTGGGGCGGTGGACCTTGAGATCTCGTCGTGCGATAGGGTTATCGACATCGGCAGCGTCGAGACCGCGGTCAAATACGATGGATACCTACGCCGGCAGGAAGCGGAAATCGAGCGAACTCGGCGGGATGAACGACGAAGAATCCCCGAAGGTTTCTCGTTTGAGGGTGTTCCTGGCCTTTCTCGAGAAGTCGTGCAGCGCCTGTCGCAGGTACGCCCGGACACGCTAGGTCAGGCCATTCGGATCCCGGGCATGACGCCGGCTGCGGTTGCCGTTCTCTCCTCGTATGTAGGCCGAACGAAATCGGCGTGAAATCCGCCAGGCTCCGAGAGCGGTTGCTGGAGCGCGGCGGGCGGGCCAAGGTGACGCTCACAGAGCGGACGATCGACCAGATAGAAACCTACTATCTGCTTTTGAATCATTGGAATAAGAGGATCAATCTCTCCGCTCTCCCTCTTGAGACCATGGGGGATCAGGCGATTGACAGGGTCCTCATCGAGCCGCTGGTTGCCGCGGCCGCGGTCCCTGACGGACTTCTCCGCTGGTGGGACCTGGGGTCTGGTGGTGGCTCACCTGCGCTGCCGATTAGAATCGTGCGGCCTGAGGCACAGCTTACGCTCGTCGAAGCTCGCTCAAGGAAGGTGGCCTTCCTGCGTGAGGCAGTGCGGGAGTTGGCGTTGTCAAACGTGGAGGTCGTGGCTGGCCGATTCGAGGATGTGGTCGGTCGTCGAGAACTGGACGGAACGGCCGACCTGGTGACCGTGAGGGCGGTCAGGATCGACGCCTCGCTATTGGACCTGTCTCGCAAGCTGTTGAAGAAGAGCGGGGGGCTGTTGCTTTTTGCCACACGGGACGCGCCCATCCCCGCCACCAGACTGTTCACTCTCGAACGAACAGTTGAGCTGATTCCAGGTGGCAGAGCGGAGTTGCTGGTCTTGAAGGTTGGTCAGTAGGGCCGGCAGCCTGGCGGTCCGATGATGAAGATGGGAATGTTCCACGTGGAACATTTTCTTTCCTCAGACTCACGGTCGAGAAGCGCCTGCTCACAGGGGCGAATCGCGCGACACCAATCTAGAGCGCGGCAAGGTGTCACTTCAGAAACGCTCTGGGATCCTCCCCGCAAGAGAACCCGTCAACGTCATCTCGGCACTCCGGTTCATTGCGATTCAATCTGGCTTCCATAGTGATGAGCATTGCGATCAGAGTTACGGCAATCGTGAAGACGAGAATTGTTCTTAGGGGGCGTCGGTATGGGAGCCTGTGCGAGCCCGTGCGAGATCTGTTGACGGCATCCCGCAAGTCACCTATCCTCAGCCGTTCGCGCCACTGTGCAACGCACCGCGAATTGGTCGTTCAACAGAACGCATGTAACTAACTGTAACATAGGTACTTGCACAAGATGTCTCGAATCATCGCCGTCGCAAATCAGAAAGGTGGCGTCGGAAAGACCACGACAACCATCAATCTTGCGGCGTCGCTCGCATTGTCTGGACAACGCGTGTTGTTGGTTGACATCGATCCACAAGGAAATCTGACCAGCGGTGTCGGCCAAAAAGGCAGGCCTGCTCCGGCCGGCACTATCTACAACGCCCTGACCAGCCCGGACCCTGCCCTCGATCCGACGGCATACATCATCCCGACCTGCGTCGATCGATTGATGCTCATCCCCGCCGACAGCAATCTGACCGGCGCCGAGATCGAGCTCGTCACCATGCCTCAGCGCGAAGCCCGGCTCCGGCAACTGCTCGGTCCCCTTCGTGGAAGCTTCGACTATATCTTCGTCGACTCTCCACCCTCGCTCGGCCTGCTGACGCTCAACGCGCTCGTTGCCGCCGACGCCGTGCTGATCCCGCTTCACTGTGAGTACTTTGCCCTCGAGGGGCTTGCCGACCTTGTCGGGACCATGCGACGAGTCCGCGTGGGGCTGAATCCTCAGCTCGAGATCGAGGGTGTCCTGCTGACCATGTTCGACGAGCGCACCAATCTTGGAAACCAGGTCGCCGCCGATGTCCGGGCCTTCTTCAAGGAGAAGGTGTTTCGCACGGTCATCCCACGCAACGTTCGGCTCGGCGAAGCGCCCAGCCACGGCATTCCGGCGATTCTCTACGACGCGAAGTCACGCGGCGCGGCGGCCTACGTCGCCCTGGCGCAGGAAGTTCTGGAACGAAGCCCGGCGACCGCGGCCTGATACAGTCTCCGCCATCGCCGAGCACGAAAACGAACTGGACCTCGAACACTCTGGTGGCCTGTAGATTCACATGGAAAAACGACCAGCCCTCGGGAAAGGCCTCCGCGCCCTGATTCCCGACCCCCCCGAACCGCGGCTCTCGCAGACCGAAGTCGACATCGATCGCCTGGCGCCAAACGACTTTCAGCCCCGAGCGCGGATGGACGAGGAGCGGCTCGAGGAGCTGTCACGCTCGATCAAGGCCAACGGCGTCATTCAGCCGATTGTCGTACGTCAGGACGGCGACCGGTATCAGATCATCGCCGGCGAGCGCCGTTGGCGCGCCGCGATGAAAGCGGGCCTGCTTCGGGTTCCCGTTGTGGTGCGCGATGTCGCCAGCGGACAGGAGCGATCGATTCTCGAAATGGCGCTGATCGAGAACATCCAGCGGGAAGACCTGAATCCGATGGATGAAGCGCACGCGTACCGGCGGTTGTCTGACGAATTCCGACTGAGGCAGGAGGACATCGCTGCGGCAGTGGGGAAGGATCGCGCCACCGTCGCGAATCACCTGCGTCTGCTCAAGCTCCCCGCAGAGGTGCAAGAGGAAGTCGCCTCCGGCACCCTCTCCATGGGTCATGCACGGGCGCTCCTTTCCTTGCCGTCCGAAGCCGAGCAGCGGCGCGTCGGTCGAGAGCTCATTGCTCGCGCGCTCTCGGTTCGCGAAACCGAGTTACTGGTCAAGAAGATTGTCGACTCGACGGCCGCACCCCGCGACCCCGTGCCGCCCAGGCCGGTTGACGTGCACACCCGGGCGGCGGAGGAGCGCCTTCGACTGACGCTCGGCACGCGCGTTCGGATCGTTCGTCGCGGCACCCGCGGTCGGATCGAAATAGACTTCGTCTCGGAAGACGAGCTGATCCGGATCTACGAGCAGCTGAAGGGGGCCGGCGACTGAGGGCCTGCGGCAAAATAAGGTGCACAATTGTGGCCGCCGATGCATCCCGCCGGGCTGCGTTGCTCGTCGGTCACATGCTCCCGGCATTCTTCCTCCTCGCGCCTGGGGATCCGGGCGCCTCGCCGCCCGAATACGTCACCGTAATTGCGAAGCGGAGTACTAAGCTGCATCGCGACGTGGTGAAGTCCGGCGAGCTCTCCGGCTGGTCGCGTCGTCTGTCGATCGACTGCTCCGGGGGCTCACCAACGGCTTCAGGAGGTTCACAACCGAGGCCACCGAGATCGACCGACACGCCCGCGCTGACCAGTGCTCCAGGATGGCGTCGCCCCAGGCTCGTGACGGCGGCGAACACGGTGCGCCACCCTTGAGTCGAGTCCCGACTGTTGTGGCTTCCTGGTTGTCCTGGGACCCCGGGAATGATATAAAGTTGGGTCGCTTGTGAAAGTCTTCGCAAGCTCCCGCACGTATCGCACCTGAGGTTGTGGACCGGTGACCAGCAAAGCCGCCGCTCATCGTTACGCTCGCGCTCTCTTTGATGTTGCCGTCAAGGAACAGCAGAACCTCGAACAGATCGAAGCGCAGCTGGCCGAGTTCGTGGATCTCTTCAAACAATATCCGACCCTCGAGAAGGTTTTGCTCAACCCGGCCGTGCCGGCTCCGCGCAAACACGCCACAGTCACCGAGCTCGTTTCCAAGCTGGACATGAGCACGATTCTCGGCAAGCTGCTGGGATTGCTCGCCGATCGCGATCGGCTGGTTGTTCTGCCGGATCTCCTCGCGAACTACAGGGAACGTCTGCTCGCGCACCAGGACGTGATTCGCGCGGAGGTCACGACGGCCTCGCCGCTGTCCGACGCACACGCCCAACAGATCGAACGGCGTCTGGGGCAGGTCACCGGCAAACGCGTCCTGGTCTCCGTACGGGTCGATCCCTCGATTATTGGTGGCGTTGTGACGCGAATCGGCAGCACGGTGTACGACTCGAGTGTGACGCGTCAGTTGGAAAAGATGAGAAGCCGCCTCGTGGCCGGTGTGTGATTCGGTGCGGGCATGGAACTGAAGAGCTGTCCGCCCGCTTGCACCACCGCCCGGTTGTTCCGGCTCGCCGCTCCCCGGTCGCGAACGGGCCGGCATGCCGACCGCGGACAAGACCGGTGGCGGCAGGCGCTGAAGGAGTACCACTTCACACGGTTGCACGCCGTGATTCTCCGGACGCGACAACGGAGCGGCCGGTTAGTGGTTTCGAGGAGACAGTCTAGTTAGACAGCTAACGCTTGGACAGGATTGGACGATGGCAATAAAAGCTGACGAGATTTCCAAGATTATCCGCGAGCAAATCGGCAGTTATGCCGTCGATGTGGATGTCGCCGAAGTAGGCAGCATCGTGTCGATCGGCGACGGCATTGCGCGCGTGCACGGTCTCGAGAATGCCATGGCCGGCGAGATGCTCGAATTTCCTCACGGGGTCTTCGGCATCGCGCTGAACCTCGAAGAAGAAAGCGTCGGCGCGGTGCTCCTGGGCGAGTTCAAGGAGATCAAAGAAGGCGACCTCGTCAAGCGAACCGGACGGATTATTTCCGTCCCGGTCGGCGACGAGATGCTCGGCCGTGTCGTCAACGCGCTCGGCCAGCCGATCGATGGCAAGGGCCCCGTCAATACCTCGCAATTCTCGCCGATCGAGCGTCTCGCGCCGGGCGTCGTGGATCGCCAGCCAGTGAAAGAGCCGCTGCAAACCGGGTTGAAGGCGATCGATGCGATGGTGCCGATCGGGCGAGGCCAGCGCGAGTTGATCATCGGCGACCGCCAGACGGGGAAGACCGCGGTCGCCATCGACGCCATCCTCAACCAGAAGGACACCGGCGTCATCTGCATCTACAACGCGATCGGCCAGAAGCAATCGACCGTCGCGCAGGTGGTGCGGACCCTCGAAGAAGCCGACGCGATGCGCTACACCATCGTGGTCTCGGCGTCAGCGTCGGATCCGGCGCCGTTGCTCTACATCAGTCCCTACTCCGCCTGCACGATGGGCGAGTTCTTTCGCGATAGCGGCCGGCATGCGCTCGTGGTTTACGACGACCTGTCGAAACACGCGCAATCCTATCGCGAGATCTCGCTGCTGCTGCGTCGTCCGCCCGGCCGCGAGGCGTACCCCGGCGATGTGTTCTACCTCCATTCCCGTCTGCTCGAGCGCGCCGCCAAGGTCAGGAACGAGCTCGGCGGCGGATCGCTCACGGCGCTTCCGATCATCGAAACCCAGGCGGGCGATCTATCAGCCTACATCCCGACCAACGTGATCTCGATTACCGACGGACAAATCTTCCTCGAATCCGACCTCTTCCATCAGGGCGTCAGGCCTGCGATCAACGTCGGCAACTCGGTGTCGCGTGTCGGCGGGTCGGCCCAGATCAAGGCGATGCGGCAGGTCGCGGGGACGCTGCGGCTCGATCTGGCGCAGTATCGAGAGCTGGCGGCGTTCGCGCAGTTCGGCAGCGACCTCGACAAGTCCACGCAGGCGCAGTTGAATCGCGGTGCGCGCCTGGTCGAGATTCTGAAGCAGCCGCAGTACGAACCGCTGGCGGTCGAACGGCAGGTTGTGCTCGTCTACGCCGGCGTCAACGGGTACCTCGACAGTGTCGCGCTCTCCGATGTCCGGGCCTTCGAGGTCGAGCTCTACCAGTTCATCGAGAGCCGGCACCCTGAGCTCTTCCGGGGTATCGTCGAGAAGAAGCAGCTCGACGACCAGCTGAAGGCCGCACTGGACGGGGCGGTCAAGACCTTCGCCACCGAGTTCGCGAACCGCAAGGCAGCGGCGGCATAGCACGAATCACACAGATGAAATCGATGAAACACAAAGGTCACAAAAGGCACAAGGCGCACGAAAAAAGTCTCTTCTCGGTGTCCTTTGTGTGCTTTGTGGTTCGAGTTTTGTGGTTGAGACACGTGGTGGTTCATGCCGTCGCTGATTGATCTCCGCCGCCGCATTCGAGCGGTCAAGAACACGCAGCAGATCACCAAGGCGATGAAGATGGTCGCCGCGTCGAAGCTGCGCCGCGCGCAGGAACGGATCATGAACGCGCGGCCCTACGCCGTGCAGATGCAGCGTGTGCTCTCGAGCGTGGCGGCGCGGGTCGATGCCTCCATCCACCCGCTCCTCGAACGGCGCGAGCCGACCGCGGCCAGCCGCACCCTCGTCATCGTCGTGAGCGCGGACAAGGGACTGTGCGGCAGCTTCAACACCAACATCGTCAAGGCCGCCGGCAGCTACATCCTCGCCAACCCGAAGATGTGCACGATCGGACTGGTCGGCAGGAAAGGCCGGGACTATTTCGGCCGCCGCGGCTTTGACGTGATGTTCGAGCAGATCGGTATTTTTCAGCGCTTGCGCTACGACGACGCGCGCACGATCGGTCAGGCCGCGGTCGATGCGTTCATCGCCGGCACAGTCGATCGGGTGGTGCTGATCTACAACGAGTTCAAATCGGCCATGACGCAGCGCGTCGTCGTCGACCAGTTGTTGCCGATCGCCCGCGCCGACGTGGATGGCAGCGTCGCCGTCCAGGCGCCTCTGCACCTCGTCGAGAGTGCCAGCGTCGACTATCTTTATGAGCCGGCGCCCCAGGAGATCTTCAACCAACTGCTGCCGCGCTACATCGAGGTGCAGATCTATCGGGCGCTGCTCGAATCGAACGCGGCGTTCTTCGCGGCGCAGATGACCGCCATGGACGCCGCCTCGAAGAACGCGGCCGACATGATCGGCAATCTGACGCTCTACATGAACAAGGTGCGCCAGGCGGCGATCACCCGCGAGATCATTGAAGTGGTCTCCGGCGCGCAAGCCGCCGCTGAGTAAACGGGGAATAGCATGGCAGACAATATCGGAACGATTGTCCAGATCATCGGACCAGTGGTAGACGTCGAATTCGAGGCGGGTCACCTTCCGGAAATCTACAACGCGCTGCGGATCGTCGCGAAGGGACAGGGGGGCGCCGCGGACCTCGATGTCATCGTCGAGGTCGAGCAGCATCTCGGCGAGAATCGCGTCCGGACGGTGGCGATGAAGCCGACCGACGGCATGCAGCGCGGCATGAAGGTGACCGACCTCGGCCATCCGATTCAAGTGCCCGTCGGCCCAGGCACGTTGGGCCGGGTCTTGAACGTCCTCGGTGAGCCGGTCGATTTTCCCGACCAGCCGGTCCAGGCGACAGATTACTGGTCGATCCACCGCCCACCGCCATCGCTCGAAGATCAGTCGACCGAGTTGAAGATGTTCGAGACCGGCATCAAGGTCATCGACCTGCTCGAGCCGTACCTGCAGGGTGGCAAGATCGGACTGTTCGGCGGCGCCGGCGTCGGCAAAACCGTCATCATCATGGAGCTGATCCACAACATCGCCCTGAAACACGGCGGCGTGTCGGTGTTCGGCGGTGTGGGTGAACGCACGCGCGAAGGCAACGATCTCTGGCTCGAGTTCCAGGAGAGCGGCGTCATCGACACGAAGGACTTCAGCAAGTCGAGGGCAGCGCTGGTCTACGGACAGATGACCGAACCGCCGGGCGCGCGCCTGCGGGTCGGGCTATCGGCGTTGACCGTCGCTGAGTATTTCCGCGACGCCGAAGGCAAGGACGTGCTGCTCTTCATCGATAATATTTTCCGCTTCACCCAGGCCGGCTCCGAGGTCTCGGCGCTGCTCGGCCGCATGCCGTCGGCGGTTGGCTATCAACCGACACTGCTGAGCGAGATGGGCGTGTTGCAGGAGCGGATCACGTCGACGAAAAAAGGGTCGATTACCTCGGTGCAGGCGATTTACGTGCCGGCCGACGACTATACCGACCCGGCGCCCGCCACAACCTTCGCGCACCTCGACGCGACCACGAACCTGTCGCGGCAGATCGCCGAGCTTGGAATCTATCCCGCGGTCGATCCGCTGGCCTCCACATCGCGGATTCTGGACCCGCGCATCATCGGCAATGAGCACTACTCGGTGGCCCGGCAGGTGAAGCAGATTCTGCAGCGGTACAAGGATCTTCAGGACATCATCGCCATCCTCGGCATCGACGAGCTTTCGGAGGAAGACAAGCTCACGGTGTCTCGTGCCCGCAAGCTTCAGAGATTCCTGTCGCAGCCCTTCTTCGTGGCGCACCAGTTCACCGGCCTCGAAGGGAAGTACGTCACGATTGCCGACACGATCCGCGGCTTCAAGGAGATCGTCGAGGGCAAGCACGATCAGATCCCGGAGCAGGACTTTTTCAATGCCGGAACGATTGAGGAAGTCCTCGAGCGGTTCGCCAGGCGACAGGCGGCCTGATGCCTCTTCCCACGCACATCCAGTTGCAGATCGTGTCGGCCGACCGGATGCTCGTCAACGAGACGGTCGATGAAGTGGAGATCCCTGGAGCCGATGGATACTTCGGCGTGCTTCCCGGACACACGCCGCTGCTGGCGCTGCTGCAGGTCGGCCAGCTCTGGTACCGACAAGGCCAGGACACACACTACCTGGTGATCGCATTTGGATTTGCGGAAGTGCAGCCGGACAAGGTCACGATCCTGGCGCAGATGGCCGAGCGCGCCGACGAGATCGATGTCGCGCGGGCCGAGGCGTCGAAGCGGCGCGCCGAAGAACGGCTTTCCGCTCCGGCGGTGCACCTGGACGCGGAGCGGGCTCGAGTTGCGCTCCTCAAGTCGCTCATTCGCCTGCAGGTGGGCACCCGCGCCAGAACCCGTTCGTAAATTGCCGGATTACCGCACGGGAAGGCGGAGGATCACCGGCCTTTCCGCAACGCGGTTCCGGCAATTCCTGCAACCCTGCAATCGCCCGTCATGTTCCAGAATCTATCAAGCCTGTTCCGCTACCGAGGGCTCATTCAGAGCCTGGTGGCGCGCGATCTGAAGGCCCGCTACCGCGGGTCGGTGCTCGGGTTCTTCTGGTCGTTCATCAACCCGCTCCTGCTGCTGTCGATTTATTCATTCGTCTTCGCGGTGATTCTGCCCGGCACCCATTCGAACGAGGTCGAGCCGTACGCGTTGTTCATGTTCTGCGGCATCCTGCCGTGGACCTGGTTTTCCTCGTCACTGTCCGAATCCGCGGGCGCGCTCATTTCCGGCGGCAATCTCATCAAGAAAGTGCTGTTCCCCGCCGAGATCCTCCCGATCGTGAGCGTGCTGGCGAACATGGTCCATTTCTTTCTGGGCCTGCCAATCCTCATCGGGTTCCTGTTCTACTACCGACGCTGGCCCGACGGTCTCGACCTGTTCTGGTTCCCGATCACGGTGCTCGTGCAGCTGATCTTCACGACCAGTCTGGCACTGATTCTGTCGGCGCTGACCGTGCACTTCCGCGACATCCGGGACATCCTGGCGAATGTGCTCACGCTCTGGTTCTTCGCCACCCCGATCATCTATTGGATCAAAGAAGCGCCCGGCCTCGGAAAGCGGGTGCTCGACCTGAATCCGATGACGCATCTGATCGTGTCCTATCAGGAGATTCTGTTCTTCAACGGTCCGATCGGACACTGGAAGTGGCTGCTCGCGACGGGCGGGGCCTCCGTCCTGCTGTTCCTTGCCGGCTATTGGCTGTTCGACCGACTGCGCGACTCGTTCGCCGAGGTCGTATGACGCCGGCGATTGAGCTGGTCAATGTCTCGAAGGCCTATCGCCGCTATGGCGGCCGGCACTTCTCGACACTGAAGAGCGCCCTGCTGCAGCGCAGCATTCTCCGCGATCTGCAGCCGAACGAGATCTTCCCAGCGCTGACCGACGTGTCGTTCACGGTGCCCCGGGGCTCGACCTTCGGCGTCATCGGACCGAACGGATCGGGGAAGAGCACGGCGCTCAAGCTCGTCGCCGGCATCACCAAGCCGACGAGCGGCACGGTCACGGTCAAGGGACGCATCTCGGCGCTGATCGAGCTCGGCGCCGGCTTTCATCCGGAGATCTCCGGGCGCGAAAACGTGTTCATCAACGGCATCATGCTCGGCCTGAGCAAGCGCGAGATTCAGAATCGCTTCGACGAGATCGTCGAGTTCGCCGAGCTGCGTGAGTTCATCGACGCGCCGGTGAAGACCTATTCATCCGGCATGTACATGCGGCTCGGCTTCGCCGTCGCGATTCACGTCGATCCCGATGTGCTGCTCGTCGACGAGGTGCTCGCCGTCGGCGACGAAGGCTTCACGCACAAGTGCCTCGACAAGTTCGGGGAGTTCAAGCGCAGCAATAAGACGATTCTCCTGGTGACCCATTCGCTGAACCTGGTCGAGCGTTTTTGCGACGAAGCGGTGTGGCTCGACATGGGGCGGAAACGGGCGGGGGGCGATCCCAAGCGTGTCGTCGGCGCCTACCTGACGAAAGTCGAGGAGGGCGAAGATGCCCTGATGGCGGCGACGACGGCGCGCGCTGTCGAAGCCGCGCAGCCACCGCCCGCGAGCGACGGTCCGGCGCCTGAAGATCCGACGTCGAACATGTTCCACGCGACCGAAGGACGCTGGGGCTCCCGCGAGATCGAAATCATCGACGTGGCCTTCCTCGATCCCGCCGGCCAGCCCTCGTTCGTGTTCCATAGCGGTGACACCATGGGGGTCCGCCTGAAAGTGCGCGCCGCACAGCCCGTGGAAGACTTCGTCTTCGGGATCGGCCTGTTCAACGCCGACGGTGTCTGCTGCTACGGCACCAACACCTATCTCGAGGAGATGAATCCGGATCAGCTGATCGGGGACCAGGAGGCGATATTCCACATCGAGAGCCTGGATCTCATCGAAGGCACCTACAAGCTTGATGTCGCGGTCCACAAGCGGGACGGCTACCCCTACGACTACCATCGCCTGCTCTACACGTTTCGGGTGAAGTCGCGCACGCACGACGTCGGGATCTACCGGCCGCGGCACAGCTGGACGTTTTCCTCAGGCGTGCAGTTCAGGGCGAAGGACCGCGACTCGCTGTAAACTGAACGTTTCGCGGTTCTTCTGAATCGAAACCTCGTGCACGCGCAGTGACCACCGCCACGTCTCTCAATCTCCGCGGGCTCTTGAAGACCGCGATCACGCGCAGCGGCATGGACGTTCCCGCTCGTGTGGTCTCCGGCCTGACCCCGTCCGCGAAAGCGCTGTACGTGGCCGCCGCCTCACACGGACTGCCGCGCGGGGTGATCTGGTACGTGGTGCCGGGCGACGGGGACATCGAGCAGGCGGTCCAGGATGTCACGTTCTTCTTCTCGGCCATGGAGGGACTATCCGGCGCCGCCGCAGATCTGGCCGTCCTTCCGTTCCCCTCGCACGAAATCGATCCGTACCGCGGACTGGCGCCCCACGTTGGCGTCACGTCCGTCAGGGCGCGCGCGCTTCACGCTGCTGGAACGGGCACGGCTCGTGTAGTGGTGGCGTCGGCAGCGGCGCTGCTCCCGAAAATCAGCGCGCCGTCCCGGCTGCTCGGCGCGGCCCTGGATCTCCGGCCGGGGCAGGATATCGCGCCGGGCGATCTCGCCGAGCTCCTTGTCGACGCCGGTTTTACGCGGCAGGATCCGGCCGACGAGCACGGTGAATTCGCCATTCGGGGCGGCATCGTCGACATCTTTCCCGCCGGAGAGGCCCCGCCGGTTCGGATCGAATTCATCGGCGACACGATCGAATCTCTCCGGCGTTACGACCCCTCGACGCAGCGCTCCGTGGAATCGATCGATCAGGTCGCGATTATCCCTCTGCAGGACGTGCTGGCCGCCCGTCTGGCCGTCGGTTCGGATTCAGGCGGCGCGATGGCCCAGGATCGCTCCGCGACGGTCTTCGAGTACATCAAGCTGGCCCATGAGAGCCGCATCCTGGTGTCCGAGCGCGACGAGGTCGACGCTCATGGGGTGAAGCTCGTCGAGCAGCTGCAACAGAGCTACGAGGCGGCGCTGACACGCAAGGATCGCCCGCGCCCGCCCTCGGATCTGTTTGCGGACTGGCCGACGGTGACCGCGCGTCTCGACCAGGGAACCGAGCTGGTCACGCTCGGCCTCGACGACGATGCACCGGAACCCGCGCCAAGGTCGTCGACCACTCTCGCGGCGGCACACGTGCGATGCCAGCCGGCGCTGGCGATGCACGGACGTCTCGCCGATTGGGTCGCCCAGATCCGTGCGCTGCGGGACGAACACGAGACGTCGCTGTTTGTGGCGGCGACCACGGGCCGCGCGGAACGGACCATCGAGCTCCTGAAGGAGTACGAAATCCTGGCCGTGCCGGTCGATCGCGCCGACGATGCCAGGTACGCGTCAGTGCTGGTCGCGGTCGGCGTCGTCTCGGAAGGGTTTCGACTGCCAGCCGCTGGCTTGCAGATCTACGCCGAGACCGACGTGTTCGATGAGGAGCGTCGGACGCCGGAACGCCGTCGATCCGCGACCAAGGCGTTTCTCTCGGATCTGCGCGATCTCAAGGTCGGGGATCTGGTCGTGCATGTCGATCACGGCATCGGCACCTTCGTCGCGCTCAAGCAAATCGGAGTGACCGGTGACGCGCCGCAGGATTTTCTCGAGCTGCGCTATGCCGGCGACGACAAACTCTTCGTCCCGGTCGAGCGCCTCGACCTGGTCCAGAAATACACCGGCGTTTCCCGCCCGCCGCTCGATCGCCTGGGCGGCGCGTCGTGGGAGCGCGCGAAGTCCCGGGTCAAGAAGGCGATGCGGGACATGGCGGAGGAGCTGCTCAAGCTCTACGCCGCACGCAAGGCCGTCCCGGGGCACGCGTTCAGCCCCGACTCGCACTGGCAGGAGGAGTTCGACGGGGCGTTCGAGTACGAACTGACGCCCGACCAGAAAACGGCCGTCACCGACATCAAGCGCGACATGGAGTCGTCGACGCCGATGGATCGGCTCCTGTGCGGCGACGTGGGCTATGGCAAGACCGAGGTGTCGATGCGCGCCGCCTTCAAGGCGGTGATGGATGGCAAGCAGGTGGCGTTTCTAGCGCCGACGACCATCCTGGCGTTTCAGCATCAGAAGACGCTGCGCGAGCGTTTCGCCGGTTTCCCGGTACGCATCGACATGGTCAGCCGCTTCCGCAGCAAGGCCGAGCAGAAGGAATCGCTGACCGACCTGGCTGCTGGCAAAGTCGACGTCATCGTCGGAACCCATCGGCTGCTGTCGAAAGATGTGGCGTTCCACGATCTCGGCCTTCTGGTGGTGGACGAAGAGCAGCGCTTCGGCGTCGCGCATAAGGAAAAGATCAAGCAACTTCGAAAACGGGTCGACGTCCTGACAATGACGGCGACGCCGATTCCCCGGACCTTGAACATGTCGCTGATTGGTATCCGCGACATGTCGATCATCGAGACGCCGCCGAAAGACCGGCTGTCGATCCAAACCCACGTCGTCAAGTTCGATCCACAGGTCATCGCGCGGGCGATCCGGCACGAGCTCGAGCGCGGCGGTCAGGTCTACGTCGTCCACAACCGGGTCGAGTCGATCTTCTCAATCGGCGCGCTGATTCAACGATTGGTGCCGGAAGCCCGCATCGTCGTCGGTCACGGTCAGATGAACGAGGATGACCTCGAAAAGGCGATGCTCGACTTCGTCGCCAGGAAGTACGACGTGTTGCTGGCGACCACGATCGTCGAGAACGGTCTCGACATCCCCAACGCCAACACGATTGTGATCAATCGCGCCGATCGCTACGGCCTGTCGCAGCTGTATCAGCTGCGTGGCCGCGTCGGCCGTTCGGACCGCCCGGCCTACGCGTATCTGTTGATTCCGCCGGAGGACAACCTGTCGCAGGTGGCGAAAAAGCGTCTGGCGGCGATCAAGGAGTTCAGCGATCTCGGCAGCGGTTTTCGCGTTGCCGCCCTCGACCTTGAAATCCGCGGCGCGGGCAACCTGCTGGGCGGCGAACAGAGCGGCCATATCGAGGCGCTCGGGTTCGAGCTCTACATGAAACTCCTGGAACAAACCGTCCGCGAGTTGAAGGGCGAAGACCTCGAGGACGACGTGCGGGCGACGGTCAATCTGCGGGTCGACCTGCGCATCGACGCCGGGTACGTTCCGGATATGAACCAGCGCCTGATGCTGTATCGGAAGGTGGCCGCCGCCCGGCGCGAGGAAGAGATCGATCGCGTCCTCGAAGAGGCCGAGGACCGGTATGGGCCGTTGCCGGATTCGGTGCTCAACCTGGCCGACTACGGACGCATCCGGGTCATGGCGGACAAGCTCGACATCGACACCATCGACCGGGAAGGGCGCACGGTCGTCATCAAGTTCAGACCCCAGGCGCGGATCGATCCCGTGCGGCTCGTGTCACTGGTGCGGCAGCGGTCCGACCTCACGCTCGTGCCGCCCGCGGCTCTCAAACTGTCGCTCGAGGCGGCTCCTGGCGCGGCGCCGCGCGAGCCAAAGCCGCCAATATCCAGCCGCCCGCCGTCGAACAATAGCCAGAAGAAGGCCGCGTCACGATCCACGGTCGCGCCGAGCTGGTGGACGGCTCGGGCACGGGATGCGGAGGTGACGCCAGGCTTTTCGAAGGCCGAAATCCTCAAGCCCAAGCATGAGGATCCGCGCGCGCCGGGCGGCGCGTTCGAGCGAGTCGGAGGATTATTGAGCGAGCTGCTGAATCAGAGGTAAAATCTTCGTTTGTAAAGATTTAGCTATGAACAAGACACACACGCACGTCACCGGCGCGCTCCTGATCCTGACCTTCCTGCTGGCCCCCGCGATCGTGGGCGCCGACATCATTGAACAGATTCTGGTCAAGGTGAACGGGGAGATCTTCACGAAAACCGACCTCGAAACCCGACAGGTGGCGGCGCTTCGCCAGCGCAACGTTCAGGGCGAACAAAACGACGAACAGCTTCGGCAGGCCCTGGCCCAGATCACGCCGCAGATCATGACGGAAGCCGTCTCCGAGATGCTGCTCGTGCAGCGAGCGAAAGAGCTCGGCTACAAGATGACCGACGAGCAGTTCACGCAGGCCGTCGACAACATCAAGAAAGAATACAAGCTCGACACTGACGAGAAGTTTCAGGCGGCGCTCAAGCAGGAAAACATGGCGATGTCGGACCTGCGACGTCAGTTCGAGCGCTCGATGCTGGTGCAGCGCGTGGAGCAGACCGAAGTATTCGGAAAGATTGCGATTTCCGAGGAAGAAGCCCGCAAGTATTACCAGGCCCACCTCGACGAGTTCACCACGCAGGCCGCGGTGACCATGCGGGAAATCCTCGTGGGGCTGCCCAACGACGGCAAAGGGGCGACCGAGGCTCAGGACGCTGCGGCGAAGGAGAAGGCCGAGCAACTGCGGACGCGCGCCCTGGCCGGCGACAATTTCATGAAGCTCGCCGAAGAGACCTCGGACGCGCCCTCCCGTGCGAACGCGGGGCTGATCGGGCCGCTGAGCCTCAGCGATCTGTCGCCAGACCTGCGCAAGGTGATCGAGGCAACCAAGCCAGGCGACGTCACCAGGCCGATTCGTGCGGCCCGCGGATACCAATTCTTCAAGATCGAGTCGTTGACGACCGCCGAGACCATGCCGTTCGAACAGGCACGCGAGCAAATCAACGATCGCGTGTTCACGGGCAAGCGGAAGGACGAGTTCGACAAGTATCTGACCAAGCTGCGGACTCAGGCGATCATCGACTGGAAGAACGACGACGTGAAGAAAGCGTACGAGGAGGGACTCACGGCTCAAGCCAAGCCGGCCGCCCAATAAGCGACGCCGCGACGAAAGCCAGAAAGAATCTCGATGGATGCTGCGTCGAACGCGCCTGACCAGAGGACTCCAGCGTCGACATCTTGGTACGCCGTGTGGACGCGCTCGCGGCACGAACAGGTCGTGCGCGACCAGCTGGCGCGGAAACACTTCGAGGCGTTCCTGCCCACGATCACCCGTTGGAGCCGCTGGAAGGACCGGAAGAAGAAGGTCGACTGGCCGTTGTTCCCCGGATACTGCTTCGTTCGTTTCGATCCTGCCGACACGCTGCCCATTCTCAAGTGCACCGGCGTCGTGAACATCGTGTCGTTTGATGGAAAGCCCGCACAGATTCCCGACTACGAGCTCGACAGCATCCGTCTGCTGATCGGCAGCGAGCTTCAATTCGATCCGTGTCCGATGATTCGCGAAGGCATGATGGTGTCGGTTGTTCACGGCCCGTTGCGCGGCGTCGTGGGCCGCCTGATGCGCAAGGACACGAAGCGGGCGACCCTTGTCCTCGCCGTTGATTTGATTGGCCAGGGCGTCAGCGTCGAGGTCGACGCCGCCGACGTCAAGGCCTACTAGTGGGCTGTCTCCTCGGAACCGCTAGCGGCCGCTCCGTTGTCGCGACCGGAAAATGTCGGTCGAAAACGGGGTCAAGGGATACGCTTCAGCGCGTGCAGGCCACTAGCTTATGAAGATCGGTAACGTCACCCTCCCGTCTCCCTTCGTGGTCGCCCCGATGGCCGGCATGACCGACACGGCGTTTCGCCGGCTGGTCAAGCGCCACGGCGGCTGCGGCCTCGTCGTCACCGAGATGGTGAGCTCGGAAGGTCTCGTGCGCGGGATTGACCGCACGCTGGAGTACGCCGAGTACACCGAGGAAGAGCGCCCGATCTCGATCCAGATCTTCGGCGGCGATCCGCAGACCATGGCCGGCGCGGCGCAGATCGTCGAAGGCATGGGCGCAGACATCGTTGACATCAACATGGGCTGTCCCGTGTCGAAGATCGCCAAGCACAACGCGGGCTGCAGTCTCATGCGCGAGCCGGCACATGCCGCCGCGGTGGTGTCGGCGATGACCAAGGCGGTCAAAATCCCCGTCACGGTCAAGATGCGGGCCGGGTGGGATGATTCGGACAGGAACGCGCCGCTGCTTGCGAAGATGGTCGAAGACGCTGGCGCCGCCGCCGTCACGGTCCACGGCCGAACCGCCGCCCAGAGCTATTCCGGATGGGCGGATTGGGATCTCGTCGCGCGGATCGCGGATACGCTCAGCATTCCGGTGTTCGGCAGCGGGGACTGCGTGGAGCCGGAGGCGGTCGTGACGCGCTGGCGCGCCGGTGTCGAAGGCGTGCTCGTCGGCCGAGGCGTCCTGCGCAATCCCTGGATTCTGGCGCAGTCGGTGGATTTGGCCGCCGGACGCCCGCCACGGAAGGTGTCGCTCGCCGATCGCGGTCAATTTCTCCTCGACTACATCACGCTCCTGCGACTCGAGCGCGTGCACGAGCCGACCGGGTTCAGACACTCGGCGCCGGCCAGGAACGAGGTTCCCGCCGACGGGCACCGCGCGATCGGTCACGATCGATGGGTCGTCAACAAGATTCGGGCCCTTGGCTCCTGGTACACGAAAGGGCTCGACAACGGATCGCACATCCGCACGGCTATCAACACGGCCGATTCGATCGATAGGCTTGCCGAGATCGTCGACACATTTTTTTTCACAGCGTCGGCCGGTTCGAACGCCGCTCCAGTCTGACCCTGACTTGAGCGACGGGTCGCCATTCCGTCAGTCAGCGTGGCCACAATGTCGACGACACGTCACCGCGACGGGGGCCGAGCCATCGTTGGAAGGCTCATTCTGGCGCTGGCGACCGTCAGTGCGCTGATCGGTCCTGCCTGCAGCAATCAGCCAAAGACAACCATCGAGCCCGTCTATGATCCGCAAACGGGCGTCCTTCGTCTGCTGAAATACGACACAGACGGCGATGGGAAAGTCGACACGTGGCGCTACATGGACGGCGCCCGCGTCATTCGCGTCGAAATCGATCGCGACCGAGACGGCCGGATCGACCGCTGGGAGCACTACGACGTCAATCGAAACCTCGCGAAAATCGGCATCTCTCTTGCTGGAGACGGTGTTGAAGACGCCTGGACATACCTCGGCGTCGACGGCCATGTCGATCGCATCGAATCGTCACCCCTGCGAGACGGCAAAATCGAGCGGGTCGAATACTTCGACCGCGGCGTGTTATCGCGGGCCGAAGAAGACACTGACGGCGACGGCCGGATCGACAAATGGGAAACATACGAAGCAACCCGCCTGGTCATGGTGGCGTTCGATACGACCGGTCGCGGCATCGCGGATCGGCGGATGGTCTACGGCGACAATGGATCGGTACGGGTGGAAATCGATGCCCGCGGCAACGGTCACTTCGAGCCGGTGACCGAGCCGCCGGGTGCCGGGCCGGCGGGTGGCGGCGGCCAGGCCCCGCAGCGCTAGTCCCCTGGAAGCGTGATGAGTCAGCTCATTCCCGGGCGGGGCATCCCGCCTCGCTGCGTTGCGACTCCCTCAAATATGTCCAATATTCTCGGTCGTCGCGCCTTGCGATCCGGGCGCCGCGCTCCGGGACTTATGCAACCCATCACGCTTCCAGGGGACCAGTGAGCTGCGCAGCAAGAGGCGTCGGGTCCGCGCTTTTCCTGTTGATGCTGTTGTCCTTCGCGCCGGCGCCGGCGTTCGCGCAGCAGGATCCCAACGGGCCGGATCCATCGAAGGTGACGATCCGGTTGGGGCCGGTGTCGTTGAACCCGACCATCTCCATCGCCAACATCGGCGTCGATTCGAACGTCTTCAACGAGGCGACCGATCCAAAACATGATTTCACGGCGACGATTTCTCCCCGGACCGAGCTCTATATGCGGTTTCTGGGCACCTGGTTCACCGGCCTGCTGAGCGAAGACCTCGTCTGGTATCAGAAATACAGTTCCGAGCGTCAAGCAAACAGCACCTACGGCCTCGCGTGGAAATGGCCGTTGACCCGGCTCACCGTCAATACCAGCGCGAGCCATACCAGCACGCGCGAACGATCCGGCTATGAAATCGACTCGCGCGCGGAGCGCGCGCAGAACGCCTTCAGCGCGGGCGCCTCGTTTCGTTTTCTCGTGAACACCGGCATCGAGTTCACCGCGCGCAGAGACACGATCGACTACGATTCGGCGGTGCAGTTCGACAGCGTGAACCTGCACGACGAGCTGAACGTCAATGGCACGACGATGACGGTCGGGCTGACTCAGAAGGTGACCCCGCTGACGACAGCCACCTTCGCCGTCAGTCGGCGCGAGGATCGATTTCCGTTCAATCCGCTGCGCGATTCCAACAAGACCGAAACCCGGCTGTCGGTCGCGTTCGACCCGCTGGCGCTTCTCAAAGGCAACCTGTCGATCGGGTATACCGATTTCCAGCCGCTGTCGCCGGCGTTTCCGAAGTACACCGGCGCGACGCTCGCCGCCACCCTCTCTTATTCGCTGTTCGAGGTTACCAAACTCACGCTCACAGCCGATCGCCAGGTCGAAAATTCCTATGACATCACGCAGCCGTATTTCATCCAGAGCGGCGTCGCTCTCGAGATCGCGCAGCAGATTCACGGCCACTTCGACGTGGTCGGGCGAGGCGGCTTCGAGAGTCTCGACTATCGAGACCGCGTGGACGTCCTGGTCGACTTCGCGAATCGGACCGACCACGTCTTCAGGTACGGCGCCGGCCTCGGCTATCACCAGGGAAAGCACCTCCGGATCGGGTTCAATTTCGATCAGGCGCGGCGCGACTCCGTGGTTGGATCGCGCGCGTTCACACGACCCACGTTTGGAACCTCAGTTACCTACGATTTCTAGTGGAAGCTTAAGTGACCCTGCGTCTCGGGTGTGATCTCGACGGCGTGTTCGCCGACATGGACTCTGAGTTGATCCGGCACGCGAAGGCGCTGTTCGGTGAGGCCGCGTTCCGCATTCCGCCCGCGCCAATGCCCGGACAGCCGTCGCACGCTCCAGCGGCCGCGTCCACCCAAACCCAGACGAATGCAACTGGTCTCGGGACCATGGACATGAGCGAGCGCCAGCAGCGTCGGCTCTGGCGCCACGTCGAAGCGATCGACGGATTCTGGGAAACGCTGAAGGAGATCGAGCCCGGCAGCGTCGAGCGCCTCGCGGCCCTCGCGAGCGAGCGTCGGTGGGAAGTGATCTTCCTGACGAAACGGCCCGAGTCCGCCGGGCACACGGCGCAGAGACAAAGCCAGCGCTGGTTGCAGGCGCACGGTTTCAACCTGCCCAGTGTGTTCGTGGTCCAGGGCTCGCGCGGCCGCATCGCCGATGCGTTGAAGCTTGATTTCGTCGTCGACGATCGACCGGACAACTGTGTCGACGTCGTCTGCGAGTCGACGACGCGCGCCCTTCTCGTGTGGCGGGAGGACGAGACGCTGCTGCCGGCGGGCGCCAGGCGGCCCGGTGTTCAGGTCGTCTCGTCGATGGCTGAATGTTTGTCGCTGCTCGAACAGGTCAAGGAATCGGGCCGCGAGCGTCCAGGTGTCGTCGGCTGGCTGAGGCGTCGGCTTGGCTACGACGAGTCGGACGCCCACTCTCGGTGACCAGAACACTTTTCGTTTGTACGTAGTGTCCGCCTTCAGGCGGACGATCACGGTCCGGCTAAAGAGCTTGTGAAGAAATCGCGTCAGCCGGGACACTTCGTCCAGTCGGAAAACGCGCGGCCACGCTAACGAAGGTCGAGCAGCGCATCCAGTCCCACCTCCTCGAAGTCGTAGACGAGCGCTGACGCCAGCGAATCGCCGAAACGCGCGCCCAGATCGTCGTGCGCGGGATGGCGGAGATAGGCCGCCAGCCCGGCGGCGTCGTCGAAATCGATCGCGACGAGGTAGTCGGCGGTGTCGGGCATCCCCGCTTCGTAGCCAGCGCCGTGAACGATTCGGCGCCCGACCCGCGCACTCCGGACCGTCGGGATCTCGCGGAGCGCGCGCTCGAACGCTTCGACCAAACGCTCGCGCTGAGCGTCCGACAATGTCGGCAAAGGTTTCAGCAAGACGAGGTGAGAAACCATGATCGATTCTCCAGGATGATCTTCCGCTCTCCTCGCGCGGGTCCAACGTCTCACCTCACAGAACAGAGCGCGTCGAAGAACCGTATCATCTTATCGAGACGGCGCCGAGCGTCAGCCACCTCAGAGCGACAACCGGACATCAAGGCGGGGGTTGCCGCGGAAAGCCGGTCGTGGATCCTGAGGTCGGGTTGGAGCACGTTCGCGCTGCGCCGCGACTATAATTCCGACGATTCAAGTCGAGATGCCGCTGCCAAAGATCCACGGGACGTTTCTGTGCATGGCGGTCGTGGTCCTGCCGACGCTGTTTGCGTTCGACCCGGCGGCGACATGGTGGTTTCCGTCGTGCCCGCTGCGATCGCTGACCGGGTGGCTGTGCCCACTTTGCGGCTCACTGCGCGCCATTCACGCGCTGGTGCACGGTGATCCTTTAGTCGCGCTGGCGCTGAACCCGCTGGTGACGGCTGGCGTATTGATCGGTATGGCGGCGCTTGTCAGCGACGCCGTTCGTCCGGTCCGAACTCCGGTCCGAACGACGCGGTTCGAGGGACTGCTCGCACGCTGTTTCGGCGCCCGAGGTCTTGCGGTGGCGTTCGCATTCGCGGTGCTGCGCAACCTGCCTCGCGCTTAAGACGGTCTTTAGGGTGGATGGCTCAATAGACCGGGAGAAAACCATGGAATCACCGGAAGCGATCGCCGCCGAGTACCTTCGCCGCGGCACCATGATCGACATCGGCAGCGCAATCTCGCGCGGCTGGGAGCTGGTTCGAGACAACCCGGGTGTGCTCATCGGCGCGACAGTCCTCGGCTGGCTGATTTCGGTGGGCATCGCGTTTGTTCCGGTCGTGGGCTGGGTGGTGGCGATCGTCCTCATCGGCGGCCTCGACTACATGTTCCTGCGGCGCATTCGCGGAGAGGCCGTTCAGATCGGCGACGTCTTCGCGGGGTTCAACCGCGCATTTCTCAACCTGTCGTTGACCGGACTGGTCAAATGGTTGCTGACGTGTCTGGGGCTGGTTCTGTGCATCCTGCCCGGCATCTACCTTGCGGTCGGCTACGTCTTCGCGCTGCCGCTGGTCATCGACAAGAAAATGGAGTTCTGGCCGGCCATGGAAGTAAGCCGCCAGGTCGTACACCGTCACTGGTGGTCGACGCTTGGGCTCCTGATCGTGCTGTGGCTCGTCGCTTTCGTGGGCTTCCTCCTGTGCGGAGTGGGCGCACTGATCAGCGTTCCAGTAGCGTCTGCCGCCTTCATGTATGTGTACGAAGACCTGTTTGGCGAGATAGCCGCGCCCCAATCCTTAATGGAAACGACGGCCAACGTGGGAGAGCCAGGCGCTCCGGTCTGAGAAACGTCGAGAACGGCGCTCCCGGAACGCCGGTTCGGGTTCTACGTGCGGCTGTCGAGCGCGGCCTTCACCCGTTCTGGCGTGAACGGCGCCTGACGCACCCGGGCGCCGGTCGCGTCGAAGATGGCGTTGGCGATCGCACCGGCAGCGACCGTGACGGCGGTTTCCCCGGCGCCCGTGGCACGTGCATCGGGTTGGTGGATGAGCACGGTTTCAATCGTTGGTAGATCGGCACCGAGATACAACGGCCGATACGTTCGCCAATCGACCGAGGTCACCTTCTGATCGTCCCAGACGACCTCTTCGAGGAGCGCGCGACTCAGGCCCTGCAGCGCGCCTCCCTCGAGCTGATTCCTCAACCCGTCGGGATTCGAGATCGGCCCGCAATCGTTGGCGATCACCATGCGCGCGACGGTCACGCGTCCAGTCTCCTGGTTGACCTCGACTTCCGCCACCATCGCGCAGTAGCCGTTGTCTCCTTCGTAGAGCACGCACGAGATGCCCCGGCCCGAGGCGACGCCCGTCCGGCGGATGCCCGGCCGCGGCGACGGCCGCGTTTGCCATCCCGCGCCTTTCGCCGCAGACCTGACCACTTCCATCAGCCGCGGATCGCTCAAATGACGAAGGCGGTACTCGACCGGGTCGGACTTGACGGCCGCCGCAATCTCGTCCATGAACGACTCGTGCGCGAATGTGTTCTGCAGCCGTTCCGGCGACCTCAGCGGCCCGGTGAAGAACGGCGACTGGACATTGTGGGTGAGCACCCTCTGGCTGGCGATGTTCCCGGTGCCGCCGCAGCGGCCCGAGACGCAGCCGCTGACATACGACGGCACACCGTTGCTGTTATTCGCGAACGCCGCTGGATCGGGTGCCGGCGAGCGGGGTGTGAAGGCGGCGGGTTCGAACCCGGCGAGATAACCGGTGACCACGTTGCCGGGGTTGTTCGCGCCCGGACGACCGCCCATGGTCGGCGACCACGCTTCGTGGTCCCAGGCGGCGATCGTCCCATCGGCAGTGAGCGCGACACGCTCGTCGATGACAAAGGCGAAGCCGTAGTTTTCCCAGGCCATTTCGTCCTTGCGCGTCAACTGCACGCGCACCGGCCTGCCGACAGCCTGGGACAGCAGTGCCGCGTCGTACGACACGGGGTCGGCGCCGTTGCATCCGTAGCAGCCCGGACCCATCTTGAATATCACGTGCACGTTTGCCGGCTGGAGACCCAGCAGCATCGCGGCGCTGGTCTTCAATGGAAAGACAGCCTGCGTGGCCGACCAGATCGTGGCGTTGCCGTCCCGCACGTCTGCCACGGCGCACGCGGTGCCAATCGATCCGTGCATCTGGTAGGGAAAAAGATACGTGGCCTTGACGACCTTTGCCGCGGCCGTGAACTTCTCGTCCACGTCCTTTGAGTTGACGAGAAACGTATCGCGGGTCGGTTTCTGGCGGCGGAGGACGTCGTGGAAATCACGATGGCTCGGCAGCCCCGCGCCGCTGGTCCACGAGACCTTCAGTGTGCCGGCGGCCTGAATCGCCTGCCACGGCTTCTCGGCGACGACGCCGACGAAGTTCTTCTTGACGACCACTCTGACCAGACCGGGCAGCCCGCTGACCGAGCTCTCATCGACGTTGACGACGGTGGCTCCGACCGCCGGCGGTCGGACGACGCGGCCGTGCAGCATGCCGGGCACGCGCACGTTGTGAACGTACTCGAACTGGCCGGCGACGATCGCCGGGATCTCGACGCGCGGCACCGGGGTGCCGAGGACCTTCCATTCCCGCGGATGTTTTCGCCTGGCCGCCGGATTCAGCGCCAGACCGAACGGGCGTCCGCCGACCAGGTCGCCGTAGCTGACTTTCTTCGACGGATCGGCCTTGACGCTGATCACGCCGTCGACCGCCGCCAGTTGATCGACCGGAACGCCCAACCGCATTGCCGCACGCTGCAGGAGCGCCTCGCGGGCCGTGGCCCCTGCCAGCGCGAGGTTGCCCGTATTGAAATTCGTTGGATGCGATTGCGCCCCGGATGTCGTGCCCTGGTCCGGAGTGAGCGCGGTGTCGCACTGCACCAATTTCACGCGGCCGAAGGGGACGCCCAGCTCCTCGGCGACCAATTGCGTCTGTGCCGTATACAGACCGTGGCCGAGCTCGCACTTGCCGGTGTATGCCGTGACGTTGCCGTCCGCGCCGATGGCGATCCAGGCGTCGAGCTGGTTGCTCCCGGCCCCGTCGAGCCTTTGCGCCTGGACCAGACCAGGGTCGACGCCGAAGCGCACCAGCACTCTCGCTGCGCCCACCCCGACGACGAGCGCGCCGGAGTGTTTCAGGAAGCTTCTCCGCTTCATGCCTTCACTCCTTTCGCGTAGCGCGTAATCGCCCGAAGCATCCGGCCATGAGCCGCGCATCGGCACAGGACGCCGGACATGGCCTGACGAATCTGCGCGCCGCCGGCTTTGGGGTTTCGATCGAGGAAGGCCTTGGCGGTCATGATCACGCCGTTGACGCAGAAGCCGCACTGCATTGCCTGCTCGTCGATAAACGCCTGCTGAATCGGGTGCGGCTTGTCGATCGTGCCGAGACCTTCGAGGGTCGTGATCTGGGCACCTGCGACGCTTCCGGCCGTGGTCACGCACGATCGCACCGCCTGGCCTTTGACGAGCACCGTGCACGAGCCGCATTGTCCAAGGCCGCACCCGAACTTCGGGCCGCGCAGCTCGAGATCGTCGCTCAGCACATAGAGGAGCGGCGTCGCCGGATCCACCTCCAGCGAGTGCGCCCGGCCGTTCACGTTGAAAGTCAGAAGGCTCATACCATCTCTCCCACGGTCAGCGAGAAAGCTCCGAGCACGAACGCTCTAGCGTTCCATGCCTTTGGCCTTGATCACGGGCAGGGCGGCCGGAGCCATGAAGAACGCGATCAGCTCCTTGGCGGCCGCGCCGTGTTTCGACGCGCCGCTGGCGCCGCCGACCATGACGATGTAGCTCTGGACGTCCGCGGGGAACGGCGCCAGCATCTCCGCCCCCTTGATCGGGAGGATTTCGCTGACTGGCAGGATACCGAACTCCACTTCGCCTTTGACCACCGCCTCGCCGACTTCCTCGCCCGTCGCCGTCAGTTTGCTTTTGGATTTCAACGCGTCCGCGATGCCCAGCCGGGCGATGAGCGCCGTGAACGCGACGCCGCTGGCGCCCTCCTTGGCGTAGGCGATACCTTTCGCGTCGAGCAGTGCCCGCTTGAAAGCATCAGTCGTCTTGATGTCGGGCTTCCGCGCACCGGCCTTGATGGCAACCGCCAGACCCGAGCGCGCAATCGTGCCGCGCGTGTCTCCGGCAATCTTGGTTTCCTTGACCAGGTCATCCATCGCGGCGGGCGTGACAAAGGCGACGTCGAATGCCTCGCCGCGTTCGATCTGTTGCTTGAGCGTCGCGGCCAGCCCGTAGCGCACAATCACCTTGTGCTTCGTGGCGCGCTCGAACTTCGGCAGGAGGTCCTCCGCAACCGCCTTCAAGCCGTTGGAACACAGCACCGTCAGCGTCGTCTCGTCGGCCGCCTTCACAGGCATCGTCATGCCGGCGAGTCCGAGCACGACGAGTAAGCTTGCCAGAGCCGCGATGGTCATGCGAGGGCTTTTCATGACATCCTCCCAACTGCGGATTCTACCCGCTTTGCGGCAAAGAGCGCCCGCCAGCACGCTGAAATGGGGCCGGTCACCGGCGCGTCGTTTCTTTATGGCCGTCCCTAGTTGCGACAGCCGTCCACGCTCGACCCCAGGATCGACCTGAGCTGGACGGGTTGAACGAGGCGCCGCGCCGGTCGAGGTTGGGCTGAACCGGTCGGCAGGAGAACGGCGCGCAAATGGGAAATTGCTTCAGACGGTTGGGCGTTCGGTCGTAATCTATCTCGGGCTCCACGCCCCACAAGCCCTTACTTCATCACAAGAGGTTCCATGCGACTTGCACTCATCAGTGTGGCGATTGTCAGCGCGACGGCGATTCAGGCGTCGGCACAAACTCGTGACGGTGCGACCACATTTCAGGCCGCGTGCGCTTCGTGCCACGCGCAGCCGGCGCCCGACTCTCGCGCACCGAACCAGGAGAGGCTCGCTCAGCTATCGCCCGAAACCATCGTCACGGCGTTGACGACCGGCAGCATGTTTCGGCAGGGATCGGCGCTGTCCGACGCCGAGCGGCGGGCGGTCGCCGGGTTTCTGGCAGGCCGGCCGGTCGGCGCGCCGACTCCGCTATCCACCGTGGGCCGCTGCACGGCAGCTGCGCCGGCGCTGCCAGCCGCGGCAATCGGCAAAGGATGGAACGGATGGGGCGGCGGCGTCGCGAACACGCGGTTTCAGCCAGCGGACAAAGGCGGCCTCAACGCGGCCACGGTTCCGCAGCTGACGCTGAAATGGGCGTTCGGGTTTGCCGGCGTCACGTCCGCGCGCTCGCAACCGGCGGTCGCGGGCGGCCGCCTGTTTGTCGGCAGCGAGAACGGTGATCTGTACGCGCTCAACGCCAAGACCGGCTGCACCTACTGGACCTATCACGCGCAGGCCGGCATTCGCTCGGCGATTTCAGTCGGGCCGTACAAGAAAGCCGGAGGCGCCGCGGGCGCCGCCGTGTACTTCGCGGACGGGGGCGCGAACGCATACGCGGTGGACGCCGCGACCGGCAAGGAGCTCTGGAGGCGTAAGGTAGACGATCATCAATACGCGAAATCCACCGGTGCGCCGACCTTCTACGACGGCCGTCTGTACGTGACGGTGGCAGGCGTTGGCGAAGAGGGGCAGGGCGGATCGTCGAAGTATGAGTGCTGCACGTTTCGTGGCAGCGTGACGGCGCTCGACGCCAACACGGGGGCGGTCGTCTGGAAGTCGTATTCGATTCAGGAAGAGCCGAAGCCGCGGGGCGAGACCAAAGACGGCGTGCAGGCCTGGGGTCCTGCCGGCGGTGGCATCTGGGGTGCAGCGACAATCGACGCGCGGCGGCGCGCGATCTACGTGGCGACCGGCAACGGCTACTCCGATCCGGCGCAGCGGACGACGGACGCCGTCCTCGCGATGGATATGGATACCGGCAAGATCCGCTGGGTCAACCAACCCGGTGTAACCGATGTCTGGACGGGCGGCTGCAAACCCGACAACCCGGCGGACAACCCCACCTGCCCGGAGAAGCTTGGTCCCGATCACGACTTTTCGATGTCGCCGGTGCTGGCGAAGCGGTCGAACGGCAAAGACGTCATCATCGCGCAGCAGAAGTCGGGGATGGCCTGGGCATTCGATCCGGACAACGGCGGTGCGCTGCTGTGGCAGTACCGTACCAGCCAGGGCAGCGGCCTCGGCGGACAGTGGGGTGCGGCGACAGACGATAAGCAGGCGTACTTCGGCGTTGTGGCCCAGACGCCCGGCGGCATGCGAGCCGTGAAGATCGATACGGGCGAGGAAGTCTGGTCGAAACCGGCGCCTGAGAAGCTGTGCGGAACGGGGCGAGGCTGCAGCGCCGCGCAGGGGGCCGCCGTGACCGCGATCCCCGGCGTCGTGTTCTCGGGGTCGGCCGACGGCGGCATTCGCGCGTACGCCGCGGCCGACGGCACGATAGTCTGGCAGTTCGACACCAACCGCCAGTTCGAAACGGTGAACGGCGTCAAAGCCAACGGCGGCGCTATCGATGGTCCCGGCGCGGTCGTTGCGGACGGGATGCTGTTCATGAGCTCCGGGTACGTCAGCCTCGGCGGCCGTCCGGGAAACGTCCTGCTCGCGTTCGGCCTCGATCGGTGAACGGTGGCAGCGCGAAATTGACGAGCGGTTTGACAATCCAGTCAGCCGCACATCCATCAACCATCAGAGTGTGAGCCACCAACCTGCCATGTCTTCACCGCCTTCGACGACTTCACCGCCGCCGCACGCCGTCGTGTTGCAAATGCTCGCCGGTCGATGGGTCTCCACCGCGATCGGCACGGTCGCCAAGTTCGGCGTCGCGGATCACTTGGAGTCCGGACCAAAAAGCGCTCAGGAGCTTGCCGCCCTCACGGGCACCAACGAGGGAGCCCTCTACCGGCTGTTGCGTGCGACGGCCAGCCTCGGAGTTTTCACCGAGCTCGAAGACGGGCGCTTCGACCAGACGCCGCTCTCGGAGCCGCTACGCTCGAGCGCCAATCCCTGCCTTCGTAACATGGCGATGATGTTTCTCGACGACTGGTTCACGCGCAACTGGGCAGAATTGCCGTGGAGTGTTGAGACCGGACAGTCGGCGGCGTTCAAAGTCTTCGGGAAGTCGCCGTGGGCAGTATTCGAGGATCAGCCTGATCAGGCGGTGAATTTCAACAATGCCATGACCGACATGTCGCAGGCCGACAGCCCCGCCATTGCCGGCGCGTACGATTTTTCGCAATTCGAGCACATCGTCGACGTTGGCGGAGGACTTGGGCTCTTGCTGGCGTCGGTGCTGCAGTCTGCCCCGACGCTGCGAGGCACGCTGTTCGAAATGCCCTCGGTGGCAGAGCAGGCAGGAGTGTCTCCGATTCTCAAGCCCTTCTCGGATCGGTGCCAAATCCAGTCCGGCAGCTTTCTGGACGCCGTGACCCGTGGCGCCGACGCCTACATGATGAAGCACATCATTCACGATTGGGACGACGAGCACTCGACGAAGATTCTGTTGAACTGCCGCCGCGCGATCAAACCAGGAGGGAAGCTGCTGGTGATCGATCAGGTCGTCGGGCCGCGGAATCAGCCCGGCCTGGCCAAGCTCATGGACCTCGAGATGCTGGTCAACCCCGGCGGTCTGGAACGCACGGAGGAGCAATGGAAGGATCTGTTTGCCGCCTCCGGCTTCCGTCTGACGCAGATTATTCGGACCCCGGTGCCACAATGCGTGATCGAAGGCACTCCCGTCTAGCGGTTGCCTGAAGGGACGCGGAGCACGCGGTCGACGTGCGGATTCGCTCGATCGTGGAATTGGCGCCCCTCGTGAGTGGATCTTTCAACGAGCGGCGGAGCTGCAGAACGAGCTGCAGCTCGGCCTCGACACTTACCGCATCGCAACACAAGGTGGGATTCCGCGCGACGTCAAGCGCGCAAATCGCGCGTGAGGTGGCGGCCGGCGCGGCCGCTAGTAGTTCCGAGGAGACAGTCCACTAGTCATGTCGTTGCCTCGCGTCCGCTTCGCTCCGTCGCCGACCGGCTATCTCCATGTCGGCGGCGCCAGGACCGCGCTGTTCAACTGGCTGTTCGCCAGGCGTCTTGGCGGCGTGTTCGTTCTGCGCATCGAGGATACCGATGTCGAACGCTCGTCGGCGGACATGGTGGAGGGCATTCTCGACGGCCTCCGGTGGCTCGGACTCGACTGGGACGAAGGGCCGAAGATCGGCGGCCATTACGGTCCGTACTTCCAGTCGGCGCGGCTCGATCGGCACCGCGCGATGGCGTCGAGCCTGGTCGCCGCCGGTCAGGCGTACTACTGCTACTGCACACCGGAGGTACTGCACGCCAAGCGTGCCGCAGCGGAGGCAACCGGCGGAGGATGGAAGTACGACCGCACCTGCTCGGCGCTGAGCACGGATGACGTCGGCGCGCGCGAACAACGCGGTGAACCCCGCGCCGTACGATTCCGCGTGCCCGAGGGTGCCATCCGCTTCGACGATCTCGTCCATGGGTCGATCGAAGTCGACGGCTCGACCCTCGACGACTTCGTCATTCTGCGATCGGATGGTCAACCCACCTATCAGCTCTCCGTCGTGTCCGACGATGTGGAGATGGCGATCACGCATGTGGTGCGCGGGGACGATCACATCTCGAACACGCCGAAGCAGATATTGCTCTACCGTGCCGTGGGTGCGCCTCTGCCACAGTTCGCGCATGTGCCGCTCATTCTCGGGACCGACAAGAAGCGCTTGAGCAAGAGGCACGGGGCGACATCGGTGACCGAGTACGCGCGAGAAGGATATCTGCCTGAAGCGATGGTCAATTTCCTCGCGCTTCTCGGCTGGTCGCCGGGCTCGAACAAGGAGCTCTTCAGCCGTGACGAACTGGCGCAGGTGTTTGGACTCGAAGGGATCGGCGGCGGCAACGCCGTGTTCAATCCGGACAAGCTCGACTGGTTCAACCAGCAGCACATTGCGCGTCTGGCGCCGGACGAGCTGGGGCGCCGGCTCAAACCGATTTTGGAGGGCACCGGGGCCTGGAGGGACGCCTACCTGGGCGAACGCCACGCGTGGTTTTTTTCGGTCTTGGAGCTCCTGAAGCCGCGCGCCCGGCGGCTGGAGGACTTCGGGACGCAAGGGGCACTGTTCTTCACGGATGTCGTGGCGTACGACCCCATGGCCGTCCAGAAGCACTTGTCGACGAGCGGCATGGCGGAACATCTCACCGCGCTCGACGCCGCGTTCGCGAAGCTGCCGGCATTCGACCCCGGGACCACGGAGGCGGCGCTGCGTGCGGTGGCCGAGGCCCGGGGAGTCAAGGCGGCGACGCTGATCCACGCCGTCCGCGTCGCCGTCTCGGGAAAGACCGTCAGTCCGGGGATCTTCGAGGTCCTCGCGCTCGTCGGTCGCGAGCGGACCCACGCCAGAACCCTGGACGCGCTCAAGCTGATCTCGTCGTCATCCGGCGAGTAGCGGTTGTCGGTGCCCGTTTGGATCGGCTAGAATCGAAAGTTCTTACCCTTCGGGCCCATTTAGGCCGGTACTGGGAGGTCGTCCAACGGTAGGACGCATGCCTCTGGAGCATGTTATCGGGGTTCGAATCCCTGCCTCCCAGCCAATTCATTTGTTGCAGAATTCCTAACGTTTTCGCCGGTCGCCAGGCGAAGATGTCGAGCGTGTGACATTCCGAGTGGCATCGGGTTCTGATTACGACTTCAATTCGCCCTGTCTCGCCGACGCGGCTTGTCGTTTCTGGGTGTTTCCTCGCTCTCGTCCCCTGGGTTGGAGCCGAATCGGAACAACGTTCTCTCAGCCCATTCACACGACCGGTTCGCCGAATTCGAAGTGTCGTCGGCGAATGAACGGAGCGCGGTGGCACCCCAGCCCCGGATCCTTCGGTAAATCCTTCGCTAACGACCTGTCGCTGCTGACCGCCTGGCCTCGAGCCTCAGCTCCGCGCGCGACCGAATCCGTCACCCGGGCCGGGCGACGAACCCTGGAATGCCCTTCCGGCACCGGTGGCACAGAACGGTCACACAGGCCGTCGCAGCAGGTCGTTCGCCAGCATCTGGCGTTCGATGTCCCCCCCGCGCTCCACGATCCGGATTTCGCGAGGATCGCTCAGCCGCCTGAGAGTAACCGACTTGCGGACAAGCTTCCTGGGGTCCTGCACGTCCCCATCAAAAAACGCGCCCCTGCCGCGGTCGAACGGCGCGTCGTCCAGCCCTTCGAACGAGATCTCCCCATATCCGTGGAACCATGTCCCGTCGTCGCGGTCGTCACGATGGCACTCGCGCAGATACACGAGGCCCTCGCGACCGTGCAGCTCGTCGAGCCGGCCGACCGCGCTCCGGTACTCCGCGACGAACTGGCCGTCCTCGTTGTAGAAATAGCCGCCGTCCACGCGGACCGAGTTGTGGGGGGCGTCCAGCCGGATCATGAAGAGTCCGATTCCTTCACCCTTTATGCGCTCCAACCACGCGCCCTGGGCGCGTGAGCCAAACGCTTGCATGTGTTCGCGCGCGCGCTGGAGCTCGCGCGCGCTCGCGGCGCTCGTCTCATCCCGGATAGGCGCGATCCGGTCGCGAAAGGCAGGCCAGTGGACGTCGAAGGCGTGACGCAGCCCGGCCTCGTCCAGCGGCCGGGGCAGCGTCGAGGCGACGCTCTTGAGCAATCGCCAGGTGCCGTCCTCGTCGGCCGCGACACCCTGAAAGAGCGAGAGCGGTGGTGCGAGATCCGCCCCTTTGACGTTCAGCAAGTACGGAACGACGTGGGCCGCCTCGATGCTCTTCGAGATCGCCCCCGCCTCGAAGAGCAGCCAGGGCGCGTTGAGATTCTCCGGCGTCAGGCACAGGATGCCGTACTGGCTGGTGTCGAGGACTCTGCGCAGCGTGTCGTGCCAAGGATGGCCCAGGTCGAGGTCCTGCTGGGACGTCCACACAGGAACGCCGGGCATGGTCGCTTTCAAGAGTGCAGACAGCGCGGATGCGACGTACCCGCTTCGCTCGCCGGACCAGCTGACGAATACTGGCACGTCCCCTCCAACTGCGCCTGCGGCGGGAAGCTTCAGGCGAGCGCCGATCATGCGTCCGTCACCGAACCGGCGTCAACGCCGGACTCACGCCGTTGGACTCGCGGGTGCGTGAGCAGCCATGGCGCGTCATTCACGGCCGCTGATTTTTCACGGGTACGTTGTGCAGCTAGGATCGCTTGCGCCAGTTAACAATCACAGCGATCTGGCGAGTTTGCCGACCGCTGAGGTAAACCTCGCCACATCGCGACTAGAACTAGCTGCCCATCGCTCGGCATTCGGCCTCACCGAGGAGATGGTGAGCAGCCCTCCGGCGGGAAGGTCCGAGATGCTCGATACGTTCCGTCCGGCGTTCGAGCGCGAAGTGTTCGTCCTGGGTGGGACGCGTATTCCGATCGCGTGGTGGCCCTTGAATGATTTTTTCGAGGGTATGACCTCGGCCGAGTTGGAGCGCGTGACCACGTCGATCGCGCCGGCATAGCCGCGGAGGTCCGCAGTTGGTCGCGTTTCGCTCCCGTCGCCGCGGTTGGTGCCGGAACACGTGTCGGTTGGTGAGAACAGGAGGCATTGATGCTCTCGCGACTTGGGCTGGTGCCGTTGTATGAGAGCCTTGGCTTCCGGTCAGTGGCTGTCTACGGAGGCTCGATCACCATGACGATGTTCAGGAGCGACACTCGCGCCCTGCAGAGCCTATGCTTCACCCTTCTGGCGGTGCTCTTCACAGTGTCCGAATCGCACGCCGCGACCTGCGAAAGCCTCCAAACCCTGTCGTTGCCAAACACGACGATCACACTAGCGCAATCGGTCGCTGCTGGGTCGTTTTCGTCCCCAGCCCTCGGTCGCGGAGGGACGCCTCCGACTGCCGCCTTCAAACAGCTTCCGGCTTTTTGCCGTGTAGCCGCAACGTTAAGGCCGTCGACCGACTCCGACATCAAGATCGAGGTGTGGATGCCGCTGGCCAATTGGAACGGCAAGTTCCAGGGTGTGGGCAATGGCGGTTTGGCGGGCTTTATTACGACCACGGCGGGGAGTGGTGGGATTGAACGTGGCATGGCTGAGGCTCTCAAGCGAGGATACGCGACGGCCTCCACTGATACGGGTCACACCGGGGACACAGCGGCGCCCCTGCTCGGTCATCCCGAGAAGCTGGTGGATTTCGCTGATCGAGCCGTACACGAAATGACAGCAACGGCCAAAGCGATTATCGGCGCGTTCTACGACACCAAACCTAAGCTGTCCTACTGGAACGGATGTTCCACCGGCGGTCGCCAGGGACTGATCGAGGCCCAACGTTTTCCAGATGATTACCATGGCATCATCGCAGGCGCGCCGCCGATTTCGCAGACGCGCCTGGTCACCTGGAGTACCCACGTTGGACAGGTGGTACTCAAAGATCCGCGAAGCGAGATTCCGTCATCGAAGTACCCGATGATTCATCGGGCCGTCGTGAATGCTTGCGATGCGGTCGATGGAACGAAGGATGGCCTGATCGATGATCCCAAGCGTTGTCGTTTCGACTTCAAGACCATCGAATGCAAAGCTGAGGACTCCGCATCGTGTCTGACGGCCGCACAGGTGGAATCGGCACGGACGATCGCGAATCCTGTGATTCATCCCCAGACCGGTGAGACGATCTTCCCTGGCCTCGCTCTGGGGACCGAACTCGGATGGGCCCTCAGGATTGGCGGGCTGACGCCCCAGCGCTTCGGGACGGACTACTTCAAGTATGTCTTCTACAAGGATCCGGATTGGGACTGGCGGACGTTCGACTTGGAGGCTGCGGTCGCGATCGCCGACCGCGCCGACTACCGCATGTTGAACGCGACTGATCCCGACCTGAAAAGGTTCGAGCAGCGCGGTGGCAAGCTGCTCCTGTACCACGGGTGGAGCGATGCGAATTTCTCCGCCCAGCTCACAATCGATTACTACGAGAACATGCGTGCCGTGGTTGGCGCCGAACGGATCGGGGAGTGGGCTCGTCTGTTTCTTGCGCCGGGGATGGGACACTGCGGGGGTGGCGAAGGGCCGAATGTGTTCGACCCGATAGCTGCGCTCGAACAGTGGGTGGAACATGGCCGCGCTCCAGAGACAATCACCGCCTCACACTCCACTGATGGCAAGGTCGATCGAACCAGACTTTTGTGCCCGTATCCCCAGGTCGCGAAGTACCGCGGTACGGGGAGTATCGACGAGGCTGGGAATTTCGCGTGCCAGCTGCCGTAATGGGACTGGCTCACGCCG
>JBDTVS010000225.1:0-15751 GCA_040007095.1 Acidobacteriota bacterium
ATGTACGCCCGAGATACCCATTTAGTTTCACTATTTGTGGCGGACTACACTAGCGGTTCTGACTCGCCGCCTGTCCAGGTTGCGAAGCAGGTGCAAGAACGAAAGGACCCCCAGCGCGATCAGCACGTGGGGGACCCAGCTGAGACCCACGAGTGTCGAGACCGGAACGGCAAACGCATCGCCGAGGCGCGCGGTGACGAGCACGAGTGCCGGTGTCCACAGCAACGTCCCCACGAGCGCCCACGCGGCGAAGACGCCGCCTGGCAACTTGAGGATTCCCGCGAGGAGATACAACGGGAGCCGCGTGCCGGGGAGGAAGCGGCTCACCACGATGGCGGCCGCCGCATGACGCTCGAGCCACCCGCGCAGCTCGCTGACGCGCTCCTGGGTTAGTTGACGACAGACCCAAGGCCGGGTGAGCACGGCCCGCCCGAACAGCCGGCCCGCCGCCCACAGCCCCAGATCGCCAACGAAGATACCGATCGTGCATGCGAGCACAGCGGTCGATGCCCCGATCTCAGCGCGCTGGATCAGCAGGCCGGCGGCGACGCACGCGAGATCTTCAGAAATGAACGTGCCGAGCACGAGCGAGGCAAAGGCGAGCACGGTCAGGCCGCCCTGTCCGTGCGCCGCCCGCTGGATCCCAGGGACTCGTAGCACAGTCCGACCACCTGCGACGTCACGTCGATGACTGTGCGGCTCACGGTTCGCGCATCGGGGCGTTCCATGTTGACGCTGATATCGGTGCGCGATCGCCACTGGTGGGCGTGGAAACGGGTTTGAGCTGGCAACCACTCACGCGCGTTGTTCACGACCAACTGCTCGAACAGCCGGCGTCGCGGCGCCTCCACGACGGCATCACCCAGTGATGAGGATGTCAGCATGAAGGGCCCTGATATCCCTATCGTTTCAATGGAGAGCGCCCGTCCGTCGGAGGTCACCACGGCCGCCACCATTCTCTGCGCGAGCACGAGACGAAACAGGTCGAATTGCCCCGGATCGAGTTGGGCCGCCATGTCGAGCGCGTCGGTCCATGAGCCGGCATCGAGCAGACCGGGAATGATGAGCCCACGACTCCGCAGCGACCGGTTCCGGCGGGGCGCCGCTGATTCGGGCTTTCGATTCAGCAGCGCGGCAGCCAGGCCCCAGCCGTTGACACCGACCCAGGTGCCACCTCCGGCGGGATCCACGGGAAAGATCGCACGGTTGCGCCGGAAGTGCCGAAGGCTCGGCGCCAAGGCGGCTTGACGGTCGCGCCGCTCGTCGCGGTTGCAGACCAGTCGAAATCCATCGTCGTAGGGAACGATCGTCACCGTGCACATGTGCCAAGTCTCTCAATCGATCAAATCAATGACCCGATGATCAAATCACCAGATGACCGAATTCACCGAACGACAGGGTCAGTGTCGTCGTGGCGTTGACGGCGAGTGGCCAAACCGCTCGGGCACTGAATAGCCGTGGATCGCCAGAAGAACCCCGATCATGGCTTGGTGGTGAATGGTATGGCTCACGACGAAGGCCAACTCGCGACCGAGCGTGGACCAGCCGGTCACGGCGTCGTCCGACGGAGACATCATCGACGTGACGCGAAGCGGCTCGTCAAGCGATCGCGTCGACCAGGCGCCCAGGGCGTGCTTGAGTTGCAGGATTTGTTGGAGGGCTCCGCGGGGTCGGTTTCCACCGCCGTGCCGCGTTGTCGGCGATCGTAGGACAACGTCGTGGCGGGATCGGCCGTCAGGAGCGTCGAGACGTGGTCGAGGCAATGTCTCACATGCCCGCCGATCGACCCGGAGACATCGGCCGCCAGGCGCGCGCAGTACACGTCGGTCATCACGTCGCCGAGGAGCGATTCGAGTTCATCAAGCACCCGCCAGAGGGCCCACGGTGGGGACGCCGGCGATCGCGGGAGAAGGGATTGTAGGTTCATGGGCTTCACGCAAGTTGGAAGAGCCGACCAAGCACGGGAATCTGCGATCGCCGCAGGACGAGCACGATCGCGCTACCGAGGAACGCCGCGAGGGCCAGGCCGAAGAGCAGGCCTCCGTCGCCCTTCACCTCGATGCCCAAGATGATCAAGTGGCTCGCGATCGCTCCCGCCATGACGCCCATGGTCAGCAGGGCACCGATCGAGGCCGTGGCCGGTACGATCAGCAGCAATGAAGCCATGAGCTCGACAATTCCCGAGCCAATCCGTCCCCACGGCTCGACGCCGGCGAGATTAAGAAACCGGCCGACTGAGCTGAAGATGTAAACCGATTCTTCGGCACCGGTGAACTTGAAAAAGAGCGTTTGTAGCAAGATACCGGCGACAGTGAGTTGCAGGACCCAGCTGAGGACGAGTTGGGGCTTTGGAGGGTGTTTCATGCCCGCTTGGATGACCTCAGGGAGGTCCGGGTTACGCGCTTCGTGACCTGAAACCTACGGCGCGCTCAGGCATCCAAGAGATGCCGGCGAGAGGCCGTCGTTAGTCGCCGTGGCTTCCAATCGCAGCTTGGGAGGTTTGACGACTGGTAATAACCGAGTGGCGCCGTTACACTCGCGTCTGCTGGCAGCTGGCCAAGTCACGTCAGCGCAAGGAGTTGTCCCGTGACGTGTCGTGAATTCGCCGACTTCATGATGGACTACCTGTCCGACGAGTTATCGGCGGAATCGCGCGTGCGGTTCGACCGTCACCTCGGCCTGTGTACGAATTGTCAGAAGTACTTCACCAGCTACGAGGAGACCGTCAAGCTCGGCAAGAAGGCCTTCGAGCATGACGATGCGCCGTTGCCGACCGAGGTGCCCGAAGCGCTCGTCCGTGCCATCCTGGCAGCGCGACGGTCCTGACCGTTCTGCCCGATCCCTGTCTCCACCACACCTGAAATCCCGCGCCTAACGGGCTGCACTGAAACCGTGCAGCCACGCCGTCATCTAATCGGCGGGACGGTCCGCCCGAAGGAGGTCTGCTGCACACGTGAAGCGCTTCGTCACACCAATTCGCTTGCGATCGCTCGCCGGAGGCGACGCCGGCCGCAAGGTCACCTGGCTCGAACTGTTCTCCGATCTGATCTTCGTCGCCGCGGTCAGCCAGGTCGCGGGACCGCTGCATGAGCAGTACTCGCTGGAAGGGCTCGTGCGATTCGCGCCGTTGTTTGTGCTCACTTGGTGGGCGTGGACCGGCCACACGCTCTTTGCCACTCGCTTCGATACCGACGACGTGATCCAGCGCGGCCTGACGCTCGTCCAGATGTTCGCGGTGGCGGTGATGGCGGCGAACGCGAAGGACGCGCTCGACAGTCGATCGTCGGCAGGTTTCGCGGCGGCGTATGCGGCCGTCTGATTCGTGCTCGTCGCGCAGTACTTCCGTGCGCGTCACGTGCCCGGCGCGCGGCCCCTCACGCTGCGGTACCTGGTCGGACACGGCACCGCGGCCTTGCTCTGGCTCGTTTCGGCCCTTGTGCCGACACCCGGGCGATTGTGGATCTGGGGCGTGGCCTTTGCGATCGACCTCGGGACCCCGTGGTTGGCGGTGCCGCACAGCGTCAAGGTTCCTCCGGATGCGGCGCATTTGCCCGAGCGATTTGTTCACGCGCAAGTCGCTCTTTGAGTGACTGCCGGATCGTTGCGGCGAGCCGCACTCAAACCCTTCAGTTCACTGTGAGGAATGCGTGCGGCGGAACATAAGATTCTGACGTCGGCGTCTGAAGATCACCACTCATGCCGAGGAAGGTCGGTATAATCCGCCGTGATGTTGCGCCAGGCCGTCGTTCTATTGTCGCTGCTGGCATTCGCCGCACAGGAAGGGGCGGTGGGGCTGGTTCCGATCATCATCGGCGGCAACGAGCGTTTCGCATGGGATCAGGCCGCCGACGACGATGCACAGGTCGCGACGTTAGGGTACATCGCGTACGTCGATGGGAATGCGGTCGACATGGCCGGGCGGTCCTGCGTTCTGTCAGCGCCGGCCAGGTACACCTGCACGGCGCCGCTGCCCCCTCTCACGATCGGCTTTCACACGGTCGACATCGCGGCTACTGTGAACGGGTTGTCGGTCCAAAGCGGTCGGTCGAACCGCCTGCTGCTGCTCGTCGTGCGTCCCATCCAAGAGCGATCGCAACGGTCGGCGCGCCTCGACGCCGCGTTGACGATTCTCACGAGCGATGACGTCCGTTTGACGGGGACGCCGATCGTGACCGGACTCGCCGACCCTGTCGATCTGGCGTTCATGCCGGACGGCGGCATGATTGTCGCGGAGCGCGGCGGCCTGCTACGTGTAGTCCGAGATGCTCGGCTGACGTCTGCGCCCGCGTGGCCCGTTTTCGAGCCTCGATCCGCAGAGGAGCGGCTCCTCGCCGTCGCGGTCGACGCCGATTTCGCCCGCACGCATCTGGTGTACGCGATCTACACCGCAATGTCCGCGCAGCGCACGCTGGTATTTTCATTGGTGAGATTTCGAGAGACTGGCGACACCTTCGCCGATCGGATCGTTATCTCCGACGATGTGCCGGCGTCGCCGGACGGCGCCTCTGCCGCGTTGCGGTTCGGACCGGACGGCAAGCTCTTGGCGGCATTCGACGACGGGGGAAGCCCGCAGGCCGCCTCCGATTGGTCGTCCTACAACGGAAAGGTGCTGCGATTGAACGCGGATGGCTCGACACCTGGCGATCAAAGAAGCTACGTGCCGTTGTACTCCGCAGGATATCGATCCCCGAGAGGTCTCGCCGGCACCTGCCAAGCAACACACTCTGGGTTGTCACTCAGGAGGCCGGAGCAGGGCGTCTGAACGCGGTCGCGAGCGCCCACGGATTTCACACATCACCAGCAACGAACGCGTCGAAGGAGATGGCAACGGCAACCGTGTCTGCGGGTTGGTCGGCGTCTCGCTGGTGTGGCTTGCGGTCGCATGGCCGGCGGCGGCGCAGGGACCCGAACGCGTTGAGGTCGCGCGTCCCTGGTGAACCTGATGGTCGTGATCTCGCAGGGAGGGGACACGAGCGTCTTATTCGGCGTGCCCTGGGGTGGTCTCGAGTTAATGAGCCCGAGTTCTTCGATCTGATGGAGGCTCGCTCAGAATGAGCCTTTGACTCCGGGCTGCTATCGCCTCTGTGCCCCTTTCGCCAGCAATACCTCAACGAGCTGCCCCGCTCGGACAGCACGTCCTTTGCGATTCAGATGGTAGACCGAATCGAAGAACCACCCATCGTCGAGTACCGAGTCCTGTGGCATCCTCAGCACAAGCCCGACAGGAAATCGAGTCGCCACCTGCTTAGCGAGATCCTGGTTGACAGCCCAATATCCAGCTGAAATCGCCGGAAAGACGATCACGAACGTCGCACCGCGTTTGGCCAGTGCCTCGGCGCACCGCACCGTAACGTCGACTGCTTCCTCGTTGAACTCGCCCTCGGCGCGGACCGTGCTCGCGAGTATCCGTCTGGGATCCGACTCCAACCCGAGATGGGCGACCATATCGCCGTGTGAGTCGAACGCATCACTTCGGTAGACGGTCGTCACTTCGCGGTTCTCCCTGGGAAGCCGCAGCAGTCTTCCTTTGGCTTGATCGAGCAAGGCGAATGTCGCGGCGCTGGTGATGGTTCGTGAGTTTGTTGCGAGATTCCTCCATTGGCGCCAGGATGAAAAGTACCGGAGCGCAGACCAGTCATACTGGACCACTTCGGCGGCTGGCAGTGCCCCATTCAGAACATCGCCATAGAACTGTTCATATTCAGGGATGAGCACGACGAAGTCCCCGGCTCTGGCCCCGTCTTCGACTTCATGCACCATGTGGGCTAGTCCGACATCTCCGTGTAAGCCCATGTTGATGGTCGGCCTGACCAATGCTCTTTCCAGCGTGGTCGAGTCGACGCTGAAGGCGACATTTGATCCGCCGACCACGATGAGCCGATTCTGACCAGGAGCGACCAATAACTCGTGTTTGAGGCGCCACGCGCCATAATAGCTATGATTCAGCACATCCCGGCTGGCCGGCCAGAAGAATAGCGATCCCTGGACGACCGCGACAAGCCCGAGCAGGAGCGCGCCTTTCATCACGAAGGTCATGGCCCAGCCCCTCTCGTCAACACTGAAAGTAGGTAAATCGCTGGTCGAATGCGAAAGTCCCGCGTAGTGAGAGAACGATCACGAGGTCCACGAACGCCGGCCACCTTGCATTCACCGACTTACTGGAGAGCACCGCCCGTGGAGCGACGGAGTCTTTCGGAGGCGATTGACGCCACCGGGTACGTGCTGATAGCGCCCGCCACGCCACGAACGTCCGGTTCGAGCGATGCCATAGACCGCTAAGTGTGGAGACGGTCAATAGGCTGATTGCATAACGACGCGCACCTTCGGGGCCAGCCCAAGCGGAAAATAGTCGTAGTCACAAACCAAGTAAGAGAGAGATGTGCCACCGTCGCCAGAACCTGGCGGTCGATGACTGAAATCTAGCCGTCGACGTTCCGCATGAGTCTAAGCCCACAACGTGAGCCTCCGATGGCGGTATCTGGGTAACCTGGAAATCACACTTGGCTGGCCAACAGTTACGTGGCGAGGAGAACGGTGGTGCACCGTCAACAAAGGGCAGAGACTGTAAACCAAGCGAACCAGACAGCATATCGGTCCAACGCGGAAGTCGAAGGGCGCCAGGCTGTCAGATTCGGTGGGAAACGTTCGCCCGTCGTTCGTCGTTCGTCCGCCGTCGCAAAGCTCATTCCGGCCCTGCGGGATTCGACCCATCAAGAATAATCCCGTCGAGTTCGGCGGGACGCTATGAGGAGAAAGCGGCGGCGATCGGAACACCGCCCTTCTCGACGCGCCAAATCGGGACGCGGGCGACTTGGACGAGTTGTTGTAGCGGCCGTGACCTGCGGGCGCAATCTTTAAAGAGGGGTGACGCACAGCTGGATCGCAACCTCGACTTACTCTGGGATGGTATGGTATTGCTGAACGGTCGTCAAGTGCGAACAAACAGCAGTCGTCGTACCATTGTGAAGCGGCTCGGATTGCAGCAAGCAGCTGCTCCGGGCCGCTATGAACTCCGTCGTGTGCGCAAGGCTCGCCGAAGCCCCACATCGACCCGGGTTTCGCTCGCGATCTTCATCATCAGAGGTAGCGCGATGGCCACACGAACGTATTCCATTGGCATGCGGCGCTTTGAAATTACCCTAACGAACCCCCCCACTTCATCGCCAATGTCCTGGACAATTGAGTGCGTAAGAGAGGTGGGCGGCAGCGGCGACAACCTCCTAATGCACGGGGTGGACCAGGTATTGGCTTCGGCGGAAGAGATGGCCTTTGCACGGGCGTGCGACTGTATCGACAAGTGGCTCCAATTTAATCGCAGGTCCCTGTAGAGGTAAGAGTGCGAATGGCGCGCGCGGCAAAGAGGACCGATCCTCCTGTCAGACTCAGGTCTGTAGCGCCTGGCAATAGGTCGCCAATAGGTTGCCGACGATTACCCCTGTTGTCCCTCACGTACGGGGGAAGACACGATAAGGATATGCGCCGCGGACCTCCCAGGGTTTCGCCATCGATGCGATGTCTTGGCCCGAATCAGTACGCTGTCCCCGGCATTCAGTTCGATCTCCTCGTCGGCATGGGTCAGCACGAAAGCGCCATCCCACACGATCGCAAATTGATCGACTTGGGAGATGGCAGCGTATTGCTCACTAGAACCGCCACCTTCGAGCCTGATCATGACCGCTTCAAGCGTTCGCGGGCCACCGGCCGGCGTGAGGGCTTCGATGCGTGCTTTCGACCAGGCACTCTGAACATTCGGCCGCGCATGGGCCCGTATCACCGCTCCGTCTGTGGTGGGCGGCACGAAGAAGAGATCTGCCAGGGTGGTCCCAAGGGCGGCAGCAATCTTCTCCAGCGAGCCTATGGACGGCGATACGACGCCATGTTCCGCTTGCGAGAGGAAGCTGGCGGAGAACCCGATTTGGTCGGCAAGCGTGCGCAACGAGAGACCGGCGCTCTCTCGTAGCCGCTTCAGTGTAGGACCGATGCGTTGTGTTTCGGATTCCGGTGTGCCGGCGTCTCGCTTCGTGGACATGCACCTATTTGGTGAATCATACCTGAGCTGTTCATGCTGTGCTCATCGGTGTGACGACGCGCATCGCTCGGCCGTTCGCGATGCAACTTCTGAAGCTGAACGTCCTGACCGAAGTCACTCGTGACAGGCATTACCGCCGGCGATCAGCGTGGCAACGATGTCTGTTTCGAGTGGTCTGGCCTTCCACCGGTTCCCGTAGAGCAGCCTTGGATCAGCCTTGGACGTCCGCGCTCGATCTGGAATCGACGTGAGTATTCACCGGCCTGTCGGCCGGTCATAGAGCGGCGCACGGCGGAACCGGATCTCCTGTCACGGCGTGTCCTGTCGTGTGGGACTCTCAGTTTCTCCGTCTAGTCGTTTCGCCGCGAAACGGGCGGCAGCAATTGTTGTCGGCGATCGCAGGAGTAGCAAGACCGACGACAACGACGGCGCCGGTTGCGCCGGCCATGTTGCAGGGATGGCCAATAGTGGTAAGGTAACTGACGAGGTGAACAGCCGTTAAGCTATACAGAACACTTCAATCGAATAAGGGGAATCCTCTGGACCGGCGTTCTCGGATCGAAAAATGTCTCCGCCTCTCCGGTAAAGGCACATCGTCAAAGACTACTCAGTTGAGGGACATGTCAATCGAGAGGGCCTTGAGATCGCGGGTGGTTCCGGTGGCATCATTCGTGCTCGCCAACGGATGGAATCGCTGGCCGCGGCACGTGCGCTGGGCAGTCGACTTTGAACAATGCGAATAGCGGGCATCAACCAACCAATGGCGCGCACGACCGACATCCAGGGCGAGAGCCCGTTGTTCGAGACTTCGCGGAGTCTGGCGCAGCTGATCCGTGAAGATTGGACGGCCCATTTCTGCGATTGGACGCAGCCCGGGTTTCGGGCGTTGGCGGTGTACCGATTCGGTATCTGGGTGCAGCAGCTCCGGTGGCGGCCGATCCGTGTAGTCCTCCGGCGCGTGCACACCACTCTGTTTCGTTTCGTTCGTAATCGTTATGGTCTCGAGATACCCGTGACGGCCGTGGTGGGCCGCCGCGTGGTCTTTGGCCACCAAGCGGGCATCGTCATCCACGCCAACGCGGTCATCGGCGACGACTGCTTTCTGCGGCAGAATGTTACCCTCGGGGCCAGTAATGCGGAGCGCTCCGAACAGGCGCCGACCCTGGGACGTGGCGTGTCCGTTGGGTGCGGGGCTGTGATTCTGGGCGGCGTCACGATCGGCGATCGGTCGCAGATTGGACCCAATACGGTGGTCATGATGGATGTGCCGGCCGACACCACCGTGTTTCCACACACGCCGCGGATGGTCACGCTCCCGAACCGACCTGCGACGATCGACCAGGGCCCGAACCACGAGTCGCGGGCATCGAGGACTGAGACGTGATCGATGCCGAGCCGGTGACTCCGGCAACATCCGCGACCGCGCCCGGCGGTGAAGGTGCGCCTTCGCTTCGCGCTCCTGATGTCAGCCTGCCAGGCATCGAACGAGACAGCCACCGCAAACCATGCCTCCCGCTGAATGTGTCGGCGCTCTACGGCTTCGGCCACCTGATTCGAAGCACCGAGCGGCTTCTGTTGGAGCTGTTCACGAAGGGCGTGCTGTCAGGAACCACACATACCTGCCTCGGGCAGGAGCTCTGTCAGATGGCGGTCGTGCGGGCGCTGGATGATCCGCACGATGTGGTGTTGTCGAACCATCGCAATCACGGGCACTTTCTCACCTACTCCGGCGATTTTCTCGGTCTAGTCGCAGAGATCATGGGCCGCGCGCGTGGTGTCTGCGGCGGCGTCGGAGGGAGCCAGCATCTGGTCTATCGCCACTTTCACAGCAATGGCGTCCAGGGGGGCATGACCGCCATCGGGGTGGGTCTGGCGCTGGCCCAGAAGATCCGTGGGGGCGCCGCCCTCGTGGCGTGTCTCATCGGCGATGGCACGTTGGGCGAGGGGCTGACCTACGAAAGCCTCAATTTGGCCTCACTGTGGCGGGTGCCGATGTTGTTCGTCGTCGAGCACAACGGCATCGCGCAGACCACGAAGACGGCCGAGACGCTCGCCGGCTCCGTGCTCGAGCGCGGCAGGGCGTTCGGTCTGCGTACGTGGCGATATGACGATGCCGATCCAGCGCTCTTCGAGCGGGTCGAGCAGGTGGTTCGCACCGTCCGATCCACCCGCGAGCCCGGGTTTCTGGTCATCGATACCATGCGCCTGGGGCCGCATAGCAAAGGCGACGACACGAGGGACGAGGACGAGCTCGCCGCGATTCGCGCGCGCGATCCGCTGCAGGCGTTGGGCCGACAGATGGACCTCGAGACCCGAACCGCCATTGAACGTCGAAACGCCGCCTTCATCCGAGACGTTTACGACGCCGCGACGGCGTCGCCGGAGGCTCGATTCGACCGGGTGCCGACGCACATGTTTCCGCTGCGCCGTGCGGGAGCCTCTGATCAGGACGGCGCGCGGTGCGGCACCGCGCGATCGACGAGCGTGCGATCGTCGCTCAACGAGGCCCTGCGACGCCTGCTCAGCATGGACCAGCGCGTGATTCTGCTCGGCGAAGATCTCCACGATCCCTATGGAGGCGCATTTAAGGTCACCGCCGGGCTGTCCACAGCGTTCTCGGGGCGCGTACTTTCTACGCCCATCGGCGAAGCCGGGCTCGTAGGGGCGTCGATCGGGTTGGCGCTCGCAGGGTATCGACCGGTGGCCGAGATCATGTTCGCCGACTTCCTCACACTGGCGATGGATCAGATCTACAACCACGCCGTCAAGTTCGCGATGTTCGACGGCGTGACCGTTCCGCTCGTCATACGCGCTCCGAGCGGCGGGCGGCGCGGGTATGGCCCCACGCATAGTCAGAGTCCCGAGCACCTGATGACCGCCGTGCCAGGCCTCACTGTCATCTTCCCGAGCCATCGTCACGATGCGGGCCATCTGCTTCAGTGTGCGGCGCTCGACTGGCTCGCCCCCGTCCTCTTCTTCGAGCACAAGCTGCTGTATGGCCTGACACAAGACCAGGGCGACTACGAAGTACTCCGCCCCTCGCCCGCCGATCTAGGGTCCGACCTGTTCCCGACGCTCGTCAGGCCTCAGACCGATCCCGATCTAACACTGGTGGCGTATGGCGGCATGCTCGACGTCGTCGAGCGGGTCACCGCGGCGCTCGTGGAGGAGGAGTTGTCGGTGGCCATCGTGGCACCGTCGCTGCTTCAGCCGCTGCCGAGACACGCACTGCTCGACCTCTTGATGGACAAGCGCCGCATCGCCATTGTGGAGGAGAGTCCGATCGGACCCGGATTCGGGGCGGAACTCGCCGCCACCTTGGCCGAGCACCGCTTTTCGGGCCGCGTCAGGCGCTTTGGGCCTCCACCAGTCCCTATTCCCGCGGCTCGCAGTCTGGAGGCGTCGCTCCTCCTCGACGAGCACGGCCTGTTCGACGGGCTGGTCTCCTTCATGACCGACGAGGCGCCCCGCTAGTGGCTGTCCCGCTGTACACCCCTCGGGTGAACAACAACGACGACACCGTGCGAGTCCTTCGCATCCTGGTGCAGCCAGGTGAGGCCGTCCGTGCCGGCGGCGCCGTGGCGGAGGTCGAAACGGAGAAGGCGAGTGTGGTCGTCGAGGCCGACCACGCGGGATATGTGTTGGCAGTGCTGCCGCAAGTCAACGACGTGATCGCGGTGGGATCAGTGCTGTTATGGCTGGGCGGCACGCCAGACGACGCGGTGCCAGAGTCGGTGATCGCCGGCGTACCCGGAATGGGGATCTCGCTGCCGACACTCAAAGCGACGCAACGCCTGGCACAGTACGGGTTGAACGCCGGCAACGTGCCGGCGAGCGGCGTTCGCCTCACTGCGCGCGACGTCGAGGCGTACGTCAGCGCCAGAAACCTAGTTCCGATCGAGGCCGTGTCGGCCCCAGCGGAGCGGCCGGCCGTGATGGGGGTGGTGCCGGGCGTGTCACACGCACTCACCCCGGAAGAACGAACGATGCTGCGCACGGTGCTCTGGCAACGGCAGGAAGCGGTGCCTGGGTACGTCGAGCTGCAGTACGACGCTGCCGCATGGGATCGTGCGGCCGCGGAATACCAGCGGCGAGAGCGGCTGATTGTCAATCCGCTGCTGGCCCTGATCGCCTACCGCCTGACCAGGGTCGCCAAGCAGAACCCGCGACTGACCTCGACGATTGTCGGCGAGGAGCGCTGGGCGTACGGGGCCGTCAATCTTGGGTTCACGGTGCAAAGCGAGTCGACGCTGTATCTGACAGTCGTCGAAGACGCGGGGGCGTTGACCTGCGCCCAATTCATCGAGCGGCTGACGGCGCTGCAGCGGAAGGCAATGGCCCATCAGTTGCGTGCGCACGAAACCACCGGCGCGACGATCGCGTTCAGCAGCATGGCGCGATGGAACGTGACTCGCCACATGCCGGTTCTTCCCCCGCGGACCGCCCTGATCGTCGCGCATGCGGCTCCGTCGGCGGACGGGCGCGGGACCCTCGGGGCCACCTACGACCATCGGGTGCTGACGGGATACGAGGCGTTCTCGGCGATCTCCGCGTTAAGCCGGCACGAGGATCTGCAATGACACGAAATGTCTTCGACCGGACCGAGGTCACGCGTGCGATTCGCGAGAAAATTATTGCGCTCGCGGCCCGGCGAAGTATCGATGCTTGTGCCCTGAACGACGGTGACGCCATTGTCGAGAGCGGTGCGCTTGATTCGGTCGCTTTTTTCGACTTGATTATGTGGATCGAAGTGACATTCGACTTGACCATCCAACAGTCCGATCTGACCATCGAGAACCTCGGCACGGTCGATGCCATCGCCGTCTACCTGCAACGTGGGCTCTCGACGAGCCATCGGCACGTCGCCTCGTAACCTTAGTCGTCGACGGAATACTCTTGCATCTTGCTGAATGTGAATTCCACCACGAATTCGCCGACGTATCCGAGGTCTGCGATCCGGATCATGGCTGGCGCTCATGCGATCGTCTACGGGGCCGCGCTCCCTGGATCGTCGTTGTGCTCATCATTGGCGTTCCAGTCTTCTCGCTAGGAATTTCGGACGCGCCTTTCATCGACAGGCTGTTGTGATGCGGAAGGTGGTGTTCGGCGCCGTCGCGGTCGTCGTTGGCGTGATCGTGGCGCTGGTGATTGGCGAAGTCGCCTTGCGGCTGGCCGCGCGTCCGACGCCGGAGATCATCGGATGGACGGGTGACGGTGGCCCAGGTAGGCGGAGCTGGCCGGGAGAGAGGAACGAGTTTGGGTTTCGAGGTCACGACTTCGATGCACATGCCCAGGTTCGTGTCGTCCTGCTTGGGGATTCACAGGTTGAAGCCGCGGGAACCGCCTTTGAAGATATGCCGGAGGTCCAGCTGCGGACGGTCTTGGTGGAAGGTTCGGTCGAAAACGTCAGCATCGCGTCCATCGCGAGCCTGGGGTGGGGACAAGATCAAGAGTTATTGGCCCTGCAGAGATCCATTGACGCGATACGTCCTACCGAGGTCGTGCTGTGGTTCACGGAGAGCAATGATCTCTGGAACAATACGTTTCCCACGCATCTCCCCAAAGACGGGTTTCCGAAACCCACGTTCTGGCTCGAGGGGGCGGAGCTCAAGGGCCCCAACCTTCCCTGGCTCGTCGGGTATCGTCCGCCGGGACTCTACCTCGGGGAAGCGATTCGGCGCGTTCAAGGTGTTGCGCGATACCCGACTGATGGCGAGTGGGAATCCCGTCTGCCTCCCCCCTATCGCGCGTCCATTCCTCCACCTGGTACTCCTTCGCTGGTCCAGGCGCTGGCGGAAGGACATGGGATTCGCGTGGAGGAGCTGCCCTACTTCAGCTTCGAGAACTTCGAGACCGAGAAGACGCACTACAGCGCATACCTGGTCCCTGAAAGCCCCCGCCTCAAGTACGCGGCGGCGCTCACGCGCGGGCTGTTGTTCCGAATCCGCGACCTGTGTGAAACGAAGGGCGCCAGGTTCGTCGTGCTGACGACCGAGAGGTGGGAGACCAGCCATCTCCCCGAGCCCGCGACGACGTTCGAGCTCGACGGCAAAGGCTACACCTTTTCGCAGGCGTCCGCTCGCCGTGTCATCGATGGAGTGTTAGAGGGGCTTCCGACGATTCGCGTGAGTGGCATACCGTCCGATGCTGTCATCAGTAAGACCGACAGCCACTGGGACCGCGACGGGAACAATTACGCGATGCATTGGCTGGGGCGGGAACTCGTGCGCGAACTGTATAGAGACTTCTAGAATAGTCTCGAGGTCGAGTTATTCTCGGTCCATGGGCAGCCCAAGCGAGTCTGCGACCGACCGGTACACCTCAGCCGCAAGTGTGAAGCGACGGACCGCGTCAACCGAGAACGAATGCTCAAGGAAGGCGGTCAGGCCCGCACTAGAGAGTTGTCGCCGGAGGCCGCCGGGGCGGAGTTGGTCAAAGTCACCAAACGGAGTCCAGCATCGCGCATCGCCTGCAGACCGTGTCGCACATCCGGATGGCCGGAAGGCTCAGCATGCCTTGGAGAATCCGTCCACGATCGGTCGGCGAGAGCGTGACACCGCGAGCCGCCGCCGTCATGTCCAGTGCCGCACCTCCTATGCTCGCGAAGTCAGAGTACGGGCCGGCCAATGTCGCCACTTCAGAGTAGTGCAGGACCGTTCCGAACCAATCCTGTAGGACTCGACCGTCGCCGAATGCCTCCCTGAAGTGCGGCTCCAGCGCCCCTACGTCCAACAGCGTCTCGTTGACGTCACAGACGATGCCGCGAGGCATGCGGCGGTCTCCTTGAGTGCCGGCGAAGCTGCGAGCGACTCCGATCATGTACGCGCCGCCTCCGAGGGCGGCGCTGAGGAACACACGCCGGTTGGTCACGGCTTGGCGCGCTCGCGGTCCAATTGTCGAAGGCTGACGGTCCACGTGAGCGGGACCGTTTGGGGCGTGAAGCACACCTTGTCGTCGCACGCCTGGTAGTTGAGCGCGCCTTTGATCGTCATCGACGTCATGTCTTTCAGCGACGTCTGCGCCTGCGGTGACGCGTCGATCAGGACGTCTTGCACGATCCGAAATGGTCGTTGATAGACCTGGACGTGCTCGTTCAGCGGCTTGAAATGATAGTCCTCGGGTGGTGGGTACTGCGCGCCCCGAGTCAGGAGTCCCGCCTGGGGCCGTTCCGAGAAAGCAATCGGTTTGTACCCGGTCACGCCCGGCGCGTACACGTGAACCCCTCGCGCGGGCCGCACGTCCAGGACCAGAGAGAATTGCGTCCCGGGGGCCACCGTGCTGTCGGTCGCAAACGAGGTCAACTCGAGTGCGGAGATGACAGCGTGGTCGCCTGCACATCCACGTTGTTGCCCAGCCTGGCCATGATGCTGCCGACGGTGCTGCGTTCCTGGTAGGCCTGCTCGAAGTAGCGCGATATGACCACACCCTGGGTGTTGAACGTGAACGTGCCAGGAAATGGAATGCCGTAGCTCTGTTGATTCGTTGCGGGCACCGTCGTGTTGAGAATCCCGTACCGCTTGATGATGGCCGATCCGGGATCCGACAGCAGCGGGAACGTGATGCCACGGCGCCTGGTAAAGTCGGCGAGGATGGGTACGGCATCGTAACTGACCGCCGCGAGTCCGATGCCGTTCTTGCCAAGGTCCGCCGTTCGCGTCTGGAGCTCCGCGAGCTGCGTCTTGCAGTACGGACACCAGTCGGCCGACCGGTAGAAGACGAGCA
>JBDTVS010000226.1:0-22624 GCA_040007095.1 Acidobacteriota bacterium
CGAGACGGGCGCGTCCATCGTTCCGGGGCGGCCACAGGACGCACACTTTCGCGGCAACATCGTTCAGGCCCTCCTGGCGTACCAGCACGGAGATCTCGGCGAGCCCCTGGTGCCGCTGTCACGCGTCGATCGGATCATCGCCATCGGGTCGGATCGGATGATGGCCGCGGTCACCGCCGCGCGCCACGACGTGCTGGCGCCGTATCTCAAGAGTGATCACGTCGCCGTCGTCAGCATCAACTCGCCCATGCAATGCATGATGAAAGAGGTCTGCGCGCAGTGTCTGCAGAAGCATGTCGATCCCGTCACGGGCGAGACCGCGGTCGTCTTCTCGTGCTTCAATCAGGATCAGGCGATGGATCGCGTCGACTTTCAGAACCTGTCCGCTCGACTGCGGCAAAACACCGTTCAAGAAAAGCTTGCGAACATGTGGCTGGATCAGTTGCTGAAGAGCCAAAGCCTGTCGCACGTCTGATGAGGTGCGCGGCGCCGTACACCCACGGCCTCCAAGAATTCGCTGCCACGAAGTGAGGATACGTCCAGCCGAAGCCGTCCTGTGCGAAAATTCGGCCGATGGGAGCCATGACGACAATCCACCAACGTCCCGTACGAGCAAACAGCCCGGCCGGGCAGCGTCGATCGGGCGCGATGAAGATCGTGCGCCGCTACGTGCTGATTTCGGCCGGCGCCGGCCTCATCACCCTGCCCATCGTCGACGTGTCGGCGCTCGCGGCGGTGCATGTGGCGCTCATCAAGGAGCTCACGGAGTGCTACGGCCACGAGTTCTCCGAACACGCGGCGCGGAACATCGTGATCGCGATCGGCGCCAGCCTGATCCCCGGCTCGATCGGTTCGATTCTGGGACGCAAATTGCTTCGTGCGCTGCCCTTTGTCGACCCGGTCACGGCGCTCGCCACGATGTCCGGGTTTTCGGCCTTCGTCTCGTACTCGCTCGGCCGAATCTTTGTCGAGCACTTCGAACGAGGTGGAACGCTCGAGAATTTTGACGTCGAGCATCTGCACGACGTCCTGGTGACATCCTGACACCCATGAAACGGCACTGACACAGGTTGTCGCAGAGCATGTGAACGGTAAAATGAGTTCATGAGCGCGAGGACGCGAAAGTGGGTGGAATCCTGGGACCGCATCAAGGAGCGGCCTGAACAAGAGCTCAAGGACTACGTGCTTGGGAAGTGTCGCAACGGGTTCCAGGTCGCGAAGAAGCCATCCCGCGACCAGCGGGACGCGTGGGTCACGTTGTTGGCCGAGCCAGACAAGACCCGACATGAGTTGAGTCCGCTGGCGATGCGGGTGGTCGAGTACATCCGCGTCCAGCTGCAAGAAGAGGGGTACGATTTTGAGCTCAACCTGGACGACACGGGCGGCGTCGCCTACGCCGAGGTGCATTTTCGCACCCTGACCAAGAAATAGGGCCGTTGCCGTCGCGGCCGCGTTACTCGCTTACAGAGTCCCGCCATGCGTGCTCGTGGCGCCTTGCCGGGTGGGCCTCGACGCCGCATTTGTCAACGTTGTGCTGCGCGGGCCCTCAGGGCGCCGACGGCCGCCATGCCAGTTTGTGCGCTCCTACGCCTCCATGTGCCGCGTAGCACGCGTAGCATCAGGGAGGGAGCGAACAGGGTCTGGGGCGCCGCGACCAGGTTCGCGACCCGCATGAACGCGTGGGCCAGTGTGGAGTCTGCGTGCGCCGCCTGGTGCAGCCGCGCCAGATACCAGTTGACGAACGACACCATCGCGCTGCGCGGACCGACGGTTTCCGGCATGCGGAGGTCGCTGCAGACCGCGATGCTCCAGGGCACGTCGACGACCGCCGCGGCGCGCTTGAAGAACCGTCGGGGAAGATCGGTCAGGCCTTCGTCGACTGTGGTCGCGAGCGCCAGCGCTTCGAGCGCGGAGACCGACATGCCCTGCCCGTAGATTGGATTGAAGCTGCAGATCGCGTCTCCGATGACGATCAGCCGGTCGGGGAACCGTGTCAGCTTCTCGTACATCCGGCGGATGCTGGCCGGAAACGTGTATCCTTCGGCCTCTCCGATCGGTTCGGCGCGGCGAATCATCTGGTAGATCAACGGATCCGGGATCAGGCGCGCGTGCTCGACAAATCCACTCAGATCCGATGGGGCTGGCTCGCAGAAGTTCGCGATCAGCGTCACGGTCCAGCGGTCGCCTTCCTGCGCGAGCATCACGCCGCCCCGCTTCCCCTGCGGCGTCGGCGGAATGATGATCGCCGTCGCGTCGGTCACGTCGTCGGGCCGTCGGCGGAACAGGCGGGTCACGTAGCGAATCCCGACTTCGATCCGCTGCTCGCGCGGCCGCTCGAACCCCATCGACTCCAGCCACTGCGGTGTTCGCGATCCTCGCCCCGTCGCATCGACGACGAGGTCGGCGGCGAGCGTCTCCTCGCCGAGGCGCACACCGATCACACGCCCGTCCTGAAGGAGGAAGCCGTCCAGCGCACATCCGTCTCGCGTGACGAGATTGCCGCGCTGTAAGACGCGTCGCCGTATTGTTGCCTCGAGCAACGGCCGCGACATCAGCAGCCCGTCGAGTCGGTCGCGGCGGCGGGCGAGCCAGCCGCCTTCGAGGAACCAACCCACGTCGGCCAAGACGTCGCCCGGCACGGCGCCCTCGGCTCTGAGCTCCGTTGTGATACCCGGAAACAGGTGTTCCAGCGCCTGAAGACCCCCCGCCAGCAACCCATGGGTCTGGCGGCTTTGCGGGACGCCCTTACGAGGGACGGCGCCTTGCGGCAGGCGGTCGCGCTCGACCAGAGTGACCCGTTCGAACCGAGGACAGAGTACCTCGGCTGCCAATAGTCCGCCGATGCTGCCTCCGACGACGATCGCGTGTTGACCGGTCATGATCTTCTCCCTGGGACGCCTTCAACGGCGTCTCAGGGAGATCAACGCACGAGCGGACGAATCGGATTTATGTGTGAGAATGTGCCCTGTAATGGAGGACGACGACATGTTCCGACGAGCGCTCGCCTGCACGCTGCTGCTTCTCGCGTCTGCTGCCATGATCGGGTTGCGCGCCGAGACCTTCCCCTACGATCACATGCACTTGAACGCCGCGGACCCGGCAACCGCAGTCGCGTGGTACGTGAAGAACCTGGGCGCCAAGTACGGCGCCGCGGCCGACCGCGTCGTCTTCGGCCGGACCATCTTCGCCTTCGCCAAACTCGAGAACGCGCAGCCGAGCGCCGGCGGCGCGATCGATCACATCGGCCTGTCGGTCGCCGATGTCGAGGGCACGATGAAGGAGCTGCAGGCGGCGGGCGCCACGATCATCACGCCGGCCCGTGATGCGGCCGGCCTCCCCAAGGCGGGCTTCGTCCAGGACCCTTTCGGGATCAGGATCGAGATCCTGCAGGATCCCGAGACGCGGGGCTTTCATCACATTCACCTTCGGGTGCCCGACGCCGACGCCAGCTTGAAATGGTACGTCGATAATTTCGGGGGAGAGCGCCTCAAGTGGAAGGGCCGGGTGGACGCGGTGAAGTATGCGAACCCCACGGTCTGGCTGTTGGCGGACAAGGGCGACAGCGCGCCGAGTCAGGGCCGGGCCATCGATCACCTCGGCTGGGCGGTCACGCCGGTCGACCCGAAAGTCGCCGCCCTGGCAGCCAAGGGGCTGAAGACCGTCGAGCCGCGCGCGGTCAGGAATCTCCGCGTCGCGTTTGTCGAAGGGCCAGGTGGCGTGCGGATCGAAATGGTTCAGGGAAGAACGGAAGAGGAGCTCATCGGCCGCTGATCAGCCACGATCTGCAACCGCGGCGGGATCTTTGCTGCGGCGCGCCAGGGCGGCGGCGTGGCACGGCACGTGGAGCGTGAAGGTGCTGCCGCGACCCGTCGAGACGTTCCATTGCCCACGTGGACTTCGCTCCGCAGCCGGTCAGCGACGGTTTCATGCGCAGCGCTTCTTTGTCCTCGACGAGACAGTACGTGTGCGTGCACCGCCTACAGGTTCCCCTGCATTCTCTTCTCGAAGGCCTCTCGGCTTAGGCCCTTACTGGAATCCCTCAATTGACAACCGCATTACAGCTGCAGCCGTACTTGCACGGTACACTTGCAGCGCGAATGCGGACTCAGGCATGGCTCTTTCAGCGTCTCGGATTTCCCGGCGGGCTGGTCACGACGCTGCTGCTCGGGCTCGCTGGTACCAGCTTCGGTCAGTACAACACGGCCGAAATCAGCGGCGTCATCAGAGACGCCTCGGGTGGTGTCCTGCCGGGTGTGAGTGTCGCCGCGAGCCATCAGGTCAGCGGCGTAAGAGTCGAGCGGCTGTCGGACGCCGGCGGTCGGTTCTTTCTGGCGGCGTTGCCGGTTGGCACTTACACGGTCACCGCTGAGCTGAATGGCTTCCGCCAGTTCATGCTGCGGGGGCTGGTGTTGACCGTGGGCCAGAAGATGGAGTTGCCGATTACTCTGCAGATCGGCCAACTGTCGGACGCGATCACCGTGGTGAGCGAAGCCCCCCTGCTCCGAACTGTGAACGCGGAGATCGCCGAGGTCATCGACAACCGCCAGGTCGAACAGCTGCCGCTGAACGGCCGTCAGTTCGTGCAGCTGGCACAGCTGACCGATGGGGTGACGGTTCCTCCCGGCGGGACTCGAGGCGCTGCCCTTGGACAGGCCGGGCCGCTGCCGAACGTCTACGGCCAGCGTGGCGGTCACAACATCTACCTGGTCGACGGCGTGAAGGTGACCGACGAGTACTTCAATAATCTCGTGATCAGCCCGTCGGTCGATGCCATTCAGGAATTCAAGATTCAGAAGACGATGTACCCGGCGGAGTTCGGCGGCAAGGCGTCCGCGCTGGTCAACGTGATCACGAAGTCCGGCGGTAATCGCTTCTCGGGCCGTGCACTCGCGTTCGTCCGTAACGAGGCCTTCGACACGCACAACTACTTCGACGATCCGAACACGCCGATTCCGGATCTCCGCCAGAATCAATTCGGCGTCAACGTCGGCGGACCGCTCCGGCGCGATCGCACGTTCTTTTTCTTCAGCTATGAAGGTCAGCGGATTCGCAAGGCACAGACGCAGACATTTTCGGTGCCGACCGCGGCGTTGCGGGGCGGGGATTTCTCGGGTCTGGCGGCGGTGTGCGATCCGCTGACGCGCACCGCATCGGGCTGCACGTCGTTTACGAACAATCAGATTCCCGCCGGCCGCATCAGCCCGGTGGCCAGCGCGTTGCTGGCCAGGGTGCCGCTGCCGACGAGCGGCGGCCTGGTGCAGAACCTCCTCGGCGTCGACGACGAGGTCAATCCCGCCGACCAGTTCAGCATCAAGCTCGATCATCGGCTCGCCAGCGACAGCGTGTTCGGCCGGTTCTCCACCTATCGGGTCCGCGACGACCAGCCATTTGGCACGACCTCGTTGAACGAAGCCCTGGTGTCCGGATTCGGTCGGTCGGTGACGACGAAGAGCGAGAACCTGGCCATCAGCTACACGCACGCGTTCGGGTCCAACTGGCTGAATGAGTTCCGCTTCGGCTACCTGAATGCCCGCGGCGGACAGGTGAGTCCCAATCAGGGCTTCGATTTTTCCGCCGCCTCAGGGCTTCAGGGTGTGACCACCGATACCCGCGACATGGGTTATCCGCAGGCGTCGTTCGGCGGCCTCTTCAGCAGCATCGGCGATCCGACGTCGTTCGTCTCGCGCGAGGACCGCAGCTTCGAACTCTACGACAACGTCCTCGTCGACCGCGGGCGGCATCACATGAAGTTCGGCGGCTACCTGTTCCGGCTGGAGTTCAATCCGGTCAACCCGACCAACGCGCGCGGCAACTTCACGTTCAACGGCCAATTCTCGGGCAACGCCTTGGCCGACTTCCTGCTCGGTTATCCCAGCGTCGCCCAGGTCGGCAGCGGCCGAGCGGACGAGCACGGACGCAGCACGTGGTTCCACGTCTACGGCCAGGACGACTGGAAGGTGGCGCCGAACGTCACCCTCAACTACGGCCTGCGTTACGAGATCAACAGTCAGATGGCCGACGTCGACAATCGCCTCTCGGCGATCGACCTGGCCAATCGCCGCATCGTCATCGCCAGCGACGGCGACGGCAATCTGTCGCCGACCGCAGCGGCGTATCTGTCCGAGATTCCGATCCCGTACGTCAGCTCCGAGGCCGCGGGCTGGACTCGCGGCCTGCTGCGTCCGAGCTACCAGCGGTTCGCTCCACGCCTGGGCCTCGCCTGGGCGCTGGGCGACGAAGGCAGGACCGTCGTCAACGCGGGATTTGGCGTGTTCCTGAACCAGTGGGCGTACAGCGTGCAGCAGGCGCTCGCTTCCACGCTGCCGTTTTTCTTCGCCAAGACCGTGACGGCCGCCGCCGATGCGATTCAGCCGACGCAGCCGATCTCGACCGTGCTGCTCGCGCCGGCCAACGGCACGGTGGGTGGCGGCACCATGGATTGGGATTTCCGAACCGAGTATGCCAAGAACTATTCGGTCTCCGTGCAGCAAAAGCTGGCCCCGAAGACAACGATGGAAGTCAGCTTCCTGCGCTCGGCGATCGTCGGCGCCGACAGTTCCACCGTGCGCAACGTGCCCGAGCCTGGCCCGGGTGCGATTGGTCCGCGCCGTCCCGTGCCTCAGCTCGCGAACATCACGGCGATTCGCTGGGATGGCTACTCGATCTTCAACGGCGTGACGTTCCGGCTCGATCAGCGGCTGTCACGCGGCATATCCGCGTCGGCGACCTATGCGCTGTCAAAAGCTGTCGACGACGCCTCCGATCCGGGCGGCACCGCATTCGAAGCCAACCTGCCGCAGGACGTGCGCAACATGGCCGCCGAAGAAGCCGACGCCAGCTTCGATCATCGCCATCGATTCGTCGGCAGCGCCATCGTCGCGCTGCCCAATTTCGGCGGCCGCGGGGTGCTGTCTGCGATCGGCTCGAACTGGCAGCTGAACGCGATCGTGCTTTACGAAGCGGGCGCGCCGTTCACCGTGAACCTCGGGACCGACCGTGCCAACATCGGCGCCGGCCCGGCGCAACGGCCGAATATGACGTGCGATCCGAATAGCGGGGGAGCGCAGACCGCACCACAGTGGTTCAACACGAGCTGCTTCGAGCTCCAGCCCCAGTTCACGTTCGGAAACGCGCCCCGCAATCCAGTGCTGGCGCCGGGGTACGGGACGGTGGACCTCGGGGTGCAGAAGGACGTGGAACTGCCAAACGGCGCGCGCCTGCAATTCCGGTGGGAGATTTTCAATCTGTTCAACCGCACCAATTTCGACGTGCCGAATCGGGTCGCCTTCACCCCCAACTTCGGCCGCATCTTCAGCGCGAAGGCGCCCCGGCAGATGCAGTTCGGCTTCAAGCTGCTGTTCTGACGACGACCGGTTTCGCCCGGTTACCCGCCGACCCCTGCCTCTCCACGAGACCTCAATCGGCGTTCGAGACGCTTCGCGCGAACAATCAGCGTGGTGCCAGGGTCCGCTCAATAAACACAATCTCGTCCCTGGGTTGTCGCTGAAATGATTTGAATCCGGCCCTGAAACCACCTATCTTCACTGTTGTTCCTTGATCGGAGGGCCTCGTGCAGGAGAACACGATCGGCATCATTTTGGCGGGCGGTATCGGTTCGCGCCTGCACCCGTTGACGGCCGACAGGGCCAAGCCCGCCGTGCCCTTTGGGGGACGATATCGCATCATCGATTTCACCCTCAGCAACTGTCTGCATTCCGGATTGCGCCGGATTCTCGTGCTGACGCAATACAAGTCCCATTCATTGCAGAAGCACCTGCGCGACGGGTGGTCGGTCTACAACCCTGAATTGGGGGAATACATCACGCCCGTCCCCCCGCAGATGCGCACGGGAGAATCCTGGTACAGCGATACGGCGGACGCCATCTACCAGAACCTGTACCTGCTGGAGCGAAGCGGCGCTGACTATGCCCTGATTCTCTCGGGAGATCACATCTACCGGATGGACTATGCCGCGATGTTGCAACACCATCGTGACTCGGGCGCCGACTCCACCGTGGCCTGTCTCACGGTCGGCCGTGAGGAAGCGAGATCCTTCGGCGTGATGGCCGTGGATGATCAGGACCGGATTACGTCGTTCCACGAGAAGGTGGAGCACCCGCCGTGCATTCCTGGCGATTCCGAGCACGTGCTGGCATCGATGGGCGTCTATGTCTTCTCGATGTCGCACCTGGTCGAACTGCTCCACGCGGACCACGGACGCGATTCGTCGCACGATTTTGGTAAAGATATTCTCCCTTCGATCGTGGCTGAGCACCGGGTGATGGCCTATCGTTTTGGCGGCTCGAGTGGGCGGGTCTCCGCGGACCATTATTGGCGAGACGTCGGGACGATCGATGCGTACTACGACGCCAACATGGATCTGCTGCGGCCACTGCCGCAAATGGACTTGTACCAGGACGACTGGGCGATCCGAACCTATGAGGGCCAACATCCGCCGGCTCGCAGCGTACCAGGCAAGTCGGGACGCGAGGCGGACATTGGCAACTGCATGCTCGCATCCGGCACGCTGGTGATCGGCGGAACGCTGCGCCATACCATCCTGTTCCCGAACGTTCGGGTGGAAGAAGGCGCGGTGGTCGAGAATTCGTTGCTGTTCGAGGGTGTCACCGTGGGGGAACGTGCACAACTGCAGCGCTGCATCGTCGACAAGCACGTGACGATTCCTGCCGGCGAAAAGATCGGTGTGGATCGGGCGCGCGACGCGGCACGGTTCACGATGTCCGACGGCGGCATCGTGGTCATCCCCCAGGGGTACCAATTTGCCGCGACAGCCGGAGCCTTTTAATCGATAGCGGTCCTAACCTTCCAGCAACTGCCGGAGAAAGCTGTTGTAGAACAGCCCGGTCGGATCCTGGGCCTTTCGATAGTCGTTGAATGCCTTCAGGCGTTCTCCGCGGCGCTTGCGGAGGTCGGCGAGGAAGTTCGTATTGAAGGCAGCAGTGTGTGTGCCGGCAGCCTTGCTCGGATCGTAAAATCCGTACATCTTGCCATTGTGTGGGAATCCGTCCATGGCGACCCAGTCCCGTTCAACGTCGGCGAAGAACTGCAACAGCTTTTCAGGGTAATCAGCGGTCGGCGTCGCCTCTATGAATCCGATGAGGTCCACGTTGACGAAGTACGCATTGGCGTGCTTCGAATAGCTCCCTGCCATGGCGGAGTCGCCAGACTTCACGAATCGAAACTCCATCGGCGCGGCAATGTGAAAGCTGTCATTCTGGATGACTCGCCGGGCCACGACCTCCAGGCTATCCCAGACCATTCCAAGTCCCGCCGTGTCGAGGTCCGGCAGTTCTATGAAGTAGGACATGAACATGACTTGCGACGACTCGGCCAGCCAGAGTTCCGAATGCACGTTGTTGGCGGCGGCACTCTGCGACTCGATTTCGTCGAGTGCGATGGCGGCGAACCCCGCAGTCGGTACTGGCGGAAAGTGAAATGGATTGTACGGGTTGGAAAAATATTGCGACTCCCGCACATACTTCGCGGCGAACCCCTTGATGCCGCCGAGGAGCGGCGCACCGAATACGCCTTCTTGCGAGAGAGAACAGGCCGTCTTTGGGTCGGGCGCCGTATTCGGAATTTTCGGGTCCGGATTGTCAACGACGTCCCACCACAGCACCAGGAAATTCGCCAGGGCCGGGAAGGGCAGATTGGGCGCCGCGGCATACGGCGTGTAGAACACCTCCATGCGGCTGTGTTTCGCCGGCCCCGTCAGTTGCCTCTTGAATTCCGCCACGAAGGCCTGTTTGTCCTTGAGCAGGTACCTGATCGTGCCGCCCTGGAGCGTCGTCGCATAGGGGCGTGGCAGGACATCGAGCGTCATCCTGGTCACGATACCGAGACTGCCCAAAGAGACACGCGCAAACTGCAAGGGCGACCAGCCGTTCACGGAGGGCGACGTCGCCTCAATCGTCGTCAGGTTCCCGTTGGCACCAAGCATCGTGAACGAGGAGGCCGTCTCGGCAAAGATCGGCGCCTCCACCGTGCCGCCGTGCACGTCCACGGCGGTCATGCCGCCGAGACTGAAGAAACCACCGGCCGTGACCGTCTTGAACATCAGGTTGTGCTTGGTCAGGAAGGCGTCGACATCGTCCTCGCGCACACCGGGGTTCACGGTCACTTGATTGACGCCAGGCCCCAGTTCAATTCCGTGCGCTCCGACGTCGACATAGCAGGACATATCGACAAGATAGGCATTGGGTGCCCGCGGCGGGTCGTGGCGATTGTCGTCAGCAACCAACGGTGGCTGGGAATGCCGCTGTCCTGATGCCTGAACGGTGACCCCCTTTTGCCTGGCCTCCGCCAACACGGCCTTCAGCTCAGTCAGATTGGTCGGGGTGAAGTAGTATTTCGCGCCATCGGTCGGCGAGACGTGTTTGAGGTTTCCACTCCAGTTTTGCCAGAAGGGTGGATGTGCGGTCGCGGATTCGTTCATGGGCGGCCATTCTGCGTCAGATGGCTGGATGTCACAAGGGATTTCCACGCCGGATTCTCGACCACGCACAGGATCAACGCCTTCTTCGAGATGATTCTGGCCAATCTCATTCGCACGCGGACGTGTTACGCGCCGGTACGCGAGACGTGAATATCGAGCTTGCGCATTCGGAACTGCAGCGTCGATCGCTTCATCTTCAGCAGCGCGGCGGCGCCGTGCGGACCAGCCACCACCCAGTTCGCGCGCTCGAGCGCGTTCAGAATTCGCTGACGTTCGGTCTCGTCGAGCGTCTCGCGCAGGCTCGGTCCTGGAGCCGGAGCCTGGCGGCGCGGCCGTCCCTTCTCGACCCCCTTCGCCTTCAAGTCCGCAACCGGTACTCGCAGGACTGACCCTTGCGAGATGATCACCGCTCGTTCGATGACGTTCTGCAGTTCGCGCACGTTGCCCGGCCAGTGGTACTTCACGAGCGCATCCATGCTCTCGGACGGAATGGTATCGATGCGACGCTGGGTCTTGCGGCTGAACTGCCGGACGAAATGCCGCACCAGCAGCGGGATGTCGTCCGGCCGCTCGCGCAATGACGGGACTCGCACGGGGAAGACGTTGAGGCGATAGTAGAGGTCCGATCGGAACGTCTGCGACTCGACCATCTCTTCTAGGTCGCGGTTGGTGGCCGCAATCAGTCTGGCATCGGTCTTCATCGTGCGCGTGCTGCCGAGACGCTCGAACTCCCGCTCCTGGAGCACTCGCAGCAGCTTGGGCTGCAGCTCGAGACTGATTTCGCCGACTTCGTCGAGGAACACGGTGCCGTGGTTGGCAAGCTCGAACCGTCCGATCCGCTGGCCGATCGCCCCAGTGAACGCCCCCTTCTCGTGGCCGAAGAGCTCGCTTTCGAGCAGGCCGGTCGGAATGGCGGCGCAATTCAGCTTCACGAACGCGTTCGCCTTGCGCGGGCTGAGGTTGTGCACCGCGCGGGCGACCAGCTCTTTTCCGGTGCCGGTTTCACCGTAAATCAGGACGGTCGAATCGGTCGGCGCCACGATTTCGATCTGCCGCAGCACCTGCCGGAGTCCTTCGCTGCTGCCGACGATCTCCTCGAAATTCAGCTCGCTGCGGATTTCGTCTTCGAGGTAGACCTTCTCCTGCACCAGCTTGTCCTTGAGCTCGGCAATCTGGCGGAACGCGGTCGCGTTCTCCACCGCAATCGCAATCTGGCGGCCGACCTGCTCGAGAAACTCGACATCGTCATCGGAAAAGGCGTGTTCACGCACCGAGCCGAGCGACAGCACCCCGAGCACGCGTTCGTGGCTGACGAGCGGCACCCGGCACAACGAGTTCGCACCTTCGAGCGCGATGATGCCGTCGGCGACGATCGCCTCCCGGTTCATGTTCACCGGCCGGCGCGTCCCGAAGACGCTGATCACGGACCTGCTGACGTCGCCCGTCACCGGTCCCTCCTGAACGAAGCCGCGGCTCGTGGGGAAATCGAGCGCATGCAACCGCAGGCCGCCGGTTTCCGGATCAGGGAGCGTGACGCCCACCCCTTCGCAGTGCATCACCCGCCGAAGGCTGGCCACGATCTCCCGCAGCAGGGCCTGCAGATCGAGCGTCGAGACGACGCGGTTGGTGAGGTCGAGCAGCAGCCGGAGCCGCTCACCGACACGCTGCGACTCGTGGAAATTGCGCGCATCGTCGATTGCCAGGGCGACCTGCCCGGCGACCAGAGACAGGAAGCCCACTTCGTCGGCCGAATACGCGTCGACCAGTCTGCTCGCGACCAGCAGACTGCCGAGGTGCCGATGCGTGGTACTGAGCGGTAACGCACAGAGCGACCGCAAGCCCAGCGCGCGCAGGCGCTGCATCGTTCTCGGAAAGCGCGTCTCGAGCAGCAGGTCGGGAATGACGACGATTTCCTGTTGCTGGTGCACCCACCATGCCACGGTCTCCTCCCTGACGAGGTCCGCAAGCGGCTGCGCTGACGGCTCCGGCATGTCGCGGCAGATGTGCCAGTGCACCTTGCTCGGCCGGTCGTCGTACTGCGCGATCGCGTCAAACGGCACCACCAGGCGCAGCTCGCGGGCCAGCAGCTCGAACAACTCGCGCCCGTCGTGATGTGAGCGCACGGCGGCGGCCATCCGGATCAGCGACTCGTAGCGCGCGGCGAGTGAGACGTCGGTCACGAGATTCACGCTAACACAGCCAAGCGGCGATGCCGAAACTTTGGCACACCACCAACATATTGGCACTTGGCACTTCCGGGTACGGCAGCCTCATCGGTTGAAGATCCGTCTTTTGCAGGCGTTTCGAGAAATCCGCCTCCTGGCGCCTCCTGGCGCAAAACCTGCCTATTGCCTGGTGTGAGACGGAGACCAACGATGCTGCGAATCACCACGACTGACAACGGCGCGACATTGCGGTTGACCCTCGAAGGCAGGCTCGTCTCGGCCTGGGTCGTGGAGGCCGAGAAAGCATGGCGCACCGCGTTCGTCGAGGGGCGCTTGCTGCAGGTTGATCTGACCGCGGTGACCTCCATCGACGGCGACGGCTGGACGCTGCTGGCGGCGATGAAGGAGGCGGGCGCTGTGTTCGTCACGGAAGGCGTGGGCATGAAACAACTCATTGAAGAAGCGCTCAGCAGCGGGCCCCGGCGGAAGGCCGGACGCTGCTCTCGCGTACTGCTGGGGCTCCTGACGCTGGCGCTCGGCGGCGGCGTGTTCGCGCGGCCGGCGCACGCCCAGACGGCATCCGAGGTCCTGCGCCTGACGCTCAAGGACGCCGCGGCGATGGCGCTGAAGCAGAACCCGCAGGTCGCGATCGCGAATCTGAACCTTGCTGAGAGCGAGAGCGCGCGCGACGTATCGCGCGCCGCGTTGCTGCCACAGGTCTCGATTGGCGCGTCGGACTTCGTGACCCGCGCCAACACCGAGGCGTTGTTCGGCAGCCCGATTCCAGGCTTCGCGCAGCATATCGGCCCGTTCTGGACGGTTCGGGCGGGCACGCGCTTTTCGGTGCCGGTGTTCGATCTGGCGCTGTGGCGCCGCTGGCAGGCCTCTCGCGAATCGGTTGACGCGAGCGGCGCACAGCGGGATACGGTCCGCGAGCTGAACGTCCAGCTCGTGGTCTCGCAGTACCTCGGCGGTCTTCGCGCCGCGGCAGATGTAAAGGCGGCGAAATCGCGCCTCGACCTTGCCGACGCGTTGTTCACCCTGGCGTCGGATCTCGAAAAGAACGGTGTCGGCACGAGGCTCGACACGCTCCGCGCGCAGGTCGAAGCGCAGAACGAGCGCCAGCGGTACGCGGCGGCCGACGCGCAGTCCAAGCTGGCCCGCTACGGGCTCGCGCAGCTGCTGAGCCTCGACCCGCAGCAGTCGGTGGAGCTGGTCGATGAACCACGGTTCTTCGAAACGCCGGAGTTTGACGCCGACGCCAGCATCGCCAGCGCGTATGGTGCGCGTCCTGAGCTGAAAGCGCTCGAGGCGCAGGCTCGCGCGGCCGAGTTCGAGAAGGGAGCTGCCCGCGCCGAGGACGCGCCTCGCGTGTCGTTTGGCGGCGGATGGCAGATGGAAGGTCTGGCCAGCTCCACACTGATTCCCGTCTACCAGTTCGGCGCGTCGGTTGACATGCCGGTTTTCACCGGCGGCCGCAACCGGGCGCGCATGGCGATCGCCGAAATCGAACGGAAGAAGCTGACCGAGTCCGCGCGCGCGGCCCGCAACCAGATCGCCCAGGAAGTGAAGAGCGCCGCAGTGCTGCTCGCGGCGGCCCACGTCGAGGTCGATGCCGCCAACCTCGGCGTGACCCTGGCCGAGGAGGCCGTCACGCAGGCGCAGGACCGCTTCCGGGCCGGCGTCGCCAACAACATCGAAGTGATTTCCGCACAGGACCAGCTCGCCCGCGCGAATGACAACCAGATCGGGGCGCTCTATCGGTTCAATCAGTCGCGCGCCGACCTCGCTCGCGCGACGGGCCAGATGGAAGCGCTCTATGCCAAATGACGGACAGGCCGCTAACACAGGAGACAGACGATGAACGCGTTGAAGCAACTGATGACGTCCGGTGGGTCCGCGCGAATTCGGGTCGTCGCCGCCGCCGGCCTGTTGGTCGTGGCCGTGGCCGCCGTGGCGGCGTACCGCCACTTCGGCAGCCGCGTCTCGACCGACGACGCGCAGGTCGATGCGCACATCGCACCGATTGGGGCGAAGGTCAGCGGCAATATCTCGGAGATCCTGGTGGCCGACAACCAGGTGGTCAAGGCCGGGCAGGTGTTGTTGCGGATTGACCCGCGCGACTACCAGGCGCGTCTCGACCAGGCATGCGCCCAGCTCTCTGCCGCGGAAAGCCAGGGCCGCGGCGCGGATGCCGGCGTGCCGCTGACGAACGCGACGACGGCGAGCGTGACGGTCGCCGCGGGGGCACAGCTGGCGGCGGCGACCGCAGATCATGCGCGGGCGGCTGCCGACTACGACCGTGCTTCGTCCTCCGAGCTTGCCGCCGCGACAGCGGACGTCGAGGCAAAGCGTGCGACCGCCGATCGGTCGCGGGCCGATCTCGAGCGGATGACGCCGCTTGCCGACAAACACGAGATCTCCGGGCAGCAGTTCGACGCGTACCGGGCCACCGAGCGCGTCGCGCTCAGCGAATTGACCGTCGCGGAGCAGAAGGTCGCCAACGCGCTCAAGCAGGCGGACAGCAGCAAAGCCGTGATGGTCGCGTCACAGGCGCGAATCGAGGCGGCGCGAGCCGTCCTGGCGCAGGCGACCGCGAATCGCCGCCAGGTGGAGATCAGCACGGCCCAGGCGGGCAGCGCCTCGGCGGCCATCCAGCAGGCGCGGGCGGCGGTCACCGCCGCATACCTGCAGCTCAGCTACACGACGGTCCTGGCGCCAATCGACGGCATTGTGACGAAGAAGACGATTCAGCTCGGGCAGATCATCCAGTCCGGGCAGTCGCTCATGACGATCGTGCCGCTGTCGGATGTCTGGGTGACGGCGAACTTCAAGGAAACGCAGCTCGCCGAGGTGCGTCCCAGCCAGCGCGCCGAGATTCACGTCGACACCTACGGCCGGTCGTTCGAAGGACACGTGGATTCGATCGCGGCCGCGACCGGCGCCAAGCTCAGTCTGCTGCCGCCCGAGAACGCCACCGGCAACTTCGTGAAGATCGTCCAGCGCATCCCGGTGAAGATCGCGCTCGATCGTGTCGAGGAAGGCTACACCTTCCGTCCTGGCATGAACGTGGACGTGACCATTTTCACCAAGTAAGGCATCTGTACTTGAGGGTTTACGCAGCGCCTCTGCGTGAAGACCGATTTCGAGTGAGCATCCACATGGAAGCAGAGCCCGCCATCAATCCCTGGCTGATCGCCAGCATCGTGCTGCTGGCGACGTTCATGGAAGTGCTCGACACCAGCGTCGCGAACGTCGCGCTGCCGCACATCGCCGGCAACCTCTCGGCGAGCGTGGACGAAGCCACCTGGGTGCTGACCGCGTATCTCGTCGCCAACGCGATCGTGCTGCCGCTGAGCGGGTGGTTCTCGACCCTGTTCGGCCGGAAGCGCTTCTACATGGCGTGCGTCGGCATCTTCACCGTCAGCTCGCTGCTCTGCGGCGTGGCGCCGACGCTCGGCTCGCTGATCTTCTTTCGCGTGCTGCAGGGCCTGGGCGGCGGAGCGCTGCAACCGATCTCACAGGCCATTCTGGTGGAAAGCTTCCCCCGCGAGAAGCAGGGCGTCGCGATGGCGTTCTACGGCATGGGCGTGGTGGTGGCGCCGGTCATCGGGCCGACGCTGGGGGGATGGATCACCGACAACTACACCTGGCGCTGGATTTTCCTCATCAACATCCCGGTGGGCATCCTCTCGCTCGCGTTGACGGCGGCGATGATCTTCGACCCGCCGCACCTGGTCAGGAAGACCCTGGCCAACGGGCTGAAGCTCGATTACATCGGCATCGGCCTCCTCAGCATCGGCCTCGCCTCACTCGAGATCCTGCTCGACGAAGGGCAGCGCAGCGACTGGTTCGGATCGAACATGATTGTGGCGGCGGCCCTCATCGCGCTCGTCTCGCTCGTCGCCGTGGTCGTCTGGGAGTTGCGGCAGGACCAGCCGGTGGTCGATTTCCGCATCCTCGCCAACCGGAATTTCGCGCTGGCGGCGGTCGTGATGTACGCCGTCGGGTTCACGCTCTACGGCAGCACCGCCATCCTGCCGATCTTCCTGCAGACGATCCTCGGCTACACGGCGCTGCTCAGTGGTCTGGTACTTTCTCCTGGCGGCATCGCGATGATGATCGGCATGCTGCTCGTCGGCCGGCTGCTCGGACGATTCCAGGCGCGGTGGCTGATCGTGTTCGGGCTCGTGGTGGCGGCGACCGGGCTGTTCTGGATGTCGGGATTCAACCTCGAGGTCGACTTCCGCACCGCGATGTGGGCCCGCACGCTACAGGCGCTGGGGATGGCCTTTCTCTTCGTGCCGATCAACACCACCGCGTTCAGCTCCGTGAAGCCCGAGAAGCTCGGATCTGCCACGGGCTTGATGAACCTGTTCCGAAACATCGGCGGCAGCGCCGGGATCGCGATGATCACCACGATGATGGCGCGCCGCCAGCAGTTTCATCAGGAGGTGCTCGTCAGTCATCTGACGCCGCTCGATGGAGGCGTGCTGCCGACGCTGAACGGCATGGCCGCGAATCTCGTCGCCCACGGCGCCGCCAGCAGCGACGCGGCGGTTCAAGCGCTCGGGCAACTCTACGGGCTGGTGCAGAGACAGGCGGCCATGCTTGCGGTCGCCGACACGTTCTGGGTGCTCGCACTGGTCTTTCTCAGCATGATTCCGCTGGTGGCCTGCCTGCGGATGACACCGTTGCACAAGGGACCGATGATGATGGACTGAGGGCGCTCCCGCTTCGAGAAGCCTCGACCCTGGCCAGCAGAACAGGTCAGTAGACAGCAGTGGAGCGACCTCAAGACCTTATGGCGCCGTTGATGTCATCGCAGCGGGGGCGCGGTCTGACACGGCGTGGGATTGAACTGCGCGTCGTTTGCCTCGAGGCGGAAATCAGTGCTCGTGTAGAACGGTTCGCGCAGGTAACGCGGATCGTCGACAATCGTCACGACGTGCAACCACTGGTCGCCGTTGGGATGCGGCGGCAACCGGTGGAAGTATTCCGTCATCGTCGCGCTCTCGCTGTAGGGCACGCCATTCTTCCTCAGGTAGCCTTCCCGAAACTGGGTCGTCGTCACTTTCAGCGACCCGCCGCGGTTGATCTGCGCGATGCCGCGAGGCGGAGGTCCGCCGCGCAGGCCCTGGCCGCCGCCACCCGGGACGCCGCGATCCAGCAAGCCGCCGCCGGCGACGCGTGGATCGTCCGCAGGCCCTCGGCCCACTCCAGGGCCCTCCCACAATGCGCTCGAAAACCCCTGCCAGGTCCGGTCGGCTGGCGGCACGGCTGGCGGCACGGCCGCCCGATCGAAGTGCAGCAGACGCGTCTGCGTCCCGGCATCGAACTCGAGCTTCAAGGTGTTGTCGTCCTGCCACGTGATCCGCAGACGACCGGGCTGCCGCATGATCCCGCCGATGCCGAAGGCCTTGCACTGGTTGCCGGCCGCCACGTCCGCTGCCGCATCCCACTGCATCGCGGCCTGGCGGCCCGCGTCGTTGACCGGCACGCTCGAGGTATCGCCTTTCGGCGCCGTGATCATCCGCCACCGCCAGTCTTCCGTCACGATCGACACCCACGTGCCGGCCAGATCGAACGGGGCAATCTGTCGAGCGGGGCGCGGCGCCGGCGGCGGTCCACCTCGTCGCTGAGCGGCGACGCCAATGCACAGCAGCACAGCGAGAGCACACGTGGCGCCAAAGACCCCAAAGGCGGACTTCATGGTTTACTCAGATCCTGATACACGGCTTCGATGAACATCTTCGTCGTCCAGGCACCGGTCTCCGCGCCGTAGCGGCCGTCGTAGTCGAGCGTCGGACGTGCGGCGAGCACCTCGGCCAGCGATTTTTTCTTCGCGATGAGCGCCTTGATGCGATCGCGGATGATCGTCACCATGTCGCGATACATCGCCACATCGTGCTCGTCGCTGATTCGTCCGCGGCCAGGGATCACGTAGGTGCCGCCCTCCTCGAAGTTCTTGCTGGGAATCGCGAGCAGCAGGATCCGATTCAGCGCATCGATGGTGCCTCGGGTGCTCCCACCGTTGGCCAGATCGATCATCGGATAGCTGACCGTTGAATACGCTTCGCCGGCCACAATCACGTCCGAGCGCCGGAACATCACCAGCGTGTCCGTATCGGTGACTGCGGCGTGATGATAGAGCACGACCGGTTCGCCGTTGAACGGGAAGTCGCGCGTCTCCTCGAAGTAGGTGTTGAACGGCCGCGCAGAGTCGGGCACTTTGCCCTGCGCCATCCGCGCCGCGGCGTTCTCGTGCGCGACGATGGCCGCGGGATTGCCGTTGACCGTGCGGCCGGCACTCGAGAAGGCTTCGTTGCCGGCGGTATGGTCCGGACGAAACGACGTGTTCACGATCCAGCGGATTTCCTTGCCTTTCGCCAGTTCCCTGATCACAGCCAGCGCCTTGTCGGTCGCCGTAGCACCGGTGTCGACCACGATGACGCCGTCTTCGCCGACCTGCACGGCGATGTTCGTGCCGGCACCAACCACGAGATACACGTGGCCTTGCACGTGTACGGCCCGTACGTCCCCCGGCTGCAGATGCGACTCCTGCTCCTCAGGTTTGAAGCCACCGTTCTTCGCGGCGACCAACGGCAGGGGAGGGGCACCTGGCTTCCACCCTGGCAGCAAAGTCTCGGCGCCGCCGCGTACCCCTTCCTGCGGCATCGCATGCTTCGCCGCAAACTCCCGCAGGAACGGGTTCTCGCCGGGCAGGAAGTGAGGCACCACGGTTCTGTCCCGAGCGACCTCCGTGACGTATTCGCAGTTGTAGAGCCAGTTCTGGTTGCCGCGCTCCATCAACACGAACTCCTGGCTCCGGATGTACGGCTCGCTCAGATACACCGGATCGGTGGCGATCGTCACTTGCGACAGCAGCGTCCCATGCCGCATCCAATGCTCCACGACGGTGGTGCGGTCGCTTTCTGGAACGCCGGTGCGCCGGAAGAAGCCGGCCTTGATGTGCGTGGTCGTGATCGTGAGGAGGTCGCCGTTCCACTCGCCCGTCGAAAACCCGATGAAGGTGTGCGGCGCATAATCGGGAGGGTGCGGCCGGCCATCCATCCAGATGGTGCGGTGCAGTTGGAACGTACCCAGATACATGTGGATGGCCAAGAGCTCCTGCGTATCGGGATTGCGCTCCTCCGAGATGCGGAACTGATTCGGCCCGACGAAGATATACGGGAGCGTGTACGGCGCGCACTGGTGCTCGAGCACCGAGTACCAGTCCGCGCTCCAGCTGTCCGCATAGAAACGGCCAGCTTCGTTGAGCGGGATGCCGCTGAAGTCGCCGGGCTCCTGTCCGGGCACGCGATCCGGCTGATCTTCGTGATAGCGGCCCGCCCAATCCCCCACGAAGCTCACCTGCGCCGACGCAGGAGCAGCCGCCGCCAGCACGATGGCCGCGACGACAAAGCCGACAAACGGCGTTCTGCTCACCGGTTCCTCGCTATTTGACCTGGGTTTTCGACGTGGTGCTCTGCAGATGCTCGTTGAGATCCGGCAGGCACTCCACTTCCTGTATGTCCACATCGTCGACACGATTGAAGCGTTTGGTGCTGTTCCAGTCGCCGATCCAGTGCTCGGGGTCGCTCATCGCGTACGCGATTTCGAGCTGCCGCCCACCGTTCACCAGGCGAACGCGCTCCACGATGTGAAGCGCTTCGCCCGCCGGAATGCCGAGGCCGCCCTGATCCATCCAATGATGATCACCCCTGAAGTACTGCGTGTCGATGACCAGCGTCTCGCCTTCCCAGCGTCCAATCGATTCGCCGTTGAACGTCCTCACGACGACGTCCGGATCGGTATGAGCGCGGCCGTCGAGGTACACGATCCGCGTGCTGTTCATGAATCCGCTGACCATGTAGATCGCCGTCGGCAGCTGGATCATCGCGATCGGCCAATAACGGGTCATGATGAGCGGCAGGCCGGCCGGCCAGCACTGACCGATATCATCGCGGTACACCTTACCCTCGGCCGCCGCCTTGCGGGAGGCGTCGATGTGGACCTGGGCAGCCGGCGTAAAGGTCGGATATGGAGCTCCGAACCGCCAGGCCTCTGGATTGCCCGTCGTATCGATGAACCAGTTGCCGGTGAGATCGAACGGTGGCTTGGGACGACGTTTGGCAAGGTTGGAGGGCGCGAGCGCGCTTAGTGGCACGTCAGGCGGCGCGTCGGCCTGCGCGGCCTGATTGCCGCTGGCGCGTGCTGGCGTCTGCGCGGACGTCGGCACGCCGAGCGCGCACGCGACCAGGGAGGCGACGAGGGGAGCGACGAGGGAAGCGACGGAGGAAGGAATGACCGCGGCGATCCTGCCGTGCATCAGATTACCCAAGGCCGTCACTCCTTGCCGCCTGTGGTCGCGCCGCCCAGCCTTGCAGGCCGCTCGGTCAGGGTGCGGCCGTCGGCGAGCGTCAGCGACACGAAGATTGCCGATGGCTCCCCGCTCCGCACCGGATTGCCGACGACCGTGACTTTGTCACCGGGCCTGATCGTGTTCGATTTCCAGCCGGCCCGCACGAGATATGTGGGACTGGTCAGCTCGATGCCCCAGAGCACGTCTTCGCCTTTGTCGTTGGGCACCAGCACCTCGATCCAGGTATGCGGATTCTGCCAGCGGAACTCCTTGACGGTTCCGACCAGGGTCACCTTCTTGGTGCGATCGAACGCCGCCGGAGAATGGTGCGCCACGACCGGCACCGTGAACGCGCATGCGAGCGCCACGAAGATCAGTGATCGTCTCAGACCGATGCCGCGCCACTCGGCCAGCCCTCTTCTCATGGACGCCGTCCTTCTCGCTAATCCGCGGTCCGCCGGGAATCTCGCCGATTATGGCGTGGCTCGTCCTCCGCTTCAAGTGAGGGCTTTGCTCCTCCGGCGCTCGAGTAAGCGCAGGAAGAGGACGCGGCGCTCGGCGAGATCCGGTGACGCCTGGTCAACGCGTTCTGTCCACCGGATTGCGCTCAGCGCTCGAGTCGTCGGCGCCGTTCTCTTCCCCAAGCGCGCTCCGGGTGATCGCTGCCGACGCAGGGAGGAGACGCCAGCCATTGCCGTCGAAGGCCCTCACCTCGAAGCGCACGCCAGGTTGATGAAAGGCCTCTGCTATAATTTGCCACCCCATTGGATAGGCCGCGAGCTGTCGCCGGAACTCCGTCGTTCGTCGCTGGGAGCGCGGTGTGATGCCGTCGCTCACTCGCGCCCAGGCCATCGAACGGGTTTGTCTCGCCTTGGATTTTCCGGAGCCTGCGGCGGCGCTCTCGTTTGTCACCAGGATCAAAGGTTGCGTGGGCATGGTGAAGATCGGACTGGAACTGTTTTGCGCCGGCGGCGACCGGATCGTGAAAGAGGTTCAGGACGCCGGGTTGTCAGTCTTCCTTGATCTGAAGTTTCACGACATTCCCAACACTGTCGCGGGCGCCAGCCGGGTGATAGCGAAGCTTGGCGTGGACCTCCTCACGATTCATGCTGCTGGAGGCGCCGACATGATGGCGGCGGCGGTGCACGCCGTTCGAGAGGGCGCCGCTCAATCAAACCGCCGGTCCCCCAAGGTGGTTGGCATTACGGTATTGACCAGCCTCGACGATGCACTTCTCGCCGAGACGCTCGGCATCGACGCAGGAGTGGAGTCGACGGCCATCCGGTTGGCGCAGCTTGCCGCGAGGGCCGGCTTGTCGGGCGTCGTGGCGTCGCCGCTCGAGATCCGGGCGATTCGCAAGGCGTGCGGCGACACGTTCATGATCATTACCCCAGGCATCAGATTGCCGTCCGACGACATCAGCGATCAGAGGCGCGTGCTGACTCCGCGCCAGGCCGTGACGGCGGGCGCCGATCTGCTCGTCATCGGCCGCCCGATTCGAGACGCGGCGGATCCAGTCCGCGCCGCGGAGACGATCCTGGACGACATCCAAGCGGCATAACCACGACCGGGCGGGCTCAGGTTGACAGCGAAGTGCCGCCTGAAGTCGTGCCTTTTCTGCCAGGCCGCGAGTGTTGG
>JBDTVS010000227.1:0-13619 GCA_040007095.1 Acidobacteriota bacterium
CAGATACTCCCGGTATCCTCGGTCGTCGCGCCTTGCCATGCGGGCGCCGCGCGCCAGAAGCCGTGTTACTAAATCGTCGAACGCAGGACACTAGCCACCCGTGGAAGCGTGATTGGTTGCAACAGTCGCGGCGCAGAGTCCGGATGGCAAGGCGAGACGCCAGAGCATCGGGAATATTTGAGCGGCGAGGAGCCAGCCGGGCTGTCCGGCCCGCTGAGAAGCCGGATTCTCACTATAGGAAGCCAGGGGCCCAGTCGACCGTCGGGTTGGCGCGCCCCAAGCCTGGACTCATCCAGCGCAACCCGGCACCTGCACACAAAATCAGCGTCGCACCTCACGGCGGCCTCGCGATCCTCTGTCACGTTTGAACCAGCTCGCTCGTCAACTGGGCATGTAACGTGTCATGAACGTGTTTCTGGCGGGTGGATCGGGAACTGTCGGCATTCCTCTGGTGCGCGTACCGTTGATTCATGTCGAGGACGCGGTGAGCGCCACGGTGCGCGCGCTCACGCGCGTTCTCGTCCGGCGACGGCTCCGAGTTGACGGCGCTACTGGCCAAAGACGTCGGGTTATGGAGTGATGGCGGCGGCAAGGCGTCCGCGGCGCGGCGTCCGCTCGTCGGCCGCGACCAGGCGCTGAATTTCCTGATCGGCCTGCATCGCACCGCGCAGACGGCCGGTGTGCTGGGCAGCGTGTCGCTGAGGATCGAAGACGTCAATTCCGAGCCGGCCCTGGTGGTGCGAGTCGGGACCCGGCTCGAGTCGATCTTCGTGTTCTCGCTCGACGGCGATGCGATTTCAGCGATCCGCGTCGTCCGCAACCCCGACAAGCTCGCGCATATCGGCCGCCAGTTGACCACATCGCACTGACACCTCCAACGAGCGGCCCGTTCTGCTCAGCGACTGGAAGCAAGTCTCGAGGTCTGAAATTGGAAGTCTGCACACATTGAGACTGGAGGCTCAAGACTTACGCCGACCTCCTGACTACGTCGCCAGCAGCGCCTCGAAGGCGACCGCAAGCGAGTCTGTCTGTCGCACGCCGCGATTGTCGCCCGCGCCTCCCGTCCAATGAAGCAAGGGGGTCACGATGCCCATACGCCCGTCACGCAGGGCGGTCGCATGACTTCCCATGTCCTCGATTGTGAAGGCGAGCGCTTCGACAACGTCGAAAGAGACGACCCCAGGAATCGTCGCGCCGACCAACGTGGTGTAACGGCCCGGGCCGAGAAAGTCTCCAGGAATGGTGACCGAATACCAGTGTCGCCCCTTCGGCACCGACAGCAGCCGCTTGTCCACGTCGGTATTCGCCGTCGTGAATACCGCAATGCCCTGCTGGTTGGTGATGCGAATCGAAATCTGTGCGGGACGCGCGTGGGTGGGAACCTCTACCGACAGGTTGATGTTGAACGGCTCGGTCGACGCCAGCGTGTTGGTGATGGCGCCCCGGTTGTTGGTCAGACTGATTTCGCTGAAATAGATCCCGGTCGATTGGGGAATTGGCGACTCTCGCCTCCACAGACCGGCAGATTGCGCGCCGCCGCCAAGATACGCCTCGATGACATGCCCCGGCTCCCCGATCGACGAGACGCGGCCGCCATCGAGCAGCACCACACGGCTGCACAAACGCCTGACGGCGCCCATGTTGTGGCTCACGAACAGGACCGTCCGCCCACCCCGCGACACCGCCTGCATCTTGCCGAGACACTTGTCCTGAAACTGCGCGTCGCCGACGGCGAGCACTTCATCGACGATCAGGATCTCTGGCTCGAGATGGGCCGCCACGGCAAACGCCAGGCGTACGTACATGCCGGACGAATAGCGCTTCACGGGGGTGTCGATGAAATCCGCGCACTCCGAGAACGCGACGATCTCGTCCAACTTGCGGCGGATTTCGGCCTTGGTCATCCCGAGAATCGCCCCGTTCAGGAAGATGTTCTCGCGTCCGGTCAGGTCCGGGTGAAATCCGGTGCCCACCTCCAGCAGGCTGGCGATGCGTCCCCGGAACGTGATCTGGCCGGATGAGGGCGCCGTCACCTGCGACAGGATCTTGAGCAAAGTGCTCTTTCCAGCACCATTTCGACCGACCAGCCCGAGCACTTCGCCTCCCCGCACGTCGAAGCTGACGTCGTCGAGGGCCCAGAACTGCGAGCCTGTCCGTCGCGCGTGCGGTCCCACGATCAGCTGCGGGTCCGGTTTGTGACGGACCTTCGCCCACCAGCGCACCAGATCGTCGCCGAGCGTCGCGCCTTGAATCGTCCCGAGGCGATAGACCTTGCTCACGTGTTCGATGGAGATGGCGGTTGACATCGGTGTGTTCCTAAACCGTGTCCATGAACGTGCGCTCGACGCGCGTGAACAGCATCGTGCCGGCCGAGAGGACAGCCGCCATGATGACGAAGCTCCAGGCCAGTTGTTCGATCGTCACGGTCCCCACGCCGAGAAAGCCGACACGAAAACCTTCGAACACCGGCGACAGCGGGTTGAGCTGCGCGGCCCAGCGATACCGCACCGGCACCGCCGACAGCGGGTAGATCACCGGCGTCAGATACATCAGCAGCTGCACGCCGAAGGTGACCAGGTAGCTCAGGTCCCGATAGCGCGTCGTCAGCGCGCACACGACGATGCCACCGCCCAGAGCGTAGCCCGCGAGAATGACCAGCAAGATCGGCGTCAGGAGCACAAGCGCTGTCGGGTGCAGGGACACGCCCGAGAGGGCATAAATCACCATGACGACGAGCAGGATGCCGAACTGGATGCCAAAGGCGATCAGGTTGGAAATGACCATCGACACCGGGATGACCAGCCGATGGAAATACACCTTGCCGAGCAGCGACGAGTTCGCCGTGAAGGTCTTCGACGTGTTGTCCAAGGAATTCGCGAAGTACGCCCAGACGACGTTGCCGACCATGTAGAACAGGAACGGGGGCGCACCGTCGGTTGAGAGGCCCGCCAATCGGCTGAAAACCACCGTGAAGATGAGCGTGGTGATGAGCGGGCGGATGACGTGCCAGGCGGGACCGAGAATTGTCTGCTTGTAGACGGAGACGAAATCCCGCCAGACAAAAAGGCTGATCAGGTCCCGATATCGCCACAATTGTTTGAGACGCCAATCGAACCAACTGCGGGACGGCCTGATGATCGTCACGGCCATCGCCGGATCCGACGCAGAGGGTTCCGGCTCCCGGGGCGCCGGCAGGCCGCTCATGAGCGTGGTGTGATCAGCGGCTGGCACGGTGCACGATTCCCCGTCGCCATGGCATCTTCGGTTGGGCCTGGCGGAAACAAAGCTACCACTGTGGCCGCCGATGCATCCCGCCGGGCCCTGAGAACTCCGCAGTCTACCAAACGGCGACGCGTCTTCCAGACCTTTCCAAGGCTGCCGTACGGATTCCGCTGCTGCGCGAACTGGCATTTGCGGTACCGATCTCGGTGGGAAGCCGACGCATGCCCGCGGGTGACGCGCTTCGCGAGGTGGACGACCTCGCCCGATCGTCGGCCTTCGAGGCGACATTCGACCACACCCGTTCTCCATTTGCCGGCGGCGGCCTCGCCGTTCCTGTGACGGTGGCGTTCGGCGATCGCGATTGGATCCTCCCGAAGGGCTCACAATGCCGGCACGAATTGCCGGCACACACCAAGTGGGTCAAGAGACGCGGCTGGGGTCACGTGCCGATGTGGGTCGATCCCGTTGGTGTCGCGCAACTCATCCTGGAGGGCACTCGTTAGGAACGTCAACCGCGCCCGCACGCCAGCCAGTCTTTACCCGGCCTGGAACGCATCGCGATAGTTCCGTCACCCCATTACCCCATCACCCCAACACCCCGTCTTCCTGGCGGCCTGTTCCACCGCGACATCCACGGCGTTGATCGAGATGGAGATCGTGGAAGGACATGTCGACCAACTATCGTTCCGCTCGCGCCTTCGCGCGCCTCGTGATCGTCGCCGTTATTCTGCTGTCCGCGCCCGCTTTCGCCGACAGTGTCGTTCCATCGACGGACGTGACGACAGGGGTCGTGATACGTGCCAGCGCCTCTTCGCAAAGCGCGAGTGTCGGGATGTTGCGTCCCGGCGACAGTGCCTCGCTGCTCGGCTCTGTGCCCAACTGGTACCGCATTCAGCTGGGCGATGGCACGCAGGGGTTTGTGTCCAAGCGATGGACGCAGGTCGTGCCTGTTCAATCCGCTCCGACCTTTACGATTGACGCCGTGGACGTCGGCACCGGGTTGGGCATCCTCGTCCGCGGTCCCGACTTCACGTTGGTGTATGACGGCGGCTCCAACGACGACCTCGCCCGTGGAGCGGGGAACCGGATGCTGGCCTATCTCAAGGCGGTTGCGCCAACGCTGACGACCATCGACGACCTGATCCTGAGCCATCCGCATCGGGACCATGTGGAGCTGTTGCCGGACCTCTTCGCAGCCTATCAGGTGCGCGAGGTCTGGGATTCGGGCCGGGTCAACGACATTTGCGGCTATCGAGCCTTCGTGGAAGCGGTCCGCGACGAGCCGGGCGTGAAATATCACAACGCGCTGCAGGATTTCGGCACGAGAGACTATGTGTTTGGCGCGGCGACCTGCTACGGGCAGTCTGTTGCCGCCGAAACCGTCGCGCTCACGCTCGACAGCCGCATCACCAATACGGCGATCACGCTGGGTCGGGGCGCGTCGATGACGATCCTTCACGCCAATGGAGCGCCGCTGGCCAGCGTCAACGACAACAGCCTGGTGGTGCGGTTGAATCTGGGCACTGCATCGGTCTTGCTCATGGGCGATTCGGAGGCCGGGGGGCGCGCCGATCCAGCGTCGATGCCGACAATCGCCTCCATCGAAGGCGCGCTGCTGGCGTGTTGCGCGGCTGATCTCGCGGCCCAGGTCCTGGTGGTCGGCCATCACGGCAGCGAGACCTCCTCCCGGCAGGCATTCCTCAATGCCATTGGCGCGGCGACCTTCATCGTGTCGTCGGGGCCGACCAAATACGGAAGCGTGACGTTGCCGGACGCGGTCGTGATTTCGGAGCTGGAGTCTCGCGGTCAGGTGTTTCGCACCGACGCGAACGATTCGGCGTGCAAGACGAATCCCGCGAAGATCGGCCCCGACGCGGATGGCCGCGCCGGCGGATGCGACAACATCCGCATGGTGATCGCGCCCGACATGCCGTTGGCCGTCTCCGTATGGCACGGCGTGGACTAAGGACCCGTAGATGAATTAACGTGTGCAATTCTGAGCGTCGAGGCGCCCGCCCGGCAAGGCGCGAGGAGCGCGCATACCGGGCGTATGCAAGTGACGAGCAACGCAGCCCGGCGGGATGCATCGGCGGCCAGAATGCGCACGTTATTCATCTACGGGTCCTAAGGCAGTCGCTCGGCCCTCAATACCTCCTCGGCGGAATGCACCAGCATGTGCGTCACGATGCCGCGGCCGTTCTTCACGAACTCGTAGGTCCCGAGCAAGCGCGGCGAGAACATGGTCTGGGACAGCGGAATCATCGGCACTTTGCCCTGGCCGCGAAAGTCGACCAGCAGCTGTCCGTCCGACAGCGAGATGCTGAATGTTTGCGCGCCCGTACGATAGACGCCGACGTAGGTCGCGAGCACTTCCGGCGCCACGACGACCTTCTTCTCGTCCGCGGTCCTGCCGACCAGGTGCGAGCGATCCTTCTCGTTCTCCGCGCACACGTACTCGAGCAGTTCGGTGTCCGGCGCGAGACTGCCGCCAGCGGACAACGTCCACGGCTTCGCGTACACCGTGGGATCGTCGAGCGTGACCTGCAGGTCAAGGTGTCCGAAATCGCGGCGCCGGTAGCGTTCGGTGATGCGCAGCGCCTCGCTGTGGGGATGGCCGGCGAAGTCGAGCCACGTGCGGTCGTTGAAGCCCGCGGTGTCGACGACGAGCGTGTCGCCTTCCCAGTGACCGACCGAATAGCCCATCCAGCTCGGATTCGGATCGCGTGGAAGCTGGCGGCCGTCCAGGAAGATCTGTCGATACGACAAGTCCTCGTAGAACATGGCGATGAGAAGCGGTGTCTGGATGATTTTCGCCAGTCCCGGTCGTGTGATGTGCCGAGGTCCGCCTGGGAGGCAACCGGTAATCTCCGGATCGTCCTTGCCGAAGTCTTCGAGCCGCTTTCGAGACAGTGCGGCCGCCCACGGCTGGATATCTCCTGGCGCGAGATCGGCCGTGATGTTGGCCGAGTAGCCCATTTCGAGACCCAGCCGCCACAGTCCTGCAAGATCCGGCGTGCCGTCGGCGGCTCTCGGCGCCGGCGCCGAAAGATTCGGCTTTCCGTCGGCGGTCCTGGGAATGCCCGGGGTCGGCTGGTTGAGCCACTGCGCGTCGAGCGACGCGGCGAACAGCAGCGTCAGCGCCATCGAAAGAATCATTCGACTCATAGCGTCCCCAATCCTACAACCTCCGGGCGAGGCTGGCAGCCCGTGGTGAAAGTCCGTCGTCGCACCGAGGCGGGCGGGGCGCCCGGATCGCCAGGCGCGAAGCGCGAGAATACCGGGAGTATTTGAGCGGTGAGCAACGCCGCGAGGCGGGATGCAGCTCTCGCCGAATGCAGGCGGACTTTTCACCACGGGCTGCCACGCTTCACGTCGACGGCCGATGCACAGGTGGCCGGTTGCAGACCTCAAATGCAACCACGGAAACACGAAGACACGACATCAAATCAAAGCTCCAGTGACTTCGTGATTTCGTGCGTTCGTGGCGACGGTGCACAAATGAGGACCCTATCGCGAATCCACGATCTCTGCGGCGCGGAAGAGATCGTCTGCCGACTGGAGAATGATCCTGCGCAGTCGAATCGGGTAATCCGGCTTCTCGTCCAGAAACATCTTCACCTCGTCTGCGGCGGCTCGGGAGCTGTGACCGGCAAGTGCCGAATCCATCCAGTTCTTTGGAAAGAAGATGTCGCCGGTGCGTTGAATCTCGATGAGCAAATCCAGCGCGGGGCGGATGTATCGTTCGGATTCGGCCGCATGTAACGGATGATTCAGGTATCCCAGGCCTTCGAGCGCCCACGGCTCCCGTCTCCGGTTCTTGACGTCTTTCAGGCGTTCGAACCACGCCTCGCGTGTGGTTCGATCCGCGGCAAGGGCGGGAACGACGAATTCGAATCGGGCCTGACGATCGGGATTCCGGAAACGTCGCCGCTGCTCCTCCATGATCGCGGCCGCATCGGCAACCCTGCGCACCGCCAGCTCCAGGGCCATGCTCGCCTCGTCTGGTTCAGCGAGGGTCAGGCCGGGAATCTTCTCGTCGCGATGCCATATTCGTTGCAGGAGTGCAATGCCTTCAGGCGTTCTCACGATCGAACGAAACGCGCGGAAGTACACCGACTTCAAGCTGGAAGAAGACGCCCGCGTCCAACCCGCGCGGCAGGTCTGCTCGAGCCTCGACGCCAGCGCGAGTCGCGCTGTCTCGGTCATGAAGTGCCAGAACGCGGCGTCGATCGAGCCGACCATCAACTGTACATTCTGCTCGGTGTCTTCGACCGGCAGCGCTCGAAGCCCGAGCTCGACGAGATCCAGGGGACGCACGCGGCGATCCAGCAGTTCTTCCCACAGCGTGACCCAGGCCGCGCCGCGCGCCACCGGATCCTTCAGCTCTGGCAAGTGTCGCAAGAGGTACGCCCGGCTTGCGTCATCGAGCGTGAAGTCGCCATAGGCGATCCCGCCGCCGGTCGGCAGAACGAACGTGGGACGATCGATGCGCGCGAAGTCCTTGACGTCTGACCGCGGCCCGTCCAATGCAACCGGCAACGATTGGGTGCCCGTGGCGGTGCCGACGAGCACGTCCATCTGCTGCGTCCAGCGCAGCCCGCGACCGGGCTGCGAATCGGTCTGGCTGAAGGCAAGCTGCCCGCCGCCATCCCACTCGGTGCGGATCGATGGACGCCCGGCTTCCTCAACCCACGCCTTGCTCCATCCGGCGATGTCCCGATCGCTGCGCTCATCGAGCACCTTCACCAGATCGAGCCAGGTCGCGTTGCCGTAATGGAATTGCTTCAGATAGGCGCGCATCCCTTCCTGGAACCTGGCGGGTCCCAACATGCGCTCGAGCTGCCGCATCACGATCGGCGCCTTCGAATAGATGATGGCGCCGTACATGTTGCCGGCCGCGTTGAGGTTCTCGAGCGGCTGCCGAATCGGGTGCGTGCCCCTGGTCCGATCGACGCCGTACGCGGCAGGATAGTTCGACACCAGGAAGCGAAGCTCGTGATTCACCTCGGGGAACGACGGATTCACGATCTTCGCCGCCATGAAGTTGGCGAACACTTCCTTCATCCACACATCGTTGAACCAGCGCATCGTGACAAGATCGCCGAACCACATGTGCGCGGTCTCGTGAGCGATCGCACTGGCCCGGTTCAGCCGCTGGTTCTCGGTCGCCGATTCATCCAGCATGATCGACGACGCGTTGTAGTAGATCGCGCCGGGATGCTCCATGCCGCCAAACTGAAACGAGGGGATGAGTACGAAATCGAACTTGCCGAACGGATACGGAATCTGCGTGTACGCCTCGAGCCAGGCGATGGCCTTGGCATGCAGGTCGAAGATCGCGTCGCGATTCCGCTCGACCTTCGTCCGATCGGTCTCGCGATGGAACATGTGAAATGTCCGGCCGCTCCGCTCCGCGCTCTCGACCTCGAAAAGACCGGTCGCAAATGTGAAGAGATAGGTCGGGATCGGCTTCGTTTCGGCGTATTGAATCTTCATGCGATCGCCCACTCGCTGCCGATTCAGCTCTGGGCTGTTCGCCACCGCCTGCCAGGCCGAAGGCGCCGTCAGCTCGAGCGTGTAGCGGGCCTTCAGATCCGGCTGATCGAAACACGGGAAGGCCAGGTGGGCGCGGGCTGGAACAAACAGGGCGTAGATGAAGTCGGGGTTTCGATTGAGTGAAGCGTCGCCGGCGCGGAACACGATCTCGAGGCTGTTTTCGCCTTTCTCCAGGACGTCCGTGCCGATGATGATGTGCCCGTTCACCACGTCGACGGCGATGGGCTTGCCACGAACGGAGACCGAGATCAGCGATTCGCGTCCGGGTTCAAAGTCGAGCACGACAGGGTGGGACCGATCGTCGAGGGCAAACCGGACGATCTCCCGCCCGGCAATTGGCTCGGAAGGCCTTTCTGGAATATCGAAGGCGAGATCGTAACGAACGTCATGAATCGATCGGGCGCGCTCGGTCGCGAGCGCCAGGGCGACTCCCGGTTCCGGCCGGCCGCCGGCGGACGGGTCGCTGCCGGATCGGCAGGCCGGTTCAAGCGCCATGAGCAGCACCAGGACAACACGAGCGCATCGCATCCGCGTGCTACCGGCGCGTCCCTGTGAGCAGACTCATCGCCTGACGTTCCTCGCATCAACGTGCTTGTCGAGCCAGGCGATCACGAGGTCGGCCAGTTGATTGCTGTTCCTGTCCTGCATCAGCATGTGGCTGTTGCCGTGGATCCCGAGCGCCGGCAGATGCATCATCTCTGCGTCGCCGCCGGCCTTGTTGACGTCCGCGACGAAGGTCTTGCAGCTGTCGAAGGATGCCGCCCAGTTTGCCACCCCGCCGGGCGGCATGTCGCTCAAGTGGTCGCCGAACATCACCAGCGTGGGAATTCTGGCAATGGTCGCGATTTGCGCGGGCGTCAGCGTCGGACAGGGCATTTCGATCGAGATGAGGCCCTTGATTCCGCTGGGATCGATGAGGGCCGCTTGTTCGGGGAAGAAGCCCGACTCCGAGTGTCCCATCAGGACCGCGCCGCGCAGGCGCACAGCGAGCGCGGCCATGTTCGTCCACGTGGGATTCGGGTTCGGCAGCAACGCGTTGAGATCGGGAATCACCTGTTTGTTGAATTCCTCGAGCGCCTCGATGGGAAACTGCTCGTCCGGAAACGGCTGCCCGAACGTCGGCCCGAAGCGGAAGACGCTCCAGGCGACCTGGTGCGTCGCGTTGATGACGTTCGGCAGCGACGCGGGCGGCACCCGTCCGGCCTTGACGTCGGCGAACACTGCGGCGTCGAAGCCGGAGCGGGCGCGAGAAACCTGATCCGCCAGATAGACCGCGCGATTCTTCCGCACGAAGTACTCGCTCCACCCGATGCGTCCGTCCGGGGTGGTTTCCCAGGTCTTGCTGCTGAGGCAGCAGCCGTGCACCATCACGACAGGAGCGTGTTGGTCTCCACGCAGTGGAATCTGAAACTGGACGTACATCTGATTCACGGTGACATCGCCGCCGGTGCCCGGTCCGGGGGGGGCGATGGTTTTCGTTTCGCCGCCGACGAAAAAGCTGCCCTGGCTCTTGAGCACGAGCGGCGCGTCGGCCCTGGGCGTCGTCGCGGCCTTCGTGGTCGTTTTCGTTTGCGCCGCTTTCGGCTGCGCCGTTTTCGTCTGCGCCCCGGCGGACATGGTCAGTGGCACGGCCACGACCCACAGGAATAGCGCACGAAACAGTGCCTTCATCAGCGTGCCTCCAGAGGGTGTACGGCGTCCGCGCGGCCTGGGTCCCAAGTATAGATGCCAGGGAAGAGGGACGTCACCGATCCGTGACGGGCACGACGCCGCACGCCCCGGGCATCGGCGGATACGACCGTCCGTCGAGGACGAGCGTCGGTTGGCCTTCGAGCGCGAAGGAACTCCCTTCGAGGGGGGGCACGTGAGTGTCGACGTATCCGTCGGCTGACAGCGTGCACAGACCAGACCCATGTGCACTGAGCCGACCGTCTCGTCCGCGAGCGCCGAACGGCGGAACGAGCCGCTGGCTAGTGTCGCTCGTCGCTTACACCAGTCCCGCGATGCGCGCTCCTCGCGCGTTGCGATCCGGGCGCCTCGACGCCCGAATTCGTCACCGTCGTTGCGCAACGGAGTACTTAGAAATCGTACCGGACGGTGAACTTGACGAACCGGGGTTGAATCACCGACGTCGGCCGCGTCCAGCCCGTCAGCGAATAGGCGTTCTGCTGCGCCAGAATCGCGTCCGAGTTCCCGAGGTTGTAGAAATCGACGTTGGCCTCGAGCCGCCCGGTGCCCACCTTGATGATCTTGGTCACCCGGAAATCGACCTGATTCAACCGATCGCCAAACAGCAGACCCGGTGCGATGACGTTGTTGTTCGCCTGCGCCGCCAGGAACGTGGTCCGCCCCAGCCCCTGCACCCGGCCTGCCGCGATATCGGCATTCGTGTAGACGACGTTCGCCGCCACCTGCGGGCCGGGCAGACTCTGCAACGTCGCGCTCAGGCGCACACCGCCCCACGGCAAGGTATACGACCCCAGCCCTTTGTACGACGTCAGGAGGCCAATCTCCTGATGACAGTACGTCGCCGGCGTCCACACCCCGGCGACCTGCAGCGCCTCTGGCACCTGCGACACCACCTGGCAATTGTCGGTCATCGTTTTCCCGGTGCTGAAGCCCCCCTGCAGGAACAACCCGCTTTTGAGGCGCGCGTCGAGGTTCACGTCCACGCCATTCCAGTGCTGCTGCTGGTTGCCGAACTGCGACGCCGCCTTGACGACGTTGCGCGTCGCCACAATCGCGCGCTGATCGTACAGTCCGTCGAGGGTGGTGCCCGCATTCGGCACCCGCGCATCCGCCGGAATCGTCACGCTGTAAGGAATGAAATCGCTCGCCGCCAACGCCTCATTGTCCGTCACGAAGAAATTGCCCTGAATCCGCCGGAAGTAGCCCACGTTCATCGAGAGCCGCGGCAGAAGCTCGTGTTGGATTCCGGCCGACATCTCCCAGTTCCACGGCCGCACGCCCCAGCCGTTCAGGATCGCCGGATCGTAAAACGTGGTCGGGACCGCGCTGCCGAACGTGGGACTGAGCCAGGGGCCGCACTCGCCGTTTGCCGCCGAGTTGAGCAGGTCGCAATCCGGCGAGAAATTCCGGTTCGCGTCGGCCCACGTCCGCGCCGTCGTTTGCTGCACCGTCAGGCCTGGATTGTTCGCGTCCGCATAGCGGATCGAATCCTGCTCCACCGCCCGGCTCGCACTGGCTTTGATGGCGGTCTTGCCGTTGCCAAACAGATCGTACGTCGCACTGACCCGCGGGTTGACGTCCTTCCAGTTCGGCACGTTGGGCACTTCCGCATACGAGGCCGTCCGATTCGGCGTCCAGCGCGTCGCGTTCGCCGTGAACGCGTCCGACTGCTCGTTCTGGAAGTCGAAGCGGATGCCGGCCCCGATCGTCAGCCGACGTGCCGTCCACCGATCCTGCGCGTAGAGACCCAGATTGTGATTGAGTCGGCTCTTGTGGCCTGCCAGCGGCGCGAAGATCGTCACCTGGTTCGGCGTGAAGTCCAGCGTCCGGTATTGCACGTCGTTATACGCGTTGGTGAAATTGTTGCGGCCGAAGTAGCCGCGCTGCATGTCCAACCCGACCTTCACGCTGTGCGATCCCGTCACATAGCTGGCCGACGCCTTGAAACTCTGCTGGCGCACGTTGTCGTACATGTCCGCCGCCGTCGACGACCGATACGTCATCGGCCGGGCCAGCGGGTTGGTCCCCGTGCCTTGCTCGACGATGGGGATCCCGGCGGAACGATCGGTCTGCTGCAGGATGGTGTCCGGACTCGCGCCCGGCGCAATACCCGCCTCAAACAGCAGCCGGTTCGTCGCCACATACGTATACGTCAGCGTCGCCAACTGCGTATACCAACTCGTCACCCGCGCCGCCTCCGGGGAGAGCGTCGAACTGATGGTCCAGAAGGGATCCTCTTTGCGCTGGTAGGCGTACCACGCCGACACCTTCTGCTTCGGCGTCGCCGCCCACGTCAAGCGCAGGTTGTTGTCCCTGGTCCACGTCCCAAGATTCGCCTGATGACCGGTGTCCTCGGTCCGGACCACCGCCGCCGCATCCACCGGGTAGAACAGCCCGGCGATGTACGACTCGTTCGTGAAATACCGCGACGTGAAGTAAAACCACAACGTGTCCTTCTTGATCGGCCCCCCCAGCGACCCGTTCACGTCGTAGAGCTTCTTCAGACTCGTCGGCGCCCCGGCCAGACCGCGATCGATCAGCCGTTGGGTGATGTTGCTCGCCTGGAGGCTCGGGCCCGACCCGTTCGCCAGCACGGCGCCGCGAAACGCATTGCCCCCCGACTTCGGGATCATGTTGGCGACGACGCCGTTCGTGCCCGACTCCCCGGTCTGCCCCGATACCGCAATGTCCACCTGGTCGAACAGCAGCGGCGACAGACTCATGTTCGACACGTTCGAGCTGATATACATGTTGCCGATTCGCAGGCCGTCCAGGAGCGACACGCCGTCGCCGGGGAGGCCGCCATGCGCCGAGACTTGCGCCCCCGTCGTGTCGCCCGACGACCCACCGACGTCGCGCGTCGTCGTCTGCACCGACGGAATCAAGGTCGCCAGCTGGATCCACACCCCGCTGGTCGGGATGTTCTTGAACACCTCGGCCGTCAGCGCGCGCGTCTGTGCGGCCGACTGCACGTCGACCAGCGGCGCCTCGCCCGTCACCGTGATGGTCTCCGCCACCGTCCCGACCTTCAGGTCCGCGTTGATGTTCGCCGTGAAGCTGGCCGTCACCTCGATGCCGTCCCGCTTCACCGAGCTGAATCCCGGCAGGGTGAACGTGACCGTGTAGGTACCGGGAGGCAGGTTCACGATCCG
>JBDTVS010000228.1:0-9016 GCA_040007095.1 Acidobacteriota bacterium
CCCGATCGGATGGCCAGGGCTGGACCGGGGTTGTCGTGAATGTCGCTGCCGGTCACCCCTCCTCCCGCCATCTGATTGAGGTCGATGGCGACGGCGAGGGCGCCCGTGATTTCCACGTCGACAATCGATACCGCACCGCCCTTGATGAGCACTCCCGTCCCCAGCGGCGTGGCGGCGTCCCCGACAATGCGGAACCCCGTGAATTCCGCGTCCGACACGTCGGTCGCGACCACGGCGGGGTCGCCTTCAGACGCAGCGCCCGGCAGGCGGATTGTGGCGCCACGCGGAACACGACTGATGACCCTGACGCCGTCCTTCAGGACGAGGCGCTCGCGGTATTCTCCAGGCTCAACCACGACCTGCGTGCCCGGCTGCGCGCGGCCGAGCGCTTCCTCGATCGATTCAGTGGATCGAACGACAACAACGGCCGGCGACGTCAGCTCGACAGCCCTCGGCAATGGCACCTGCCAGCCTGAACGCCACAGCACCATCGCCGCCGCCGTGACCACGGTCGCCAGCAGCGCGACGAGCGCCAGTCGAACCCCGCGTTGAGACCTTGTCAGCGGCTGGCGCGGCGACGCGCGCCTCGCCTGGCCATCGATCGAAGCCGGGCGTTGATAGGATCCGAATTGCGTCGCGGTGTGGCCCGCGGCGGCGGCCGCGCACGAACGCGCACGATTCGCGGCAAACAGCTCGCCTTCGACGTAGATGACCGTCACATTGTCTTTGCCGCCGGCGTCGTTTGCCGCCTGGATCAGTGCGTGGACGACGTCATGCGGCCGGCCGGCCAGCTGTGTCACGACGTTGTTGATGGTTGCCGACTCGACCAGATCGGTCAGGCCGTCGCTGCACAGCAGCAGTGCGGCGTCGGGCTCGAATGGCACCTGCACCAGATCGATGAAATCGGGATCCATCGGCTCGTGCGGCTCAGAGCCCACGTCGCGATACACCTGGTTCCGTCGCTGATGCCGCATCGCCTCGATTTCTGAGATCTCGTTGGCATCCTCGCGCTCGCCGACCGGGGAGTGATCGCGCGTGACTTTCTCGATGCGGTCGCCACGGAGCTTATACAGGCGCGTGTCACCAACATGACCAATCGTGGCGATTTCATCGCTGACGACGGCGACGGTGAGCACGCAGGCCATCCCCGCCAATTCAGGCCGCAAGGACGCGACACGATGAATCTCGTTGTTGGCAATCGTGATGGCCTCTCGAATCCGATCCGCCACGGGGCCGGTCTCCCGTTCCAGTCGGGCTCTCAGCATGCTCAACGCGACGTCGGCCGCCTTGCCACCTGCCTGTTGGCCGCCGATGCCATCGATGAGGACCAGGAGGCCGCGGGTCACGTCGACATGGAACCGATCCTCGTTGACTTCGCGTCGAAGCCCGGGGTCGGTGCCGCCCGCCGCCGTCAGTCTGCTGATCGTCTGCACCCTTTAGTACTCGGTTTCGGAATTACACTACCGTATCGGCCGCCGATGCATCCCGCCTCGCGGCGTTGCCCGTCGGTCAAATGCTCCCGGCATTCTCCCTCCTCGCGCCTGGCGATCCGGGCGCCTCGACGCCCGAATACGTCACCGTACTTCCGAAACCGAGTACTTAGTCTTCGCTCGTTCGTCGTCCGATCCACACGCAGGCGGCAATGAGAGCCACGAGCACGGCCAGAAACACCACGCGGGCAGAGAGCAGCAGCGCCATCAGTCGACCTTCCGGAACTCGACGAAGACGGTGTCGGCGAGACCGATCCGTGCCGTGTCCGGCAGCAGCGTTTCAACGCCGTTCTCCCGTTTCGCCCCGTCGTGCTCCTCGTAACCGCGCGGCACGTGCCGGCCGTTCAGCGTTGTGCCGAGGGAGCTGAGATCGATCAGATAGAAGCGGCCGGTGAGCGGATCCCGGCGTATGCGAGCGTGCTCCCGCGACACGTCCACGGAGGAGACGATGCGAATGTCCACGGAGTAGGCGATGCCGCCACGCCCGATCGTCACGGAATCCTTGACGACGTCATGAACGTGCTGCCCCGACGTGTCGTCATAGACGATCCGTGCGAACGCCGGCGCCGGCACGGTGTGCGGCGCACGATTGACGGTGTGCTCTCTCGTCGTGGTCCGGTGGCCGTCGTAGATGGTCGTGATTCGACGAGTCCGCTCGCCGACGCCGAGCTCGGGTCTCGCCGGCAGGACGACCTCCGAATCGATCAGCAGGTCGCCCTCGTTCATGTCGCCGTCGGGATCGGCCCGGAACTCGACTTGCCACTCGGCGCCGGCATTGTCGATCTGCGTCTCATCATTCGTGGTGAACCGGCCGAGCCATCGCTTGATCGACGGGCGGCGGTTGAGTCGGTGCAGTTCATCGGCCAGGGCCCGGACGGTCTGTTCCTCGAGGATCGGAATGATGCTCTCCAGCCGCGCGTATTCAGCGGGGTGCACGTACACTGTGAAACGACTGGGCGCGAGCGTCGAATATCTCAGCGGTTCGAGGTTCTTCCGCATGTTCTCGATGACGGCCTCGATGAGATCCCGGGCGGGTCGTCGAGGCGTCCGGGGAGCAGAATCATGACCACCTGTGTTGCGTGTCAATCGGTCCCTCGCTGTCACGGTGTTCCCGACTACTATGTGCCACCTACTGGGCCACAGTTCCTGTGGATTTCCAGGGTTTTTACAGTCTTACGACGACAGTGAGGGTTCGGTTCGCGGATTTCACCGTGGATTCGGCGACGCGCCAGGTTGTCCATCGCGTCGCAGGCGAGGTCCGCCTGTCCCCCAAAGCGTTCGATCTGCTCGCCGCGTTGATCGCGCAGCGGCCGAGGGTGCTGGACAAGTCCGAGCTCCACCGGCGGATCTGGCCCGATACCCACGTCGTGGAGGCGAACCTGAATGTGCTGATCGCCGAGATCCGGCGCGCGCTCGGGGACTCGCGGCGCGAAGCCATGTTCGTCCGCACGGTTCATGCGAGAGGTTATGCATTCTGCGGCGAGGCCGTGGAACTGCCTGATCGCCAGGCCTCCGGGGGCAGCACGCCGGTGCGATGGTGGCTGGTGTGGAACGAACGCGTGATCGTATTGGACGACGGGGACAATACCATTGGCCGCGATCCGCAGTGCACCGTCTGGCTGGATGCTTCCGGCGTATCGCGGCGTCATGCCCGAATCAGGACCGTCCGCGGCGACGACGCCGTTCTGCTTCAGGACCTTGGCAGCAAGAACGGCACGCTGGTTCAGCACTCGCCCATCTCGGGCCAGGTTCGGCTGACCGACGGGGCGGCGATTCAGATCGGATCGGTGGAGTTGAAGCTGCGGGTCTGGTCCGAAGGCAAGTCGCCGGAAACAGAGCGCATTCCAGCGAAGCGCACACCGGTCTGATGTCAACCCTCGGCGCCGCGACGCGGAGGTTAGGGACCCGACGCGGTCGGACCGGCCTTGAGTTTGTCGACGCGCTGTTTGAGGCGCGGATTTGGGAAAGCCTCCAGGAGCGGCTGCAGGACCGCGATTGCCGCATCCTTCTGACCCACCGCTTCGAACGCGTCGGCTTGAAGGTTCGCCCGTTGAAACCGCATGAAGCGATTGTTCTCGGGCACCTCGATTTTGGCCAGCGCCTCGATCGCGCCCTGCGGATTCTTCTGATCGATCAATATCGATTGCGCCGCCAGCATCTGCACGTCCAGGTTCGCGCCGAACCGCTGCGCGGCGGCCGCGATGAGCGCGGCGGCTTGATCGGGGTGGCCCGCCTTTCGGTCGGCCAACGCCTGGTGGTAGTAGCCAGCCAGGAGGAGACGCTCCACGTCCTTCGGATCACCGGACCTGATCCCGACGCCGCCGGCGTACGCGTACACCAGCTCCCCTCCATGTTCAGCGGTCTCGTACACGAAGGCGACCCCGATCAGGCCGACAACAGCCGCGAACGCGTGCACCATCTTCACCTTCGACCAGCGACGGAGCCCCAGGCCGGCGAGCTCAATTGCGCCGAGGACCAGAAGGACCGTCTGCGTCCGTTCGCCCCACTCTTCGTGCTCCCCGACCGCGGCGCGGGCGCCCGGGACACGTTCAACGGGAGGGTGCGCGGCTGTACCCGACCGCGTAGACACGACCGCTGAGCCCGCCGCCAGAATCAGCAGCGTGGCCGCCGCGGGCCCGGCAAAAGCGGGTCGGCCCAGCAGCGACACGAGCCGAAAGGCCACGCCGATGATGACGAGCACGATGGTGAAGTGCACGACCTGCGGATGAAGTGCAGCCATATGGTGCGTAGACTACTCCACCTCCGCATTCAGATGAGAATGTGAAACCGAGTCTCAAGATGGGCGGTCATCTTCGTACGCCGGTCACCATGGACCAACGTGCCAGGTCGCAGCGGAGCACTGCCGTGGATCGACATTCTGCGCGTCGTGCTGTCGGGACTGGCTCGAGGATGACGCCGTGATGACTCATGTCTTTCGGCCCCGACCGGAGCGCAAACACATTCGCTCGCAATTGAGCGGCCACAGGATCGTTCCTTGTGCCTCGATGTGAGTGATCTGCCGAGGGAGGTCGCGCTTTTTCGCCGACGCACGTCCGTCGCGCGTCATTGCTCGAGGAAGGTCTTCAAGTCGCTCAGGTCGTGACCGATGACGTCCCGGACCTTCCCCGCGATCGCCCAGTTGAGGGGCATCAGGAATCCAGGAGGGAGGCCGGCCGTATCGAGTTCGAACTCGACACTGACCTTGGTCCCGTCCCCTGACGGCTCGAACGAGAACTTCGTGTCGATCCGGATGCCGGCCTTGTGATGCGTGATGGTGTACGCCCGGTCGCTGTCAAACGCGGTCACCTCCATTTCGGCGCTGTCGGCGAGGCCGAGCACCTCCCGGGTCTCCAGCCAGCGGGTGCCCAACTCGAACGGTCCGGGGGTCAGCACCTCTATCTTCTTGATGCTCGAGACATGGGCGGCGCCGTGTTCGATATCCGTGAAGAGCTGGAACACTTTTGAAACGGGAGCCGCGACCTGATTCGACACGGTAACTGTTGCCATGGTGCCCACTCCTTTTAAAGACTGTGCGTCCTCTCCGAGGAATCATTCAGAGGTCGAACTGAAGTCGGTCGGGACCAGAATCGCCTTCACGACGGCCATCACTGCACCTCCCGGTGAGCACCAAGCAAGCGGTATACCGCGTTTTGGCGCCCCGTCCACCAGGCCTCGGTCCTGACATGACGAAATAACCCGCAGCTGCGGGAACTTTCTCGCGCCTGGCGGATTGCCGACGGAGAGGCTCGAGGTGGTCTGCTGAGAGACAGATTCTTCTCCCCTGGCCACCTCACGCACTGTGCAATGTTGTGCGATCCGAGACATGGCGGCCAACGGCGCCGGGAATACCGTGGGTCGATGTCACCCGCCCGGGCTCCTCGGGATGGTGCAATGGGGGTTGACCGGCTCGATCGATAGCCGGAAGGGTTTCCAGTCCAACGCCTCCGCTCCCGGTGTCTCACGGCAAGGCCAACAATGAACCGAACCAACGCGCCGTTGAGCGGGAACATCATGATGTACCTCACCCGGCGCCTGCTCCTCGTGCCGCTCGGCCTCGCCACCATTGCATCGCCAGTCCTCGCGCAGGGCCGCGTGCCGGACCTCAGTCAGGTGTCGATCGAAGATCTGATGAAGATCGAAGTCACGTCGGCTTCGCGAAAGGAAGAGCGTGTCGCGGATGTCGCCGCGGCAGTCTTCGTGATCACGCACGACGACATTCGCCGCTCCGGCATGACGAGCATCCCCGACCTTCTCCGGATGGTCCCTGGCGTACAGGTGGCGCAAATAAACTCGAACAAATGGGCGGTGACGGTGCGCGGGTTCAACGGCTTGTACGCGGACAAGCTGCTCGTCCTCGTAGACGGCCGCAGCCTCTACAACCGGATCTTCGCCGGCGTCTTCTGGGATGCCGAGGACTTGATGCTCGACGATGTCGATCGGATCGAGGTGATTCGCGGTCCCGGCGCGGCGCTGTGGGGCGCAAACGCGGTCAACGGGGTGATCAACATCGTCACAAAAGCCACGACCGAGACGCAGGGCGGAGTCGTCCGCGTCGAGGGCGGCCGCTCCGGTGAACAGGGAACCGTCCGCTACGGCGGGACGACCGGCGCGGCGAGCTACCGCGTGTATTCCCAGTGGACCGGCCGGGATCAATCGCTCATCGCGCCCGGCGTGCGCGCTGACGATGCCTCTCACAGCACGACGACCGGATTCCGCGTCGACTGGACCACCAAACCGGGTGCGCTCATGGTCGAGGGCGACTTTACGGCGGGCCAGCAGCGCGGAATGTGGTTCAACCTCGACCCGCAGACGGCCGCTTTGGAACCGATCGCGAACGTTCCCTCCGATACGCAGGGGGGCCATCTTCTTGGCCGCTGGACCCACAAGGGCGCCAACGGCGGATCGCTGCAGATTCAGTCGTTCGTGGACATCGCGGGCCGGCAGGAGACGATCGGAGACTACAGCCGGCAAGTCTTCGACGTCGACACCCAATATCACAAGGCGCTCAGTGCCCATCACGACCTGGTCGCCGGCGTCGGCTACCGGTTCATCGGCGAGAAGGTGGCGGGGCGCTTCGGCTTCTCATTGGTCCCGGTCGAAGACAGCTCGTCTCTTTTCACCGCCTTCATACAGGACGAGATCACGCTCTTGGGCAACCGCCTGGCCGTCACGTTCGGCAGCCAGGTGCAGCACGACGCGGTCTCGGGTGCGGGCGTGCAACCGACCGCGCGCGCGATGTGGAAGGCGAGCCCTCGCCAACGCATCTGGGCGGCCACTTCCCGGGCCTTACGCACCCCGTCGCTCTACGAACGAGGGATTCGGCTGACCTTCCCGCCGGTTCCGAGCCCCAGCGGGTTGCCGCTGGTTGTCACCGCGACGGGCAACCCAGCCGCAGAGACCGAAAATTTCGTTGACGCGGAAGCCGGCTACCGGCTCGAGCTCGGGACGGCCGCGTCGATTGACGTCACGGGCTTCGTGGGCCGGTACGAGCATCTGCGAACGACGGAACCGGCGCTTCCCATTGTCCAATTTGTCCCGTCGCCGCAAATCCTTGTCAATAGCACGTTCGCCAACCAACTCGCGGCGACCACGCGCGGCCTCGAAGTCGCTGGACACTGGGCGCCGGTTCAGGCCTGGCGCCTCGACGGCAGCTACACGGCCTTCCATGTCAGCCCAAGTCTTGCGGCCACGAGCCAAGATCCCGCCGCCGGCAGGGACGAAGGGAGCGCGCCGCGTAGCCAGTGGCAGGTGCGGTCGTCGTTCTCGCCGCTTGATCGCGCGACGCTCGGTGTCGCGATCTTCCATGTCGGTCCGATCGAGCAACTGCTGGTGGACGCCTATACGCGGGCCGACATCAGCGCAGAGTGGCGGTTCACGCGCCGCTTGGCCGTCACGGCGACCGGCCAAAACCTCTTCGAGGCGGCGCACGCCGAGTTCGCCGGCGCGGGCTCTTTTTTGATGGTGACCCAGATCCCGCGCAGCGCCAACTTGCAAGTACGTTGGGTGTTCTGACGATGTCGACGCCGCGTTCGTGCCCCTCGACACATTCGGGGCGACTCGCGTCAATCGCGGGTCGTGGCGGACGGTCCGTCATCGCGAGAATCGCGTTGACGGCGACTGTCATCGCGGTGCCCAGCATCGCCGCGGGCGCCGCCGCGACACCGGATGTCGTCGTGAAGGCGGCGTTCCTGCTCAACTTCGCCAAGTTCAGCGAGTGGCCGGCGCTACGTCCAGGTGCCCCCATCCTGGTCTGCATTGTTGGTGACGACGGCGTCGCCGCCTCTCTGGTCGAGACCGTCGGCCAACAGTACATCAGCGGCCATCGGTTCGATATCTCGCGGCCGCAGGACAGTGCCACGTGGCCGACCTGCCAGCTGTTGTTCATCGCAGAAGGCGAGGCTCGACGATCCGCCGGCGGATTGGGTGGGGTCAAGACCCTCCCGGTGCTGACCGTCAGCGACGCCAAGGGCTTCGCCGACGCGGACGGCATCATCGAGTTCTACATCGAGGGCGGCCGGATGCGGTTCGCGATCAACGTCGAGGCCGTTGAGCGCTCGGGATTGCGGCTCAGCTCTCGACTGCTCGGGCTCGCCAAAATCATCCGGAGCCATCGTGTTCAATAGCCTCGGCGCGTGGTTCCGCCGCCAGTCGGTGGCGCGCAAGCTCACGACGACCGCCGTCACCACCTGCGCCGTGACGCTGCTGGCGGCCTGCGCGGTCTTTGCGACCTACGACTACGTCAACCTACGGCTCCGTCTGGTCCGCGACGTGACGATGATCGCCGACGTCGTCGGCATCAACAGCACCGCGGCCCTCACCTTCAAGGATGCCCCGGCCGCTGAAGAGACGCTGCGTGCCACCGCGGTCAACGAGCACATTCTCAATGCGCGACTGTTCACGCGCGACGGCCAGCTGCTCGCCACCTACCAGCGCCCCAACGCCTCGTCGAGCCTCATCCCGAGCGAGGACGGTCCGCCTGCAGGCGTCGAACGGGTCGCCCGGTTTGAGGCGGGTTACCTGCGCGTCGAACGGCCGATTGCCCTCAACCGCGAGTTCATCGGCAGCATCGTTGTGGAATCCGATACGGCCGAAGTCTGGACCCAGCTCTCGCGCTTTGCCGTCCTGACGGTGGTCACGCTCTTCGGGACGCTCTGGATTGCGTTCGGTTTGTCGCGCAAGACGGCGCGGCTGATCTTCGCCCCGATCGGCCGGCTTATTGCCGTGACGCGCCTGGTGCGCGACGGCCGCCGCTACGACGTCCGCGCTGACGCGGGCGACGCCGACGAACTCGGAGAGCTCGTGGATCAGTTCAACGCGATGCTGTCCGACATCCAGAGACGCGATCAGCAGCTGCTCCAGCAGCAGGACGATCTCGAGCGGACGGTGGACACGCGCACCGGCGAGCTCCAGACGAGCAACCAGGAACTGGTGACCGCCCGTGACCGCGCGATGGAGGCCAGCCGGTCGAAGAGCGAGTTTCTCGCGAACATGAGCCACGAGATCCGGACGCCGATGAACGGCATCAT
>JBDTVS010000229.1:0-9794 GCA_040007095.1 Acidobacteriota bacterium
TGGTCATGACGATTGGCGATATCGACCAGGTGTTCGTGCGCGGCAAGGTGGACGAAGCCGACATCGGACGGGTGCAAATCGGCCAGCCGGCCCGGATCCGCGTCGAGACATTCAAGGACAAGACGTTCAACGGCCGCGTGACGCAGATTTCACCGATGGGCGTCGAGAAAGACAACGTCACCAACTTCGAAGTGCGCATCTCCATCGACAATCCCGGCAAACAGCTCAGGGCGAACATGACCGCAAACGCGGAAATCGTGCTCGAAGAGCACGCCAACGCACTCATCCTGCCCGAAGCGGCCGTCAGCTACGACGCACAGAAACACGCTTTTGTCGATCTCGTGGCCCCCGGCACCAAGTCCGGCCGCAAGAAGACTCCGGTGACCCTCGGTGTCGGCAACGGCACGAAGATTCAGGTGCTCGACGGCGTCGGCGAAGGCGACAAGGTCATTCTTCCCTCGTAGGCGACATGAAGGAAGCGGTTGTTCAATCGCTCCAGAACCTGCGCGCCAACAAGCTGCGCAGCGTCCTGACCATGTTCGGGATCCTGTGGGGCATGATTTCGGTGGTCGTGCTGTCCGCAACCGGCGAGGGATTTCGCCGCGGCAACGACAAGGTGCTTCTCGAGCTCGGCAAGAACATCGCGATCGTCTGGGGCGGGCGGACCAGCCTGCAGGCCGGCGGCGAACGCGCCGGACGGCAGATCATCCTGACGCTCGATGATGCCCGCCTCCTCGCCTCCGAGTCGTCGATGATGGCCGTCGTCAGTCCCGAGCTCGAACGGCCGGCGGTGAGAGTGAAGAGCTCGTACAACGCCGCGACCACCAGGATCAGCGGAATCGAGCCTCAGTACCAGGCCATTAGAACGATCGAGCTGGAGTCGGGCCGCAATTTCACATGGACCGACGAAGATCAGGTCGCGCGGGTCGCGATTGTCGGGTTCGACATGGCGGAGCAGCTGTTCGGTCAGCGTCCGGTCCTCGGCGAGCCACTGATGCTCAATGGCACGCCGTATACGGTCGTTGGCAAGATTCGCAAGAAGAAGCAGGACAGCAACTACAGCGGTCCCGACAACAACAAGATCTTCGTGCCCTTTGCCGCGATGATGCGCGACCTGCCGCGGACCGACGCCGCCCCCGGCGCGCTCTCCGACATCATCGTCGCGCCGAACGAGAGCGTGGTCGACGCGCTGCCTGCGGCGCTCGACAATCGGACCGGCCGAATCGAGGATATCGATTGGCCGCTGCAGCGCAACATCCGCGCGCTGCTCGCCAGGCGACACGGCTTCGACCCGGACGATACCCAAGCCGTAGCGGTGTGGGACACCTCGCTCCAAACGCTGATGTTCGGCCGCATGATCGGCCACATGAAGCAGTTCTTCAGCATCGTCGGGATCGTGACGCTTGCGCTGGGTGGCATCGGCGTCATGAATATCATGCTGATCGCGGTGAAGGATCGGACCCGTGAGATCGGCCTTCGCAAAGCGCTCGGGGCGACCACGAAGACCATCCAACGTCAGTTCTTTCTCGAAGGGTTCTTTTTGACGATCGCCAGCGGCGTCGGCGGACTGCTGGTTGCGCTCGGCTTGTGCAAGCTGGTCAATCTGGCACCCATGCCCGAGCGATTCTCTGGGATGGTGCTCAGCTGGCAGGGCGCCGTGCTGGCACTGGCGGCCCTCGTCACCGTGGGCGTCGTGACGGCTACCTATCCGGCGCGGCGGGCGGCGCAACTCCCACCGGTCGACGCGCTGCGTTTCGAAATATGACCAGCGGCCTCCACGCCTGGTCGAGCGCGCGTGAGATCGTGCGCGAAGCGTGGTTGGGCTTGTATCACCATCGTTTTCGTGCGGCGCTCTCGATGCTCGGCATCTCGTGGGGCATCGTCGCCGTCGTGATGCTGCTCGCCTATGGCAACGGTTTCCGATCCGCGCTCGAGGCCGGCTTTCGCGGCGCGTTCTCCGACGGCACGGTCGTGTCGTTCCCCGGTCAAACGAGTCTGCAGGCGGGCGGTGAGCGGGCGGGCAAGCGCGTGCGCGTCACCATCGACGACGTGCTGACGATGGCCGACCTCCCGCTGGTCAAGAACATCAGTCCGGAGTTCATGCGGGAATTTCCCATCGTCTACGGGAACAAGGAGTCGAGCCATCTGATTCGAGGAGTCGCGGCGAGCTACGGCGTGATGCGCAGCGAAAAGCCCCAGCCGAGCGGCCGATTTCTCGAGGATGACGACGTGCGACTGCATCGCCGCGTTGCCTTCATCGGCAGCGAAGTACAGCGGAAGCTCTTTGGCAGCGCGCCGGCGGTCGGCGAGACCATCCGCATTGCCGGGCAGCCCTTCGAAGTCGTGGGCGTGATGGAAGAGAAGGTTCAGCTCTCGAACTACAACCGGCCGGACAAGTACTGCATTTTCATTCCGTGGACCACGATGGGCGGGCTGACGGACAACAAGTACGTCGGCACGTTCGTCTGGCAGGCGGTCTCGCCGACGCTCGAGGCGAGAGCGACCAAAGAAGTACGCCAATTTCTCGCCAGCCGCTACCGCTACAACCCGGCCGACGAACGGGCCATCAACATGTTCGGGTCGGACAAGACCAACGAGATCACGAACAATATCGTGGGCGGCCTGCAGATCGTGCTGACCTTCATCGGCGTCGTTACGCTCGCTATCGGCGGCGTCGGCATCATGAACATCATGTTCGTCAACGTCCAGGAACGCACGCGGGAAATCGGCGTCCGCATGGCGCTCGGGGCCCGGCGGCGAGAGATCCTGTCGCAGTTTCTGCTGGAGAGTCTGGCGACGACGTTCGTGGGCGGCGCCATCGGCATCAGCGCGTCGTACGCGCTGGTCTGGCTCTTCAGCCCCCGCCCGTTTCTCGCCGAGCTGCTCGACGACGCGAGCCGCGTCAGCGACATCCATCTCGGGCTGTCAATCCACCTTGTCGCGATCTGTTCGGCGATTCTGATGATCGTCGGCGTGATCAGCGGCCTGCTGCCCGCGATCAAGGCATCGAGGCTCGACCCGATCGAAGCGTTGAGGTACGAATAGCGCGGCGCCCGATTGCCTTGCCGCGGCAGCGGATCGAGGCGCTACGACGTCCACTGCAGCCCGCGCCCGCCGCCGGGCGTTCAATCCCCGATGCGAACCTCTGTCAGCGCGCCGCGGGCAGCGTTTTTCGCAGCCACGACGAGATAACTGATGCGAGGGCCGGGTCGATCTGTTTTTCCTTGAGGGTCGCGTACTCAGCCACTTCACCCGTCGACGCCGCCACGAACAGGTGGTTGACGCCGGGAATAGTCGTCAACTCGGCCGGCGCCTGCTTCGAACGGCTCCGCGCGAGCGCTGCCAGGCGATCGGCGTTGGTCGGCTCGACCTGCGTGTCGAGCGCGCCTTGAACGACCAGGATTGGCTGCCGGACCTGCGGCATGATCTTGGCGGGGTCGAAGGTCAGGATGCTCTGGAATTCAGGCGTGTCGACCTGGCGGCGAAGCTGCGGCGGCAGCGCGTCCCACCCTTTGCCCGTGACTACCGCTTCGTGAATCCGCTTCTGGAGATCCACCCGGGCCTGCTTGTCGGCGTCGGACAGGCTCGAGCGGTCGAGCACGTGCTTTTGCTGCGCCATCACTACCTCGGCCCCCGGATGTCCGGGCGTCCCCATCAGCACCAGCGCGGCGATATGGCTGTCCTTCGCCGCTGCAATCAGCGATGAGGCACCGCCTTCCCGATAGCCGACAATGGCGATCCGCTTGCCGTCAACGTCCTTACGCGAGCCCAAGAACTTCACCGCGGCGCGCAGGTCTTCGGCATAGTCGGGGAGAGCGGCGGACTCGGCGCGTCCGCCGCTTTGACCGATGCCCCGCTTGTCGTATCTCAGCACGGTGAAACCCGCGTCGGCCAGGGTGGTGGCCAACTGACCAAAGATCGGAATGCCAGCGACCGCTTCGTCCCGGTCGAGCAGCCCCGATCCGGCGACCAGGACGATCGCCGGGCTTCGCGAAGTGGTGGACGTCGCCTTCGACAGCGTTCCCGCCAGGTTGAAACCGTTCGCCGGAATCAGGACCTGCTCGTCGCCAGGACGCGAAACAACCACGCGCCGGCTCGAAACCGACGCGATGTCCTCACGCACATATTCGAGCTCCTGCGAACCCTGGCTCACTCTCAACAGGCGCCCCGACTCGTCGGCCCAGATCTCGATCGGCACCTCGGTCGCGCCCGTCGACAACGTCGCGTGCGTCCGGCGCGCCTGGACCAGGCGCGAAACGGTCTGAATACGCTCGGCCTCCGAGTCGCCGACGCGAATCATTGTCGGCATGCCGCCTGCTTGGTACACGGGGATCGTCGACCCGCTGGCGGCGGTCTTCAAGCGAGGCGTGACGGCTTCGAAGGCCGCCAGGAAGGGGTTGGGCAGGAACACCGCGTCTGATGCGACGGGATCGGTTGTGTCTGTCGTCTGCCCCGCATTGTTCACGTGCGAGGTTGCCGTATTTCCGCTCACCGTGATGTGCACGCCGAAGACCTGGTTGCGGACGGTGCCATCGATGGTCAGTTCGAGCGGTTTCCAGTCCGGGTCGTACCGAATGCGAAGGTTTCTGGTGACGAGATCGAGCGGCGGGCCGAGGCCACCGAAGCTGGCGATCGTCCAACCGTCGGTGCCACGGGTGACCGTCACCTCGTCAGTGCCCACCTGTGTGCCGCGCACGAATACCACGAACTTGACGGGCGCGGCGGACGGGGGCTGCTGAGCGTTGGCAGGAGACGACACCGCGGCCGCCAGCAGGAGCGCAATGGCGCGGATAGAATGGTGCATATAAGGATTGCAGCATAACACCATGTTTTCCAGTGTGTACCGGGCCGCGCGCGAGCGTGCCGCGAGCCTCGACCGACCCGACCGTGGGCGCATTGTCGTGTCAGGAACCGATCGCCGGTCGTACCTGCAGGGCTTGCTGACCAACGATGTCGGGGCGCTCGAGGCGGGCCGCGGGTGTTATGCGGCATACCTGACGCCGCAGGGCCGGATGATCGCCGACTTGTACGTCTACGAACTTGGCGACATCGTCCTCCTCACAGTCCCCCGCGAGCAGCACGCCGGCGTCCTCGAAAAGCTCGATCAATTCATCTTCAGCGAAGACGTGCAACTCGGTGACGCGAGCAGCGCGTTCTCGACCACGGCGATTGTCGGCCCGGATGCCCCCGGGATCGTGGGGGGCCTGGTGGGAATCGCGGAGACTGACCTGGCGTCGTGGCCGGAGCACGCGAACCGTCGAGGGCAGTTCGACGGCTACTCGGTGATTGTGACGCGAGTCACCGACACCGGCGAAGCGGGCTACGACCTGCACATAGAGGCGCCCGGCGCAGCAGCGCTGAGCCGACGGCTCGAAGAGCGTGGGGTGCCCGCCCTCGACCACGAGACCGCCGAGGCCCTTCGGATTGAAACCGGGGTTCCCCAATTCAACCGCGACATGGACCAGGAGACGATTCCGCTCGAAGCCGGCATCGAATCGCGAGCGATCAGTTTCTCGAAGGGCTGCTATGTCGGCCAGGAAGTGATTATTCGCGTGTTGCACCGTGGCCATGGGCGTGTCGCGAGGAAGCTCGTGGGATTGCTGTGCGACACCCTCCCGGTGCCGGCCCCGGGGACAACGGTGACGGCCGCTGGTCGCGAGATCGGTCGCGTAACGAGCAGCGCCCGGTCCGAGGCCCTCGACAAGCCGATCGCGCTGGCGTACCTGCACCGCGACTTCCTGGAGCCAGGTACGGAGGTCTCGATTGACGGTCAGGCCGCTGTGGTCCATGCACTGCCGTTCGTGGCGGTCGCTGCGGCTAAGTACTCCGTTTCGTAATTACGGTGACGTATTCGGGTGTCGAGGCGCCCGGATCGCCAGGCGCGAGGAGGAAGAATGCCGGGAGCATTTGACCGACGAGCAACGCAGCGAGGCGGGATGCATCGGCGCCCGATACGTTAGCGTAATTGCGAAACGGAGTACTAAGGACCCTGGCGGGAATTAAGCTTCCGCCTTGGCTTCAGCCGGACCGAGACGTTCGACGACGACATTTTTTGAGTAGATCACCGGGAAAAACATTCTGTTTTGGCCTCGGTGTGCTCGGGGGTTGACGTGAAACTGACCCACGTCCGAAGGCGGACACTACGTACAAACGAAAGAGCTCCAGTCCCGGCTCGGCGCGATGAAGGACGGACTCAGCGGCCTCGAAGCAACAATTCGATGAGCTCCGCGTCCGCCGGCGGAAAACTCAAGCGCGCCATCTCGTCGCGCGGCACCCACATCATCTCCTGTCCGAACTGCGGACGGGGCGAGCCGCGCAGCGCGCACGAAAAGAAATGCAGCTCGATCGTGCGGTCGGGATAGGCGTGGGCCGTCGTGAAGATCTCATCGCCGACGTCCACTTCGATGTCGAGCTCTTCCCGCAGCTCGCGCGACAGACACGCCACAATCGCCTCGCCGGCCTCACGCTTCCCGCCCGGGAACTCCCAGTAACCCTCGAGGTGAACGCCGGCCGGTCGCTTCGTCACCAGAAAACACCCGTCGCGTTCGATGACCGCTGCAGCGACGACGATCGGGTTCACGACTGCGTCGCCGGGCGGCGTCCGGCTTTCGCCTTCGGGATCCGCGGCGTATCGGGCGGTGTAAAGGGAAAGGCACGACAGCTCTTGGCCATCGGGCAGACCAGGCAGCGGGGCTTGCGCGCGACGCAGATCATCGCGCCCAGATCCATCAACGCCTGGTTGAAGTCGAAGACCTCGCGCGCCGGAAGCAGCGCCTCGGAAACGGCCCACAAGTGGCGCGTCATGGCGTGGCTCTTCGGATCGCCGTTCGCCACGAACACCCTGAACAAGACGCGGGCGACGTTCGTGTCGAGAATCGCCGCCCGTTCGCGAAAGGCAAAGCTGCGAATCGCTCCGGCGGTGTAGGCCCCGATGCCCTTGAACGACCGCAGCGTCTCATCGTCAGCCGGCAGCCGCCCGCCGTAGCGGGCGACCGACTCCCGCGCGATGGTCTGCAGGCGTTTCGGCCGGACGTTGTAGCCGAGTGGGTACCAGGCCTCGGCGACCTCGGTTTCGGGCGCGGCCGCGAGTGTTTCGAGCGACGGGTACCTGTCGAGCCATTCGTGGTACTTCGGCAGCACCCGATCGACCTGCGTCTGCTGCAGCATCATCTCGGAGACCAGGATGTGATACGGGTCGCTGGTCTTGCGCCATGGAAGGTCGCGGCCGTGACGCCGGTACCAGGAGAGCAGGCGCTGACGGAAGCGCCGGCGATCGGGCGACAAGGGCATCGACAACGGCCGCTTCTTCCTGGTCCTCGAAGTCTGCATCGTATAATCCAACCTCACCTGATGAAAATCTACACGCGAACCGGCGACGCGGGCGACACGTCGCTGTTCGACGGCACCCGGGTCAGGAAGGACGATGCGCGGGTCGATGCCTACGGCGACGTCGACGAGCTGAATGCCTGGCTGGGCCTGGTACGGTCATCGCTCGAAGATCCGGAGATCGACGGCGAGCTCGCCACGATTCAGCGCGACCTGTTCGCGGTGGGCGCCGCGCTCGCCGATCCCACCGACAAGATTGCGGCGCGGGTGACCAAGGCATCTGTGACCGAGGCTGACGTCGCTCGACTCGAACAGTTGATCGACCGTCTCGAGCAGGAACTCGATCCCCTCCGCAGATTCATTCTGGCGGGTGGTTCTCCCGGTGGCGCGGGTCTCCATGTGGCGCGGGCGGTCTGCCGCCGCGCCGAGCGCCGCATCGTGTCACTGCAGCCGGCCGCAGATGCGGTCGTGCTGCGCTACGTCAACCGGCTATCCGACCTCCTTTTTGTCGTGGCGCGCGCGGTCAACAAGCGCGCGCGCGTCACCGAGGTCGAATGGTGATTCGGTGATCAGGCTCATCCCTCCTGGTCGCGCGCTTCGAGGTCGCGCTTGACCGCCTCGAAGACCGCCCGGGCCAGCTCCTGAGATACGCGCTCGCGAATGGCGCCACACGGGATCAGCGTTGGGCCCGTTACGGTTTCGATGGCCACGTCCCACCGATCCCGCGCGATTCCTTCGGGACGATCGTCGAACGCGGTCGCTTGCGGATGCGCGGCGGCGCGCTTCGACATGAACGCGGCGATCGACGTGCCGTTGATGAGTACGCGTACCGCGGTGATCTGGTCCTTGTCGATCGAACCATCGCCGAAATAGAACCGCTTGGAATCCTCACTGAACAAGACGAGATCGTCTTCGGCGGGAATCTCGGCGACCAGCGTCCGGCCGCGCTCCCGCTCGGCGTCGTGCATGCGCTGCCGACGCCTTTTGTAGATGGTCAGCGTGGTGGCCAGACTGGCTGCCACGACGAGGAGCGCCGCAGCGACGATGCCGGCGAACGCGTCACGCACCGGGAAACCGGGGGGCAAGGTGCCACGTGCGCCATGCAGGAAGTGAGAACTCAGAACGTCGAAGTGCGAATTGCCGAGGAATCTCGCCGGCCTTCTGAATTCTGACTCTGGAGTTTTCAGTTCGGACTGCGGTTCTCATCGGCCTGCTAGAATGCGTCGGTGCCAGACCAACGGGCCACGCTTGCCGACGCGTACTCAGCGTGCGAAAAGCTGGCGCGCTCACATTACGAGAATTTCCCTGTCGCCTCGCACCTGTTGCCGGCGAGCATGAGGCCTCACATCGCCGCACTCTACGCCTTTGCGCGCATCGCCGACGACATCGCCGACGAAGGCTCCGCCGGTCCCGACGAGCGGCGCGAGCGCCTCGAGAGCTGGCAGGCGCGTCTGCACCGTGCAGCTGTGGCAGAAGAAGACTACTACTCCGACGACTACTCCGACGACTACTCCGACGACTACTCCGACCATCGCCCGGATGACTCCGAGGAGCGAATCCTGAGGGCTGTGGGCCACTCGATCCGATCACTCGGCCTGCCAATCGGATTGTTTGACGATCTCGTGAGCGCGTTCGGTCAGGATATCATGACGACCCGTTACGCCTCGTGGAGCGACGTCCTCGACTACTGTCGCCGCTCTGCCAATCCGGTGGGTCGGCTGGTGCTGCGGATCGCCGGCTACCGCGACGAACGATTGGACCGATCGTCGGATGCGCTGTGCACGGCGCTGCAGTTGACGAACTTCTGGCAGGATCTGGGAACGGACTGGCGGATCGGTCGGTTGTACGTGCCGGCCGACGTCCTGCGTGCCGCCGGCGCCAGCGAAGAGACGTTGTGCGGTGCGCACCTCACCGAGTCCTGGGCCCACTCCATCGAGGCGTGCACGGCGTTCACCCGCGATCGGTTCGCAGACGGTCGCACCGTCTGCGATCGGGTGGGCGGACGGCTGGGGACCGAGTTGCGGCTGACGTGGCTCGGCGGCATGCGCATTCTCGAGCGCGTCGAACGGGGGCGATTCGACCTGCTCCACCGCCGGCCGACGCTCGGCGCACCGGACGCACCACTGCTCGTATGGCGCCTACTGGTCTGGCGCACTCAGAGATCACGGAGAGACGAGGGCATGCAGCGGATTTCCCCGCGAGTTCTGCCGGGCGACACGAAAGGCCGACATTGAATCCGAACGCGATGTCGTCCCTAGTGTCCCGAGTCCGAAGTTCGTTGCCAAAGTCCTGGGCGCGGCGCCCGGATCGCCAGGCGCGACGAGCGCGCACATCGGGCATATGTAAGCGAGCAACGCAGCGAGGCGGGATGCCCCGCCCTGGAATTTGGGTGACGAACTTCGGACTCGGGACACTAGCAGCCCGTGGTGAAAGTCCGTCGTTGCACCGAGGCGGGCGATGCGCCCGGA
>JBDTVS010000230.1:0-32936 GCA_040007095.1 Acidobacteriota bacterium
ACGCAGCCCGGCGGGATGCATCGGCGGCCAGAATGCGCACGTTATTCATCTACGGATCCTAAGGAGAGTCGCGGGCTGTGAGGCTCACCACGTGCCACCGCCGAACGGACGTTGAAGAGAGATGCGGAGGAGGTTCCGATGAAGATTCCCACCATGTTCGGCGCGGCGGCGATGACCTGCGGCATGTGGTTGCTGGCGGCGCCTTCCTTTGCGCACCACTCTTTCGCGGCGGAGTTCGACGGCAAGAATTGCCGCGAGTTCACCGGCATCCTCACGAAGCTCGACTGGCAGAGCCCCCACCCATACTTCTACGTGGACATCAAAGGCGCGGAAGGAAAGGTGGAGAACTGGTCGTTTCAAACCTACGCGCCGATCACGCTGAGACGGGCTGGCAACGATCGACAGCTGTTCGTCGACAACATCGGCAAGGAAGTGTGGGTCAGAGGGTGTCTCGCGAGGAACGGCACGTCGAACTATGCCGCCGCCGGCACGCTGAAGTTTTCGGACGGCGTGATGCGCCAGGTCGGCCAGTTGCAGGACTAGAGCGCTCGGGCTCTCTCCACCGCCAGAAACGCAACCACGAAGACACGAAAACGCGAACAAACCAGATCCTCCACATCGGTCAAGGGTGTCAGGAGCCGTGAACATGACCAGTGGCATGAATACGCAGAAGGATTACCACTCGACACGGTTGCTGACCGCGATTTCTCCGGCCGCGACAACCATTGGTCGCCTTCGCCACGTGGTCGCCGGCCTGGCAGCGATGACCTTGTGGTCCGTGCTGTCCGTTCCCGCTGGCGCCCAGGACGCCAAGTACACCATCACGGCGATGCCACCGGGCGGTCCGGCGCCCCGATTGGCCGACGGCCATCCGGATCTCTCCGGGCACTGGCTGCCCAATGGCGCGGGGCAGGGGGTCAGCGGTCGTTACGGAGTCGATCCTGCCGTGCTCGGCACCTTCGATCCAAAGGCGACGCCCGAGGAGCGGCCGGAATTTCAGCCATCGGCGCTGGCGAGAATCAAGGCCATGACGCCGACCGAGCTCGAGCTCTCGAAGTCGTCCGTGAACTGTCTGCCGCGCGGCGTTCCCGCGATCTGGCTGCAGAATCCGTACTCGACGCTGATGGTCCACAAGCCGGGTCTGCTGGTGCAGTTGTACGAAGTGCTCAACAACTGGCGGGTCATTCACCTGGATGGCCGTCCGCTCCCCAAGGATCCGGAACCCTTCTTTCACGGCAACAGCACCGCCCGCTGGGAGGGCGACACGCTGGTGGTCGAATCCATCGGGTTCGACGACAGAACCTACATCATGCCCAACGGCTGGTTCCACAGTGATGCACTGCGGGTGACCGAGCGCTACAGCCGACCTTCCATGAACTACCTCAATGTCACCGTGACGGTCGACGATCCGAAAGTCCTGGTGAAGCCGTGGAAATCCGCGCCACGCCGCTGGACGCTGGGCGACGGCGAGGTCTACGAGTTCTACTGCACGAACAACAAGGAACTGCAGCAGCTCGAAAAGCTCAGGGAGCTGGAGCTGTCGACCAAGTAGAGGTGGGCGTTTCCTCATCCGGCGAGATGACCCGGAGCACCGGCGGGGCATCGGTGCATGCGAAGTGCGCACCTGGGGCGGGAGTGGGTGACCGGCCCCAAGTGTCGCGTCAAGGAGGCGGCCGCATCGCGTCCAGTCGATTGGTTGCGACCAGGATGTCGCGTTTCAGGCGCGCCACCATCTCACGCACCAGATCCTTGCCCTTCGCGGCGGCTTCGTCCACCATCGCCTTCAATTTCCACGACGGCGAATCCTTCAGGGCCGACAGGTCGCTGACGAGCATTTCCAACTGCTCGTCGATCTGCGCGATCCGGCGAACCAGCCGCAATCGCATCGCCTCGGGATGGCTCCCCTGCACCGCTTCGGGGCTTCTCTCCCACGCCTGAAGAATCAAGCGGAGCTCCTCCTCGTCGCCCAGGGCGTACGCCCGGTTGGCGGCGACCATCAGGGCGTGACGCCGGTCGCGGGCGAGCTCGTCGCGGGCGAGGTCGGGGTGAATGGCCTTCGCGACGTCGCGAAACAACTTCCGCACGACGTCAGACGTGTAGCGCGGGGGGGGCGCGGGCTGCGCGCCGGCGGGCGGCACAGTCGGGTCACCGCCGGCGATCTTCAGCCGTCTCGACAACTCGTCCAGTTCGGCTTCGGCAATCTCGAGCTCGAGCCTGTCGAGCTGTTCGTGCAGCAGCCCGACCTGCTGACGGTACTTGATCCTGAACGCGTCGAGATCCGATTTCACCCTAGCCACTTCGGCGTCGCGTGCACCGAGGATGGCTTCGCGCTCGGCCAGCCGCGAGCGCAGCGCTTCCGGATCGTCATCACGCTTCTCTGGGCCGACGAGCGTGCTCACATCAGCATGATATCGGATGATCCGGAGAGCGTATCTGCCGCTCCGGCCTCAACGGCCGAGCAATGGAGCCAGCAGGAATTGACCAGCTGAACGGCCGGGGACATGGGTCACGGATCAGTTCGACCCGGGCCTGTTCGAATAGCGACTCTGCGCCCTCCCGCATACAGATTGTGCTCAAAAGCACAGTTGTCGGTGTGTCCTGGCGTCATACTGGCGGATGTTCACGATCGTGTTAGCCGAACCGCCGTCGAACGCTGAGCTGGTCCGAGTGCTTCAGGCTGAGGCGCGAAGCCTTGTCGCCGAAGCTGCACCGGTTCCCGCGACCGACGCTGTCACGCCGGTCGCACCCGAACGACGCCCAGTCATCCGACTGCTCCCCGCCCTGGCGGCGATCGCTGCGTTGTGGTGGGCCCAGGACGTCTTCATTCCGCTCGTCTTCAGCGTGCTCATCAGCTACGCGCTCGAGCCGTTCGTGATTCGCATGGGGGCGTTCCATCTTCCTCGACCCGTCGCCGTGCCGCTGTTGCTCGCTGCGCTGATCGCCGTTACCGGCTTCGCTCTTTACGGCTTGCGCCGCGACGCGGTGCTGTTCATCGAGCAGTTGCCGGAGTCTGCGCGCGCCGTGAGACAGGCCGTTCAGCCCGATCCCGGTGAGCAGCCCGGGACCGTCGCGAAGGTCCAGCAGGCCGCCCAGGAGCTCGAGCGTGCAGCGAAGGACGCCGCTGGATCCACCACCGCGTCGGCGGACGTCACGTCCGTGCGCATTGAAGAGGGGACCTTCAAGTGGAGCGACTATCTCTGGCAGGGCTCGCTCGGGGCGCTGAAATTCTTCGGCCAGCTGTTCGTGATGTTGTGCCTGGTCTACTACCTGCTGGCATCTGGCGACCTGTACAAGCGGAAGATCGTGCGAATCGTGGGACCGTCGCTGTCGCAGAAGAAGATCACCGTCCAGATCCTGGAGGAGATCGATCGACAGATCGAACGCTTTCTGCTGGCGCGCCTGTTCATCAGCGTGATCGTGGGGGTCGTGATCGGGCTCGGCTTCTGGATGATGGGGCTTCGAGAAGCCCTCATCTGGGGCGTGGTCGCCGCCGTGCTCTTTGCGGTGCCCTACGTTGGCCCCGCCGTGGTCACCATTGCCGCAACCGTTGCCGGATTCGTGCAGTTTGGCTCAATCTCGATGGCGGCGGCGAGCGGCGGGTTGTGTCTCGCGATTGCCGCGGTTGAAGGGAACGTTCTCGCGCCCTGGCTGCTGAGCCGCGCGGGAAACATGAACGCGATTGCGGTGTTCGTCAGCCTTCTGTTCTGGGGCTGGCTTTGGGGAGTCTGGGGGCTGTTGCTGGCCGTCCCGATCATGGCCGCCGTGAAAGCCATTTGCGAGCGGGTCGACGATCTGACTGGCTACGCTGAACTGCTGAAAGAATAACGACCGCGCTGGTCGGAGGGTGATGCGGAGGAGCCACGCTCCTCCGCACCCTGACTGATCGGCCGTCCTACGGCTGCACTCGGGAGAGTTGCTCGAGCAGCTTGCCCCTTGGGCTGTCGGCCGGCACGAACCGTTGGACGCGCTCGCCGGCAAATACTTCGCCCGTGTAGAGATTGCCCTTGGAGTCGGTGGCTTCCATGTGGACGCCGAAGAAGCTGCCACCGTTCTCGCCCTGCTGGCCCAGCGTGCCCACGACTGTGCCCGTCTTGCGATCGAGGAACCAGATCTTGTTGTTCGTCAGGTCGGACACATAGAGCAACTTCTGCTCCTTGTCGTTCGAGAACATCACGCCGCCGGCGGCGCCGCCCACGCCCGTCCCCTCCGCCAGCTTGAATTCCTGCTTGAAGTTCCCCTGTTTGTCGGTGACGTGGATCCGGTTGCCTGAGCGGTCGGCCGCATAGACCAGGCCATCATTGGAAAAATTGAAGGTCAGGTGGCCGACGAACTCCTTGGCCATCGGACCATTCGGCGTGTAGGCATGGTCCTCGGGCTTCGTGCTGATCTCAGACAGCTTGTGGCCGTACGCGCCCCAGCCCCGCTTGAACTCGAACTTGTCCAGCGAGAACACCATCACGCGTCCGCCGAACGAATTGTCGGCCACGTAGATCTCATTGACCGCATCGTCGGTGCGGATTTCCTCGATGCCTCCCACGATCATCGGCGTGGTCGGCGGATACTTCGCGATGAAGGCTGATTGCTGCAGTTGCGCCTGCGTCGCCGCTCCATCGCCTCGACCGCCACCGGCGCCGGCGCCACCGCGCCCGCCACGGCCGCCCCGCCCGCCATCTGCTGCTGCGACGGTAATGAATCCGGAAACGGGTCCGGCGCCGCCCTGCCCTTTGACCCACCCGATTCGGGGATTGTTGTCGAACGGCTGACCGTTGGCATTTTCGGGGATGTGTGGGATAGCCGCCAATAGCTTGCCGGTCTTCGGGTCGTACTTGCGGACGGTGTTCTGACCGATATAGATGAATCCCTGTTTGTCGACCGCCATGCCGTGCCCCTGCGGCGCGTCGAACGATCCAATCACGGTGCCGGCCTTGTCGAAGTGAATCATCGCCGGCGCGTGTACGCAGCATTCCGCCAGCGGAGGATCCTGCTCGGCGTGAACCTCGATGGACACCAGATCGTTGGGCCGGTTCAACACCCAGATGTTGTCGTCCTTGTCAACGGCCAAGCCCGTGACACCGCCGATCTTCCACTTGTTCGGTAGCGGCTTGGGCCAGTCGGGATCAAACTTGAAGCGGGGCGCGGTTGTCTGCGCCTGGCCGCCAATCTCCGCGTAAGAGATGAGGACGGCAATGCCGGCCAACAGGCCGAGCACGGCCCAGATCTTCGAACGGGCTTTCATCATGTGACCCTCCGTCGGCAGTAAGGACCTTGACGGGAATACAGCGGTTCAACTGTGGGCGTCGAGGCGCCCGCCCGGCAAGGCGCGAGGAGCGCGCATACCGGGAACATGTAAGCGACGAGCAACGCAGCCCGGCGGGATGCATCGGCGGCCACAGTGGCAGCCGAATTTCCGTCAGGATCCTAGGTTCCGGGCTGGAGTTTAGTTCCCGGCGGCCGGACCGGTCAATCGACTTCGAACAGTTGGTAGTTGGGTCAGTTTGAGTTTCCGGCTGTCAGAATTGCCTCGGAGTGAACGGATGGCCCACACGAGGAGGGCAGCAACAACGGTAACGCGAGCGTCACCAGAACGATGAAGACGTGAAGCACGATCCGGCGTGGCGTTAATCGCATACGCACTGACCCACGACCGTTTGAAGTCAGCCAACAAACACACCGAGTCGCCCGCCGGCGCCGTCAATCGAATCGGCCGCCCAGGACGCCTTTCTTGATCAAGTCCGCGTGCTGGTCATCATCGTGGCTGGCGACGATGACCAGGCTCGGATCGCTGCGCGAGAGCTCGTTGAGCCATTTGAGCTGGCTCAGGATGTTGCTCTGATCTTCGGTGATCCACGGGGCGTCCTTCTCCTTCACCAGCCGGACCCCATCCATGTGCCAGGCGGCATCGCCGATCAGCAGGTACTCGCGGCCCGATTCGAGAGCGATGTAAACCATCTGCGATCCTGGCGTGTGGCCCGGCGCCTTGACGAGGACCATCCCGGCGGCGAGCGGCCAGTATGTGTCGTAGTCCACCACGACATACCGCGAGGCCATCTCCTCGGTGAGTCTGATCTCGGGCATCTGTGGTGAGGTGATCAGCGTCCGCACCTGGGTTTTCGTCAGGATCGTTTTGGGAGCAAGCTCTCGTGCACGCGACGTCCGTATGACGCCCGCCACGTGGTCGCCGTGCTCATGGGTGACGACGATGAGACGTGCCGTCGCGACGGCGCGTTCGACTTCCCGCGCGGCGTCGGCATTGTAGGGCTCTTCGACGCCGCGGCCGAAAAATCGGTGAACCTGCTGGTCCATTCCCGCATCGACCATCACGTGCCCGTCGGCATACATCACTTGAAAGGCCGTGCGCGCCTGCACGCTCGGGTCGGCGGGAGCGCCCTTGATCGAGAAGTTCTTCGTGCGCCGGCTTTCCGCGAACTTCAGCATGTTCAGACGGAGCGGTCGTCGGCCTGGAATCAGGGCGGCGGTGGCGCGGATGTCTGGGAGACTGGCGCGCCATTGGGAGGGGACAGTCTGCGCGATGGTCGCGATCACGCTGGTGCAGACGAGGCCTGCGGTGATCGAGATGGCGAGTCCCGCGCTGCTCAGCATCAGGAGACGGCGGCGGGTCGGGCTGGCCGGTCGGGTAGGGCAGGTGAGGCGGCTCGGGCTCTGCACGGGCTGCTCTAGGGGCCCAGTCACACGTTGAGCAGCTTCAGTATCTCGGCACCGAACTGACGGCGCGCTTCGCCGTAAATGGGCTTGACCGCCGCGACAAACGCATCGTGCTCGTCTCGCGTCAGCTCGAGAATCTCCCCGCCCTCGGCGCGAATGACGGTCATCGCATCCTCCTCTTCCTTGACGTGCAGTTCGCGCTGGAACCCGATCGAATCGTGCACCGCCTCCCGCAGCGTGTCCTGCAGCGCGCGCGGCCACGCATCGAATGTCGGCCGATGCACGAAGATAGGCCGGGACAGATAGAAGTGATTCGTCGCGGAGTGAAAGCGATGGTACTTGTGCACACCGTAGGTGACCGTGTTGGCGAACGGATTCTCCTGGGCGTCGAGCGTCCCGGCTTTGACAGCCTCGATGGCTTCCGAGAGGTCCATGATCTTCGGATTTGCGCCAAGCAGCTCGAAGGTCCGCGACTGAATCTGACTGGGGAGGACGCGAATCTTCATGCCCTTCATGTCGGCAGGTGTGCGGACGGGGCGGAGGCGGTTCGACACGTGGCGAAAGCCATTTTCGAAATAGCCGAGAATCCGGTAGTTCGTGACCGCTTCGATCCTGGCGGTCAACAACTGGCCGAGGCGCCCGTCCATGCCGGTGCGTGCCTGCCGGGCGTCGGGAAAGAGAAACGGCAGGTCGGCGGCTCCGAGGTCGGTCACTCGATCGGTCAGGTAGCTGCTGGACTGATACCCGAGCGTCAGCACGCCTTGTTCAACCAGCCAGAGAATGTCGTCGGCGCGGTATCCGAGGTCAAGGATGTTGTAGACGTACTTCACCTCGACCTCGTCTCCAAACCTGGTTTCGAGGCGATCGCCGATTTTCTTGAGCGCGAGGCTGAAACCGGTCGACGCGGGACCATATCCGCCCATGAAAATCCGCGTCCGCCGTTTGGCGGTGGGCGACGTCGGCGACTGGGTGGCGGCGGGTGTTGCAGCCGCCACGAGCCGGTCAGTCAGAGTCGCTGCACCGAGGAGGGCCGAGCGCTGGATAAAACGTCGCCTCAACATGAGTCTCCCCCCACGACGCCACAGTGCTGAAATTCTCCGTCGATTGTGGCGAACGCCTGGTTCGTGGAGTATATACGAGCCATGAAGATGATCTTGCCGACCTTGCCGACTTTGACGACCTTGCCGATCTTGCCGACCGCGTGTGCGTTGACTCTTCTCGTCACCGTATCAATCCGGAGCCAGGAGGCCGGTGGCCCCGTCGCCGCGGCCGCGGCCGCGCTGGGCGCCGGACGTGTGCAATCGATCCAGTATTCGGGCTGGGGGTCCGACTACATTTTTGGTCAGGCCTACGACGGCGGTTCGCCGTGGCCTCGATTCACCATTCCGAGTATCACGGTCGCGATCAACTACACGACCAACACCTTTCGCGACGATCGTCGTCGCGCCCAGGTCGAGAATCCGCCGCTCGGCGGAGGATTTCAGCCGCTCTCCGGGGAGCTGCGGCAGATCTGGGCGCTGAGCGGCGGATACGCCTGGGACATCGCATTGGGGATCAACGGCCAGACCGTCGCGCCCCCCGCGGTGGAGCGCGACATGCGCAGCGCCGTGGAAGGCCGGACCACGCAAATCTGGCTGACGCCACACGGCTTCATCAAGGCGGCGCAAGCCGGCAACGCGGCGGTGCGAGTGGAGACCCTGCGGGGCGTCAGGAAAAACGTCGTCACCGTGACGACGCCCCTGATGGTACGTCTCGAGGGTGTCTTGAACGAACAGAACCTGGTCGAGCGGGTCGAGACCTGGATGGCCAATCCGGTGCTTGGCGACATCAAACTGGAAGCGATCTTTTCGGACTACAAGGATTTCGCCGGCGTGAAGTTCCCGACGCGCATCCTGCAGCGTTCGGCCGGGTATCCGGTGCTCGACCTGACGATCACCGATGTGCTCCCGAATGCACCGGTCGCGCTCGAAGTGCCGTCAAGCATCCGGCAGGCAGCGGCGCCGTCTCCGGCGCTCGTGCCCGAGAAAATCTCCGACGGACTGTGGATGGTGCCCGGCGGCGCGAAGAGCGTCGTTGTCGAGTTTCGCGATCACGTCGTGGTGGTCGACGCTCCTGAAAACGAGACGCGATCCCTGGCGGTGATCGATGCCGTGAAGAAGACGATTCCCGGTAAAGCCATCCGATACGTCATCAACACCCATACGCATTTCGATCATGCCGGGGGACTGCGGACCTATGCGGCCGAGGGCGCGACGATCGTGACGCAGGCCGGCAACGTGCCTTACTACCAGCAGGTCTGGTCGAATCCGCGCACGATTGCTCCTGACCGCCTCGCGAAATCAGGCCGCACGGCCGTGTTCGAAGGCATCATCGGCAGTCGGACATTCCGAGACGACACGCACGAAATGGTCGTTTATCACTACCCCGGCAACATGCACAACGCGGGGATGCTGATGGTGTTTCTCCCGAGAGAGCGGGTCCTGATCGAGGCCGATTCGTTCACGCCCGCGGCCAATCCGAACGACCCGCCGGGCGGCGTCCCGAATCTCGTCCACCTGCTCGACGCGGTCGATCGTCTCAGGCTGGACGTCGAACAGGTGGTCCCGATTCACGGCCGCCTCACGCCGCTCGACGAAGTGCGCGTGGTCGCCGAGACCTTCAGGCGGACGCAGGTGTTCAGATAACCACAGCGTTCTGACCAGCGCGTTGTCGTGCTTCTCCAAGTACGTCGCGAGTTTTGAACCACAAAGAGCACAAAGAGCACAAGGAAGAAGAGCTGGGATTCCAACCCCCTTGAGCGTTGTCGATTGCCCTAAGCGGGCGTCTCGGCCGGATCGATGAAGGGCCGGCTGATGTCGCCCAGCCGCGTTCGCCCGTGCCGGGCGGCCAGCTTCAGCAGGCGAAGGAACACCTGAGCCGTGATGAAGGCGTCGCCGTTTGCGGTGTGACGGTCGTGAGGCACCACGCCGAACATCTCGCACAGCGCATCCAGCGTGAACTGGCGGATCGGCGGGCGCCCGGCGAACGCGCCGTCGCGCTCGAGGTGCAGCGTCAGATCCATCGTGTCGAGGCTGCGGTTCAGCAGGTGCGCGCCCCAATGGCGCTCGTAGCCCGCGTCGAACGTGCCGACATCGTGACCGATGTGGTGGCCGACGATCACGCCGTCGCGCACGTAATCGAGGAACCGCTCGAGCGCCTCCACTTCCTCCATCCCCCCACGGCTCTCGTCGCGGGTCACGCCATGCACCGTCACGGCACTGGTGTTCCGGCCGACCTTGAGCAGTGCGGCGAAGCTGTCTTCGATCACGATTTCATCCGCGTGCACCGCCACGGCACCGATCGTGACGATGCGATCCGTACGTGGGTCCAGACCGGTGGTCTCCGAGTCGAGGACTACGAAGCGGACCTGATCGATCGGCGTGGCGTCCGTCCACGTCGACTCGAAGCCCTGCTGATACCGGGCGATGAACGGCGGCAGCATCAGAGCGCGTCCAGCCATGCGGGGTCGGCCGTGAATTCGAGCAGGCGAAGGATCGCCGGGAATCCGCTCTTCAGCATGTGGCGATCGTGGCGGCTGAGCAGGGCCGGGGGCAGTTCCGAGCTGGTCGTCCCCTGGCTGATCCCGATGCGGCCCTGCTGCCACAGCACGACGCGCAGCGCCTGGGACGCCTCCCGGAAGATGGCTTCGTGCGCAGGTAGCAGACCGCGCGCGATGGCGAAGCGATCAAGCGTCGACGTGCCCATGACCCGTCGCGCGGCCATCCCGAACACGCGCCCTACGTCCACCAGCGGCTGCAGCGCGTTGTGTTCGAGCCGGAAGACGCTCGTCTGTTCCCCCGATTCGTCGACGACCGTTTCCTGGAAGAACGTCAGCGGCGGGAGACTGGCCAGGCAGTCGTGCGCGAGGACCCGGACAATATCGCCGTCGACCGCCTGAGCGACGCGCACGCGGATCTGCTCCCAGAGCGCGCGCGGACCGTGAATGGGGCGCAAGTCGAAGAGCGGGCGGCTCCGCGCCATCTGCGCGAGCACCGGGTAGAGGATCCACGCTTCGTAGCGCCGGCTCCACTCGTCGACGCTGGCCACATAGAACGCCGCCTCGAACGGCGTCTCGAAGCCGGGCAGGTAGTCGCAGGCTGTCAACCCCTCAATGACGCGGGTGTAGCTTTCCCACGGATTCCAATCCGGTATGAGCTCGTCGTGCACGAGGATCACGTGGGGCTGACGCTTCGTCACCGACTCGCCCCGCCCTGATGTCCCGCACACGCACCAGCAGCCAGCCGAGTTGGATTGATCGACGAGGGCGAGGATTCTGGTGATGATCTCGTGGTCGACGAGCTCCGTGAACCGCACGATCCAATCGGTCGAGGCCGCGTCCGTGAGATGACGATGGGCGCAGGCGCGCGCTCGCTGGTTGAGCGATCGCAGCGCCTGAAAGTCGTCGGCCCGTCGGATGTCGGCGAGAATCGCGGCCGGCTGATCGCCAAAGGCGCGCGCGAGATGGTGCGGCGTTACGACCGACAGGAGACGGCCGGCAGCGGTGCCGTCCGTCGTCATGGCCACCGCGTTGGTGCCTGCGGCACCCATGGCGATGACGCCGTCGGTGATCGATGCCTCCGGTCCGACGATCGGCGGCGCCGCCGTCTGAAGATCCGAGACCGGCCGCTGGGAGTTGCCGCCGCCGTCGGCAATCCACGTCAGCAACGCATTCGAGGTCAACAGTCCCACCAGCTGTGCTTCCGCGTCGACGACCGCCACGGCATCGGACCCCGTGTGAACCATGATCCGCGCCACGTCGGCGACGCTGTCCTGCGGCCGGCAGATCTGAAGCGGGCCTGTCACTTCATTCAGGAACATCCGTGGAGGATCGGATCGTTGGTCGGTCCGCTGGAAGTCCGCCGTCACTCGATCGAACCCGGCGATGTAGTCGCGCGCGTATGGATACTTGAGCACAAAGGCTTCGAAATCCGTGGCCGGAAATCCATAGACGACGACGTCGGTGGCCGACCGGGCGGAATAAACGCACGCGCCAGTCCCGTTGAACTGACCGACGTCGAGCAGATCGCCGGCGCCCCGGACGTCGCGCAGTTCGGCGTGGCCGCCGCTTTCATCCCAGAGCAGGACCGTGCCCTGCTGGATCACGAACACGTGCAGCTTGTGCGGCTCCCCCTGCCAGAGGATGAATTCATTGGCTTCGTAGAATCGGACCCGGCCGTGCGCGGCGAGCGCCAGCAGGTCGGCCTCCTCCATGGCGTGGAACGGTGGATGCTGTTTGAGAAAGTCGGCGACGCGGTAACTGATGGCAGACGTATCCACGAAACCCCCGCACAGGATACGTGCTCTCCGGGGATGCCGCCAGCGTCGCTGGCAAAGCTTGCGGATATGTACGAAGACCTGAAACGGTTTGACCTCGCGGCCCAATCGCTCGAGGATCTGGGGGAGCGATTTCCGACCGGCTCGCACGACGCGGCCTGGCGCGCGGCGGAGCTCTTCGACAGGAAGGTCAAGGACATGACCTCCGCCCGTAGCGCCTACGGCCGTGTGCCCACGACCTCATCTCACTACAGAGAAGCGCAGAAGCGCGCGCAGCGCTGATCCTGCGACCTTCAACGACAGGGCATCAGGCGGCCTGAAGCCGCGGCTCGACTTCGACAAGTCAGGGCGGAATGCGCCTCGAGCCGGCGTGTCCAAATGTAGTGGCGGCACCCTGTTCGTCAACTCCGGATAGGTGCAAAATGGCCTCCCCGGGAAGTGTGGCTGGCGTTCACAGTCGATGGAAAGCAGTGTCGCCAGCGTGGGGTTTGGCGTTGACACCCCCGCGGGCTCCCCGTAAGCTTTTTCCACCGCTTTGAATACCTGGAAGGTGAAACGTGAAACGAATCATCCACATCATCGGTGTCGCTTCGTTGTTGACTGCGGTTGCCGCTGCAAGCGTCGGCGCGCAGACCCCGGTCTCCGGCGCGTCGGGCCGTAGAGTCCGCGTCGCGGTGCTGGATTTCGAGTACGCCACGGTTCACAGCACAGTGAGTGCGATCTTCGGCCGCGACGTGGATGTGGGCAAGGGCGTCGCCGATCTGCTCGTGACTTACCTGGTAAAAGACGGCAGCTACTCGGTGATCGAGCGCAAGGCGCTCGACAAGATTCTGGCCGAGCAGAACTTCTCGAACAGCGACCGCGCCGATCCAAGCTCGGCGGCGAAGATCGGCAGGCTGCTCGGGGTTGACGCGATCATCGTCGGCAGCATCACGCAATTCGGGAACGACACGAAGAACACCGGCATTGGCGGCGTCGGCGCCGGACTCGGCAAGGTTGGAATTGGCGGTTTCGGCCAGAAAGAGACCAAGGCCATCGTCGGCTTGACGGCCCGCGTCGTCAATATCGATACCGCCGAGATTCTCGCCGTCTCCGAAGGGAAGGGCGAGTCCAAGCGCAAGAGCACCACCATGACGGGCGGCGCCGGCACGTGGGGCGGATTCGGCGCCGGCGGGGTCAACTTCGGGGCCAGTGATTTTCAGCAAACGATCATCGGGGAAGCGGTGAAGGCCTCGGTCGAGCAGTTGAGCGCCGGCGTCGTGAAGGAACAGGGCCGCATCCAGGTCCGGCAGGTCGTCGTTCAGGGTCTGGTCGCGGCTGTCTCCGGAAGCCAGGTCATCCTCAATGTCGGTTCGAAGGCGGGCGTCAAGGTCGGGGACCAACTGGCTGTCGAGCGGATGTCCCAGGAAATCAAGGACCCCGCCACCGGTAAAGTGATACGCCGTTTGAGCTCGCCGGTCGGCGTTCTGAAGATCGTGGACGTCGATGCGGATTCGTCGATCGGTAACGTTGTCTCAGGTTCCGGGTTCAAGGTCAGCGACCTGGTCAAGAGCGTTCAGCCATAGCCGGGCGCTCAGCGAGCAGGCGTGGGCCCGCAGTCGCTCTTGCAGGGCTCGGGACGCACGTAGCTGTTCTTGATGGTCTTTCGATATTCGGGGTACATCGTTTCCGGGCCCCCGAGCACCGCTTCTCTGGGGATGCGAAACAGCTTCGTGAGCTCGTCGACGAACGGGTTCTTCTCCGGCGCGTAGTGCGGCACGCCCTGCTGCGCTTTCCGTCCTTCGAACCCGGAGACGCAAGGCGGACCGATCGGCGACATCGGCGCCGCGGTGAGCTGGAAGCTCTTCGAAATGATCTGCGGTTCGGCCAGGTAGATGGGGTCGTCGACCACTGCCAGCACGGTCAAGATGTCTGCGTGCCGGTAGAAGCGGGTGGTCATCGTCGCCTGGTCGCTGCTTGGCGGCCCGTTCTTGCGGATGAAGCCGGCCTTCATGTGCGTCGTGTAGGTGACCAGCGTGGTGCCCTCCCACGTGCCGGTGGTGAAGCCGCCGCGGGTGTGTTCGGCATACTTGGACGGGCGCGGCCGCCCGTCCATCCAGATCGTGATCGGCGCCCGATCTTCCCAGGCGCCGATCGTCCACGAGATCGTGGCGCCCTTGATCGGTTCGGTCTCGCTCCAGATCTTCAGGCCGAACGGACCCTGCACGAAGTAGAACGGCGGCCATCCCTCGCACTGACGTTCGATCATCGCCAACTGGGACTCGTTGTAGCTCAGCGCCCTGAGACGCCCCTCGGCGTTGAGCGGAATGCCGACATAGTCCACCGGGTACGAGTCGCGCGAGATGTCTTCGGTGTTCCTCGCCGCCCACGAGCCCGCGAGCTCGGACTGCGCGAACGCACTGCGAGTCGACGCCGTCCACAGGAGAACGAGCGCAAGCATCGTCCGCAGGATGATCGGGTTCCGCATTGCCGACGAGGCGCGCCGGCTGGCCCGGTGCGCCGCCGGACCTTCAACGCAGACAGCTACCACGTGGCCGAGCACGGAGTTGGATCCCATTTTGACGCGTCCGCTTCTTTCTTGAAGTGCGAACTGACGATGAAGGGCTGAAGAAGGTAGCGTGGATCGTCGACCACCGTCGTGACGACGAGGAGTTGACCGCCGCCAGGTTGCGGGGCCGCATCGAAATACTCCGTGACGGTGGCATTCTCGCTATACGGCACGCCGTTCTTGCGGAGATATCCCGCCCGCATGTTCGTGGTGACCACAGTGAGCGAGCCCGCGCGCGCGGCCGCTCCAGGCGCCCGCTCCCACCGCGCGGCCGAGTTCCCTTGCCAGGTCGGCTTTCCGATCGGGGCCGGTGAGGAGGGCGCGAACTTGAACAACCGCGTCTGCATGCCGGCATCCGTCTCGAGCTTCAGCGTGTTGTCGTCCTGCCACGTCACGTGCAGGCGTCCGGGGACACGCATGATGGCCGCCGCGCCGTAGGACTTGCATTGGTTCCCGGCGGCCTCGTCGGCGGCCGGGTCCCACGCGTTGACGACGTTGAGGGCTTCGCGCGTGATCGGGACGCCGCGGTAATCGCCCTTGGCAGGCGTGATCATCCGGTAGCGCCAGTCCTCGTTAACGAAGGCGACCCAATAGCCGGTCAGATCGATCGGCGCCGACGCCCTGGCGGTCGGCGGCGGCGGGGCTGCCGCCGGCGGTGCGCCGCGATTCTGGGCGTGCGCCGGCAACGGTGAGAGAAGGGATTGCGCCGCGATCATGACGGCCGAGATCACCGCGATCGACAGCACAGCGATGCCCGGCACGCCCGGCGGCTCGAGTCGGCACGCGCTCACGACTTCTCCTTGACGAGGCTCTGGTAGACCGCCTCGACGAAGTTGTTCGTTGTCCACGGACCCGAGTCGGCGCCGTACCTGCGCGTGTATCCCCTCGCCGGAGCGGCCGCCTTGACCTGATCCAGCGACATGCCGGCCTTGAGCAGATCCTGAACCCGGTCGCGGACAATCGTGACCATATCGCGGTACTCCACCACGTCGAACTGGTCGCAGATCCGGCCGTGCCCCGGCACCACAAGAGTCCCGGCCTCTCGCGACACAATCGGCACCGACGGGATCGCCAGCTCCACGATTCGATTCAACGCCGCGATCTCGCCATTGACACTGCCGCCCCTGGCGACGTCGATCACCGGGAAATGAGTGGTGTCGAGGATGTCGCCGGCCACCACCACATCCGAACGGCGGAAGAACACCAGCACGTCGCCGTCGGTGTGTGCCGCCGGCTGATGCAGGACCTCGATCCCCTCGCCATTGAGGTACATGTACTTCCGCGCGTCGTCGAAGGTTTCGGTCGGCCAGGCGCCAACCGCGAATGCGGCGGTCCGTCCGGTCGGCGCGCTCATTCGCTCGAGCACCCCCTCGGCGGAGAGAATCGATGCCACGCCGCCGAGGAAGTTGCCGGTCACGCCGATTGAGCCGGGAGCCGTGAACAAGGTTTGCCCCGCTTTGGAGAGCGCCTCGTTGCCACCGACGTGATCCGGATCCGCGCTGGTGTCGATCACGTATCGAATCATCCGTGTCGTGAGCTTCTTGATCGCCGCAACCACCGCGTCGGCACGCGCCGCCGAGCCGGCGTCGACAACCACTACGCCGTCGTCGCCGATCTGAACGCTGATGTGGGCGCCGGCGCCGGCGATCACGAAGAAGTTCGGGCGGAGCTGGAGCACTTCCAGATCGCCGGGGGTGCCTGGATCCTGGCCCTGCTGGACGGGCGATCCGCCGCGGGCCTCGGTGACCGGACCGGTGCTGAGGAGCGCGGCCGCCGCGACGATCGCGAGACCGTTTCTGAGGGCAGACGTCATCGGGGGAATCCTAGCAGACCTCGTGCCTCGAGCGGCAGTTCTGTGACGGTCAAGTGCCGGGTCGGTCTGGAAGTAAGGACCAGGAAGGAAATAAGGCCACCACTCTGGCTGCCGATGCATCCTCGCCGGGCTGCGTCGCCGTCGTTTACATACGCCCGGTATGCGCGCTCTCGCGCCAGGCCGGACGAGTGCCTCGACGCCCAGGATGACCACCTTAATTCCTTCCGAGTTCTGACCACCGAGTTCGCCGAGCGCACCGAGTCAGAAGCGGTCAGCTGACGGCGCCATCCGCGGTGTTGACAGAATTGTCTAGATTCAGCGGAGCGCCGACAAAGTCGTAGTCCAGCCGCGAAGCGCGCGGCTTGTCAGGCGCCCGACCATCAGCGACAATCACCCATCAGGCCACGCGGCTCTAGGAGGTGTTGAGATGCGAATCGTGCAATGGCTCATGCTGCTGGCCGTCGGGATTGCGTGCACGGCGCCGGCAGCCGCTCAGACGCAGATCACGACGGCGGTCATCGAGGGCGTTGTCGTCGATGCCAGTGGGGGCGTGGTCCCTGGCGTCGACGTCGAGGTGAGGAACGTCGACACGAACCTGACCCGCACGTTGCAGACCGATCGAGAAGGCCGGTTCGCGGCCTTGCAGTTGCCGTCGGGGCGGTACAAGGTGACCTTCACGCTGTCCGGCTTTGCCACGCTCGTTCAGGAGAACGTCGAAGTGAGCGTCGGCCAGTCGCTCCGCCTGTTACCTCAGATGAAGCCGTCGGGGGTGGCCGAGACCGTGAACGTGACCGTGCAGGCGGCAACCGTCGATACGTCGAGGACGGCGGCGACCAGCACGCTCGACGCCACGACCATCAGCACCACGCCGATTCTCGGCCGGAAGTTCGAGGACCTGCTGACGCTGACGCCCGGCGTCTCCGTCGTGCAGGGGCCGGATGGTGACGAGATCACCTTCTCGGGACAACGCGGCGTCTTCAACAACATCAGTCTGGACGGCGGCGACTTCAACAACGGGTTTTTCGGCGAGCAGGTCGGCGGACAGCGCGCCGCGATCGACGTCACGCTCGACGCCGTGAAAGAGTTCCAGGTCGTGGCCAGCGGCGCGAACGCCGAGTTCGGGCGCACGGCCGGAGGCGTGGTCAATGTCATCACCAAGTCGGGGACCAACCAGACCCGCGGCAGCCTGTTCCATTACCAGCGCCTCGAATCGTTGACCTCGAACACCTCCGACGGAAATCCGCTCGACGACTTTCACCGCGAGCAGTTCGGCGCGACCGCCGGAGGTCCGGTCGTCAAGAACAAGGTGTTCTACTTCGGGGCGGCCGAGGGCATTCGCGAGCGTCTGCTCCGGCCGAACCTGTCGGTGCCGATCGGCACTCCGTGTGGCGTCGCGAATCCGACGCTCGCTGGCAACGAGGCGCTCATCAACAGCAGCGCCGATTGCCAGCGCGTCGCGCTCATCAACTTTTTCAAGACCAGCCGCGGCCAGGACGAAGGGCAGCCGGTTGCGCACACGGTCAACAACAGCGCGCTGCTCGGCAAGGTCGATTGGGTCCTCAACCTGCGCAACAACCTGTCGGTCTCCTACAACTTCAACTACTCGAAGAACGAGAACCAGACGTTCGACGTCGCCACTTACGGCACGTCGGCCAACGGCACCGAAGGGCCGTCGAAGATCAACCTGCTCAACGTCAACCTGTTCACGACCGTGACGGCGACCAGGCTCAACGAGTTTCACGTGACGCTGTCGCGTGAGTCGCGCCCTCGATCGTCGACGCCCTCGAACATTCCGGCCGACACCGGCATCGGGTTCGGCCCCTCGTTCCGTTTCGGTAACCCGTTCTTTCTCGCGACAGGCGTGGACGAGCTGGTCAAGCGTTTCCAGGTGAAAGACAACTTCACCATCGTCGAAGGCGGCCACACCATCAAGGCCGGCGCCGAGTGGCTGCACACCAACAATACGCAGGTGTTCCCCGGCTTCTTCGAAGGGCGCTATCTCTTCGACAGCGTCGCCGGATTCCTGCGCTACGCCTCGCCGGCGGCGCCCGGCGGCTTCGGTCCCAACACGATCGGCTGTTCCAACGGCTCCTACGTCACGCTGCCCGCAGGCTGTCCCGCGGGGACCACCACGACGGGCGGCCCGCTGCTGCTTTACCTCCAGAGCAGCAGTCCCGACGGCATCGCGCGCGCGGCAGCCGGCGCCTCGGACATCAACAATGAGGAGTTCTCGCTGTTCATTCAGGACAAGTGGCATGCGGCTCGCGGCCTGACCATCGACTACGGCTTCCGATGGGATGCCCAGCTGATGCCGAAAACCGTCGACCCGAAGACGACGGTCTACGGACAATTCCTGAGCGACCCGCGGTTCCCCTCGGACGGCACGATTCCCGACCAATGGAAGCAGTTGCAGCCGCGCGGCGGGTTCGCCTGGGACATCGGCCAGACCGGCAAGACCGTGCTGCGCGGCAGCGCCGGTCTGTACTACGCGCGCCAGAACATGCTGAGCCAGGTCGGCTCGGTGACGACCAACGGCATCGAGCAGAAAAGCGATTTCCGATCGTCGGGCTCGACAGACATGCCGGTGTGGCCGAATCTACTGCCGCCGACTCCGGTCGCCCCCGGCACCTTCCCGCTCTTCACCGGGATCCGCGTCTTCGACCGCGACTATCAGAACCCGCGCATCGTCAGCGCCAACGTGGCGTTCGAGCGGGAGCTGATGCCGGGCATGTCGGCGTATGTCGATTTCACGGTGGCAAAGGGCACCCACCTCACCCGGTTCCTCAATTACAACGTGCACGGCACGGCCGCGGCGTCCAGCCAGCCCGCCACCCGGGACACGACCGCCTACACCGGAGCGAATCCATTCGAGCTCCAGCTCGGCGACGTGTTCGTGACGACGAGCCGGGGACGCGCGCTCTACCGCGGCGCGACTTTCGGCGTGCGCAAGCGCTACGCACAGAGATATCAGTTCGAGTTGAACTACGTGCTCGCGAAGGACGAGGACGACGATTCCAATGAGCGGGATCCCTTTACCGAGCGGACATTCAATTTTTACGATCTGAGCCTGGACTACGGGCCATCTGATCGCGACATCCGTCACAAGGCAAACTTCTTCACCTATGCCGACCTGCCCGGCCACCTGCTGCTGAACGTGAGAATGCAGGGACGGACCGCCCAGCCGATTACCATGTCTCCGCGCGTGCTGAACGGCGTCGACCGCGGGCGCAACTGGGATCGCAAGGACAATCAGTATTTTTCATTTGATTGGCGGCTCCAACGTCCGTTCTCGTTCGGCCGCACGCAACTCGTCCCGAGCATCGAGATGTTCAACACGTTCAACAACGACAACAACGTCAATCCCCTGACGACGGTGGCGCTGTTCAACTTCGATGGATTCCTGCGTCAGGGTGTCGGCGACCCGCGCCAGGTGCAGCTGGCGCTCCGGATGACCTTCTAGGGCCGCTGAAAGACACAGCCCGAACTGAAAACTCAAACGTCAGGACAGAGAAGGCCAGAGCAGTTCTGGAAACCGTAGCGGGTTGGGTCCGAAGCACCAATCGCGCCAATTTTGAGCGAAGGACCACCACACCCCGGTCGAGTCGGGCGCCAGGGTCACGGCTGCAATTCTCTGACCGGCCGCACTTCGACGCTGCCTTCGCGCGCCGGCGGAATTTTCGAGGCCATCTGAATCGCTTCGTTCAAGTCGCTGGCTTCGATGAGGTAAAAGCCCGCCAGTTGCTCCTTCGTTTCGGCGAAGGGACCGTCGGTGATCGTCACCTTGCCGTTGCGCACCCGCACGGTGGTGGCGGTCTCGACCGGTTGCAGCGCCTCGGCGGCAATCAATACCCCGCTGTCCCTGAATCCGACGCCGCATGCGGCGCACTCGTGGTCGGGGACGGCGTGCAGTTTCTGTTCCTCGAGGTACACCATGCACAAGTACTTCATTTCAACACCCGCGTGAGCATAACAGCCCGTGGTGAAAGCCTGGCGACGCACACCGAGGCAAAACATTTTGGAATTTCTCTCGGTGATCTCGGTGACCTCGGTGGTTGACGTTGAACTTGGAGCATGACCGACAATATCGGCAATCGCGGACTTCGAGTTCTGCGTCGGCATGATTTCGCGTTGCCGCTTTCATGACGGAAGCTCGGCAAGCCTCCTCTCGAGAAAACGCCGCTCCGGTTCCTGCTTCGTCAACGCGAGCGCGCGCTCGTACGAGGCGCGCGCATCCGCGGATCTACCAAGCCGCCGGCACAGATCGGCCCGAGCGGCGTGTGCGAGGCGGTAGTCCAATAAATCGCCGCGAGCCAGGATGGCGTCGATGAGCGCCAGACCCTCGGCCGGACCGTCGCGCATGGCCACCGCGACCGCCCGGTTCAGCGCGATCACCGGCGAGGCGTCCGCACGCGCCAACACGTCGTAGAGGCCGACGATCTCCGCCCAGTCCGTGTCGGCGGCAGCGGCCGCTCCGGCGTGCACGGCCGCAATGGCCGCTTGGATCGTGTACGGGCCGACCCGTCGAGACGATAGCGCCCGTTCCACCAGCGCTGTTCCCTCCGCGATGTGATCCCGGTTCCAGAGTGCGCGGTCCTGATCCTGGAGCAGGACCAGTTCTCCCGAGGCCGACGTGCGCGCCGCTCGCCGCGATTCGTGCAGCAGCATCAACGCCAGTAGTCCGATCGCCTCCGGCTCTGGCAGCAAGTCCCCGAGGAGCCGCCCCAAACGAATGGCTTCGCCGGAGAGATCGTGACGCGTCAACAACATGCCCGACGAGGCGGCGTAGCCTTCGTTGAACACGAGGTAGATCACCTGCAACACCGCCTCGAGGCGGTGTTGCAACTCCGCATGCGACGGGACCTGATAGGGAATCCGCGCGTCGCGGATCTTGGCTTTCGCGCGCACGATGCGCTGCGCCAGCGTCGGCGCCCGCGTGAGAAACGCCTGCGCGATTTCTTCCGTGGTCAAGCCGCACACCTCGCGCAGCGTGAGCGCCACCTGGGCCTCAGGCGTGAGGGCCGGATGGCAGCACGTGAAGATCAGGCGCAGCCGGTCGTCTTCGACGCTCTCTTCGTCGGCCCAGGCGGCTGGATCCACGACCGCGATGTCAGCCTTGTCGCCGACGTCATCGAGCGCGTCGAACCGTGCCCGCCGGCGGATGCCATCGATCGCCTTGAAGCGTGCGGTCGACACCAGCCATGCGCGTGGATTGCCAGGCACTCCGTCGCGCGGCCACTGCTCCAGCGCCGCCCGGAACGCGTCGTGCATCGCTTCCTCGGCGACGTCGAAGTCGCCGAGGAGTCGGATGAGCGTCGCCAGCACGCGCCGAGATTCGGAAAGATAGACGGCGCTCACCGTCTCTCGTAGGGCATCGGTTGTCGTCACAACAATCGATCACACCATCTCCAATCGGCCAGCGCAAGATCCACGGCCGGCCAGCAGTGTCGCGGTTTTAACCTCAACCACCGAGATCGCCGAGATCACCGAGAAAGTCCCGAGGTTTTGGCTCGGTGCCCCCGGTGTGCTCGGTGGTGATGACAAATGGAGACAGTACGGGCCGGGCCGCGAATCTGTCAGACCGCGTGGATCAGAGAGCTAGTCGCAGTTGACCATCCAGGGGATGCCGAAGCGATCGACCACCATCCCGAATCCGGCGGACCAGAAGGTCATTTCTCCGTCTGACCGACGGCACGACCGCGGACGACCGGAGCCGCGATCGCGGCCAGGTCGTCCGACCCGTATCCGGCCGCGATGGCCGCGTCCATTCGAGCCGCGAGCGCGGGCAGCACGAGCAGCGGCTGGTCGCCCGCCGACTCAATCATCAGCCGCACGTCCTTGCGGGCCATCCCCAGTTCGAACATCGCCGAAAAATCACCCGCGGCCATCTTGTGGCCGCGCATCGGGATCGCCATGCCGGTGTTGAACCTCGAGAACAATGCGATGGCGTCTGCCCCGGGCACTCCGAGATTCTTCGCCATCGCGAGCACATCGGTGAGACCGGCATTGATCGCGAACAGCATCGAGTTGCCGAACAACTTGTAGGCCGCGGCGAGGTCGGGGCGTTCTCCGAGGAACCACACGTCGCCAGTCATCCTGCCCAGCGCCGCCTGGGCCAGCTCGAACACCTGCGTGGGACCCGAAACCATGATGAGGCCCTTGCCTTCACGGGACATCAGCGGCGACATGAACACGGGCGTGTGGAGGAAACGCACACCTGCCTGTGCCAGTCGCGTCGCCCGCGCTGCCGTCGCCGTCGGCAGGGTGGTCGAGTGATCCATCACAATCGCATCGCCGCGCATCATGGGGATCACCTCAGCCAGCACTGCGTCCACGATCGCATCGTCGGTGAGCGCGAGGTGTACGTGATCGGCAGCCGTCACGGCCGCTGCCGCCGTTCGAGCGACGGCCGCGCCAGCTGCCTGGAGCGACTGCGTCTTGGACAGCGTCCGATTCCAGACCGTTACCGAGTCGCCCTGAGCGAGCATGCGCTCGACCATCGCCGCACCGAGCAATCCCGTTCCGATAAACGCCACGTTGTTCATCCGCCGACACTATCGGGAACCGGAGACCATTTCAAGGCTCGCCAGCCCGCGGTCGTGGGTCCGTCTCGATGGAGAAGCGTGGACAGCGGGCAGACCCCGAGATCATCGACAGCACAGACTCCGAGATCGCCGAGATCACCGAGAGAAATATGGTCTGCGGCGACACATGCGGGCCGGCGCCTGGATGGGCGCTCGGAGCGATCGGTATACTTCGAGCACCGATGCGTCAAGTCGTCATCACGCGGCACGGACCGCCGGACGTTCTCCAACTGCGCGAGGTCCCGGATCCGGTTCCTGGTCAGGGCGAGGTGCGCGTCGCCGTGCGCGCCGCGGGCGTGAACTTCGCGGACATCCTCGCCCGGGTGGGCCTCTACCCCGACGCACCGAAGCCGCCCTGCGTCGTCGGCTACGAAGTCGCGGGGTACATCGACGCGATCGGTCCGGGTGTGTCGAGCCGTCGTATCGGCGACCGCATCCTGGCGCTCACGCATTTTGGCGGTTACGCGGATACGGTCGTCGTCCCCGCCGTCAATTGTTATGTCGTGCCGTCGCGTCTCGGCGACGCCGAAGCGGCGGCCGTACCGGTGACCTATCTCACCGCCATCGTCGCCCTGTACCGGCTGGCCGCTCTCGAACCTGGCGAGACGGTGCTGATTCACGGAGCCGCTGGCGGCGTGGGAACGGCCGCGATTCAGCTGGCTCGGCTCCGTCAAGCGGTGATCATCGGCACGGCATCGCCGGCGAAGCACGACGCCGTCCGCGGCTTCGGCGCCGATCACGTCATCGACTACCGTCGTACGGATTTCGTCGCCGAGGTCCGCCGGTTGACCAGGAACCGCGGCGTCGACGTGGCGCTCGATCCTTTTGGCGGGCGGAGCGTTCGCGAGAGCTACCGGTTGCTGGCGCCGCTCGGGAGGCTGGTCGTGTTCGGCGTCTCCCAGGCGCTGCCCGGTGAGCGGCGAAGTCTATGGCGCGCGGCGCGGACGCTGCTGCAGATGCCGGTGTTCATGCCGCTCACGTTGATGAATCAGAATCGCGGCGTATTTGGCCTGAATCTGGGCCGTCTCTGGGACGAATCGGCCCGCCTCGACGCTCTGATGCAGGTGCTCGTCACCGAGCTCGAGTCCGGAAGGCTGCGGCCGATCGTCAGTCGCGAATTCCCGCTCGAGCGCGCGGCCGACGCCCATCGATTCATTCACGAGCGGCGCAATATAGGAAAGGTGGTCCTCACGACCTCGACGTGATGACAAGAGGACGCCGTTAATCAATGAACAGATCGACTAATCAATCAACAGCTCGACGTTAGCCAAAGTGAACAGATCGACCAGCGGTTTCGTCATCTCAGAGGCGTGACAACGAGCCATCAAGCCGCCAGAGCGGTGTGTGTTCAGTGCGTTGGCGACTTTTTGATGGATCTCGACGTGGCAAACGAATAGGGTCAGATCTTCCCGATGCCGTGGGGAGCGCTGCGGCAAATGGAGCGCAACATGACACGCAACTCTGTCGCAGCGGCGTTGTTCCTGCTCGCCGTTTTCGCGTCGGTCCACACGGGCGCTCAAGCGCCTTCCTCTCCGTCGGCCGCCCCGACATACAGCCACGACATTGCGCCAATCCTGTACAAGAACTGCACGACCTGCCATCGGCCGGGAGAGATTGGCCCGATGTCTTTGCTGACCTACAAGGATGCGCGTCCCTGGGCCAAGTCGATTGTCACCCGAGTCGAAGCCGGCACGATGCCTCCCTGGCACGCGGATCCGTCAGTCGGGGAGTTCGAGAACGATCGCCGCTTGACGTCTACCGAGAAGGAAACGATCGCTCGATGGGTCGCTGCCGGCGCGCCAGAGGGCGATCCGGAGGACCTGCCCGCCCAGCCGCACTACACCGACGGTTGGATCATCGGTCAGCCCGACGCTGTTCTCGCGATGCAAGAGGACTATCCCATTCCGGCCGCCGGCAGCGTCGCCTACCAGTATTTCGAAGTGCCGACCAACTTCGCGGAAGACCGCTGGATCCAGGCCTTCGAAGTCCGGCCCGGCAATCGAACCGTCGTCCATCACGTGATCGTCTATACCAGACCGCCGGCGCCGACCGGGCCGCCGCCGACACCGGTGGCGCAGCCAGGACCACGGCCGGTGCCGCTGTTCGAATTTGCCAAGGGCATGGAAATCCCGGCCGGCCAGACCGGCGGTCGTCTGCTGCCTCCCGAGCAACGGAAAGCGCCCGGACCAAACGATCGACCCGCGCCGAGCGTGCTCGGCCCGTCGATTGGCGCCTACGTTCCCGGAACGTCGACACGCGTGTTCCCGTCGGGTACAGCCGCCCGGCTCGCCGCGGGCTCGACGCTCGTGTTTCAGATGCACTACACGACCACCGGCAAGGCCACCACCGATCGCACGAGCATCGGCTTCATGTTCTCGAAGACGCCGCCGCCCACGGAACTGCGGTTCACGGCGCTCATCAACGGCAGCCTGCACATTCCGGCCGGCGATCCCGACTATCGCGTCGACGCCGAAATGACCATCAATCGTGATGTCACGCTGTGGGGGATGCTGCCGCATACTCACGTGCGGGGGAAGCAGTGGAGCTACGACGTGACGTTCCCCGACGGACGCAGGACAGCCATCCTGGCCGTGCCCAAATACGACTTCGAGTGGCAGACCGACTATCTGTTCAAGCACCCGATGAAACTGCCCAAGGGCACGACGCTGCACGCCACGGCGTGGTACGACAACTCGCCGAGGAACAAATCGAATCCCGATCCCGCCAGGGAAGTCTGGTGGGGCGATCAGACGTGGGAAGAGATGATGTTCACGGGGCTCACCTACAGCCTCGACCCGGCGCCGGCGACGGCGTCGGGCGCAGGGCAATAGGCGGCGCGCGTCAGCAAGAACGTCAGGTGGCTGTGGCAACAAGGGCACAGAGGCCGTTCTTTGAGCGGGAAACAAATAGCCTTCGTCTGGTGGGAGATCACGAGCTCACAGCGACTTCTTCGTGTTCCTTGTGGTTTCGTGGTTGCATTTCGACTCGACAAATGATCGGTACGGCCACTAATCCAGAAATCCGGCGAAGTGCTCTCTCTTGACCTTGAGCGCCGCGACGGCCTTGCCGACTTCCTGCAGTTCCGCGATGTAATCGACCGAGTCCATCTGCTGCACGTGCTCCGGGGGAATCGACGGCACGCCGAGCGCCGATAGGCCGGCCGTGGTGAGCTCCGCGTTGTAGCGCATGTAGGTGAACAGCTTCGGTTGCACCGGGCCGGGCACGCGGCCGCCGGGCAGCGGATCGGGCGATGCGACGAGATCGCCGACTTCGCGGTCGAGGTGGTCGCCGCACCGCGTTTTACCAAACACCCGGCACAGAAAATCCTGCTCGTTCGCCGCCGCAAACATCAACGCCGAAGGAATCGAGGAGGCGTTGTACATGAGATTCATTTCACCAGGCATGAGATCGGCATTGGCATTCGGGCTCGTGCCGGTGCCAATCGATACGATCAGCATGTTCTGCTCGCCCGCCTCCCAGCACAGTTGATACGGCGCGACGGTGGCCATCAGGAACAACTGAAACGCAGGGTTGTTGTACATCGTCACGCCGCCGTCCACGAATACGAACCGCTGCTCGCCGACCTGGATCGTTTCGGGCGGAAAATAGGTCGGTGCCGCGGTGCTGGCACGCACGAGCTGCCACAGCGGAAGCCGGGCATTGCTGTTGGCGCGCTTCAGGTCGTTGTATCTCGCTCGTGGATTGTTCGACACCGGCCACGGCGAGTCCGTCGTCGCGTTGCGCAGGATCAGCAGGAGCAGGGTGCGCAGCTTCGCGTCGCCGAGCGTGGTGTCGGCGCCAATCTGCTCCCTGAGCAGGCCGGCGAGCTTTTCGTCCTCGAACTTGTACTTGAACCGTTTCAGCACGCTGGCTCGATCGAACATCGCCGGGCCGGCCTGGACGTAGAACTCGAGGATGTCCGCGACGCGCCAGCCCAGAGAGAGGAACGTCGCGATGATCGCGCCCGTGCTGGTGCCGGCGACGTAGTCGAAGTAGTCGGAGAGCACGAACGAATCGTCGCGGCCGAGCTCCTGCTGCAGCATGCTCTCGATCTCACGCAGAATCTCGAGCGTCATGACGCCGCGGATCCCGCCGCCGTCGAGCGCGAGCAGTTTGTACGGAGGGGCTTTGTCGAGCTTGTCGGTGACGGCCATGTCGGTCTCCTTCACGAGATTCAGAATTGAGAGCGCGCCGCCAACACCCCGGTCGCGACTTCAGGGGTGGGCCGGGTTTAACCGTCGTGTCTTTTCGGAAATTCGCTGCACCGACGAAATAACCGGCAAATGGGTCGCTTCAAGGGTTCTAGCCGGATGCGGCTGCCAGTCCAAAGAGGGCATTCGAATCGAGCACTCTCGTCTCGGCACCCCGCCGCTGCGCGATCTCGATCATGTCAGCCGTGCCACCAGGGCCGTCCCCTTTCTTGCCGTTCCATAGCGCGACCAGGCTGACGTTTCGCGAACCACTGGTGAGCGCCTCGTTCAGCATCCACAGGTTGTTTCGCTGCCAGATCGAGTAGTCGGCACGATGCCGGAGCCAACCGGGCAGGTCTTTCGTCCGCGCGAGGATTGGGGCGGAGGGAAAACGCGACTGAATTGCGTAGAAGCGATGAACCCAGTCGGGTCCGGCCGGCGCGACCGACTCGGTGACGTACGAGTCCGGCGGCAGCGCAAGAAACAGCCGCGTGGGGATGCCAAGCTCGGCGCAGACTTCGTGAAACAGGATGTCGCCGCCGCTGGCCGCACCAGAGATTCCGACCGCGCGGCCGTAGCGCTCGAGCTGCCGTTCGAGCGCCTGGCGAATGGCCGCTCGCGCGAGCGGCTCCTTGTCGGCCGGAAACCGCGGCTCTTTCCGCCCTGGGGCATCGACTTGATGACCCGTAAACAAGATCGTGTGCGGAAGAACCGGCGCGCCCCCGGCCGGAGCGGAAGGCGGCGTCAGCACCTCCAGGACGCGATTGACGTTGTCCGAGAGCAGGCCGAGCTCTTGATAGAGCGCGAGCTGCGATCGCACGGAATCGCTGATGAAGTCCGGCTGATTGGCCAGGGCGCCTTGATACGCGTGCGCGACCTGTCCGGGCCGATCGGAGGTGAGAAAACGATAGTCTGCGAAGCTCACATCGACCCACGGATCCGATCGACCAGTCTGCTCGTTGTATTGCTTGCTCGCCTGAATCGAGAACTCCACGGCTGCCACGAGGAGGCGCCGCTGCGACTCGAGCTGGGTCTTGGTTTGCAGGGCCTCTGCGTCGCTCGAGAACCGATCGGTCCACGTCTCGGGCAGATCGTCGGCGAGCTTCAAGACGACAGTCAGCATCGCCAGGGCATTCAGACCGGAGTAGAAATGATTGAGGTCCTGCCGGAATCCCTTCAGATACGCGTCGTAGGACTGCGTCAGCAGCGGCGAACCGAGGGCCCGGATCCGTCTTTTCTCGGCGGGCGGCGTTACCCAGGTTTCGCGCCACTGCGTCTTGAGGTTGCGACCGAGCAGCGAGAACGCCTCCGCCCGGTCTTTCGGAGGCGCATCGGTCTGGGCCGTCACTCGCCGAAGCGCCACCTCCGACTTCACCAGATCACCGAGCCGCTGGTAAATCGTGCCCAGCAGCAGATTCGCTTCCCTGTCCAGCGGATCGAGCGCCTGGAGATCCTCTAGCGTGGCGCACGCGCTCTCGAGCGCTTTAGCGTTGAACTGCTCCCGTCCGACCATCCGAATCCCCTCGGACTCCCACAGCGAACCCTTCGCCTCCTGGCCGAGGAGCGCGAGCTTCCCCATCCACCGCGACCTGGCGGCGTACTCGACCTCCTCGCGAAACTCGCGCGGCACGGGCAGGAATTTGGATCGATCGGGTTCACGCAGCTCCGGCAACACGCGAAAGACCGGACTGTCCTGCCGTTCCGATGCGATCGTCGCCTTCAGGCCCTCGCACAGCCTCGGCAACGCCGCGGCCGGTGTCGCGGCGTCGTAGGACAGATATCGGTCCGTTCTCAGATCGAACGGCACCTCGTTGGCCATCCCCTTGGCCCGGAGCAGGAACGTCTTCTTCTCCCTCAACGCATGGCGAATGCCCAGCTCGTAGTACGCGTTGGCGTTGTCGATCGAGATATCCGCGATGACCAGGTCGGACACGAGGAGCATCTGAAACATGTCCTCGCGAATATTGCCCGCTTCGACGACTTCTCCCGTTGTGCGGCCGTCGATGGCGAGGCTGTCCAGCGCCGGCGCGATGAGCTCGGCCTCAATCCTGTCGAAATCGACGCCGCTCTTCGTGCCGAAGGGCCGGATGATGAACGCGCGCATGACGGGCTCTCCTCATCTCCGTGGCGTCAGCGGGCCGCCGCCATGTCCCGACGATGGCCTGACCGTGAAGGCGTGCCGATGATACACGCGAATCCTGCCGGGGCGTAGACCGTCGCGTGAGTGTCGGGTCAGGTTCGACCCAAGGCCCGGGTCGTCATGAGCGAGGCGCGCACCCGAGTCACGAAAGACACGCCGCCTTGAACCGTAGTGTCCTGCTTCAGCCGGACCAGGTTGCCGTCGAGATTTCCTCGAGCAAGCGTTCTTCTCGGTAAGCTCGGTGCCCTCGGTGGTGATCCCATCCGTCAGTGCCGTCGCTCGCGGAAGTCCCGGACAATTCCGTCCACGCCGTCCCGCCGTCCGATAAGATGTCCGCTAGAATGACAGCGAACCCGCAGGCGCGATGCGAAACACGGGAGGCCCCATGGGACGTCGACTTCTGGCATTGACAGGTGCGGTGGCGTTTGCGTCGGCGGCCGCTGTGGCCCTTCAAGGTCAGGCCGGTCCGCCTCGCACCCGTGACGGCCGGCCCGATTTGGAAGGCGTCTGGAGCTACGCGACGTTGACGCCGCTCGAGCGCCCCGACGAGTTCGCCGGCAAGGCGTTTCTCACCAACGCGGAAGCGGCCGCCTTCGAAAGAAGAACCCTGGACGTGCAGGACCGTGATCGCCGCGACGGCGCCGGACCAACCGGCCGTGGTTCCGACGGTCGCACGGACCTCGACCGCGCCTATAACCAGGTCTGGTGGGAGTACGGGGCGAAGGTCGTGGGGACCAGACGAACGTCGCTGATCGTCGATCCGCCCGACGGACGAATTCCGACGCTCACGCCGGACGGCCTGAGGCGCGCCGAGGACAAGCGCGGACTCTGGACCGCGAATGGCGAGTACGAGGGCGGCGCCAGAGGCCTCAGCTTCGATTCATATCTGGACCGGCCGCTGCAGGAGCGGTGTCTGGGCTGGACGGTGGCGGGGCCGCCGATGGTGCCCGGCGCGTACAACAACAACGTACAGCTGTTCCAGACGCCTGATTCGGTGGCGATCGTCAACGAGATGGTCCACGAGAATCGCATCGTGCCGCTCGATGGCCGTCCGCGAGTGGGACAGCCGATCCGCTTGTGGATGGGCAGCTCGCGCGGTCACTGGGAAGGCGATACCCTTGTCGTCGACACCACGAATTTCAAGCCCGCCGTGTTCAGAAGCGCCAGCGCGAAGCTGCACCTCGTCGAGCGCTTCAAGCGCGTTGACGCCGACACGCTTCTCTATGAGTTCACCGTCGACGATCCGGCGACGTGGACGAGACCGTGGACGGTGCAGTTTCCGATGTCCAGGAGCCGTGTGCCGATCTACGAGTACGCGTGTCACGAAGGGAACTACAGCCTGCCAAACATCCTCGCCGGCGCCCGCGCCGAGGAGCAGTAGCTCACTTCCACAGTAGGTGCCGGGAGGCCTTGACCTTTGTGTTCTTTGTGATCTTTGTGGTTCAAGAAATCGCGGTCGGTTTCAGAGAAGCACGACACTACGCTCCCGGTCACTTGCCGTCGACCGAGAAGGCGAGCAGGACGTTGCCCGGCATCCCTCCGGCGCGGGCATAGCCGGAACTGACGAAGAGCATCCCGCCGGCGATCGCCGGACCCGGGCCGTCGAATGAGCCGCCCCGGGCGGGCACGTCGTTCACGGTCTGGTACGCACCGACGCTGTCGAAGTCCCACAGAATCGCGCCGTTGGTGGTGGAGTAGGCGCGCAGGTGGCCGTCGACGGACCCTGAAAACACGACCCCTGGAATGGCGCTGACGGCCGCCGACTGCGCGGGACTGCAGCGCGGGCGTTGACCGCAGACCGGCGGCGGCGCCGACCACATCCGCTCACCGGTATCGAGACGAAAAGCGAACAAACCGCCGCCACGCGCCGGGTCCGCGTTGGTGCCGAGGCTGTTCGGAATCGCCGTCCGCACGATATCCGACAGCGCCACGTAGACATTCGAGGAATCGGCCGCCGAGCCCCATTGCACGCCGCCGAGCGTACCGCCGCTGCCGACCCGTTCCTGCCACAGAATCCTGCCCTGTTCGTCCGGATCGAGCGCGTGGACTACGCCCGATTTCTGTCCGGCGACCAGCGCTCGCCGGCCGTTCGAGAGCGTCACCAGGATCGGCGGCGACGAGAAGTCGAAATCGGGCGCGCTGACATCGGGACAGTTGGTCTTGTCCGGCAGCCGGCATGCGGTGTTCCAGGCGTCGCCGGCCGTCATCTGGCGCGCCCAGAGAATCTTCCCCGTGTCGAGATCCATGGCGACAAACGAGTCGCTCATGTTCGAGGCCGGGGCGCTGTAGTTGTCGCCGGTGGTGGCATACAGCGCGTTGCGCCGGACGTCGATCGCCGGGCTGCTCCAGACACCCGCACCGGACGGTCCCCATAGTTGCGTGCCGACGGCGTTCTTTCTTGTCGGGCGCGCTTCTTCGGCGATGGTGTACGTCTTCCAGATCAGCTTGCCGGTCGCCGCTTCCAACGCCGAGACGCTTCCCCGAAAGCGGCAGCACTGGTAGTTGGACGGAGCGCCGCCGGTCTCTTCGGCCGAGGCCACGGGCACGTACAGCCGCCCGGCGTGAAACACCGGCGAGCCGACGATTCGCGCGAGTGGATGCGCGTCGGCTTTCACCCTCCAGATCGACGTGCCGGTGGCAGCGTTGACGGCGTAGACGTTGCCGCTCAAGTCCCCGAAGAACGCGGCCTCAGTGGATCCGGCGCCGGTGCCGATCTGACCGATCGTGACCGCTGCGCGCACCGCGCCGGCCGCTTGCACGAACCAGTGAATACAGCCCGTCTCGACGCTGAGCGAATACACCTTGCCGCCCTGGCTGCCGACGAACACGCGGCCGCCGACGATGGTGGGCTGCGCATTGGCGTCGAGATCGCCGGGAAAGCCGAAGCTCCATTTCACCTTGAGACGGGGAACATCCGCTGCCGAAAGTCCCGCCGCTGTCCGATCCTGGAAGCGGGTGTTGGAGGTGTTGTCGCCCCAGCCGTTCCACAGTGGTCCGCTGCCCGGGTCGAATGCACTGCCCGCGCTGCACATCGACTGCGGCGCGGGCGTCATGTCCACATCCTTTTTCGACAGCGATTTGCCCGTGACGAACTGCGCGATGGCTCGTCGTTCGGCGGCGGAGCTGCGGCTCGCCATCGAAATCATGGCGCCGCTCTCGAGCGCTGCCAGCACACGCTCTGCGGTCATCCCCCGCAGCGCCTCGCGACTGGGCGCCCGATCGACGCCGGCATCGTGACACGCCGCGCAGTTCTGCGCGTACGCGGCGGCGCCGTCTTGAGCTGATGCCGAGACGACCGCGATGAGGATCGCGACCAGGCTGCTCGCCGTACGAATGATCCGGCGTCTCATGGATGAACCCCCTCGAACAGCCAGTATCCACGGCTTGCAGGAAGTAACGCCTCGACGCGCGTGCGATCCGGCGACCGCAAACTCGGATTCGGGTCAGTCTACACCCGAGCCCATGCGCTCGGTTCAAACCTAGTGTCCCGAGTCCGAAGTTCGTTGCCAAAGTCCTGGGCGCGGCGCCCGGATCGCAAGGCGCGACGAGCGCGCATATTGGGCATATGTAAGCGAGGAGTAACGCCGCGAGGCGGGATGCCCCGCCCTGGAATTTGGTGACGAACTTCGGATTCGGGACACTAGCCTGGATTCCCACGCCCGTTTTGCGTACTAACAAATTGGCTATT
>JBDTVS010000231.1:0-30486 GCA_040007095.1 Acidobacteriota bacterium
CCCTCAGGCCCGCGGATGTAGGCTAGCCGGTACGTGTCCTCGTACTGCATTTCGCCAATGAGCTCGGCCCCGTGGGCGGGCAGGCGCGCAACGACAGCGTCGATGGCATCGACGGTGAACATGACGCGACGGATGCCCAGCTTGGAGCGTAGTCCGGCCTCCAAGGCGCATTCCTCGCATATCCGGCGCTCAGGAACACGATGACCTCTACCATGCGCCCCGCTCTGGCCTCCACCGATCCAGTCGCGATTTCAATCACGGGAGCCATCCATACCGGCGACGTCGCGGCCCTCCGCCAACTCTTGGCGGACGATCCCGGCCTGGCGAATGCGCGAATCGTCGGTACGGATGGCGTCGAGCGTTCGATGGTCCACGTGGCGACTGATTGGCCGGGCCGTTTTCCCAACGTCGGAGCGACGCTTCGGGCCCTGGCCTCTGCCGGTGCGGACGTCAATGCCCGGATGTCACCCCATCCCAGGGATCCCAATTGCGTCGAGACCCCGCTGCACTGGGCCGCCAGCAGCAACGACGTCGTGGCGATCGATGCCCTGCTGGATCTCGGCGCTGACATCGAGGCCACCGGGGCGATCTTCACGGGGGGAACGCCGCTCTCGGATGCGGTGGTATTCGCCAACTGGGAAGCGGCGCGGCGCCTCGTCGAACGCGGTGCGAGGCCCACCTGGTGGCAGGGAGCGGCGCTGGGCATGCTCGATCTCGTCGCCGCGCGGTGGCACGATGAGCCGTTGCCGACACCCGACGAGATCACGCGTGCCTTCTGGCACGCGTGTCGCGGCGCGCAGCAGCCAACGGCCGCCTATCTCTTGGAGCGCGGGGCCGACCCGAATTGGATTGGCTGGGACCAGAAGACGCCGCTGCAGGCCGCGCAGGGCAGTGGCGATGCTGGGTTCGTATCGTGGCTGCGGAGCCGCCTCTGAGCCGCCCGACGTCGGTGACTGACACCGTGGGGCTCGTCAGAAAGTAACTTCGCCATTCTGCCGGCGCGCCCTGTCGACTGGGGATCTGGACCGAACGCCGACGTGCCCTCGTCACTTGCCCGCCGCAGGTCTTCGGAGCTCATCCCATAACTCACGCAGAGCTGCGGCTCCGAGGGGGACGATGCCTCCGGTCTTGTCGACGTGGCGGGCGGCGAGGAACTGGGCGCGTGCCGAAAGGTGGTCGGCGGTATCCGGAGCGGGGGTGGCAGTCCATAGTCGCGGGGTGTTGTGCCCCACGTGCCACGGCGTGTTGTAGTCCCGGGCAAGTGGGGCCAAGTAGAGCTGCGTGCCGGTTGGCGCCCACGTTGCGCTGGCGGACTCGATCGCTCCCGTGAGAGGCTCGCCGGTTGCCGCGATCCAGAGGCGGACGGTGTCATGACCAGCGCTTGCGACGATGCGGCCGTCAGGACTGAAGGACACCTCGGTGGCGAGTGGATGCCGCATGGTTGGGGCCAGGGTCTCGCCGGACGCCGCGTTCCAGAGGACCAGCGTTTCGTTCCCGTCCTCGCCGCCAAGACTGAGCATTGCGTCGCCGCTGGGGCTGAAGCGCGCCTGCAGCGCGCGGCCGGGATGGCGGATCTGGGGGTTGAGTTGCTTGCCGGTGAAGGCGTCCCAGATGCAGATGGCGCCATCAGGGCTGGCAGTTACGACGCGTCTTCCTGCTGAATCGAAGTGCGCCGCCTTGATGGCATTGCCATGTGCCAGATTCGGGGTGAGGGGCCTGCCGCTCGCGACATCCCAGACCCGGGCCCAGCCGTCGTCGAAGAGGCCTTTGGAAAACATTGTCAGAAGGCGTTGCCCGTCCTGACTGAATTCGAGCGAGCGCGGGTAGAAATCGTGTTTCAGACCGTTGGCTATGGCGCGGCCAGTCCGCAGGTCCCACAGGCCCAGCGTGCCCCAGCGTTCAACATCATCATCGTCTCCGATGCCGAGAGCGAGTGTGTTCCCGTCCGGGCTCACGGCGCCCACGAACCGATGTGCCGACACCGGCACGGATGGTCCCACGGGTCGATCGTCGGAGCCATAGACCTGGGCGCTCTCCTTCACCCTTCTCACTTCATAACGAGGCGCGAACACGCCTCTGCCGGGCGGCGCGGGTTGGTATTCCGGATTCGGGTCCAGATCCCACGTCCGTACGATGGCGCCGGGGCCGATCGACAGGAGGCGGCGGCTATCGCGATGCCACTGCATGGCCTCGATGCCCGACATCACCGGTGCAAGCTGCCGTAACTTGATGTTGATCATGCCGGCGCGATCCGGAGCTTCCCATATTTGAGTGGCTTTGCGGACGGAGCCGGGCTCGCCGGCTGAGACAGTAAAGAACCGCATCCCGTCAGGGCTGATTGCGCCGCCGGCTATGGAGAAGGGGAGCTCGTGAACGTCGAGATGAGCGTTGCCTGTTTTGGTATTCCAGAAGTTGAGCTCGCCGGTCGCTTTCTGGGTGACGGTGCCCACGATCAGAACCCGGTCGTCGCGGGTAAAGGCGAGAACGGTGACGACGCCGTGATTCTTGAGATCGCCGGTGACCGCTTTCCCATCGAGCGCGTTCAAGATCTGCACGTTGCCATAGACATCACCGGCTGCGAGCAGCCGGCTATCATGACTGAACTGGACCGCCAGCGAATCGCGCAAGCTGAAGCGGCGAGCGCCGGATGCCGTGTCGACGATATCCACTGAACCGCCGTACGAGGCGGCTGCGAAGACGGAACCATCGGGGGCGATGGAAAGATCCGCATCCGCTTCAGCGACCACATCGGTGGGAGTTGGTGTACCGCTCGCGCTCATCTTCCAGACCCTGGCGGCGTGACCCCAGACCATGAGCCGCGCGCCATCGGGCAGGAACACGGCTTTCAGAAGCGCATACGGGAGGGTGTCTTTCACCGGCGGCGACACTGCCCTCCCCGATGCGGCGTCCCAGATCTGGAAATAGCCGAAGTCGGCTTCGACCTGTTCCCGTTCCTTCGCGCGCAGGTCGCCAGTGTCCGAGGTGGCAGAAGCGCCGTGAAAGACCGGGTCTTTGAGGTTCATGGAGCGGCCAAGCGACACCGTCACCACATGGCGGCCGTCCATGGAGAACGAGGCCCAATTGACGGGCCCTTGGTGCTGGAGCGGTGCGGTCACGGGCTCGCCGGTTTCGGCGTCCCAGACGCGCGCAGTACTGTCGTCGCACGCAGTCGCGATGCGCCGACCGTCGGCGCTGTACTCGGCGTGGAGGACAGTGCAGCCGGGGAAGATCGCCGCATGAGGCCGCGGGTAGTCGCCGAAGAGCGAGGCCAGCCTGATGCGTTGGAACACGCCGTTTTCGTCGCCGAGCTTCAGGGCTTCCGTGAGCCAGACCAGAGCGCCGGACCAATCGCCGCCGTCGAGCAACTGTATGCCGTTCGCGGTATTCAGGCGGACGAGGCGGCGCACGGCTTCCTGCCGATTGTTCTCCGCCTTCGTGGCGTTGTCGCGGGCGAGATTCCGCTGCTGGAGAAAGAAGAAAGCGAGTGCGATCGCGACGACGGTGAGACAGGTGAGGACTGCTCCCACGGCCGTCGCGGCGCGTCGAAACAGCCGGTGTTGCCGCGTGTCCTCGCCGACGAGGGTTTCGAGATCGACGCCATCGACGCGCGCGACGAGCGGAGCAATCGTTTGTCTGAGCTGAGGTGACGTGGCGGCGAGAGCCTCGACAGCGACGGCCCAACGGAGATCAAGCCAGAACGGCTCTTCGTGAAAGCAGCCGGAAAGGGCGCGGGGAATGGCGGTGGTTTGTTGCCAGTCGAAGTCGCCGGCCTCGTGGCTCCAGGCGAGGTCGCCGGCGGTCCAGCCGATGAACAGCCGCGCGGCGGGACGGTTGGCGAGCCAGCATTGGATCTCGCGAGCGACCCACGTGGATTCGGCGGCCGCGGGCGAGGCGAGGAGCAGAAAATAGTGACTGGAGAGCAGGGACTTTTGAATCTCAGGCCAGAGTTCGGGAGTTGTTTCGAGATTTGTCTGGTCGAGATACACGGCCCGCGCACGCATGCGGTAGAAGGGTTTGGCGAAGCGCTGCAGACTGGACTTGAGAATCCACGAAAGGCGCCGGTCGGCGCGATGGCTATAGGAAATGAAGACGCCATATCGACAGCCGGCCGGATCGCAGCCTTGTCGCGCGGTCTCCGACGCCGGCCCAGTCGCCATGAGCGCTCCCAGTCTACTAGTGTCCTGCGTTCGACGATTTAGTACACGGCTTCCGGCGCCCGCATGGCAAGGCGCGACGACCGAGGATACCGGGCGTATCTGAGGGAGGAGCAACGCCGCCAGGCGGGATGCCCCGCCCGGAAGACGTCCTAAAGCGTCGGACGCAGGACACTAGGCCGCTGAAACCGCTGCCTCCCCCGCTCGCTTTCTTCGTGCAGGCAGCGGTCCGGCAGCCCGCGCATTCACGAAGATCTCATCGAGCCGCACGAGCGCGTGAGAAGCACGCGCGTGATTCGCCTGATCCAGGAGGACGGGCTGAAGGCGCGGGCGCAAGCGCGACAAGGTGACGACGACGATCGCGACGACGACCAACCGGTCGCGGCGAATGTGCTCGATCGACAGTGTGTGGCAAAGGGGCCCAAGCGGCGATGGCGCCCGAAGTAGGTGCGCGACACATCGGCGATGTGGTTCGAGGAGCACCGCTTTTGATGGTACCTTCTGGGTTTGGATCCCGTCTCCCACGCGCTGTTCGGCCGCGCGCTGAACTGCCTCGACTCGCGCCGCCGGCTCGGACGCGGGGCGGCGGCAGCCTGTGTCCTCGGCTCGCTGGCGCCAGACATCGACCTGGGGCTCGTCACACGCGGCTGGGACATCTATCTCCAGTATCACGCGATCGGCACGCACACGATAGCCGCAGCGCCGCTGCTTGCCGCAGCGACGGCGGCGCTCGTTCGCTTGTCTGTCCGTGGCAGTGTGTACGGACGGCTGTTCGTCGCCGCGCTCGTGGGCGTGGTCACCGGCCACGTGCTGTTCGACCTGGTGAGCGGCAGCGACATGCGTCTGTTCGCCCCGCTGTCGTTTCGCGTCTTCGGCAGCCACCTGCTGGCCATGGCCGACCTGTCCGCGATAGCGGTGCTGGCGGCCGGAACGTTGGTCTCTGTATGGCGGCGCACCGCGGGCGGCGTTGTGGTCGTTGCCGGACTGGCGGCGCTGCTCGTCGCGAAGACCGTATCGCTCCAGGTCGCCTCGCACATCTACCAGCGCGCGGCGTCACCGGCCGCAGCCGTTGTCTGGCCTGAAGCGATCAACGGATCGCTCGTTCGATGGCGGTACTACGATCGCGCCGGCGACGTCGTGCGGGCCTGGATTGTGGACGCCTGGCGGCGGCAGGCGGCCATCGCGTTCACCCGGGACGTGTACGCGGATCCCGACGTCGAGCGGACTCGAAACGTGCCGGCGGTCCTGCGGTTTTTCGGATTTGCGGAGATTCCGTTCGCGCGAGTCGATCGACTGAACGGGGAGCGCCGCGTGCTGTGGTCCGATTTGAAATACTGCGATGCGGAGCGCTGCGCGATGTCGTTCGGCGCGGTGCTCGATGAGCGAGGAACGCCGCTATTCGAGCTCATCCAGCTCGGCGACTATCAGACGAGGCGGCCGCTCGGAGCCGGTTCCGAAGTCGTGTCGGCGGCCTGTTGCGGGCCAGAGCTTGTGAAGAAATCACGCCAACGAGCCACCGAGGCCGCTGAGTGACAACCTCCGGAGTTCTCGGCGATCTCCGCGAGCTCGGTGGTTGAACGCCCCCGGAACGCCGGCTGAACTTCGCGGCCTGCGTCTTCGCCTTTCTGGCCTGGCGCTGTCAGGGTCGTACCGTTATGTGACGGGACTTATCGATATCCACGGATATTGACGATACCTGCGCTGGCGTACGGCAATAGAATCGTTGACAAAGGGAGCCGGGGCGTTGCGGCGGCGATCAGACCATTCTTATGAGATTCTTTCTGCCATGGGGAGACAGGTGATGGCTGGCCGGGCGGCCAGGCGGGTGGCGTCGTTCCGCGATCGGGCGACCGCTGGTTGCTGGATCGCCATCGTCGCACTCTCGGCCACAGTCGCCAGCGGCTGCAATGTGAACGGGGCGTTGGAGCAGTTGTCAGAAGCGCGCAGGCTGACGGCGGAGCTCCTGGTCCAATTCACAAAGGCCGCTGATGCCGCAAACCGGGCCGTGATGGCGGACACCGACCAGGCGTCTGTCGCGTTTGCGCGCGAAGCCGAAGCGAACCAATTGGCGGTCCAGAGGGACATCGACTCGCTGGGGCCGATTCTCCAAGGGCTCAGGTACTCAGCTGAAACCCATCTGCTCCAAGCATTTGTCAGTCAATTTGCGGAGTATCGTGCGTTGGAGCGGCGAATCCTTGATCTGGCCGTCGAAAACACCAACCTGAAGGCGCAACGGCTCTCTTTCGGTCCAGCCCAGGAGGCAGCCGATTCGTTCCGGGACGCCCTGGAGGCCATCACGCCCTCAATCCCTGCACAAGACATGTGGCGGGGCAAAGCGCTGGTCGCAACTGCCGTGTCCACGGTGCGCGAGATTCAGGTGCTACAGGCGCCTCATATTGCCGACGCCGACGAGGCGGTGATGACGCGCATGGAGAGTCACATGGCGAAGTCGGAAACGGCGGCCCGAAGCGCGCTGGAGACACTCGCGACGCTCGTTCAACCGGCGTCCCGGGCACGGCTTGCCGTCGCCGCCACGGCCTTGGATCGGTTCATGGACCTCAACGCCGAGATCATCGGCCTCTCTCGCCGCAACACCAACGTGCGTTCGCTGGCCCTGTCACTCGACCAAAAGCATACGCTGACCGCCGCGTGTGAAGGCAGCCTGCGCGAACTCCAGAACGCTCTTGCTAAACGTGGGTTCACGGGGACCCGATAACAGACGGCTGCGCCTCCGATCTTCTTCCTGAGCTGCTTGACCACCACGCGTGCGTTTGTAGAGTAAGACAATAGATACACTGCCGGTTGTGGGGTTCGTCGTCCACGATCAGCACGCGTGCCGGACCATCCGTGACGCCGAGGGTGGTGGTCATCTTAAGACTGGAGACCGCCCTAGGGAGACGGCGTCGCCAAGCGGGCCGAGACACTGGCCAGGAGGTTGTCTTCGACAATCAGGACTTTGGCCATGATCAGGCGGCCAGTGAGCGCCCGGACATGGCTCGCCGGACCTCCGCGATAGAGCCGTGAGGGTCGAAACTGACCTTTTCCATGATGGCCGAAACATAGCCGTTCAGTCTCGCGCGGTCCTCCGCCGTGATCTGTGTGGCAGTGACCACCACAATCGGGATGCGGGTCGTGTCGGATTGCGCCTTGAGCGCTTCCCCCACGTCAAACCCGTTGACCTCCGGCATCATCAGATCGAGCACGATCAAGTCCGGGTGCTCCAGACGCGCCGCCTCGATGGCTTCACGGCCGCCGTAGGCCCGAATCACTGTGCTGGCGAGGCCCTGGATGCGGAGCGCGATGAGTTCCACCGCTTTGGGGTCGTCATCCACCACCAGCACTTTGAGTGTTCGTCGTTCCGAGATTGGAAACAGCCCCAGCTTCACGTCTTCGAGCTCGGCGTTCTTCTGAACCAGCGTCTGCTCGAAGCGCTTCAGCTCCGTCACGTCCCGCGCCGCCGCGAACACACCTTGCAGGCTGCGATCGCGGTCGTGGAAAATGGTGGCGTTGTAGGACACGACAGTTTCCCTGCCGTCCCTGGCACGCGCCGTGAACTCGTAGTTGGTGACCTTGCCTTCCGTCAGCACACGCTTGATGCCTGCCTCGGCCCGGGCGGGATCGGTGAAGGAGTTTTTGAACGGCGCGCCGATCAGCTCGTCGCGTGTGCACCCGGTGAGCGTCTCGGTCTGCTTGTTGATGTCCGTGATGATCCCGCGGGGATCGCACGTCATCAGGGCGTCGATGTTGGATTCGATCAGCGAGCGCGTGTAGAAGTGCTGGTCGCGGAGCCGCTGGTCGAGCTTCCGCCGCTCCTCTTCCAGCTGCTGGCGCGCGGTGTTGTCGGTGCCGATGAGGAGATAACCGATGATGACGTCGTGCGCGTCGCGCAGTGCGGTGACCGACACGACCGCCGGGAAGCGGCTGCCGTCCTTGCGGATGTAGGTCAGCTCGTAGATATCTTCGATCCCGCGCGAGGCCTTGAACACCAGCGCCTCGAAGCCTGGCGTGATGGGTGTTTCGAGCTCGACACTGAGCGCTTTGGCGCGCGCGATCACTTCGTGCGGATCAGAGATGTCGGCCGGTGTGACTTTGTTCATCACCTCGGCAGCCGTATGGCCCAACATTCGTTCGGCGCCGACGTTGAAGATCTGGATGACGCCTGCTGCGTCGGTGGCAATGCTGGAAAAATTGGCGCTATTGAAGATCGCGCTCTGCAACGCTCCCGCGTTCCTCCGCTCGGATTCGCACGCGCCGGCGTTGGCCACTGCCGCGCTGATCGCCACCGCAATCAGATCGTAGAAATCGCGATAGGCATCGTTCAACGGGAGGCGCGAACTGACGCCGCAGACGAGAACGACCGCCGGCTTCTCCCTCCCCGGCAGCAGGATGGGAAGTGCCAGGGCGGCCTTGGGGACTTCAGGGTATGGCCCGACCTCGACGCCGCCCAGCCATCCGGCGATGTCGTCCATCTGCTGAGCGCGCCCCGTGCGGGCGACCCGAAGCGTGTGGACTCATACCCCGGTCGTGATCGTCGTCGTTGCCGATACCTCTCCGCTCAACTACCTCATTCAGATTTAGAGCGACCGCGTGCTGCCGGCGCTGTAGGCCCGCGTGCTCGTGCCCTCGGCGGTCGTTGACGAGCTCCGTCATCCGCACGCGGTTGCGGCCGTGCGCGAATGGCTGACGCGCGTGCCGTCATGGCTCCTGGTCCAACAGGTGGACGATGCGTCAGACGTCCGATTGGCGAGACTTGATCCCGGCGAGTGCCAAGCGATTCAGTTGGCCACGCGAGAGCACGCGGACTTGCTGCTCATGGATGGACGACTCGGCGTCCGCGTCGCGCGCGAACAGGGGCTTGCCGTCACAGGGACCTTGGGTGTGCTGCTCCAGGCCGCCAAGCGCGGATTGGTGGACATGGAGCAGGCGCTCACTGAGCTTCAAGGCACGGACTTCCGTTGCAGCCGTCGCGTGTTGGAGGAAGTACGGCGCCTGGCGAAAGTAGCAAGGTGACGGCTGACCGGCTAAAGCGGCTTCGACTTGTACGTAGCGCCCCGCGAGTTTTCACCGTACGTGAGGGGGCGACCGTCGCCTCGTTTCGCTCAGGTACCCTCGGTCACGGCGATGGCGCTGATCTCGATCTCGCACCTGGGATGCGTCGCCAGGCGGCTCACTTCGATGGTGGTCGTCGTCGGCACATGCGGGCCGAGGCAGTCAGCCCACACACGATTGAGATCGTCCTGCTCGTTCACGTCGGTCAGGAAGCGGGTCGCGGCGACGAGATCGGTGACCGTCGCGCCTGCGGCTTCCAGCGTCTTCTTGAGGTTCTCCATGCACAGCACGGCCTGCTCCCTCATCGTCGGAGGTAAATCGAACTCCTCGTCGCGGTGCGGATGACTGTGGTAGACGGCCGCCGCCGTGATGCCCGATAGGAAGACGAGGCTGCCGCGCCGGACGACGATCGCCGGCGCGTACGGCATGATGACGTCACGGCGACGATCCTTGTGGTGGACGACCGCAATTTCCTTCGGCATCGGTCAGGACCTCCAAGGCCGACGAGCGTCGCACGCTCGATCGCCGGCGTCAACTTCGAGACGGCCCGCTAGCCACAGCTCGGGCGTGCCGAGTCGAAGCAAGCGTAGGTTGGTGCGCCCTGCCCGCCTTCGTTCATCAGAGATCCCCGTGTTGATCCCCTTACCTGATCGACTCTCGACGAGATCGTTGGCCAGCGTCATGTGCGTCTCGGTGGGCCCGCCTCCCTGTTCGTTGAGGGCGTCGAATGAGTTCCTGTTCAGTCCGCCGTTCACGACATCGCACCGTGCCGTCCGACCGAACCCTACATGCCGCGCAGCCTGCGTGCGGGCGTCCGCTTGGACGCGATGATCCGCCGCGCCTCGTGCAGGTGGCTCTCGAGCGCGTCATCAGCGATCCGGTCGAGCAGGATGCCGACCCACCCGCCGGCGCCGACATACCTCGGGTAGAAATAGATATCGGGTGATTCTTCGATCATCAGCGGCTGGAGGCCGTCCGCCACCGGCACCCACAGCGACAGCCGGCCATCGTCGCGGTGGTGCTCGGACAACATCGCGAAGCAGCCCTTGCCCTGCTCGACGAAGAAGCAGGGCGTGCCGTGCGACATCTTTTCGAACGCGCTGGGAAGCGCGGCGCAGATGCGGCGGATCCGAGCGACCTGCCCTTCTCGTCCGCCTTTGCGCCGGCCCGTGGCCGCGTCATGCGTCGCGAGTTGCCGGGCCCGGAACTTTGCGATCCGCTCAATCAGTCGGACGGGCACCGGTTCGGACAATGGGAACTTGAGCGTCCCCTTGCTGCGTTGGTATGGCGCCAGCTCTTTGGCGAACGCCTCGACCAACGCATCGCTTGCGGGATAGAGCGAGTAGTGTGACTTCCACCCGGCAAAATACAGCACGCCGACGCCGTTCAGCGTGTAGGCCGGCATCTGGTAGGCCAGCCCTTCTTGCGCCTTCGGGAGCGCCTTGAGAATCGCCCGGCGCACCGCTTCGAGGCTGGCTCGAGACTCTTTTGGCTTCGATGCGACGTACTCACGCACTGATGCGACGCGCTTTCGAGACCCTTTGGCCGTCATGATGCGCGCATTCTGTGCACAACCGCCCCCACGACCGGTCCGCTCGAGCGTTTCAGATCCAGCGCGCAGATCCTATAGATGCCGGAGCGTCTTCCACATCCTGCGCTAAACCGTATCAGTCTCGGGGCAAAACGCAACGGGCACAACCCGTAGCGAATATTTCAGGAGGGACAGCGTTCCAATCAGTTTGATTTGGCGATGCCGCCGATCGCGACGCGTCCAGTCTACCTGCTGTTGGTCGTGGTGCGCGATGGCTCTCGCGGTACCGGCTTCCCAGTCACCTCAATCCAGTCGATCCGGGAACCACCACCACCGCCGTGCCCAGTACCCGGCATCAAATCGGTGAAGCCGATTTCCTCAACCCTGCTCAGGTTCGGTTTCTCTACCCAGTTCGTCCCCTTGCCTTCAACAACCTTGTCGATGTTGAGCGCGCGCCACCGCACGTCAGCCAGTTGGATTTCTGATTCCATCCAGTCCGACGAGTAAGCAGTCGCGTGATCGCCGACGAGCCACGTGCCGTCTGCGAGTTTCACGATGGGATGCAGCAGATGAAACCCGCTGATTCTCGTACGCCAACGGATGGTTGCCAAGCCAGTCAAGTCGACGTCGTTGGACTTGTCCCTGAGCGCGATTGCGCAGTTCGAAGAACACAGGAGCGTCATCACATACGTCAGATCGTTGTTGTTCGGCTGCTTAACGGATGTCAATCCGGCCTTGTCGCCGTACAAGCGCACCTCAAGACTCGGATTCACGACGTCGCCCTGGGCCACGGCGTGTTCGGGTTCCTGCGGCGTGTTGATGTTCGGCAGGCCGTCAGCAAGTTTCCAGTCCTCCCGCAGGAACACGGGAGGGCGTCGGAGACTTTGTGCCAGGCAATCCGAACCTGCGACCCACAGACCCAAAAGCCCGAACACGGCGAGCGGAACATGTCTCGTCATCACCCCTCATCTCTGGTGGCGCTTCCGGATAGGGCAGAGTCTGCGCTCCTAGGGGTGCCACAGTCAAGACACGTTGGCCTCATCGCTCTCGAGACACGTCTGCCGCTGTGGCCGGGGGGGCGGGGCGGCGGTGAACGATGCAACGACAGGATCACACGTTTTGCCCTGCTCATCGCAGCTGAGCCAGGACGAAGCGCGCAAAACGCGGGCGCGACGCGGAGGCGCCAGCGCTGTTCTATCTGTCCCTGTCTTTGCTGGAGTTTCTTCAAGTGACCTCGAGAGAGTCCCATCATTTTTCCCATCACCCTTACCGGCCGCACGTTTTCGCGGCGCGGTGACCAGGTCTGGCGATCGGCACTGTGTCGGCGGCGCCTCACCAAGGCTGCACTCAACGGCGGCGACATGCATAGCTCCCGTTCCGCAACAGGCTACGGCCCGCCCTTCTCGTCCCACATCGTGTACTGGCTGCCACTCTGGAGAGAGGCGTACTTGATGGGTTTGACGGATCGACGCCGTGCTCGCTACTCGGGCGGCAGCACAATGTCCGCGCGTGCGCTCGCGCGCGGACTCTTCCTGCTCAGCGCTGAGAGGTAGAACTTGCCTGCCTTCAGGTCAGCGGCTTCTGATTCGAGCAGCGTCACCTTGCCGGAGATCTTCGACATGGGAGACTTCGCCAGGATGTAGACGACGCCGCCGTTCGGCCGGTTGGCTCGACGATGGAGATAGACGCCGGCGACCTGATCGCGCGATGCCCCGGAGATGGCCACGTCGTAGCCAAGCTGGCGAGTCTGGCTGTTGAATCTGAAGCGCCCGATCAGCTTGAAAGGGACCTCTGACGGCGGGAGCGACTGGGCGCCGGTCGCGGTGACGTCGATGCGCAGGCCTCCGGCTCCCGTGTCAGAAGACGAGGAAACGCGAATGCTCCTCGTCCGCCTCTCGCCAAGCGGTGGCGTCGTCGATGGCGGACGCCGCCAATGGGTGGCCTGCTCGTAGGCAAAGGCCAGCCCCAGTAGCGTCGGTTCGGCAAATGGTCGGCCCAGCATCTCGACGCCGACGGGAAATCCACCCGGCGTGAAACCGGCTGGCACCGTGATGGCGGGGAATCCGGTCTGCGCCGAGAGGCCGGCGTTGCTGCCGATCTGACCGCCCCCCACCAGCGGCGCGATCCGCCGGGCCGTGGGATAGACGAGCGCGTCGAGGCGGTTCTCATCCATCACGTCGAGGATCGCCTGGCCAAGCGCCGCACGGGCGGCCAGCCTGTTCTTGTAGTCATCGCTCGTCAGGTACCCGTCGGGCTGCGCATTCGCCACGTCCAGAATGCCCTGCAATGAGGACGAGTAGAGTCCCGACGCCAGCAGGTCCTCGACCGACGATGCAAAGGCTCCGCGCGTGCGGGTCAGGTAGTCGCCCAGGTAGAACTTGAGCTCCTGACTGAGGAGATTCGAGGCGGCGAGTTGTGCGGCCAGATTCGGCACGGTGATGCCGACCGCCGTCGCGCCCTGCATGGTCATCTCGTCGACGGCGCGACGAACGATCGAGCCAACGTCCTGGTCTTCGGGTGCTGTGCCGAAGAACTCGTTGAGCACGCCTATCCTGGCGCGGTTGAGCGCGTCACGGTTCAACGAAGACATGTAGGTCGGAGGAATCCTACCGTTGCCGGCCGCAGTGACCGGATCGGCCGGGTCGTAGCCGACCGTCGCGTCAAGGGCGATCGCGATGTCGGCGACGGTCCGCGCCATGGGCCCGCCCGTGTCCTGGGTATGGCCAAACGGGATGATGCCTGCCCGGCTCGATAGACCGGCCGACGGTCGCAGGCCGACGATGGCATTGTGCGAGCTAGGGATCCGGATCGATCCGCTCGTGTCGGTCCCCATGGTGAGAGCGGCGAAATTGGCGGCGGCGGCAACGCCGGACCCGCCGCTCGAGCCACCGGGCGTCCGCGCGGGATCGTAGGCATTCAGCGTCTGGCCGCCGAGCGAGCTGACGGTCGTCAGGCCAAGCGCGAGCTCGTGCAGGTTCACTTTGCCCAGGATGACGGCGCCGGCTTGACGCAGCTTCCTGACCTGGAAGGCGTCCTCTCGAGGAACACTCCCGGACAAGGCCAGCGCCCCGCCGGTCGTCGGCATGTCGTGGGTCTCGTAGTTGTCCTTGAGCAGTACGGGGATGCCATGCAGCAGGCCGCGCGGGCCGCGCCTCGCTCGCTCGGCGTCCAGGGCGCGCGCCTCCGCGGACGCGCGAGGGTTCACACACAAGACGGCATTCAGCTGGGGCCCGACCTGATCGTACGCGGCGATACGATCGAGATAAAACTGGACAAGCCGTGCGGAACTCGTCTGGCCGGACGCCATCGCGGCCTGGAGTTCGCCGATGCTCTTTTCATGAGGGTCATAGGTCGACGCAATCAACGAGCGCGCGGCTCTCCCGGCCCCACCGACGGCACCAAGGGCGACGCCGGCGGATTGGAGAAATACTCGCCGTGTTGTTCCCGTTCGGCCTTCCGTCTTTCGAATCTCCATAGCTTGAGGTTCGCCAGCGATCCCCCAGCTCGCGGTGCCAGCGGGCCGGTGTGGGCGATAGCGCTGAGGCGTGCCTGTCTCTCCGTCAGGCTGCGGAACCGCGAACAGCGTAGGGTTGAATCAGCACCTCTGCTGAGAGGCCCAGGCCGGCGTGCAGCTTACGAATCATCTCGATGGTTAACGGCCGGCGCCGATTCAAGACTTCCGCCACTCGCGCGCGGCTGCCGAGGTAGGGTTCCAGGTCCCGCCGCGTCAGTCCCCGGCTGTCCATGTAGTAGAGCAGCGCATCGACGGGATTGGGGGGCTCGATCGGTTCGTTCAACGATTCGTAGCGTTCGACGAGCGTCGTGAGAATTTCCAGTCGGTCGCCTGCCGGCGTCCCCGAGCTCGCCTCCATGAGCCGCTCGATTTCCTTCAGCGCGGCTCGATGATCAGCCTTCGTTTTGATTGGACGAATCCGCATGGCACACCTCACACACTCGTCACGTCGATGCGATCATACGCTTGGTGCGATCCCACGAACCTGATGTAGCACATTCGGTACGGGTAGTTCATCGCGACGACCAGGCGATACGTATTGCCCCTTGATATTGAAGACCACTCGATTCTCAGCCACGATGCTCGCGTTCGCGTAGACCCGCTTGATGTCCGCCGGTGACCGCCAGTCGGCTTGCTGCGCGTCGTGGTACCAGGCTCGCAGCGGCTGCTCCGCATCGGGATGCCGCTCCCAAAACTCGCGGAGCGCCCGACGAGCGACAATCCGCACCGCGCCAGTATAGGGTGCTCCCATTTTGGGAGCAACTGAAATCAATTGGCTGGAGGGCTGGTGCTCGACGATCTACCGTTAAACCAACATAGCGTTCAGATCGGTCGGCTCGCCCGGCGTAGAGCCTCTTGGAGGCTGGTGGCAAGCGACACAGCAGAGGCGCGTTCAGGTGACCTCGGGAAAGTCCCATCGTTTTTCCCATCACGCTTGCCGGCCGCACGTTCGCGCGGGATCGTCAGTTGGGCCATCCGGTCCCGAGCACCCTCGACAGCTCCAATCACGCCATCAGTTCGCGAGGAAGTACCGTCGCTTTGGATCCTGTGGACTTGTGCCAACCTCGCGCACAAGGCCGCGCGCAACGAGGTGAGCAAGGCGCGTGCGGGTGGCGCGTGGTGTGAGGCCGATCACCTTCGCGATCTCGCTGGTCACATGACCTGTGACGTCACGAAGGGTTCCAAGGATCGCCGACTCTGTCCCGTCGAGCGCGGCCGGGCTGACTTGCTCCAGCCTCAGGGTAACCCTGAAGCGGGTGCCGATCTCTTCGAGCGTCAGAGGCGCGAGTCCGGCATCGCGGCAGGCCGCCGTCATGCGCTGAATGCCGCTCCCCCATTGCTCGATGAGACCCAGTGCGTGGAACGCCCGTCCGATCACGCGATTTCGCAGCCTAGAGATCCCCCTTGGCAGGTCATCGAGCGTGAGTCCGAAGGGCAGGAGGCCGGGGTTTTCGATCTCCAGACGGTCATCGAAGATGGCGAGGCGAAGCGGCGCACCCTTCTGCGCATAGTCGGCGTGAACGATGGCGTTGACGACGGCTTCGCGTATGGCAACCGGCGGCACACTCCAGCGATCGCGTCGACGTACCGGGCCAATCTCCGCGCCGTGCAGCGCATGCTTCTGAACGAACGCAATCGCCTCTTCGACTGCTCGCACCAACGGTGCGTGAATCGCGATACGGTCGGTGATCCGACTCCTGTCCTTGCCTTGGAATCGTCCCGCCTGGATCCACGCATCGGGGAAATGTCGTGCCCGATCCTTTCCAAAGAGCAGAACACCGCCGACGGTCGGCACACGTTTGCCCTGATGGCTGGTCAGCAGCCGCAGCGACTCGAGGTCAGACCGCCGAAGCCGCCGAATTGGGGCGAACGACTCGGAAGCAGCACGGAAGTCCAGGGCTTCCGAGTCCAGTTCCGGCATCGGCTGCTCGTCGTACGACTCGCCGCGGGTAAAACGCCGAAGTTCATCAATCAACTCACGGTCGGCGCGCCGGTTCGTGGAGCCGACGCGCACATAGACACCACCATCCAGTCCTTCGCGACGTATGTAATGGGGTCGGACGGGACTTGGGAATACGACGATGGCCAAGACGTGGCTCCGCCGCCAGGAAACGATCTCCAGATCCGGCACCAGTCTCGGAACGATGTGGTCACTGATCAGGTTGGCCACCCGTTCCTCCAGATCCAGGGGTTCCTGCACGCCGCGGACATGACGCGTACGGTCCTCGACCCCGACCAGTACCGTTCCCCCCGAGGTGTTGGCGAATGCCACGAGGCTCCGGAGCACTCCCTCCGGGGAGGACAGGTCCCGCTTGAACTCCAGGGTCTTCCCCTCAGAGCGTGTGAGAAGGTCATGCAGATCCACGAGCTCAGAAGTATACTCTGAAGTGTCCTGCGGTCTGACGCTTCCGAGTTGGCTGACCATTCACGTACGAGCAGGCGCCCCCACCGAATCCGTTGGGCACGTGAGAAAGTACGTCGCCACCCGCAGCAGCGCGGCGGCAACGGCGCAGGCAGCGGGCGTTCAAGGAGTTGCTGTCACCGCCGCCGAACGCAGGCGCGACGAGGGAGACGACACATGGGGGGCACTCTGCCGGCGACCGAGAGCGACGCAGACAGGTCGCGCTCTCCAGACTCGATGAAACCCCTCCGATCTGGGTGAGAACACAAGTCGGCGAAAGAAGGCGAGGGCACCATCGTGGTGTCCTCGACCGCGATCTATTGGACTGGCGCTGAGTGGTGCCGTCGTACGCCTTGAGGATGAAATTCGGCCGGAGCCTCGCCGCGTTGCTCAGAACCGATCTTGGCGTGAGACCCGAGGGTGCCGCGAGATTGCGGTCCATCGATCGGACCATCACGTTCGCGCTCGACTCAACAAGTGTGCTGTTCGCCGGGCTCCTGGCCAGCTACGCGCCCGCCGCCCGCGCGGCGCGCGCGGGTGCGATGGTCGTGTCGAGGCGGAGTAGGCGTTCGCCGTCCCATGGTCTCGTCGCCGAGAAGACACGGAACGCGCCCGTAGCGCGCCCCGTGACGACTCTACCCGGCGAACTTCACACTCACCAGCAATTTGACCGGTCCACCGGCGTTGTCAAGGCTGGCAGTGGTTCAGTGAATGCGTGTCTGAGTGGCGGTGACGAACGCGGGTGGCGGCGACATGACCGCTTCCTTCACTTCATTGCCGTCGCCGACGATTACGAAGGTCGATACAATCACTCCATCAGCCAGCACCGCCGTCATGGTTCCGGTGCAATTGGTTCTCACTTCGTAGGTGCCCTCGGCCGGCCGGTCCGTGACGGTCCCAAAGATCGAGTGCTCGTTGTCGATCTGCGTGAAGTGCCCCCTGCCATCGTAGGTGCGGATCGCCGTGCCCACTGTCGGTTGATCGAGTAGCGTCCCAGAAAACACGAGCCCGTAGTCGCCGCCGAGCGTGCGGTTATTGCAGGAGCGAACGCGATCGTCATCGCGCGCGGTCAACGTCTTCGCGAGCGTTAGCGACATCGCCACCGCGAGGGTCGTGGCAACGATGACGCGTCCGAATCGTCGGGTCGTGGTGTGCGTGTGGACATCCGGCATGGTCGGTCTCCTTGAAGACAGCGGACGATATGCCCGCGTCTGCGCGACATGTTGTCCGAAGGGCGAGTCAGCCGGCGATGGAGCCGAGATGAAAAGAATGTCGAGATTATGTGCAGCTGCAAGCTCCTGATCCCAGGCCGGTTGTGGCATCCTAGTGCGCGACGATGACACTGCTCGATCCCACCGAGACTCTGCGGTTCGGCAATTTCGAGCTCGATGTCGGCGCCTACGAGCTGCGTCGACACGACCGGCGAGTCCGGCTCGAGCGGAAACCGATGGAGCTGCTCATGCTGCTCCTCGAGCGGCGTCAACAACTGGTCGCGCGCGCGGAGATTGTCGAGCGCCTGTGGGGCAAGGACGTCTTTGTCGACGTTGAACGAGGAGTGAACACCGTCGTCCGCAAGATTCGCCTCGCGCTCCGCGACTCGCGCGATGTGCCGATGTACGTCGAAACCGTCTCCGGCAAAGGCTATCGTTTCATCGCGCCCGTCGACGTGATCGCCGGCTGGCTGGGACGTCGATGGCCAGTTCGCATGGCCGTCCTGCCGTTTGAAACCCTCAGCAACGAAGAGGAGCTCGAATATCTGGCGGATGGACTGACCGAAGAAGTCATCGCCTCGCTCGGTCAAATCGATCCTGGTCATCTGCGCGTCATCGGACGAACATCGATACGCTCGTACAAGAAGACTTCCAAGCCGTTGACGATCATTGGCGCCGAGCTCGCCGTCGATTTTCTTCTCGAGGGCGTCATTCGTGGCGAACAGGGGCGGCTGCGTATTACCACGAAGCTGATTCGGGTCCGCGATCAAGTGCAAGCGTGGTCTGGGTCGTACGATCGTCAGGCGGCGAGCGTCCTAGGCTTGCAGCAGGACGTGAGCACGGCGATTGCCGATCAGATCAAGCTGCGATTGTCTCCGGAGAGGCTGACGATGTTGTGGCGGCGCCAGACCCCAGTTCCCGAGGCATACGAATTGTATCTCCGCGGGCGTCTGTTCTGGCATCATCTCACGGCACCGACCACACGCCGGGCCATCGAGTACTTCACGCGTGCCACCGAGATCGATCCCGACTATGCACTGGCCTGGGCGGGGATCGCCGAGGCGTTTGCGTCCAGCGCCATCAACGGCGACGCACGGCCCAGCGATGTGTGGTGGCGCGCTCGCGACGCTGCCGCTCAGGCACTCCGCGCCCAATCGGAGATCGCTGAGGTCCAGCACGTCTTCGGTCAAGTCAATTGGTTTTTTGAATGGGACTGGCCGGCTGCGGAGTCTGCCTTCCGACGCGCCGTCGCGCTCGATCCGAGCTTCGCGTGGTCACATAGCATGCTCGGTCATGTCTTGTCTCAATGTGGCCGGCACGAGGAGGCGGAACGGGTGATGCGCTGCGCGCGCGATCTCGAGCCCCTTTCAGTGCTGCACTATGCCATGTCGTCGCAGGTGGCATTTCAAGCCGGCGCCCACGACACCGCGCTCGACTATGCAAGGCAGGCGGTCGTCATCGATCCCGAGTTCTGGGTGGGCTACATGATGCGCGGTCAGGCGTACGAACAGGCGGGCGACCCAGAACGCGCATTAGAGGTCCTGGCCATCGCGGTGCGATTGTCGGGCGGCAACAGCAAGCCGATTTCACTGCGCGGGTACGTGCTCGCGAAACACGGGCGGCTGGAGGAGGCACGTGAAGTTCTGCGCGCGCTCGAGGAACTCTCTCATCAACGCTACGTCCCACCCTACGCTATGGCGCTGATCCATGCCGGCTTCGATGAACCGGATGCGGCGTTCGACTGGCTCGAGCGCGCGCATGCGGCGCACGACGTTCACCTCGTCTTCCTGCCGGTCGATTCCAAGTGGGATCGATTTCGCGAGCATCCGAGACTGCAAGCGCTCCTCGAACGCTGCAATTTCACTCGGACGATAGGAACACCTAGGCGTTCCTATCGTCTTACCGACGGACCTCACTGGTCCAGTTCAGGATGACCGTGAGCGGCTGCTCACCAGCGAAGGCCTGCGGCACCACGGCGAGGAACCGCTTCCCGTCCGCGGCCACGGCGAAGTCGGCCCACGTCCGTCCCTGCAAGGCGAAGAGCGGCGCTGGGCTGCCCACCTCGAGCTTCGGCGTCGTGCGGACAGGTACCGCCATGAGGCGGCGATCGGCTGACACGTAGAACAGCTCACGACCGTCGTGACTCCATCGCGCGCCCGGTGAATCTAGTGAATCTTCACCGATGCCGATTCCGGCCGAGAGGGGTGTCTTGCCGCCCGTCGAGGGAAACGGTGCGACGTACGCCTCGAATCGGCCCGATTCATCTGAGGCGAACGTCAAGGCGCGGCCGTCCGGCGAGAAGCGGGGATCCGTCTCGTAGAAGCGGGACCCGAAGAGCGCCAACGGCGTGGCGGGTCCGGCCAGCGGCAACATGAAGATGTTCTGGGTGCCGCGAGACGTGCGCTCGGTGAAGAGGAGTGTCTGCCCGTCGGGCGACACATCGATGGGCCGCCGCTGCTGCGTCCCCATGGGGAGCAGCTGCTCCTCGGCGGCGGTGTCGAGATTCTTTCGAGCCAGATTCAGCAATCCTCCGCTGCGACCCTCCGCGAACAGAATGGCGCGGCCGTCAGGTAGCCATACGGGAAACGCTTCGCTGTCCGGGTCGGACGTCAGGCGCGTCTCGACGCGCCGCGCGAGATCGGTGGTCCAGAGGTCCCACGTGCCGATGCCAGGCTTCGTCCGCTCGAACAGCACCGTCCCGCCGTCGGGCGACAAGCGCACGTTCAGGTAGTCACCGGGCGCGCCAACTGTTCCAGCTTCCTCGCCGGCGCGATTGATCCAGACGAGCCGGGCGATGTTCGCGTACGAGTGATACGCGATCGATCCGGTGCGGGATGTGGTGAACATCGCTCGCCCGCCGGTGAGGAAACGGTCGACCGGCTCGGCAATCGAGACCGGCGCACCGACGATCCGCTCGCTGGCCTGGTCGAACCGCTGGGCGACGAGCACGCCTTCCTGCGCAAATACGAGGTAATCGGGATCGACCCATTGGACGTTGGACACCGCAGACACGATCGCCCGCGGGGCCCGACCCCTCTCTCCGAGCATCAAGTGGCCGGTGCTGTCAGGACCTTGGCTGAGATAGAGGAACCGCTTCCCGTCCGGCAGGAACCAGGGCCACACGACCGTCTCTTTGCGCGCCGGGTCGGGCGTGACAATCGCTTCGGGGGTTCCGCCCGCGCTCGACACGCTGAAGATGGCGCCTCCCATGAATGAGGCGAAGAGGATCGTGCCGCCGCTGCCCCAGGTCCCGGACGACCCGATGGCCGGCACGTCGCATAAGGTCACGGACGCCCCACCCGGGAGATCGATCCGTTTCAGCTTGCCGCCGGCAAAGAACGCGAGGGATCGACCGTCAGGCGACCAGAAGGCTGACGTCGCCCCCTCGGTGCCGGGCACGACCCGCGCGTCGAGGCCTGAGATCGGCCGGAGCCAGATCCGTCGAAGGCCCGGGGGCGCGACCGCGACGACTGCCAGCTGCGACCCGTCCGGCGACAGCGCAAGGAACGTCGTGGCGACGGTGTGAAAGAACCTGCTGCCCTGAGGTGGGAAGACGGAAAAGCGAACCGGGGTCGGGGTCTGTTGCGTCGGCGGCGAGGACGCGGGACGCAGGAGGACAGCGAGGGCAAACGCCGCGGCCACCAATGCGACGACACCGACTGCAGCAGCAGCGGCGGCCGTCCGCCGGCGCGAGAGGGGTGAAGACTCGCGCCGCTCCCGATCGCCTCTCGTCGTCTCGTCGCCGGCAACAAGCTCGACTCGCGCGTCGGCGATATCCCGTTGCCGTCGTGTCGGATCCTTCTCCAGGCACCGTTTGAGCAGACGTGACAGATAGCGCGGTGTCGTCGGCGGAAGCGCAGTCCAGTCCGGCTCGGAGGCCAGCACTGCCGCCATCGTGTCGGAGATTGTGGCGCGGGCGAAGGCGGGGCGCCCGGTCAGTACTTCATAGAGCACGCAGCCGAATGCCCAGATGTCCGTCCGCTTGTCGACTGCCTGCCCGCGTGTCTGTTCCGGGCTCATGTAGGCAGCCGTTCCGAGAATCACGCCTTGGCGCGTACCGCCGACGTTCATGCCGGAGATCGACGACCGTTCGCGGCTGGATGCATCGCCGGCGACCACTTTCGCGAGCCCGAAGTCGAGCACCTTTACAGTACCTGCGGGCGTGATCTTGATATTCGCGGGCTTCAGATCCCGATGGACAATCCCTCGCTCGTGCGCGGCGTCGAGTGCATCGGCGATCTGGCGCGCGATGGCGAGCGCCTCTGGAATCGGCAGGCCCTCGCCGTTGGCGTCGTCTCCGGCGAGCATGTCGGCGAGGGTCAAGCCGTCGACCATCTCCAGCACCAAGGCTCGGCTGCCGGCCGACTCCTCGATGCCGTAGATCGCGCCGATGTGCGGATGATTGAGGGACGCGAGCAGACGCGCTTCACGCTCGAATCGGGCCAGGCGGTCAGGATCGGCGGCGAAGGCAGGCGGCAGGATCTTGATCGCGACGTCGCGTCCGAGCTTCGAGTCGCGGGCGCGGTACACCTCGCCCATCCCGCCTTCGCCAATCTGCGCCGAGATCCGATATGACCCGATCGTCTCGCCGATTCGGCCCCCCCCAACGATACCGCTCGCCACGGCCGGGGTACTCAGGAACGCGGCGCCACCGTCGTGTGCCAGCAGCGACTCGACCTCACGGCGCAACTGGTCATCGCCCCCGCACGCGTCGGCTAGAAACGACCCGCGTTCGTGGGCGGCACGTCCGAGCGCCTCGTGATAGAGCCGCTCGGTTCTCGCCCAGCGCTCAGCTGTCGTCACGTCAGGACCCACCCAGCTCTCGCGCCAACCACGCTTTCGCCAGCCGCCAATCGCGCTTGATGGTGCCGGGCGAGAGATGAAGCGCCTCCGCGGTCTCCTCGATGCTCATTCCGCCGAAGAACCGCATCTCGACCACTTTGCACTTCCGCGGGTCGACCGCTTCCAACGCGTTCAAGGCATCGTCGAGTGCCGCGAAATCTTGGAAGGGCGTCGCGGCTGCCACCGCGACGGCTTCGTCAAACGAAACGTTCTGTCCCCCGGCGTTGCGCTTCTGATAGCCCTTCGCGCGCGCGGCATCCACCAGAACGCGCCGCATGAGGCGCGAGGCCATCGCAAAGAAATGCGCGCGATTCTGCCACTGGACCTGCTTGACCTCGATGAGCCGGAGATACGCCTCATTGACCAGCGCGGAGGCCTGGAGCGTGTGGCCAGCGCGCTCGTGGCGCATATGTCGCCCGGCCAAGCGGCGCAGTTCCCCATGGACGAGGGGCAGCAAGCGGTCGAGCGCCGCCATCTCACCGCGCCCCCAGGCCTGCAACAGAGCGGTGGGGTCGTGTCCGTGACTGGTAATCCGCTGATTCTATACCCGCCGCATGGGACCCGGGCGCGTGGCCCCTCGTCTTTTGGCCGCTTTTCGAAGGGTTTGACCCTTCTCGGCGTTGTTCTCGCCTTCGTAGGTGCGGAAAGGCACCAGCCGGCCTGGCGAAGTGCAGACGTCAACGCACCGCACACGTTTGAGGAGACAACCCATGAGTTCAGTGAGGCAGTTCCGTTCGAAACTTCGTGGTCGTAGCATGCACGGGGTCGAGCCCGTCGCCGCTGTTCGGATTCGCCGGCGTTCGCTCGCGACGGTCGCGGCAACGTTGTTGGCCCTTGCAGCCATTGCTCTTGCGCCAGTCATTGCGAAGGATCGCCATGACGACGGCCACTGGGTCGGCACGTGGAGTGCCAGCCCTCAGGCAGTTGATGCGCCAATCCAGATCAACGGGCAAACGGTGCGTCAAATCGTGCACACGAGCCTCGGCGGTGAGCGCGTGCGCGTGCGTTTGTCCAACGCCTACGGTACGAGCGCGCTGATCATAGGCTCCGCGCACGTGGCAGTCAGCGCCGGGGGTGCATCGATTTCGCCGGGGACCGATCGGTTGCTCAAGTTCAATGGATCACGCACCATCACCATTCCCGCGGGTGCGTTGGCGGTGAGCGACCCCGCCATGCTCGACGTCCCGGCACTCGGCGATCTCGCGGTCAGTCTCTACTTGCCAGAGAACGTGGCCGCGACAACCCAGCATTCGGTGGGCCTGCAAACGAACTACCTGTCGACTCCAGGAGACTTCACTGGCGCGATCGCATTGGCGGGTACCACCATCAATTCCTTCTACTTCCTCAGCGGCGTCGAAGTCCGCGCCTCCGAGCGGGCGAGGGCGATCGTGACGCTGGGTGACTCGGTCACGGACGGGTTCGGCTCAACGCCGGACACGAACCAGCGCTGGCCGAATCTTCTAGCGGAGCGGCTGCAGTCCAATTGGCGCACCTCGCGCGTTGCTGTGCTCAACGCGGGCCTCAGCGGCAATCGCGTTCTGCACGATTTGGTCGGCACCAACGCCTTGGCTCGGCTCGATCGTGATGTGCTCGTGCAGACCGGCGTGAAGTACGTCATTGTGATGGAAGGCAACAATGACTTTGGCATTCCGGGACTGATCCACAACCCAACGGAAGAGGTGACCGCCGAGCAGGTCATCCAAGGACACCGCCAGATCATTGATCGCGCTCATGCCCTGGGACTGAGGATCTATGGCGGCACGTTGAACCCGATCGAAGGGGTAGTACTCCCCGGCTTTTATTCGGCCGCTCTCGAAGTGAAACGCCAGGCTGTCAATCGGTGGATCCGGACCAGCAAGGCCTACGATGCCGTCATCGATTTCGACAACGTGTTGCGAGATCCGAGCCACCCCACGCGCATTCTGCCTGCGTATGACAGCGGCGATCACGGCCATCCAAACGATGCCGGCTGCAGGGCCGTGGCCGACGCGATCGACCTATCTCTGTTCGGCGACGACGACGTGGACTGATGCGTGCTTCATAGCGGTGATCGAGACCACCCGCTTCCGCGTAGAAGCGACGATTGGTTCGTGGGATGTTTCGGAGTTCGCTAGACGACGTGACGGATTTCTCTCCATGCCGAAGGGTGTTCGATCATCGAGGTCGCCGTAAGCCGGGAGGGACGGTTGGCTTGGGCCGTCCCCGCCCGGACTCGACTGCGGGCAAAGCACAGAGGGGAAATGATCGCGGTGCGCTCCGGGAGGGAGACGACCTGGTCGCGATCCGACCGCGGGTAAAAACGAGCAAGGCCCACGCCGGCAATACTGGCATTCCCGGCAATGTGTTTTTCTGTAACTTACAGATTCTGGCGGGCCTCCGGCCCCCAAGGGCCCCGGCCCGCTATAGGTCACTTGCGAGCTCCGAAACTTGACTCATCGCGTCAAGTTTCGGCTTCTCAGGGGTTCTAGCGATGCTATGCCTGTCCTGAGCGCGTTTTCGCCTGCTCCATGGCGATCTGGTTCACGTGTGACAGTGCCCGCGCGCCTGATGCGCCTTCGATGGCTTTGACGGCGATGTCTTGGACCTGCTGCTTTGCCTCGTCAAGCTGTTTTTGGAGCGCCGCCATCTGTGCCGTCTGTCGCGCGACACCCTCCTCGAGCGTCTTGATCTGGAGGTCTGACAGACGCCGGTCGGCTTCGCGTTCCTTCGTCATCATCAGAACCTGCTGTTCGAACCGCTGCTCGGTCTGGCGTGTTGCGTCGCTCGCCGCCCGCTCCGTTTCCGCCTGAAGCCTTGATGGGAAGCCACTCACCTGTTGCTGGAGTCGGACGTATTCCTCTTCTTGCTCTTTGATCGTCCGTTGCCGCTGCTCCCAGCTCTTCTCCAGAGTCTCCTGTTTCTCCCTGTTCTTCTTCTCGATCGCGCGCATGTCCTCGTCGTATTTCTCTTGCGACTTCTTTCGGTCGATGGTCTTCTTGTATTCGTACTCTTCGGTCTCGCGCTGGCGCTGTTTCTTCAGGTTCTCGTCGTACTCTTTCTCGGCGCGTTCGCGCGTCTTGAGCTCAGCGTCCCACGTGGCGCGCCGAGTCGACATCTCGGCTGCCAATGCCTGGCTCTTTGAATCGTAGTCCTGCGCGAGCTGATCAAGGGCCGTCGCCGCGACGTCAATCTTGTGCAGGCGTTCCAACTCCGCCCGTTCCAGCGCCACCGCCTCGCGGACTATGGCCAGTCTCTGGACTTCCGCGATCAGGTCGTCCGACACCGCGGCGAGAGCTTTCGAGATCTGAATACTCAGGGCCGAGATGCTCTGCGCTACGCCTTCGACCGACAGGACATCGACCGCTTGCCGAACTTCCAATTCTTTGAGATTGGCGGCCTCTTCAGCTTTCGCGTTCCTGGCTTCCCGCGTGGCCGCCACCTCCTCACGGATCTTGAGAAAATCTTGCTGCACGTCGGCCTTGCTTCGCCGCTGACGGGCTGTTGCCGCCGCTTTGGCCATGAGTCTGCCGCCTTTCTGATCTGAGACGACGCCAGCCCGGGATGTCGCGGAGGGCGCGAGGCGCGAAGCATTATAGTAGGCGGCCACACGGAGGTTCGCTACCGAATACGACCGACGCCCCGCCTCATCGAGTCGCAATGCTGCGTCTGGACCAATAGTCGGGCCGACGACTTGTGTGGGCGAGCGCGAGGACCACGATGTCCTCGTGTGGTCCGATAAGGAATCGTGAACGGAAAGCGATCGAGAACTGCCACGCGCCGATCTGACCGGTCGCGCCATCTCGGTGCAACCTCGGGGAATCGAAGGATCCACGAGAACGTCGCGTCGATCTCGTCCTCTAACTCGATCCCGAGACCGGGTTGATGCGATTCGTAGTAGTCGACTTCGCGATCGATCTCGGCGACCGCGAGCCGATGGATTCGAAGGTTCTTCAACGCGCGCGCGCGGCTCTCCGCTGCCGCACGTGCGCTCGGTATTCGTCGACGGTCATCGTCTCCGCGATGCCGGCGTCCACTTCGGCACCACGACGGGCGATCTCCGCGTGCCAAGCTTCTGCGGCGCCAGCCTCGGCGTCTGCATCGAGACTGCGGATCAATTCGAGCGCGAGTCGGGCGCGCTCCGCGGGAAGACGGAGGACATCGGCGAGCATGTCAGGGGCGGACATCAATCCAGTCTAGGAGCTTCGTGCCAAGCGACTGGCGCTCTCGTGCGGCCACAGGCGCACAAGCCGGCGATCTGGTGGTGACTTTTCGGTGAGTACTACTGGCGAAAATTCCCTGGGATTCTGGATGGTGACACCGGGCTGATCCTCGTAAGTGAAGATCGACTCGAACAAAGTCCCATCATTTCTCCCATCACAGCTTGTGCGTGTGCCGATTCTGCATTCGGGCTTGGAGGCGCTAAGTACTTTATTTTCAACATGGTGCGGAAGGGGGGATTCGAACCGCCACGTTCTTGCGAACGCCAGCCCCTCAAGCTGGTCGACGTAAAAACCTAAGTCTTTGTATCTATACGATTTATCGGAAAACTGCGGTGTTGGCGAGTTTTCTATCTGTCCCTGTCTTTACTGGAGTTTCTTCAACTGACCTCGGGAGAGTCCCATCATTTTTCCCATCACCCTTACCGGCCGCACGTTTGCGAGAGGCAGTGACCAGATCGGCGATCGGCACGGCGTCCGCCAGTCGTTCGTGCGCGGGATTCTCGTGAGGTTTCAGAGGGCATTCCGGGCGTCGTTGCCATCTTGGGCTCACCGATCACCTCAAGAATCCACCTGAACACGCCAACGCGTCACGCGTTCACGCATCGCGAAATCAATCTCGCGGCCGCGGCTTCACCGGAAGCGCAGGTATCCAGCACCCAGGCGCTCGAATGCAATGCGATCGGCCCCGACGACATCCGCGTTGATCGACTCAGCGGTGGCCGCCAGCCAGGCATCGTTCTCGCCCATTCGGCGTTTCGCGCGACGCTGCAAAAGGGCACAGCGTCTCGCCTGGGCAAGATGCACCCCATGGATCGAAAACCGCTGCAATGACGCTAGAGCAGCTGCCTCGTCGGTCGCCCCCTCCAGGAGCTCCTCCACCGTGACGACAGAGACGACGAGTGGTCGCCCACGCAAGGAGGGTAGAAACCTCCTCGCCGGACCCTGCTCCCCCTTTGCTGTCTCCCGTTCGAGGGCGATGAGAAACGACGTGTCGAGTACCACCGGCCGGTTCACGGCGTCTTCTGAGCAAGACCGAGGCCCTTGCCCTCTGAAGCGTTGACCCACTCAATCAGATCATCCCCGGTCTCGATCGGCCCCGCCCGGTCGATCAGTGCCCGGATCACGTCGGACTTCGGAATCTTCCGGTTGCGCGCCCAGCGCGCCAGACGTGCGGCGCGCTTCTTGTCGAGTTTTACAGTTATGGTCGGCATAGTAATACCCGCATATTACCACTGGCCCTCGGTCCACGTGCCGACGAGAGGCTGCCATTCGCTACCTGCCTCACGCTGGGATCAACGTCGACCACCCTTGCTTGGCTTGACTCGGGCAGCGCGCGCGTCGAGCGCGCGCACCAGCTCGTCAACAGCATCGCCGAACCCCCAGCCGACATGCTGCGCACGCGCCTGAATGCGACCGAGACGAGCTCTCACCGTCACCCGTACGTCCTCAGGCAACGTGCTGAACTCCTTCGCTACTGCGTCCAGCCGGATCTGGAGCGCGTTGAAGTAGGCCTCGTCGCCGTAACCGAGATCCGCGGCTTGCTCCGTCCCAGCCTCGACGAACGTCAGCATGAGGTCAACGGTCCCGGATACATCGGCCGTTGAGCGCCGGTAATCGACGATGACTGCGGCGGCGTCGCGGACGCTGACCCGGCGCTTGCTAAACGGGTCGGGATAAATCGCGTCGGCGACCAGGCGGCGGTACTCTTCGATGGCGCGACTGTCGTGAGTGAGTCGCGAGTGTAGGAATCGGCGATTGGCCGCGCTCGCGTCGTATAGGTCTCCAAGCAGCGACACGAGGCCCGTGCGGTCGAATGCCCCGAGCCGCGCCTTCACGTCGCTCCACTTTTTGCGTTTGGTCTGTTCAGCCATGATCGGTTGGAGCTATCTCGGTCGCGGACCCGGCTATCGCCGTCGAGACCAGCGGTGGTACGCCGCGAGCCACTCGGCGCCGGTCGGTCGCGGGACAGACAGATCCAGGTCCAACAGTCGTACTCTATGACGCTGCCTGCCGCGTCGACAGAGGGCGATCAGTTCATCCGCGTCGCGAAGATCGATCTTCTCGACGACCACGGGCTCGCCAAGGACTGTCGCACGAAATGGAAGCGCCAGTTTCTCCTCGAGCACGGTCAGGAAGGCGGTCGCCTGCTCGGATTCGCCGTACGCGTCCACAGTCGCCTCCTCGATCAACGTGTCGAGCCGACGCGGAGTCGGAGGCCATGAGCGCGTTGGCCTCCGCCGTGCGGCAGCCTTTCGATTCGAGGTTCCGGTCCTGACCGCCGCTGCGGGCACGGTGGAAGCCGGCTCACGCGACGCCGGCGTCTCGAGTCGACCATCGGCAAGCGGGCCGCCGACGAGTTCGATGGTGTCCTCCACGATCGCCTTTAGCGTGAAGCCCTCGAACGTCATCAGCATGCGGCCGATCTGATCCCAGGTGAACGTTCGGCCGTCGACGATGAGAAGCGGGAGCGCACCGTCTGTCTCGGCGTCCCACTCGATGACGCCACTGAGCCGGTGCGCCTGCGTCAGTTGCCACCCGTGCTCGGTCTGCTGGACGTGTCGGACGCTGAGCGCCTGGCGGATTCGCTCGCGCAAGAGCCTGAAAAGATCCTGGGCGTCGGCCTCGAAATCGCCGAGGATCTCGAACCGACAACCGCCTTCCGCCTTGGCATTCCTGACCTCACGCGCGGACATCGCGTGTCCGGTGGCAACCAGCATCGATCGAATCTCGAACCGGTGCCGCACACCATCGACATCGGTGACCACGATGGGCGCGATGGGCGTGTCGTCGAAGTCGATGTTGAGGCGGTCAGCCGACTCCTCGTTGAAACACCGGACGCAGCGTTCGCCGACCTCGGCGACCGAGATTGAATCATAGGGTCGCAGAATCTTCCCGCAGAGGCCGCATCGGCGTCGTTCCCGGTTCCCGTCGTCATGCCCCATGTGCTCACCCAAGTTTCACGAGTCTCTCGAGGAACTCCTCGACTGTTGATCCCGTCGCCGCGGACGAATCGCTTTCGCGCTCCAGGGAACGAGGCTCGGACGCGGCGCGGCCAGGAAACGACTCCCGTGCCCGCCTACGGTTCACTTCGATTGCTGTGACCCTTTCGGCGCTGACGACGAAGTCTACTTCCTGGCCCCCTCGCGCCGGTAGAACACCCTCGCAAATGCTGGCTTCAGCCGCGTTCGCGAAGTGTCCGCCAACGGCGGACTCCACACCGTCCGCGGTACTCTCGAGTGCGAAGGGCATCTCGAGCGACACGCCGACTGTGCGGTCATCAGGCTGGAGCACGGGCGGTGACGAAAGAATCACGAACGAGGCGGCAATGGCCCCGCCGCGGCCGAGAACCCGCATGCGAGCGTAGAATACCGCGCATGCGCACCAGACTTGCCGCCGCCGCGTCTTTCGCCGTACTCGCCGTCGTCACGATCGCGCAGCAGTTTCCGCTGAGACAGATTGTCGAGGTTCTCACGGAAGCGCCGATGCGCCCGGTCAAGGTGAAGGACGGCCTCTACATCATTCGCGGGCCCGCCATGCCCTGCATGACGGGCTGCCGTCCCGGCGACAAGGGCGACGGCCTTATCC
>JBDTVS010000232.1:0-37996 GCA_040007095.1 Acidobacteriota bacterium
CGCCTTCAGATTCGGCTTGCCGTCCGGAGTACGGGGAATCCCGGCCGTCGGGTTCCCGAGCCACTGAGCTGCGAGCTGCCCGCTCAAGATGATCGTGAGGACGGCGACGAGACCTGGTTTCATGGTCTTCTCCCGAGCGAATTGTGCCATGAACGAGACCCCGATGCCGCTTCCTGGTCCCGAATCAGAGATTCGTGAATGATCCTTCATGAATTGTTGCTGGTTCGAACGCGTAACGAGAGGGCAGCGCAGCTGCGGGTCGGCCGGGAGGCGGGAGCGGCCGGCTCACGATGCGCCGGAGGGGCGCGCATGCTTGAACAGGGAGATCTCGGCTGCACCGCCACACTGCCCGGCACGGCGATGACCGTGAACCGCATGGGCTATGGCGCCATGCAGCTGGCCGGGCCGCAGGTCTTTGGACCGCCGCGCGACGTTGACATGGCGATTTCGGTCCTGCGAGAGGCGGTTGACGCGGGCGTGAATCACATCGACACGAGAGATGAACCGCTGAGGCCTGCGCCGCGCCGACCCCAGCGGTTTCGAACCAGAAGCCTACCAGGCGAACTCAGCGGCCACACGGAAGACGCGCGGGTTCATGTACGCCGACGACGTCTGCCAGCCGGTGACATTTGGCACGTAGGTCGTGTTGTAGAAGAGGGTGGTGTCGCTGTTCGCCAGGTTGTAGACGTCGAGCCCCGCCGTGAGGCGGCGATCGCCGATGCGGATGATCTTCTTGAGGCTCAGGTCGATCGATCGGTTGCGCGAGCCGAACACGTCTCCCCCGCCGTACAACGTGCCAGGGGTGACGATGTTGACCGTGAATGGACCACCGGTCAACGGACGACCGATTTGCTGGGCAATCGCCGCCCCGACTGCGTCCGTCGCGGTGAACGTGAGGTTCGCGGGGAGTGAACCGCCGAGTTGATCCGTGCTGGCGTTGTTCGGCGTCCCGTTGAGGATGGGACGGTCGCGATAGACACCGCTGATCAACACGTCGATCTTCGGGATCACGTAAGAGGCCAGACCGTTGAACGACGTCTGGAACGGCGACTCGACGTGGCAGTACGGGTTGAGCGTAAACGATTCGGGCACCGCCGCGCGGATCGCGCACCAGTCGTTGACGACCTTGCCCGTGCTGGTGCCGCCCGAGAAGGTGAAGCCGTTCGCGCTGCGCACGTTGAACGTCAGGTCCACGCCGTTGAACACGCGCGTGTCGTCGCCGACATCCTTGGTCGACTTGACCAACAGATCCTGCGCCCGCGCAAACGCCGCGGGGGTCAGGTTGTACAGCGGTCCTACCTGAGAGCCGCCGCCACCGGGCAGACGTGGGTCGGTCGGCACCGTCAGATAGTACGGGGTCAGATCGCCAGGGGCGACATTCAGATTGTCGTTCACGGTGCCGCCCGTTGTGAACTGCGTGAATGTCCGGCGGTAGTAGCCGATTTCCACCGACGCCTTCGGAAAGAGCTGCTGCTGGGCGGACACGCCGAACGACCAGTCCGACGGACGCACGCCCCAGCCGCTGACCACACCGGGGTCGAAGTTCGCACCGACAAACTGGTTCGACCCGAACAGCAGGTTGCTGATCTGGCCGCACGTGTCGATGCTGCCGGTCGTGGACGGGCTCTGCGGCAACGGGTTCGTCAGATTGCAATCTGGAACGAAGTTGCCGTTGGCGTCGCTCCACGTGCGGGTCACCGACGGGTTGGCGAACGCGGCGGCGTTGCCGCCCGGAATGCGGAGCGACGGGTTCGCCGCGGAAAGGAGATTGCCGACGCTGGCGCCCTGTAGGTACTTGCCGAGGCTGAGCTTCAGCGCCGTCTTGCCGTTGCCGAAGACGTCATACACGGCGCCCATGCGCGGCGTGATGTCGCTGTAGCCGGTCACGCCGTCCGCACGGGCGAAGGCGGCTCCAGGGAAGAACGTGCTTGCCGGTTGGGTGACGGCCGGGAACCAGCTCCAGGGATGGTCGTAGCGCACTGCGCCCTGCAGCGTGAGCCGCCTCATCGTCCACTGATCCTGCAGGAAGAACGACGACATCGCCGCGCGCCCGTTGTTGAAGTAGGGATTCGCGTACTCGGTGATCGAAATCGGAACGCCACGCGTCAAGGTGAACGCCAGGTTCTGTGTATTGGCGTGGATCTCGCGATCGTCGCGCCACCAGTTGCCCTGGTAACCGAATTTCAAGCTGTGCGACCCGGTGACATACGAGGCGTTGAGAAACCAGTTCGCCCCGTCAGTCTGGTTGATCAGCCAGTTCTGGGAACGGTAGGTCATCAACCCGACTGTGCCCTGCGGGTTGATCACCGCCTGGTTTTCCGTCACACGAATCAGGTTCTGGGTCGGATTCGGATTGAGCTCGCGGTCGCCCCACTGGTAATACGTGTTGCCCAGACCGGCCTCGAGGAGCAGCCTGCTCGTGACGGGCGACGTCCAGCGCGCGGTCTGGACGCGTTGCGGACTGAACTCGCCGTGGCCGTCCGCTTCGGGGGCCGTCGTCGAAGAGGGTGAGCCGCTGAACGAGGCCGTGCCGCTGCACGTGCGGCACACGGGCTGCTCATCCCACGAGAAGGTGAACTTGTTCTTGGACGATGCCTGCCAGGTGATGCGCGGCGTGTAGTTCTCATACTGGCGGTCGTAGTAGGCCGGACTATTGAAATCCGGCGCGTAGCTCCACTTCGTCGAATCGCCCGCATTGCTGTTGTAGTAGACGTTCAGGATGTTGCGGCGCGACCCCTGCTCGCGGACGCTCATGTAGTACCACAGCTTGTCTTTCATGATCGGTCCGCCCACCGCCGCGTTGACGTCGTAGACGTGGTAGGTCGGGTTCGGCGCCCCCGCGCCGCGCGCCTGCAGATCCGACGAGTAGTTGTTCGACTGCATGCCTCCAGAGAAACCGGACCCCGCGAACAGGCCGCTCAGATTGTTGCCGCCCTGCTTCGGCACGATGTTCATCTGCACCCCCGCGGTCTCGAACTCACCGAGGCCGCCGGCCGTCATCACCGTGACCTCCGCCGAATTGCCGATGTCGGCGGTGTAGTTCGGCGGCTGGTTGCCACCGGGCGGATTGCTGATGTTCAGGCCCTCAACCGTCAGGCGCGATTCCACGCCGCGGCCGCCGTGCACGGGGAAGATCGCGAACACGGGACCGGTGTTGACGTCGGTGATGTTCGTCTGCAGGCCCGGCACGGCCGTAAGCAGATAGCTGTAGCTGCGAACGGCCGGCAGGCTCCGCATCGTCTCGTTGTCGAGCGTCACCGAACGCTTTGCGCTCTGCACGTCGACGACCGGTGTCTCGCCGATCACGTTGATCGTCTCCGAGACGGCGCCGACTTTCATGTCGGCGTCGATTTTGACGACTCCGGTGCCCGACAGCACGACGTCATCGCGCTTCAACGTGGCGAAGCCAGAGAGCGTGAACGTGACCGTGTAGGTGCCGGGTTGCAGGGCCTCGATTCGATACTGCCCGGCGGCATCGGTCGTGGCCGACCGGGTCTTCTCAATCAGCGCAGGGCTCGAGGCCTCGACGGTAACACCCGGCAGCACAGCGCCAGAAGTGTCCTTGGCGGAACCAGCGAGGGCCACCTGGGCCCCCGCCACTCTGGGGAGGATCGCGACCGCGACAAGTACTATCAGTGTCCTGATTGTTGTGCGCATTGACGCCTCTCGTGTTGGTGCGTTTGAACATTCGCCCCTGGCCGCGATGGGGCTGGATGAACGACTCCGCCGTTTCCGGACGCTGTCTTGATGAAGCCACTCGCGGCTGTAGTGGGCAGGACGTACCACGACATGATTCCGAGAGTACTACGTGTGAGTTACCCCCAAAACGATTTTGACGCCCTGCCGGGGCTCCGCCTCTCGGGGATCCACGAGCTTGGATCGCGATCACCTACGTGACTCCAAATGGGGATCGGCGTAATCGAAGGGCACTGGCTCTCAATTCTTGACCAGGCGCCATCTGTGGTCGTCACCGTCGGCTTGTCGAACGTGGGGTTCGTCGATCCGGACGGCGAGCGGTTGCTGCGGCGGATGGCGGAGTGTGGTGTGGAGTTCGATGGGACCGGTTGCACGAGCCGGTACGTCATCGAGAAGATTTCAGCAAGTATGGGCGAGCGCGCCCGTGAAGGCGCCCTTCTCATGCGGTGTACGACAAAGGTGGAGTCACAGGTCCACACATTCGAGGCGCAGTTGAGCACCTTGAAGGCGAAGGCCGAATCGGCCAGGGCGAACGCCGAGCTCAAAGCGATCTCGGACCTCGTCACGGCGAAACGCACGCTTGATCAGAAGGTCGCCGAGTTGAAGCAGGCCGGCGAGGCCGCATTTCAGCAGGCGAAGGCCGATGTCGAAGCCCGCATCGCGGAGTTTGACAAGTCGGTGAAGGCGATGGAATCCAAGATCAAGGCGGCCTAACTCGTGAAACGCGTGCGCTGTGCGGTCGACCTGTCCGACCTGTCGGTCGAACTGTTGGAGGGCGCGGCGGCGATCGGGCGGTGGTACGGCGGCTGTCTCACGATCCTCCACCTCTGGAGAGTGCGCTCGCCTCCATCAAGCGCATCGTGGAACAGGCGTCACCGCGGAGCTGACCGGGGCGCCTCGTTGACGGCGCTCAGGACTGAGGGGGCTGGGTTTCAGCCGTGCGCTCGACCGCTCCGCGGTGCTCGATGGTGTTGAGGAGATCGTCCAGCGTCAGCGCGGCGAACATCTCGTGACGCTCGTTCGAGTAGTCGCCGTGACCCGGGTCGTACTGCATCATGAAGCGCATTGCACCCGCTGGTCCGAGTCGCTCGGTCAGGGCTCTCCAGCCCTCCATCCGAATCTGATACAACGACATCGCAGAGGAAGTGCTCATCGGTCTTCGCTCCCTCCTTCGAGTGGAACCTGGTCGGGCCTGAGCACGGCGACGTGCAGTCGCTCGCGCTCGGTCGCGGCTCGCTTCAAGAGTCGATCGTCCGTGGTCACGAACCATCGTGCCGCCGATTGCTCGGCGAAGGCCAGGTGCAGTGCGTCGAGCGCACGGAATCCGAGAGCGACCAGCTCGCGTGCGCGGGCGGCTGCCGGCGCGGTCGCCGTCACCGACACCGTCGCCGCGTCGAGCCATAGGCGTGTCGCCAGGCGCCTGTCTTCACGAGGGTTCCGCTCGTTTTCGAAGTCGTGGGCAGGCGACCGTACGAGCCCGAATGCGCCGGCGTGGACCTCATCGAGAATGGCAGCGACGGCTTCCGCCTCGCGGCGGACCCGCTCGACGGAGGCATCATCAAAGGGTCGTTTGAAGCAGCAGACGTCAAGGTAGACGGTCTCCACGACGTCATCGTACTACGTGCCTCGTTGCTCATGCCGCTCGCGCGATCCGGGAACTCGCTGGACACGCGGATCTGTCCACGACGCAGCGCTACGTGCATCTGAGTCGGGCGGCAATCGAAGACGCAATTCATTGGCTGGATGGCCGGCTCGTCGACCTCAAGATCGCAGGGAGCCTGGCCACATGATGGCAACCAGATCGGCGAAGTGCGGGAGTGCTCTATTCGTCAGCGTTTGTGGAGCGGGCTACGGGAATCGGACCCGTGTCCAAGGCTTGGGAAGCCTTTGTACTACCATTGTACTAAGCCCGCATCGGTGTGTATCGAGCAGCGGAGCCATCATTCTACAGGTCATCGGGTACCACGATCAACGCGACGGCGGCACGGGTCGTGAGTCGGCTTCGACCGGTGGCTTGAGATCGCCCACGAGAGGCACCGAGATCATCGAGAAGAGGGCCGTGCTGGGCCTCCGTTCATCGCCGGACGGTCTTCAGTGTTCGCTCAAAGAATTCAGCAGCCGCCGTCATCGACTGTTTCCAGTTTCTCCACAGCAGGGGATCATGCACATCGTCGGGCAGGACCAGTTCCTCGACGTTGACCCCTTTCTCCTTGAGCCGGCGGCCGAGGTCGATTGTCTGGCGGAAGTCCACCGTACGGTCGTCGTCGCCGTGAATCAAGAGGACCGGAGACTTCCAGGCGCCGACGGCGGAAATGGGAGACGATTCGTATTCCACCTTCAGCGCCTGCCTGAGGTCGGCCTCGGTCAAACCGTCGCCGACGATGGCGTGTGCGAGTTGTCCGGGATTGATGGCCGGCAGGCGGTCGTGGACGCCGTGGACGTCGACGCCGGCCGCGAAGACGTCGGAATTCCGGCCAAGCGCCAGGGCAGTCAGATAGCCGCCGTAGGACGCGCCCCAGACGCCGACACTTCGCGCTTCGACATCCGCGCGCTTCTGTAGATAGCGCCCGGCCGCGAGCACGTCAAGGTATTCAGATGCACCCCGTGCGCCGGTGCGCGCGGGAAACTGAAAGGGCTGCCCGTATCCCACGCTCAGTCGGTAGTTGACCGCGAGGACGACGAAGCCGCGGCTGGCGAGATACTGGTTCATCGCGTAATCGTTGGCGTATTCCCACCGGTAGTGCCAGCCAAGGAGCATCTGTCTTGGCCCGCCCCCGTGCACGTAGACGACTGCGGGCCGTCGTCCCTCGAATCCGACCGGCACGAACAGTTGACCGTGCGCCTCGACGCCATCGCTGGCGCGGAATGCGACCGGCTCCGGCACGACGAGCTGAGGAGTGGGGAAGTCGGCCGGCACGTGGTCCGCGGCAATCGCGCTGAAGTTGCCACCGGCGAAGGGGATGACGGCTGGCAGCGGAGGCTGACGAGCGTCGGCGCGCAGGAACGCCACCGTCCGACCGTCGGCCAGCGGTGCAGGACTCCATTCGATGCCGCTGCCGGCAGTCAACGGAGTCGGCGTGGCCGCGTCGATCGGCACCTTGAACAGGTGCCGTCGATCCACATCGTTTCGATCGGCGCCGGCGTTGGCGTTGTAGACGACGAACCGGCGATCGGGTGTGAGCGAGAACTGCTCGACCATGAACGAGCCGGGGGTGAGGAGCAGCGGCCGACTGCCCGTGCCGGGCCGGCGCAGCGAGTACAGGTGTGGCCATCCGTCCCGGTACGAGAGAAATACCAACGTGTCGTCAGCCGCCCAGCGCAGGCTCATGCCGTTGGGATGGCGGAGGATCGCATCGTGCGGAGGTTCTCCGCTCGTCAGTGCCGTCACGACTACCGTATCGGGGCCATCCTGGCCAGCCGACGGGCCCGTAGCCGCCACGAGTAGCGTCCATGTCGACTCCGGTTCGGCCAGCGGTGATCGCGGCGCACCGGCCGCGCCAGGCTGCCGCAGAAACGCGATCTTCTTCCCGTCGGGCGACCAGACAGGGGAGGAGTCGCGCGACGTCGACGGCGCGAGAAAGTGAATAGGCCGATCCGGAGTGAACAGCCCGATGAAGCTGTGATCGCCGCGATTCGACACGAACGCGAGCGTACGGCCGTCGGGCGACCATGTGGGTGACTGGCTGGCACCCCGCGCGAAGAACGCGGCCTCGGAGAGCTTGGGTTTCGACCCGTCGATCGGCACAAACCAGATCCGCCGGTCGCGCACACACGCGACGCGCATTCCATCGGGCGCCACCGCCGGATCGTCGCACTCGCCAAGGAGGGTCGGCGTCCCTCCGGCGGCAGAAATCGCCCAGACCTCGACCCTCGGTTGCACCGTGCTGCCGGCTGGATTGGGCGGATCGCTGGGCCGGTTCGAGCCGTGATCGCCACCGCGTACGTAGACGATGACGCGGCCGTCGTTCGAGAACGACAGCTGCGTCAGTTCCTGGCCGTCGTCGTCGGTGTAGCCCGTGAGGCGGCGCGGCGTGAAGCCTGGCGCATCGGCGATGTAGATGTTGCGCACGCCGCGCTCGTTGAAGGTCCACGCGACCGAGGATCCGGCCGGCGACGCGACGAGGTTATCTGGAGTGGGCAGGCTCAGAATCCGATCGAGCGTGAAGGAGGGCTCGGCTGCGCCCACACGAACGCGCGAGACGCCAAGCGAGGCGGCGGCCGCCGCCAACGATACCGACACCGCGAAAACCGCGCGGCGCGCCCTTCTCGATCCCGCCCGACCAGGTGTCACCACGGCATTTGCCGCTTCGAGTACTGGCGGCCGATTTCCGCCGCTTGTTGGCTGGCCGGACCGAGCATGACGCCTTCTTTGAGCATGTCGATGACGTCGTTGGCGTTCATCGAGTTCAAGAAGAACACCTTGTTCGCTTTGGTCGCCGCCAGGACCTTGGCGCGCGCCTGCTGCATGGCCTCTGGCATCGGACCGCGTCCGCTGGTGCGCACACCGAGCGACTGCGCCATGTCGCCCGGACCCCACTCGGCGAAGGCGATTCCGGGCACTTTCAAATTGGCATCGGCATTGGCGAGCGCGTACTTGTCTTCCAACTTGAGACCGATGAGAAGCTCACCGTTCGGATTCAAAGGCCATACGTCGGCCTTGCTGAGGTAGTCGCTCGACGACACGCCCCAAATCGGAGCTGCCGTATCGGCGCCGTGGACGCCGCGCCGGCCTTCGTTGATCCCCTTGCCGACGCCCTGCATGTTGTTCGGCAGTCGCACGGCTTCCACGAACGCCTTGACGGCGCCCGGATCGTCGGCGTGGCACAACAGAATGCCGTGAACGCCGGTTGCCAGCACCTGGTGGAACATCCACGCGTTCGCGCGAACGGTCGCCTCGTCGGTGCCGTTCACCGGCACGTTGACGATGACTGCAGGCGTGCGGTGGCCGCTCCTGGTCGGTCCGCCTTTGACCAACCCCTTCATGTAATCCGCCAGGCCTTTCACGTCGAAGGGCGCGTGCTCCATGTCGTAGCTGATGTAGTCGGCCCAGGTCTGGGCGTCCTTGACGCCCTGCTCGAAGCTACCCTCGGTGCCCGAGTGGGAGCCGGTGTAGTAGATCGGCTGGCCCTGCTCGAGCAACTCGATCGCCCGATTGATCCGCTTGGGTTTGGGGGCCTGGGCGGCGGGCGCGATCATCCACAGGACAACCAGCCCACACACGGATAAGGCCAACACCCGGCGTCCAACGTTGATCATCGCGTGCCCCTCCACGTGGCGGGCCGATTATAGTCCTGGCCGTCAGGTGAGGTCGGTCATTTCCTCGCGCGGGGTGAGACCACCGAGATCATCCCTCGAGCAAGAACGGCACTCTTGGCTCGGTGTCCTGCTGAGAGCGTGTCGGTGCGAACGTGTCGGTCCGGCTGAAGAGTCCGTGAAGGAATACGACGCTCAACGGGGGGACCGCAGGGAAGGCCGCGGAGAAGAGCCCTCGGATTTCGCGATCAGGCGCGGATCAGCTCGAGGACCTCGTCGCGCCTGTCCTGCATCTGCGCCTCCGATGCGGTCGACTCCAGATTCAAGCGCAGCAGCGGTTCGGTGTTGGACGGCCGCACGTTGAAGTGCCAATCGGGGTACTCGACCGAGATGCCGTCGAGCGTGAACTGCCGTCCGTCCGCGTAACGCGCGGCGATTTCTGCGAGCTTGGCGGGCACCGCATCCATGTGGGGTAACTTCGTGTTGATCTCCCCGGAGACGAAGTACTGCGTGGCCAGCGGCGCCACGAGCTCGTGAAGGCTCTGGCCCTTCTTCGACATCAGCTCGAGAATCAGCAACGCCGGAATGAAGCCGTTGTCGGCGTAGAAGTTGTCGCGGAAGTAATAGTGCCCGGTGACCTCGCCGCCAAAAATCGCGTTGGTCTCCCGCATGCGGCGCTTGAAGAACGCATGGCCGACACGGTTCATCAGGGCCGTTCCTCCGTAGCGCGCGGCCACATCCTTCACCGCATAGCTCGCGCGCAGGTCGTAGATGACCGTCGCGCCCGGGTGCTTCAGGAGAAATGCCTCGGCGAGCAGTGCCGTGACGAAGTCTCCGCTGATGAAGGCGCCGGTGCCGTCAATGAAGAAACAGCGATCGGCGTCGCCATCCCAGGCGATCCCGATGTCCGCCTTGTCGGCCACCACACGCTCGACGATGTCGCGTCGATTTTCTTCGATGAGCGGGTTGGCTTCGTGATTCGGGAAGCGGCCGTCGATGTCGAAGCAGAGGCAGACGGGTCGTGGCGACAGTCGCTCGAAGAGCTTCGGCGCGACCAACCCGGCCATGCCGCTGCCGGCGTCGAGGACGACGTTGAACGGGCGGATGACCGATGGGTCGATGAACGACATCACGTGATCGACGTAGGGATCGAGCAGGTTCTTCGTGGTCACCTGTCCCTTCGTGGCCGCGGCGGCGGGGAGGCCACTTCCGGCGATCATGTCTCTGATGTCGGAGATGCCGGCATCTCCGCTCAGCGGAAACGCTTCCTGGCGGACCAGCTTCATGCCGTTGTACTGCTTGGGATTGTGAGACGCCGTGACCTCGACGCCGCCGTCGTGGCCGTCACGGGCCACGGCGAAGTACAGCAGATCGGTCGGAATCATGCCGTAGTCCACCACGTCGGCCCCTTGTGAGGTGGCGCCGTCGATGAACGCTGCCGCGATGGTCGGAGAAGACAGGCGCATGTCGCGACCGACGGCGATTCGCGTGGCGCGCAGGTAGGCCACGAAAGCCGCCCCGATGGCCCGAGCCGCGTCTTCGTTGACTTCGCCGGGATACACGCCGCGGATGTCGTAGGCCTTGAAGATGTTCGGATCGAGATTCATGAGGGGGCTTTGAAGAAGACCAGCGTGGCTGCGTCAGGAATCACAAGCGGCTGTAATCCGTGACCACCGACTTGTCGCCGAGCACGACGCCATCCTCGACCAGGGCGCTGCGTCCGATGTGGCAATGCCTGGCGAGAATCGACCGCCGCACGATGGCTTCCTGACTGATGCGCGTGTTCGCCCAGATAATCGAATGTTCGATGGTCGCGTGCTCTTCGATGTGGCAGTGCTTGCCGATGACGCTGTAGGGTCCGATCCGCGCGCCGGCTTTGACGACGACGCCTTCGTCGATGAAGCACGGGCCTTCGATGATGGCACCTTCTTCGATCCGCGCCTCGGCCGACACGCACTGCGACGAAGGTGTCCCGGCGAAGGGTGCCGAGCGGTAATGGCCGTCCATGATGTCGCGGTGGACCTGCATGTACTTCTCGGGGGTTCCGATATCAATCCAGTAGCCCCGATAGACGTAGGCCATGAACGTCTCGCGGCGCTCGATCAGCGACGGGAAGAAGCTGCGCTCGATCGACCATGGCTGTTCCTTCGGAATGCGGTCGAACGTGTCCGGTTCGAGGATGTAGATGCCGGCGTTGATCGTGTCGCACGTGATTTCGTCGGCGTTGGGCTTTTCGAGGAACCGGAGGATGTTACCGGCGGCGTCGGTCTCCACCAGCCCGTAGGCGCTCGGGTTCTCGACCGGCGTCAGCACGATGGTCGCCTTGGCGCGGCGCTCGCGATGCAGGGCGATGACGGCGGCCAGGTCGACCTGGGTCAGCACGTCGCCGTTGAACACGACGACGGATTCCCGGACCGACTCACCGGCGTAGCGGACGGCGCCCGCGGTCCCGAGGGGGGCGGGCTCGACGACATAGCGGATGCCAATGCCCGTGTCCGCCCCGTCGCCGAAAATCTCCTCGATCCGCCTTGGCTGATAGCTCAGGCTGAGGATCACCTCGTCGATTTCGGGGACCTGTTTCAGCAAATCGAGTTGATAGTGCAGAAACGGGCGATTGAAGATCGGGACAATCGGTTTTGGCGTGTGAATCGTCAAGGGCCGGAGTCGGGTGCCCTTGCCGCCGGCGAGAAGGATGGCTTTCATTCCAAGCCCCGATGATATCATTGGTGCTCCGGCGCCATGAACCTGCCGAACTCGCTGACCGTCACCCGAATCTTTCTGGTACCGCTGCTGGTGGTGGTGCTGCTGACGGAATTCGAGGGGCGGCAGATCCTGGGCATTCCGAAGGAATTCGTCGGCGCCGCGATTTTCGGGTTCGCCTCATTGACCGACTGGGCGGACGGCTATCTGGCCCGTCGCCGCAAGCAGGTGACCCCCCTCGGCCAGTTCATCGACCCGTTTGCGGACAAGTTGCTGATCGTGGCCGCGCTCATCTCGCTGGTCTCGATGGATCTCGCGCCCGCCTGGATGGTCGCCATCATCATCGGCCGCGAGTTCGCGGTGACGACGTTCCGGAGCATCGCCTACGCGCGCGGCGTCGTCGTGCCGGCGTCGCGGCTGGGGAAGATCAAGATGGTGGCGCAGGTGGTGGCCATCCTTGCGCTGATCCTGGGCCATGGCCACAAGCCGTGGTTCATGTTGTTGGGGCAGGCCGCGTTGTGGGTGGTCGTGGTCGCCGCGCTCGTCTCCGCGGCCGACTACTTCCGCCGCTTCAACCTCATCCTGAGCCCCCGGGTGGCGGATTTCACGGCCGCCCGCGAGCGGCGCGGCGATCGCAAAGTCGGGTAAGGCAACCGGGCTCCGGACTCACGACTTGGTCGCGGTGGCCCGTGCCGCCAGCGTCGCCTTGGCCTCGGCGATGCGCTTCTGGGTATCCGCCAGGTACTCGCTCTCCTGAAACTGCTCGACCAGCCGCTCGTACATCGGCAGCGCTTCGGCCTCGCGCTTGATCTTCATGTACGATTCCCCGAGGTGGAAGAACACCGCGTCGCGACGGGTGTAATCCGGATCATCCTTGAGAATCGACTGGAAGCGATCGATGGCCCCGGGATACCACCGCTGGCGGTAGTAGAAGTAGCCGACCAGATAATCCGACTCGCTCAGCCGGTCGCGGCTCTCGCGCAGCTTCATCTGCACTTCGGGCATCAGCTCGCTCATCGGGTAGCGCGTGACGAACGTGCGGAATTGAGCGATCGCTTCGCGCGTTTCGGTCTGGTCGCGCTCCGGCTTTCGCATCTGGCGGAAGTGCGCGAGCCCGAGCTTGTACTGCGCGTAGTCGGCCCGCTTGTTGGTCGGATAAAACGACAGAAACTCGGTGAACTCGTTGATGGCAAGGACCAGCGCCTCTGCGGTGCCCTCGCCAAGATAGGTATCGCCGACCGCCAGCTTGGCATCCGGCCGGTAGCTGCTGCCGGTGTAGGTCTCGACGACCTGCTTGAAGTACTCACGCGCGTTGAGCCATTTCTTGGCCGTCAGCGCCGCATTTCCCTTGTCGAAGAGAAACTTGTCGGGCTCGAGCGTGCCGCCCGGCACCACCCGGCCGCCGTCGGTCACGCAACCCAGCGCCGCGGCGAGCGCGAGCGCGGCCAGAAAGAGTCCCGATGTCGATGTCACAGTGTGTTCGCTAGCCATTGATGCTCGGCCGCCAGTCCTTCCTCGAGCGATACGGTAGGGGAGAATCCGAGATCCTGCTGCGCCAACGACGTGTCGGCGTAGGTATGTCGCATGTCGCCTTTTTGCGCGGCCTCGGGCTGGATGACCGGTTGCCGGCCCGACACCCGGCCGATCATTTCGAGCACTTCGTTCACGGTCACGCGCGATCCGCCCCCGATATTGTATACACGCCCCGCACTGCCCCGCATGGCGGCGGCGACCGTGGCCGAGACGGCGTCGGCGACGAAGGTGAAATCGCGCGTCTGCTCTCCGTCCCCGTACACGGCGATCGGCGCGCCGCTCAGCGTCGCCCGGATGAACCGGTTGAAGCCCATGTCTGGACGCTGCCGCGGCCCGTAGACCGTGAAATATCGTAAAGAAACTGCCGGCACTCCGAAATTCACGTGATACAGATAGCACAGCTGCTCGGCGGCCAGCTTTGACACGCCGTAGGGCGAGACCGGCTGCGGCAGCGCGTCCTCCCGCATCGGCAGCGACACGCCATCGCCGTATACCGACGAGCTCGAGGCATACACCAGACGTTCAATCGGGTGTCGCGTGCAGGCCTCCAGCAACACCTGCGTGGCCTCGATGTTGTTCACGGTATAGACGCTGAAATCACGTCCCCAGCTCTTCCGGACGCCGGCCTGGGCCGCCAGGTGAAACACGTGCGTCCGGTCGGCGAGCAACGACGCCAGATCGGCGTCGGCGAGCGACGACTCGACGAAGCGGAAGCGCGGCTGGCTGCGCAGGCCCGCCAGGTTACGTTCCTTCAAGGCACGCGGATAGTAGTCGGTGAAGCAATCGAGCCCGATCACGTCGGAGCCGTCGGCGCAGAGTCGATCGGCGAGCGTGGATCCGATGAAGCCGGCGACGCCTGTGACCAGAGCGTTCATAGGTTAGCGAGAGGCGCTGTCCGGCGCGTCGAAAATGGCGCGGACGCGTGCCGGCAGGCGACAGGGACGGCCGCGGCGATCGAGCCCCACGTGAACGGTGCGGCCGGTGGCCAGCGCCGTGCCGTCCGACACGCGAATGAGCTCATAGGTAAATTCTATCCTGACCGGAGACACCAGCCGGCCTTCCGCGCGGACGTCCAGCTCATCGTCGTAGCGTGCCGGATGAAGATATTCGCAGTGCGCCTCGATCACCGGGAGGCTCACGCCTTCCGCCTCGAGTTCCCGGTAGCTCCATCCCGAATGGCGAAGCAGGTCCGTGCGCCCGACCTCGAACCACACGAAGTAGTTCGCATGATAGACGACAGCCATCTGATCGGTTTCCGCATACCGCACGCGCACGCGTGAGACCGAGTGACGAGCGGTCAACACGGCGTCTTCGGACTTTGGGGCAGGGCCGCCGGCGCTCATCAAGCGTCTACGGAGTGGAGGACTGCGTGCGCCGCGGCCTTGAGCGCCCGCGTCGCCTGCTCGGGATCGGCTGAATGAAATACCGCCGAGCCGGCCACGATGATCCGTGCGCCGGCGGAAACCACACGGCCGACGGTGTCCAGATCGACGCCGCCGTCGATTTCCACCGGCACGGGGTTCCTGGCGCGATCGAGCAGGGCGCACACGTCGCGGATCTTTGTGGGGCTGCGCGGTATGAAGCGCTGGCCGCCGAACCCCGGGTTCACAGACATCACGACCACAAAGTCCACGTCGCCCGCGATCTCTTCGAGCGACCCGACGGGCGTTGCCGGGCTGATCACGACGCCGGCTTTGACGCCGAGCGCCTTGATCGCGTGCACGGTGCGATGCAGATGACGCGACGCCTCCACGTGCACCGACATCATCGAGGCGCCCGCCGTGGCAAACGCCTCGAGGTAGCGATCGGGATCGGCAATCATCAAGTGCACGTCGAGCGGCACGGTGGCGACTCGCTTGATGGAGGTGACGACGGGCGGGCCCATCGTGATATTCGGTACGAAATGGCCGTCCATGACATCGACATGGATCAGGTCGGCGCCGCCCCGCTCGACCGCGGCGAGCGCCGCGCCGAGCGCGGCGAAGTCGGCCGACAGGATCGAGGGGGCGATGAGAATGCTCACCGGCTCACCTCGAGGGAGATCGGTTCGTCGGGACCGATCTGAAAGCCGCCCTGCGGATTCTGACGAAGCACGACGCCGGCGATCACGCCCGGATAGGGGTTGGAGCCGACCACCGCGACCCGGAAGCCACGCGCGCGAAGGAGGTCGGCGGCCCGTTCGCCGTTGACGCCGATCAGGTCCGGCATCACATAGGTCGGACGACGCGCACCGCGATTGATCAAGAGGGCGACGCTCGAGCCGGCGGCCCGTGCCGGGGGCTGCTGGGCCACGACGACATCAGCGGGGTAGGCGTCGGAGCGAATCTCCGAGACCGCGGCCAGGACAAGGCCGTTCTGCGTCAGCCGGAGCTGCGCGGTCCGCTCGGTCTCGCCGGTGAGGGCGGGGATCAAGGCCGAGCGCTCGCCCGCGCTCAACCACACTTTGACGCTCCGCCTGCGTCGTGCGACCGATCCGGCGGCTGGTTCCTGGGTAATGACCCGCCCGGCGGCAATCTTTGTGTCGGGCCGTCGAAGGTCGTCGACCTTCAGGGCGAGATCGAGGGCGGCCGCTGCGGCGCTGGCTTCGCTGGCGCTCCGGTTGGTGAAATCGGGCACGGTCACTTCGCGCGCGCGCAAGGCGAGCCGGACGGAGGCTGCGGCAAAGATCGCGTACGTCGCGATCAGCGCGCCGACCAGAATCACAATCTTGCCGGCGCTCCAGACGCGCGTGCTGAGGGCCATCAGACGTGTGATCGTACTACAAGACGTTGAAAACTCAGGTGCGGCGGGCGAACACGGCGCCGAAGAAGGCTTCGAGCTCGTGCACGTGAGGGTAGGTTCGAAGATGACCGTGTTGGTCGACGACCTGCGCGGGAAGCGCCGGCGCGGCATCTCTCGCGTCGACGTGGACGAAGGTGGGAGCGCGAGAGAGAAATGCCGTGGCGACGCGCTCGTTTTCGTCGGGCTCGCTGGAGCACGTGGTGTAGACCAGGCGCCCGCCAGGGGCGACGGCAGCGGCGGCCTGAGTGAGCATTTGCAACGCATAGCCCGCCAGCGTCGCCAACTCGTCCTCGCGCCGCCGCCACTTGATGTCCGGATCGCGCCGCAGCGTGCCGAGGCCGGAGCAGGGCGCGTCCACGAATACACAGTCGAAGCGCTGCGAAAAGGGCGGCGGGATCGTCAGATCGGCCTGTACGATTCGCACGTTGACCGCGCCGGTCGCATCGACCGTGTGGCGCAGCAGCTCGATGCGACGCTCGCGGACGTCACACGCCACCAGCAGGCCGCCCGGGCGCATCCGGGCCGCAATGGCGGTCGTCTTACCGCCGGGCGAGGCGCAGGTATCGAGCACCCGGTCGCCGGGATGTGCGCCGGGCAAGAGCGCCGCGAGCTGAGACGCCTCGTCCTGCACCACGAACCACCCCCGGGCGAGACCAGAGCCGCTCAGCGGTTGACCCGCTTCCACGATCAGCGCGTCCGGGGCGAACCGCGCGCGCGAGACGGTGACGTCCTCGCGCGCCAGAGATTGCATCACCTCGTCCGGAGTGTGCCGGAAACGGTTGGCTCGGAGCGTCAGCGGCGCAGCGGCGTTGTTGAAATGCAGCCACCGCTCGGTCGCGTCGAACCCGTAGCGATCGAGCCAGCGTTCGACGAGCCAGCGCGGGTGCGACAAGCTGATGGCGAGATAGTCGAGGCTCGAGCCTCGATCGGACGTCTGCGGCCGCGGCGGCAGAGGAAGTGACTGCCGGCTTCGTGACAAGGCGCGCAGCACCGCGTTGACGAGCCCGGCAGCGCTCCGCTTGCCCGAGCGACCCGCCAGGTTCACGGCATCGTCCACGACCGCGGAGGCCGGTACGCGTGTCAGATGCAGCAGTTGATAGGCGCTGAGACGCAGGATCTCCACGATCTCCGGGTCGAGCCGATCGAGCCGTCTCTTCGAGAAATGGACAATCAGGTGGTCGAGCGCCGCCCGCCAGCGCTGCACGCCGATGACAATCTCCGCCGTGAGAGCTTTATCTCGATCGTCCCGCAGCGACCGTCTCGCGGCGGCGACGGCGTCAGACAGGTCCAGACGCCCGGCCGAGACCGCGATTGATGCGTCGAAGGCGGCGAGCCGCGCCGGCGCGATCATCTAGTGGCCTGTACCCGCTGAAGCAGTACCACTTGCCCCCGTGGTTGACCGCGAATTGCCGGCCGCGACAAGCGAGCGGCCGGTAGTCATTCCGAGGAGACAGTCCACCAGTCCCCTGGAAGCGTGATGCGTTGCCTCAGTCCATGAGCGCGGCGCCCGGATCGCAAGGCGTGACGACCGAGAACATGGGACGTGTTTGAGGGAGTCGCAACGCAGCGAGGCGAGACGCCCCGCCCGGGAATCATGTGACGCATCACGCTTCCAGGGGACTGGCGTTGGTCAACACGTCGCCGACCGCGAACGGAGCGCCAGCCAGGAACTCCCTGGCGGTCATCGGCCGGCGGCCCTCGCCCTGCAGCTGAGTAATGCCCAGGATTCCAGCGCCCGTCAGGACATGAAGGCGATCGCCGTGGGCTTCGATGATGGTGCCCGCCGGTGGTCGCTCGCCAATCGCGATCGGAAGCTCCCGGTCGACCGCGCCGTCAGGCGCGGTCACGACACGCGATCGCAACAGAATCACCCGACGTCCGCGATGGGAGGTGAATGCGTGCGGCCAGGGATGCAGACCGCGAATCTGGTTATGGAGCGCGTCCGCCGACCGCGTCCAATCGACCGCGCCATCTTCCCGCATCAACCGATGCGCGTAGGTGGCCAGGGCCTCGTCCTGCGACACCTCGGCGACAGGACCGATCGCCAACGCGTCGAGCACTGAGACGAGCAGCGGGGCGCCGATTCGTGCCAGGTCGTGCTCGACCTCGTCGCTGGTGTCCTCGAGCCCGATCGAGCGTCGTGCCGTCGCGATCAAGGGACCGGCATCCAACGCTTTCACGACCCGCATGATCGTGACGCCGGTCTCGCGATCGCCGTTGACCACCGCACGGTGCACCGGCGCCGCGCCGCGATAGCGAGGCAGCAATGACGCATGCACATTGATCATCCCCAGGCGCGGCGTGGCGAGGATCGGCTCGGTCAGAATCTTCCCATACGCCGCGACGACGCCGACGTCAGGGTGGAGCCCGGCCAGCTCCGCCTGGAAATGGAGGTCGTTCATCCGCTCCGGCTGCAGCACCGGCAGGGCGGCAGAGAGCGCCCGTGCCTTGACCGGTGCATCGGTGGTCCGTTGACCCCGTCCGCGAGGCCGATCCGCCCGCGTGACCACACCAACGACGCGATGAGAAGACCCAAGCAACGCCTCGAGCGTCGGCACCGCGAATTCGGGCGTGCCGAAGAACACGACGCGCAGTGGGGCAGGGCTCACCATTTGCCGGCGCGAGTCAGCTTCTTGATCCGGCGCACGATGAGATCCCGTTTGATGCCGCGCAGGTGATCCACGAACAGCGTCCCGTCGAGGTGGTCCATTTCGTGCTGGAAGGCCCGCGCGACGAGCATTTTGCCTTCATGCCGGTGCTCGGCGCCGTCGCGGTCCAGGCCTCTCAACACCAGTCGCGACGGGCGCACGACCGTGGCTTCGAATCCCGGGATGCTCAAGCAGCCTTCCTCTTCGAGCTGCATGCCGTCCCGTTCGACAATCTCCGGGTTGACGAACACCAACAGCCCCGACGGGTCCCGACCGACCGACACGTCGACGACGAAGATGCGTAGCGGCAGGCCGATCTGCGGCGCCGCCAGTCCGACGCCCGGCGCCGCGTACATCGTCTCGATCATGTCGTCGATGATCCGTCTGGTTTCCCCGGTGATGGCTTCCACGTCTCGGGCGGGATCGTGCAGGATGGTGTCGCCGTATTTGAGGATCGGTCTAATCATGACGGGATGCGGAAACCACCATCGAAGACGCCTGCGTCAACGAGCACTGCACGACCACACTTGCCCGGCGATACGACAACCACCGAGAGCACCGAGTGTAACGACGTCAGGCCACGTCAGATTAGGCCCTTAGTCGATACGACAACCACCGAAGACCGAGTCCACTGAGTTCGATGTCAGATCTACTCGATACACGACAACCACCGAGCTCACCGATCGACTACTACAAGGGTTTCCACGAGAAAGTCGATGCGATATCCGCTTGGTGAAATCTGCCCTCGGTGTGCTCGGTGCTCTGCTCAGAAAATGTCGTCGAACGTCTCGGTCCCGCTGAAGCCGGACACCACGCACTCGTACGCGTTCACGTTTTCATGCTACGGGGTGCGCCCCGTTCATGACGACTCGGTGGTTTTCGCCCATACCCTGGCTCACAAACAACTGCTCGCAATGTCCTTGGTGGTTGCCGGGATCATTCTCGTCACGGTTTCGAGAATCGGGCGGTTGTGCGGTCGCGGAAGGCGCAGAAGTTTGCCACCAGTTCCTGGACCGAGTCGCCGCCGAACTTTTCGAGGACGGCTTCCGCCAGGACGATCGCGACCATCGCTTCGCCGACGACGGCCGCGGCCGGGACGGCGCAGACGTCGCTGCGCTCGATCGCCGCCGGACTCTCCGTCATTGTCGTCAAGTCGACGGACCGGAGCGGCTTCATGAGCGTGGCGATCGGTTTCATGTAGCCGGAAATTCGCAGGTCCTCGCCGTTGGTCACGCCGCCCTCGAGCCCTCCCGCATTGTTGGTGGGCCGGACGACGCCGACCACCGGCGTCCGGTCGCCGGGCGGGAGAATTTCGTCGTGAAGGCGCGACCCGGGCAGGCTGGCGGCTGCGGGTCCGCGGCCGATGCCGACCGCTTTGATCGCGGGAATCGACATCAGCGCCTGCGCGAGTCGTCCATCCAGCTTGCGATCCCACTGGGCGTAGCTGCCGAGGCCTGGCGGAACGCCCCGGGCGATCACCTCGAAGCTCCCACCCATGGTGTCGCCGGCGTCGCGGGCGCGATCGATCTCGGCGATCATCGCGCGCTCGATGATCGGGTCGACACAGTGCAAGGGCGCATCCGATTGGATGGCCTTGGCCTCGTCGAAGGTGACCGCGAGCGGATCGGTCAGGGCCAGCGGGCCAATCGCCGTCACGTGGCTGACGATCTCGGCGCCGACCTGCTGCAGGACCTGACGGGCGATGGCGCCGACCGCGACGCGCGATGCTGTTTCGCGGGCACTGGCCCGCTCGAGCACGTTGCGGATGTCGTCGAGACCGTACTTGACGACTCCCGCCAGATCCGCGTGGCCCGGACGTGGCCGCGTGACCGCCGGGCGCTCCTGCCCGGTGGCGCCTTCCGGCGCCTGCGGCTCGACGTGCATGGTGCGCTGCCAGTTCTCCCAATCCTTGTTCGGGATCATCAGCGCGATTGGCGCCCCGGTGGTGACGCCGTGGCGAACGCCGCTCAGAGGCTCCGCCCGGTCGGATTCGATGGCCATGCGCCGCCCACGTCCATACCCACCCTGACGCCGGCGGAGCTCGGCGGTCACGGCGTCGAAATCGATTGCGAGCCCGGCGGGCACGCCTTCAAGAACGGTCACGAGCGCCTTGCCGTGCGACTCGCCAGCAGTGAGAAAACGCAACATCGAGGCTTCATTCTATCCGAAGTATCTGCGCACTCCCGGCGTCGAGCGCGCGAGTTCCGCGTGAATTCGCGAGGCCGTGATCTTGCAATCACCCTTGGTACGGAGGCAGCGTGATGCAGCTGATCGCGGATCGATTCGTGGTGTATGACGGCCAAACGGCGCTCGATCTCGCCACGGCGCAGCGCGTCGCGCTCGACATCGCGCCGGCTGGCAGCGAGCGCGAGCAGCGGATCTGGGCGCAGTGGTGCGACGCGGTCGAGCGGCGTCATCATCCGGCGATCGCGCGACTCCTCGACTACGGAATTGTCGGCGTGTCGCGGCGATTCGAGGCGCGCCAAATCCTGCCCGATGGCGTGCCATCGCAGATCGACCCACAGACGCCGAGCATCGTCATCGCGGCGCAGCCTGCCGTCGCGGTAATCGGCGAGGCGTTCGAGCATCCGATTGGCGTGCGTCCCCGTGTCGTCACGCTCTGGGGGCCCGAGGGCGCCGGCAAGCACACCATCGTCGGAAACCTGGCGCGCATCGCGAGGCAGCAAGGCTTCGTGCCGGTGGCGGCGCGTCTGCTCGACGGATTCGCCGACCTCTTGCGCGGCCGCAGCCTGTTCGTCATCGACGATGGCGACCAGCGGGCTGGCTGGTCGGCGTGGTTGACCGCATCCGTCGGCGTCGCGCGTCCCCACGTCCTGTTGTTCGTGACGCGTGAGGATCCGTCGCCGGCCGAGGGCGTTGGCGTCAGACCGCTGTCGGTTGATGCCCTGGTGTGCGCCGTGCTGCCTGAAGCCGTCGGCGGTCCTCGCGGAGCGGCCATCCGGCGTTCCGCCGAGCTGTCGCAAGGGTGGCCTGGCCGTTTCGCGCGTTTGGTCTGGGGCCGGCCTGCAGCGATTCGCTCACCACCCGTGTCCGCGGCGAGCGGCCGTCGGAGTTCGCTGGATCGGCCGGCGAGCGAGTCGCTTCGAGCTGCCGAGCAGCCGGCAGTGTACGGTGTGGCCGATGACGCGCCAACGTCGGCGGCAAGCAGACGCGAGAACGGGCGGGAGATGCCCGGGGATGTCGCCCTGTGGTGCGGTCGCATCGAGTTCGGAACGCGGCTGGTGGCCGCGGGACGGCATGCGCGCGGCGAACGCATCCTGCGTCAAGCCATCGGCGCACTGGCGCGGCGCCGCGAGTGGACGCCGGCGGGCGAGGGAAGCCTGGCCCTGGTTCAGCTCCTGATTCGCCGGGGTCGACCGCAGGACGCGCGGACCGTGCTGAATACGGCGTCGGATTTCTTGGCCCAGGCTGGAGACGAGATCGGTCTCGTCGATGTCGGGGTGCTCACCGCGACGACCTCGCTCGAGCTCGCGAGCCTGGATCCGGCCGAGACCGCCGCGAGCGCGGCCGCCACCGCGGCCCGTGCGCGCGGTGACGAGGTGAGATCGGCCCGCGCCCTCGCGGTCCTGGCACGAACGCTGTTCTGGCGCGCTCGATACGATGAAGCCGACCTGACCCTGCAGTCGATCGCGTCGTCGACGCGCGACGGGTGGGACGCGATGGTGGCGAGCGGGCTCGAAGTCGCGATCGCCGTTGGACGGAGCGATTTTCGCCTCGCCGTATCGCGAGGCACGGAGGCGCTGCGGGAAGCCCAGCGAGTCGGGGACGCTCGGCTGGTGGCCGCCGCGGCGCGCAGCGCGGCGTTTGCGCACCTCGCCGTCGGCGATCTGCCGGCCGTGCAGGAGGAGGTTGCCGTCTCAATCGCGGCGGCTCGCGTCTCTCGCGAGCCGCTGATCGCCGTACGGAGCCGGCTGATTCTTGCCGAGGCGTTGCGTCGGTCGGGCAGAGCTTCGGCGGCTTCGGCCGCTCTCGGGCAGGTCGTTCGTCTTGGTGCGAGAAGGCTGCCGCCCATTGTCCGCGTGCGATGCGACCTGCTCCGCGACCTGCTGGCGCCGGCTCGGGCGAGGGAAGACGTGCTCGGCCGCCATGTGTCGTCGGCTGGGCTGCCTGCGCTGGCGCTGTATGGGACGCCGGATAGTACGACGGCCCCCGCCGCGGCGGGCTCCAGGCCGCACGATTCGCTGGTGGCCGCCCTCGTGGAGATTCTTGATCTGTGTCAGACGACCGACGACGAACGAACCGTGCTGGCGGAGGTCTGCCGTCGGGTCCGCAGTCGGCTGCACGCAGTCGGGGTGTCGATGGTCGTCGATGAGGGAGGCGCGCGATCCGGAATGGCCGCCGACGGTGGCCGCATCGACGCCGCCATCGCGGATCGAACGATCGCGGCCGGCGTCACGCTGGCGCCCCACCGCTCTGGCGATCGGCTCGAGGCTGGGGCACCGATCCGATCGGGGGGGACGGTGGTCGGCGCGCTGGTGGCACGCTGGACAATCGGCGCGCCGCACGACCTCGGGTCCGCCGCGTCGTTGATGACCACGGTGGCGGCGGCGGTGGCCCCGTTCGTGTCTGCCGCCACCGCGCGATCGCGGCACCTGTCGGTGCCGGCGATGGCGGACCTGCTTGGCACGAGCGCCGCGATGGCGGAGGTGCGCCGCGGCGTCGAGCGTGCGGCGCCGGCGCCCTTTGCGGTCTTGATTGAAGGCGAAAGCGGCAGCGGAAAAGAACTGGTCGCGCGGGCGCTGCACCGCTCGGGTCCCCGCCGGCATCGAGCACTCTGCACCTTGAATTGTGCCGCCCTTCCCGACGATCTGGTCGAGGCAGAACTTTTCGGACACGCGCGCGGAGCCTTTACGGGTGCGGTCGGGGAGCGGACGGGTGTGTTCGAGGAGGCGCACGGCGGCACGCTGCTTCTCGACGAGATCGGCGAACTGTCGCCGCGTGCGCAGGCGAAGGTGCTGCGCGTGATTCAGGAAGGGGAGCTGCGCCGGGTGGGCGACACGGCGTCGCGACGGATAGATGTGCGGATCGTTTCGGCGACCAACCGCGATCTTCGTCAAGAGGTGACAGCCGGGCGATTCCGTCTCGACCTCTTGTATCGTCTCGACGTCGTCCGGATCGCGGTGCCGCCCCTGCGGGAGCGGCGCGATGATATTCCCGCCCTCGCCGAGCATTTCTGGCGGGAGGCGACCGCGCGTGTGGGCAGCCGCGCGACCCTGGCTCCGGCGACGCTCGCGGCTCTCGCGCGCTACGACTGGCCGGGCAACGTCCGCGAGCTGCAAAATGCGCTGGCCTCGCTGGCGGTGCGATCGGCCAGGCGCGGCATCGTCCCGCCAACGGCGCTGGGCCCGCAATTCGTCGACCAGCGTTCGGCCGATGCGTCGCGACTCGAGGAGGCCCGACGGACGTTCGAGGAACGGTTCGTCCGGGCCGCGCTTGTCCGCACCGGCGGCCATCGCGTTCGGGCCGCGGCGGAACTGGGAGTCACGCGCCAGGGGCTGACGAAGCTGATGTCGCGGCTTGGGATTACGTGAGGATGCTGCAACGAACCAACCAGTGAGTCGCCATGAGCCGGGCGCCGCTTGCCGGGCAACAGTAGACGGCGAACGTCGTGCCCGGCCTAAGCCGAAGGCCTAAGCCACGCTTCAGCCCGACCCTTGGAACCGTTGGCCGAGCCCACTTTCTGGAGCAGGCTGGAGAGACCGCTCGAAAGACGCTCTCGATGGTTTCCTTCAGCAGATCGGCAGCGACGCCGAGAATCCCCGGTGGTTGTATAGACTACGAAAGTCCGTGTATCACTCATGACCGCAGACTGAGGACCGACGCGACGTGCTGCGCTTCCTGATTCGTCGTGTGCTGCTGACCGTCCCGGTCTTGCTCGGCGTCGCGACGCTGGTGTTCTCGCTGATCCACCTGGTCCCGGGAGACCCAGCGCAGGCGATGCTTGGTGAAAGCGCATCACCCGCGGACATGGCGGAGTTGCGAGCGAAGCTCGGTCTCGACCGGCCGCTCCTGGTGCAGTACGGGAGGTTTCTTCGCGGCCTGACGATCGGAGATCTTGGGGTATCGCTGCGAACCAACCAGCCGGTGGCTGAGGCGATTGCCGAGCGGATGCCTGCGACCGTCGAGCTTGGCGTGGCGGCGATGGTCCTTGCCACCGTGCTTGCCATACCGCTTGGCATCCTGGCCGCGGTTCGCGCCGGCACGATCGTCGATCACACGGCGACGACGCTCGCCTTGATCGGGATTTCGATGCCGAATTTCTGGCTGGGGCCGCTGCTGGCGATCGTCTTTTCGGTGACGCTTGGCTGGTTGCCGGTCTCGGGGTGGGGAACGCTCGCGCATCTGGTGCTGCCGGCGGTCACGCTGGGCGCACCGCTCGCTGCGGTGATCGCGCGGATGACGCGTGCCAGCGTGATCGAGGAACTGCGCGAGCTCTATGTCCTGGCCGCGCGCGCGCGGGGCGTGTCGCGTCTGCGAGCCGTGCTCCAGCACGCATTTCGCAACAGCCTGATTCCAATCGTGACGGTGCTCGGTCTGCAATTCGGTGCGGTGCTGACGGGGGCCGTGATCACCGAGACCATCTTTGCCTGGCCCGGCGTCGGCCGCCTGCTGATTCAGTCCATCGGATTCCGGGACTACCCGATCGTCCAGGGCTGCATCCTCTTGATCGCCGTGACGTACGTGTCGGTGAATCTTCTCACTGACTTGGTGTACGGACTGCTGGATCCGCGCATTCGCTATGACTAGACATCTTCTGGTGTCGTGTCTCAGAAGTTCGTTGTTGCATCGAGGGCGGCGAGGCGCCCGGCCGGCAAGGCGCGAAGATCAAGCATATCGGGAATATGTGAGCGATGAGCAACGCAGCCCGCCGGGATGCATCGTCGACCGAATGCCAACGAACTTCTGGGACACGACACTAGAGCCAGAGTCTCGCAAGATGAAGCAGGTTGTGCTCGGTTCGGCTTTGGACGCTGTCTTCGCTGCGGCCGCTGAGCGGCCGCGTCGTGAAGATTCGCCGCACCCTGGTCCGTTCTTGCTGGTCGGTTTGAGGCGAAGCTTCACGAAGGACAGGGGAGCGGCTCGATGCTGAGGGTTGGCGCGGCGATCGTCCTCGTGATGGCCCTTGCCGCTGTCGCCGGCCCTTGGCTGTCATCGTCCGAACCGGATCAGCAGGTGCTGAGCTTACGGTTGTCGGGGCCGAGCGCCGGGCACCCCTTTGGCCTGGACGAGCTCGGACGAGACATCCTCGCGCGCGTCCTCGCCGGCGCCCGCATCTCTTTTTTCGTGGCGTTGGTCGTGGTCTGCGTTTCGTCGCTGGTCGGCACACTCCTCGGCGCCGTCGCGGGCTACTACGGCGGGATTCCCGACGAGATCATCAGCCGCGCCACCGACATTCTGCTGGCGTTTCCCGGGATATTGCTCGCGATTGCGTTGGTCGCCGTGCTTGGCCCCAGCCTGGGCAACGTGTTGTTCGCGCTGACGATTATCGGATGGGTGGGGTACGCGCGATTGGTCCGGGGGCAGGTCCTTCGGGCGCGCGAATTCGAGTACGTGCGCGCGGCGCAGGCGTTGGGGGCGACGACGCCACGGGTGTTGCTTCGCCACATCATCCCGACGGCGCTGCCAGCCGTCGTGGTGCAGGCCACGCTCGGGATGGCGGGCGCCATTCTCGGCGAAGCGGCGCTGAGCTTCCTCGGACTTGGCGTGCAGCCGCCGACGGCGAGCTGGGGCTCCATGCTCAATGGGGGGCGCGCGCACCTGCTCGATGCGCCGCATCTGACGCTGTTTCCTGGCCTTGCGATGGCGCTTCTCGTACTCGGCTTCAATTTTCTGGGGGACGGGCTGCGGGATCTGGCGGATCCCAAGGGGCGGCGATAACAGCCCGCGGTGAACGTCCGGGCGGGGATGCATCGCTCGTCGAATGCAGCCAGACGTTCACCACGGGCCGTTAAGGACCCTGGCGGAAATTAGGCTGCCACCTTCGCCGTCGATGCATCCCGCCGGGCTGCGTTGCTCGTCGCTTGCATACTCCCGGTATGCGCGCTCCTCACGCCTTGCCGGGCGGGCGCCTCGATGCCCAAGCTGACAGCTTAATTCCCGCCAGGGTCCTAAGGTTCCGAGTTCCGGACGGCAGCGCGTCAGGGCAATCGGCGCCGGAGGGCGAGCAGCGACTCATCCTCCGGGTTCTTGTCGAGCCCGCGCGCGACCCAGACGGCGGCCGTAGTCCGGTCGTTCACTTTCAACGAGAGCGCCGCAATCCGTGCCGCGCGTAGAGCCAGCTCATCGTCGTCGCCTACCAGCGCGTCGTATTGGAGCAGCGCGCGGCGCGCGGAATCGAGATGGTTCTGCTGCTCGGCCGCGTCGGCAAGGTGGCGGAACGCCGCGGGATCCACGGGAAAGCGCTCGGTCGCCTGCTGCAACGTGCGTTCGGCGAGATCGGTTCGACCACTTTGGAGCAGCGCGCGCCCGTACAGCGTCAGCGCTTCACTGGTCGCCGCGCTGCTCGAGGCGGCGCGCTCGAGCGCCTCGAGCGCCTTGTTCATCGCGACGGCATCGGTCCGATCCTGCGCGATCTCGAGCCAGATCCGCCCGAGAGCCGCGTAGATCTGCGGTTGGTCTGGCGTGCGTTCGAGCGCGGTGCCGAGGGTCAGCACGGCGAGATTGGCCTGGCCGGCGCGCTTCGGGTCGTTTTCCCGTGAGTCTCCCGCCCATCGGGCGTGCGCCAGGCCGATCGCGATTTGACGTTCGACGCGGTTGCGATCCAGCCCGGCGAGGACGTGCAGTTGTGCGAGCTGGTCGCCCCGACGGCCGAGCGAGCCGTAGAGATCGGCCAGCTCTTCGCGCGCCGCGATCAGGCCCGGCGACAGGGAAACCGCTTTCTCGAGGGCGCGCTGCGCCTCGGCCGGCCGGCGTTGATCGCGAAAACACAGCGACTGAAGATAGTAGGCATCGGTCATCTGGTCGTCGAGACGCAGCGCGGTCTCGAGTGCGGTCAACGCGGCGTCCGCGCGGCCGTCGCGATAGCGCGCCAGCGCCAACTTGTAGCTGACCCGCGCGGCCCGGTCGTCCAGTCGAAGCGCCTGCTCGTAGATCTCGCCGGCGCGATGGAAGCGCTGCTGTGCATAGCGGATGTCGGCCAGTTCCTCGAGGGGGCGGGTCGCCATCGCGTCCAGGATCGCGGCGGTCTGATAGTCGCGGGCCGCCGCTTCGAGATCGCCGCGGCGCTGATACGTCTCGCCTCGACGCAGATGGGCCAGCATCGAGTCCGGTCGCAGGGCAATCGCGCCGCTGTAGGCCTCGATGGCGGCAAACGTCTGCTCGTCGCGCAGGGCCGCATCACCCCGGCCGAGCATCACGCGATAGTCGCGGTCACGCGACGCGGCGTGATAGGCCCAGGCGCCGCCCACGCCCGCGACCGTGATCAAGACGAGCCCGATAAGGCTCCGCTTCACGGCACTCATGGTAACCCGCCAAGGAACATTTCGCCTTTCGCAGGGTCTAAACGGCCAGGTTCTTCTCTCATCCTGCTATAGTGAGAAGAGGTAATCAGCCTTCGGGCTCGCCATCTACTGGGGAACTCGGGTGAAACAGGCGCGAGTCGTCACTTGGTCGGACGTCGGCGATCGCGAGGCATCGCTGGTGCTCCGTTGTGCTGCGGGCGACGAGCGGGCGTCCGCCGAGCTCATGGCTGAGCACCAGCGGACCGTGGTCCAGCTGGCCGGCAATCTGCTGGGCGATCGGGAAGAGGCGCTCGACCTGTCCCAGGAAGTCTTCCTTCGCGTCTTCAGGACGATTCATCGGTTCCGCGGTCAGTCCAGTTTACGGACATGGATCTACCGTATCGCCGTGAACCAGGCGCGCAACCGCCATCGGTTCTGGCTGCGGCGTCATCGCGCCGATCAGATATCCCTCGATCAGCACGTCGCCACTCACGGAGATGTGCTGCGCGGGCTCGGGCCGGCACCGGACCGGGTGTTGGCCCAAAAAGAGCTTGCCGAGCGTCTGAACGGTGCGTTGGAACGGTTGCCGTTTGAACAGCGAACGGCGATCGTGTTGCGGGAGGTGGATGGATTGAGCTACGAAGAGATCGCGTTTTCCCTGGGACTGCCGATCGGGACCGTCAAATCGCGCCTGACGCGCGCACGCCAGGCGCTGCGCGCCGACCTGCGGGATGTGAGGACGACATGACACCGGTCAACTGTGCCGCGGCCCAGCGACGACTCCAGGAACTGCACGACGGCGAACTGCCGGTGGGGGAGCAGATCGCTGTTCAAATCCATGTCGATTCGTGCCGCGTGTGTGCCGACAGTCTGGAAGACATTCAGTTCGTCTCCGCGGCTCTCAAAAGCGGAGCGAGAGGCCGGGATCTGTTGTCTCACGAGGACTCGCCGGCGTTCGTCGCAGCGGTGGTCAGCCGTCGGTCCGCGGAAGACGGCGCGTCGTTGTGGTTCCGTGTTCGGGAGATGTTCGACGACATGCACCTGGTCTATGCGGGGCTCGGTGCGGCCGCGGCAACGGCCGTGTCGGTGGTCATCATGCTGGGCATGATGCGGTTCGCGCCCGTGGGACACCGCAACGCGAGCCCGTCGGCATCGCTGGCAGCGCTCATGACGTTGGCCGCGGCGCCCGAGACGAGTGCGAACGCCATCGCCATCGATCCCGCCTCGCATGCACGCGGGACGGCACGGTTCCAGGCAGCGAACGAGACGGCCGCCGAAGACGCGGTGTTCGAGCTGGCGTCGGTCGTCACCCGCAAGGGCCGTCTGGTCAATCTCGCCCGGCTCAAGCAAGGCCACAAAGCCACGCGCGACGAAGCCAAGGCGATCGAGGAACTGCTCGTCTCGGTGACCCGCAGCAGCATCGAGCCGGGATGGACGGAGGGCGCACCGGTGGCGGCCGAGGGGATGGTGTGGCTCGTCACGCGAATGACCGTGCGCGCGAACAAGGCGGTCGACGTCGATCTGCCGATCCCTCCGGCCAAGGCGAAACGCATCGCGCAGACCTACGAGGCGTCGCCTCTGATCAGACTGTAACCGCGGCCGGCTCGGCCGCAGGCCGGGACCTGGGCCTCAGCCGCGGGTTGTCAGCGTCTGGACGGCCTGTCGACGTGACCGTTCGCGACGTTATTCATCACGTCGCTGGCTCGCAGCGCCAGGCCGAGCTCGCCGAGCTCACCGTTCACGACAAGCTCGTAGTGTTCTTCCTTCGAATCCGCAACACCGTCCTTTGGGAACACCCCAAGCCATCGTTGACCGTCGCTCGAGTACTCGACCCGGGAAATCGGCGAATGGTCGTCTTTGACGTCGAAGGTGATCGTCGTTCGGCCCGCGTCGACCTTCACCGCGTCGATCACGATCGTCGGCGGCGTGTTGTCGATTTCGAGGGCGATGCTGTCGAGCTCGCCCGTCAGGGTCGTGCCGGCCGGATTCGAGGGGCCGTCGGAGGCGACCACCTTCACAAAGTACGTCCCGTTCGGCACCGTCGTGGTGTCCCAGACGATGATGGAGTCGGTCATTCCGCTCCGCAGCACCTTCCAGGACGTTTCACCCTCGCGGCGATAGAGCAGGTTGTAGATCAGGTCGTCTTCGTTCTCGTCGTCCGCCTTCCAGATGAGCGTCTGGAGCCCCTTCTGATAGGTGCGCCGCCCAAGCGAGGGCGTGTTTCCGGTCGGACCGGTCATCGCGGCGGAGGTCAGCTTTCGATCCGGCGTCGTTTGATCGTCGAAGCCGGCCAATTCGGGCTCGCCGGTCGTGAACGGCTTCTGAAAGACGATGCCGGGCTGGTGCACGGTGATTGAGCGGACCTGCGGACGGATGTTGCGCTGGAGGTAGGCCGCCGTGACCGAGGTGAGGACGGGCCCCTCGCCTTTACCGGTCAGAACTGCGCGCCACTGCAGATACCGCGCCTTGGGGCTGACGATCGCCGAACCATCGGCGGACTTGTAGGGAGGCGACCACACGCTCCAGGTGTCGTCCGGCGTTTCCGTGTTCCCCGAACGCGTGGAGATATCGATTTGATTGCCGCCCGACGCCGTTCCGCGCCAGCTGATCGTGCCCCAGGTGGACACCATCTGCGCGTCGCGCGGTTCCGATTCGTAAGTGCCGCGCGTCGCGCGATCCTCCGAGAGCCGGAACAGTTTGCCGGGATTCGCGGTGGTGTAGTACGTGCGGCCGCGCGCGTCTTTGTAGAATGCCGTCACCTGCTGGGCAGCGCCGCGTGCGACCAGCGTGGGCCGCACCGGATCGCCGTCGAGCCGATAGACCTTGCCTTTGTTGCCCGTGCCCACAATCAACGCGCCGTCGGCCGCAAACGTAAGATCGTACGGCGCGTCGTCGCGCGATTCCCAGAGTTGATCCCAGAGTCCGTCCGGCGCGATACGGTAGACCGCGCCTTTTGAATTCCTGCGGTTCTCCCGACCGGACTGAGAGGAAGGGGTGGGGCTTCCTCCCGACGGATCGATGACGGCGAACGACGTCACCTCGACTGACACGGACGGGGTCAACGGGCGTGTGCTGTCCGATACCGGGGCGGCCGCGCCGCTGTCGGAGCCGCTCGCACTCGATCCGCTGGAAGGACGGCCGCTGAGCGCGGCCGCGTACACCAGGCCGCGGGCACCGAGGCGAAGCGTCCGGATCTCGTCGTACGGCGAGTCGAGCAGCACGAAACCCCTGCCGTCGGCGTCGACCCGCAAGACGCGCCCGGGAGTGCCTGTGCCGACGAGCAGGTTGCCGGCCTGGTCGAAGGTCAACGCGGTGGCATGGGTGGCTTTCGTGTCGTAGAACCTGGTCCCCTTGCCCTCGGGCGTGATCCGATAGACCAGCCCTTTCTCGCCAGTGCCCGCGAACACGTTGCCTTTCCCATCGACTGCCAACGACCAGATGTACTTGTCGTCAGGGTCGAAGAAAACAGTGTCCTTGCCGTCGCGATCTACTTTGTAGATGCGTCCGTCGGGTGACGTCGCCACGTAGAGTCCCCCGTTGGGCGCTGGCGCGAGGGCATGCACTTCGAGCTCGGGCGCATCGAAAAACAGCGAGCCCTTGCCCTGCGGGTCGACGCGAAAGACCTTGCCTTCGTTGCCGGTGCCGACGAAGAGCGATCCATCGGGCCCGGAGGTCAACGCCCACAGAAACGGCGCCGATGTTTCGTAGACGACTTCCGTGGCCGGCCCGAGCATCAGGCGTCCCTGGCTGTCGATCGACAGGCTCGTCACCTCGCCTTTGAGAAGATCGGATTGCGTGGCGGCCAGAAAGAACTTGGACGAAGACGCGTGGGTCGAAACACCGATGAGCGCGACGACCGCGACAACCGCCGCGAGGAGGGAACCGGCTTTGACCATGGTGTGTGAACAGCCCGGCGAGTTAGAGAGTAACGACACGTCTGGAATCACATCCGATGCGCGCGTCCTGATGCCGTCGGTGATGGCGTAGCTCGCGGCGCATCGACTGGCAACTCCTCAATTGGAGAGCGTAACGCTGATCGTACGCGACCCGCTGACCGCCTGCTCGGTCGGCACTTCCCACTCGCCGAGCGTCGCGGTCTGCAGCGGGTTGAAATTGCCGCCGTTGCGGTCCGCCTCGAGGACGGCGAGCACGGAAGGTGGCAGCGACGACAGCGACTCCCCGTTGACGACCGCTCCCGCATCCGACCCGAGCAGCTTGACGTACAGCGCGTTGTTGCGGCGGCCCTTGTTCAGGGTGCGAATCAGCTGCGTGACATTGCGCTGTTGCTGGGGCAGCCGCGATTCGCGCAGCTCCGACTGGCCGAGCCGTGTGCCGTCCGACACGAGCACCGAGAGCGTGCCGCCGGCGTTCGAGGGAATCTGAACGGCGAGTGTTTTCACTACGTCCTCGCCGCGGAACGTGCGCAGCGCGATCTTCAACGAGACCGTGCGTCCTGCGCGCGGCCTGGGATCGTCGATCCACACCCGCTGAAGCGTCGCGGTCTTGGGCTCTTCGCTCGATCCGATGGTGAAGTCCAGCGACTCGAGCTCGACCTTTTCGTAATCGTTCGCGACCAGGTAGGTGATCGGCGCCACCATGTAGCTGGCCGCGCCGGTCGAAGCCTGGTCGCCAGAGAAGAGGTTGTCGAAGTTGATGTCTTCGTAGTTCCGGACGCGCGCTTTCCCCCGCACCGAGTAGGTGGCGGTGCCGTTCTGCCGTTCGTATGACGAGATCGTTTCCAGGATGGCGGCGTAGGTCATGAGCGGCGTAAACAGCTGGTCGCTGACGACGCTGAAATGGAACGTGTGCTTCGGACCGCGCTGGGCTTCGAGCGTGAGTGAAATCGGAATCATGCGCGGGCCCGGGCCGAGGCGGCCGGCGATGGCGGTCGCGCGATCCTGCAGAAATGTCCCGATGGTCTCGCCGGTCGTCGACAGCTTCAACGACGACGCCAGGCTGGGCAGCACGGTGTAGACGTAGGCGCGCGTCATCGGGAATTCGGTCGGCCCCAGGTTGTACATCGGATGACCGAACGCATACACGCGGTCGGCGTCGACATGCGTCACCGTGCCGGTTGCGCCCATCGAGAGGTCGCCGGTAAGAAAATTGACGCCCACGGCATCGCCCGGCTTGAGCGGCCCTTCGAAGGGCATTTCGCCGGCGCCGGAGCCGCCCGTACCGCCTCCGGTCGGGATGAAACCTTGATCGCGAAATGCGGATCCAAGCATCTCGGCGAGCTCTGGTTCGAAGCCCGAAATCGCGAGCGGTGTGGCGATCGGCCGCAGCAGCGTCCCCAGCCGGTCGTCGCGGACGCCGGTGACCCCGCCGGCGCCGACAAATTGCGTGTCGTCCGGTCGATCGGCGAAGGGTCGGTTCCAATTGAGGGCGCGGCGGAACGATGTGGTGAGGTTCTCGCGCGTCAGTGGAAAGTCGAGCTGCAGACGGGCCGACCGCGGGCGTGCTTCGCTGAGCCCGGTCGCGTCGGTCATCTCGTCAATCGGCGTAATTCCCGCAATCGGCTCCTTCGAGAATGCCCCGAGCGCGTACGACACGGCGCCGATGAGCCGTCCGTCGATGTAGACCGGACTGCCGCTCATTCCGGCGATGACTCCGGTGTTCGCCAGCGGCCCGCCTTCGAGCCGCGCCAGAATCAGATTCCGGCGCGTGCCGATGACGTTTTCGATGACGCCGAGAACCTTCACCTTGAATTCCTCGACGCGCGTGCCCTCGAACACCGTGCGGCCGACGCCCACCATGCCGGGGCGAATCTCAGACACACTCATTTGCGGGGTAGCTGCGCCGAGAACCTCGAAGGCAAGCGTCGAGACACTCAGCAGGAGGGCGAGCCGAAATAATCGCATGGTGTTGTCTCAATTTTGGGGGTGAAGTGCTTGCTGGTCAAGGAGAAAGCACGTTTTTGACAGAACCCCGCTTCAGCAACGCGACGGCCGTCATCTGGTTCGACCAGGTCGTTTGAGGCAATCCCCGATCGGCGGAGCATCATGGGGAAGAATGCCGCGGGTTACGTCGCATTGACACGAACGATTTGCCTCTGATAAGGTTTCAATTCCGTTTACTCAGTCACATGTCAAACCCGCACACGCCTTCGGCGCAGATCTACGACGGCGCGGCGGGTGTGTCCATGTTTTCGTGGCGGTTGTATTGGCCCTCCCTGCGAGAGGCCCGTTCTGAAGAGGCAACCGATTTGGCCTGACCGCCAACCGCGCGACGAGCAAGTGTCCAGCCTCTTCAGCCGAATGGTTGAAGAGGCTTTTTTTGTGTATGACGATGCAACGACTGTGCGTAACCGTGACGGCCCCGACGATGGCGGACCTGGTCAGGCAGCGTGACGCCGCCAGCGACGCCGGTCGCGGCGCCGACCTCGTCGAATTGCGTCTCGACGGCGTGCGCGATCCGGACGTCGGTGCGGCCCTGGCAGGCCGGCGCAGTCCAGTCGTCATCACCTGCCGGCCGACGTGGGAAGGCGGCGCGTTTTCCGGGTCGGAAGAAGAACGCCGACGTTTGCTGCACGATGCGCTGGCGGCCGGCGCCGAGTATGTGGATGTGGAAGCCCGCGCCGGATTCGATGACCTGCTGAGGAGCATCGACGGAAGACGAATCGTGCTGTCGTGGCACGATTTCGACGGGCTGCCGGCGGATCTCGATCAGCGGATTCGTTCGATGAAGGCCACCAGGGCGGAGATCGTGAAAGTGGCGGCGACCACCAGTCGCCTGGCGGATTGCGTCACGCTACTCGACGTTTCCAGGAACTTCGCGGACAGCGGCGTGATTGTCCTCGGTATGGGCGAGCACGGGACGGTGACCCGTGTGATGCCGTCACGGTTCGGCTCGCCTTGGACCTACGCGGGTACGCTGGCCGGCGTCGGACAGCTGACGCCGGCGACGCTGGTCGACGAGTTCCGGTTCCGCGAGATTGGTCCGGACACCGCGGTCTACGGCATCGTCGGCCGTCCGGTCGCCCACTCGGTCTCTCCGGCGATGCACAACGCCGCGTTTCGGGCGGCGGGGATTGATGCGGTCTACCTGCCACTGCCCGCGCGTGATGTCGACGATTTCGTGACGTTCGCGAAGGCGTTTGGCGTGAAGGGCGCGAGCGTCACGATTCCCTACAAGGTGGCGATCTTCGACCGCGTGGAGCAGCCGTCTGCCCTGGCGGCGCGCATCGGCGCGATTAACGCGCTGCGGATCGACGGCGCCGTATGGCGCGGCGATAACACCGACACGCCTGGATTTCTCGAGCCGCTGCGTCATCGGATGACGCTGTCCGGCGTCCGGGCGGCAGTCCTCGGCGCTGGCGGGGCCGCCCGCGGGGTGGCGATTGGTCTCGCGTCGGAGGGTGCACAGGTGAGCGTGTATGCGCGCAATCAGCTGCGCGCAACCGAGGTGGCCGCGCTGGTGTCGGGATCGGTCGGGACCTGGCCGCCTGCACGCGGCAGCTGGGATTTGCTGGTGAACTGCACGCCGATCGGCATGCATCCGCGCGTCGAGGAGACTCCGCTCGACCAGAGCCAGTTGTCGCCTGGCACGGTCTACGATCTGGTCTACAACCCGCCGACGACGCGGTTGTTGAGGGAGGCGGACGGCGCGGGCTGCGCCACGATCGGCGGCCTGGAGATGCTCGTCGGCCAGGCGCGGCAGGCGTTCGAATGGTGGACCGGCACGCGTCCGGCGGCGGCGGTCATGCGCGAGGCGGCGGTACGCAGATTAGCGGAGTTCGAGGAACATGAAAATCACCTCGCTTGAAGAATTCAAAGAACTGGCCGAGCGCGGCACCTTCGTACCGGTGTGCAAGGAGATCGTCGCGGACCTGTTCACCCCGGTCTCCGCGTTTCTGAAGATCGCGGAGCACGCGGACTACGCGTTCCTGCTCGAGAGCGTCGAAGGCGGCGAGCACGTCGGCCGATATTCCTTCCTCGGCAAGGATCCCTTCTTGATCCTCCGGGCCCGCGAGGGCAAGACGACCATCGAGCGCGCGGGGAAGGTGACCGAGAGTGACGGACCATTCATCGATACGCTGCGGCGGCTGATGACGGACTTCCGGTCGCCGCTGGTGCCCGCGCTGCCGCGCTTCACCGGCGGCGCGGTCGGCTACCTTGGCTACGGCGCCTCGTCCTGGTTCGAACCGGTGCTCGGCGATCTCGGCGCCTCACCGGATGACGCGGACACCGCCGGGTTCATGCTGTTCGACACGGTGCTGGCCTTCGATCACGTGCAGCATCGGATTCTGATCATCGCCAACGCGCGCATCACGGCCGACGACGATCTGGAATCGCTCTATCAGTTCGCGTGCGCGAAAATCGGGTTTCTCGAGCGCGAGCTCGAACGCACGCTCTCGCATGCGGTCCCCGGGCCGATGGCGGAATTGCAGCTGACGTCGAACTTCACGCAGGAGGCGTTCGAGGCCCAGGTGCGGACGGCGAAAGAGCATATCGCGGCCGGCGACATCTATCAGGTCGTGCTGTCGCAGCGGTTCGAGGCCGAAGTCGCCGCCGATCCGTTCACGGTCTACCGCGCGCTGCGCCACGTGAATCCGTCGCCGTACATGTACTTCATCCGCATGAACGGCGTATCGGTCGTCGGGTCGTCGCCGGAGATGCTGGTGCGCGTCGAAGGATCGCACGTTGAAACGCATCCGATCGCGGGCACGCGCCCGCGCGGGCGCAACGCCGACGAGGACGTGCGTCTGGGCGAGGAACTGAAGCGCAACGAGAAGGAGCGCGCCGAGCACGTCATGCTGGTGGACCTCGGCCGCAACGACGTCGGTCGGGTCTGCGCCTACGGATCGGTGCGGGTGCCGCAGTTCATGGGGCTCGAGCGCTTCTCGCACGTCATGCATCTGACCTCGATCGTCGAGGGGAGGCTGGCCGACGATCGCGACCGCATCGACGCGCTGGTCGCGTGTTTTCCCGCGGGCACCGTGTCGGGTGCGCCGAAGGTGCGCGCGATGCAGATCATCAAGGAGCTCGAGCCGTCGGGACGAGGACTCTATGCGGGCGCCGTGGGCTATCTCGATTTCGCGGGCAATCTCGATTTCTGTATCGCGATTCGGACCGTGATCATGTCCAGGGGACGAGCCTACGTGCAGGCGGGCGCCGGGATCGTGATGGATTCCGATCCCACCGCCGAATACCAGGAAACCCGAGACAAGGCTCGCGCCCTGGTTCGGGCGCTGGAGCTCGCGCAGGAGGGATTGTGAGCACGACATGGTCCTAGTCATCGACAACTACGATTCGTTCACCTACAACCTCGTGCAGTACCTCGGCGAGTTGGGCGCCGACGTGCACGTCGTGCGCAACGATGCGCAGTCGCTCGATGCGATTGCGGCCCTGAAACCCGAGCGCATCGTCATTTCCCCGGGGCCCGGCCGCCCCGAGCAGGCGGGCGTGACGATGGAGGTGATCCGGGAACTGGGAGCGACCGTGCCGATCCTGGGCGTGTGCCTCGGGCACCAGGCGATTGGCGCCGTGTTTGGCGGGTCGGTCGTGCGAGCGGCTGCGCCCATGCACGGCAAGACGTCGACCATCGAACACGATGGCCGCGGGGTGTTCAGCGGCATCGAGAGCCCGTTCACCGCGTCCCGCTATCACTCGCTGATCGTCGCGGAAGAAGGGCTGCCGCCTGAGATCGAGATCTCCGCCCGGACCCGGGACGATCGCGCCATCATGGGCATCCGGCACCGCCGGCTGCCGATTCACGGCGTCCAGTTCCACCCGGAATCGATCTTGACCGGCGACGGCCACCGCCTGCTGAGCAACTTTCTCGGCGGCTCGATGGACTGACGCGCATGTTTGCCAAGCTGTTGGAAAAATTGACGCGGCACGAGGACCTGACGAGCGAGGAGGCCGATGGCGCCATGACGGAAGTCATGGAGGGCCGGGCCGCCGGCGCTCACATCGCCGGGCT
>JBDTVS010000233.1:0-20476 GCA_040007095.1 Acidobacteriota bacterium
AGGCGGGATGCCCCGCCCGGAAGACGTCCTAAAGCGTCGGACGCAGGACACTAGACACCATGTCGGGCGTCCTCGCCGCCGGATCCTGACGTAGATGTCCAGCCCGAGTGGCGACGCGATCTCATCCTGAAAGAACTGGCCCAGGCTGCGATGCTTTGGATCGACAGGGCGCAACAGCTCGCCCGCCCTCGTAAGACCCAAGGCTGAGGCCAGGGTCGGTCGACGGCCTTCTCTGGACCCGAAACATGCGTTTCGACCGGTTGCCTGTTCGAACGGTTGGGGAAAGGTCGCCGAAAATTCCGCACCGGTTCGCGCGATTTTCCGGGAGGCTCACGTGCTGCCGGCAGAAAGCCGGCGTGACTCCCCCGCGTCACAGATCCTGTTGTGGGCGGCCAACCAGCCCGACCGCCTTCCCGCGGCTGTCCGCACACTGCTGACAAATCCGCACAACGATCTGCTGTTCAGCCCGGCCAGCCTCTGGGAAATCGCCATCAAGAACACGATGCGCCGCGACGACTTTCAAGTGGACCCTCGCGTTCTGCGCCGCGGTCTGCTCGAGAACGGCTACACGGAGCTCCCGATCACGAGTGAGCACGCGATCGGCACCGACCTCCTGCCAGCACTCCACAAGGACCCCTTCGATCGGCTGCTGCTGTCGCAGGCGCTGTGCGAGGGCGTCACACTGCTCACCAGCGACACGCAGTTGGCCAAGTACCGCGGTCCCGTGCGCAAGGTGTAGCCGGCTCTCGTCCCATGAGTGCCGTCGGTCAGTCCGAACGCGCTACGCAGAACCGCGTCCTCGGCCTTTTCCGCGACGAGCTGCGACTCCGAGGGGCTGCAGAAGACACTCCGGGGTCTTGCCACAGCACACCTCTAGCGAGTCGTCGTGCCAACCAGCCCCGGTCAGGGCGGATGCCCGTACCGTCCAAAACCAGGTGCACGTCGACAGGAAGGACGTGGTCGTTCACACGAACCCGAGATTCTGGGCGTCGAACCGGCCCAGATTCGGGAACACGGCCGGAAGGTCCGCATTTCCAACACCGTACCAGGATGCGAGCGTAGCGGCGTATTGATCGACCGCCAGAGTGGGAATCCAGCGACCCCGCGCATTCGAGCCCGCGTCGGTATCATCAGGCCCATTCAGGGCGAGCGTGGGATAGGTGCCGTAGAAATCGCCGCCCTTCACGGCGCCGCCCATCACGAAATGATGCGCTCCCCAGGCGTGATCCGTCCCTGTATTGCCGTTCGGCTGAAAGGTCCTCGCGAAATCACTCAACGTGAATGTCGTGACCGCCTGCGCCACGCCGAGCTCGTCGGTGGCGGTGTTGAACGCCGCCATCGCATTCGCCAGCTGCGTCAACAGCGACGCGTGCGCGGTCGCCTGCTGACTGTGGGTGTCGAATCCTCCGAGCGAACAGAAAAAGAGCTGGCGGGAAAGGCCGAGACCGGATCGATTGAGCTGGATGAGCTGCGCCACTTCCTTGAGTTGGTTGCCGAGCGTCGTATTCGGAAAGATCGTCTGTAGCGTGGGGAGCGTGCCGAGCGCCTGGCTGTTCGCGATCGCCATCGACGTCGTGTCGCTCACCTGTTGGATCAGTGCCTGGTCGCGATCGGTGGCCAGGATCGCCTGCAGCGCGGCGTACCGCGATGGGCCATACGTGCCGGTGAACCCGTTGAGTCGAAACGCCTGCCCGGGTGTCAGTGCAAGCGGACGGGCGACGCTGGCGGCCGTGAACGGCGTGAGTCCGGCCACGGTGACCATCATGGGGAACGTTGCGCCGGCATCGAGACGATCGGCGGTGCGGCCACCCCAGCCGGTCGCGCTCGGGCCTGTCGACACGCACGTCTGCCACTGTCCCTGCTGGTCCGAGTGCGAAAAGAGGTTCAACGGCGTCTGTGCGCCGCCGCCCTGGTACAGCGTGCGCGTCAGCGGCTCGACCAGCGGACCCACGTTACACACGACCGCGAGCCGCTGCTGGTCCCAGACGGGCTGCAACGCCGCCAGACTGGGATGCAAACCAAAGGTGCTGCCCGCGCTCGGCGGAGTGATGGGGATCAACGTGTCGAGCGCGATGTTGAGGCCCGTCGACGGGCCGCGCACGGCATTGTAGCTGGCGTAGTCATCAACCGGGATGATCACGTTGTTGCTGTCATTCCCACCGAACAGGAAAATGCAGACGAGCGCCTGATAGCCTCCCGACTGCGCCAGCGCGTTGATGAGCCCGAATCGCTGGAGGGCCAGCGCCGCCCCCGTCGCGCCACCGCTCTGCCGCAGGAACTCGCGTCTTGTGATCGGCATGGTCAACGCTCCACCTGGTACGCGGATGAACTGCCGACCAGGTACGCGGCGGTCTTCGCCCGCATGGTTGGATTGCTCGCGGGGATCGCGGTGATCGCGCCAAGGATGGCATCGTGCATCGCCGGCGTCAGCGATTGGTGCAGGAGCAGACCATTCAACTCGTCAATCAGCAGTTCCGGGTTGTTGGCCATCCCCACCAGGGACGATAAGTCGATCGTCGTCCCCGTCGGGCGGTCCGGCGGATTCGCTGGGATGCTGCCGAATACCAGCGTGTTGACGAAATTGATCCGCGCCAGGGCCGTCGCGGAGTCGTAGAGCTTGAACTCTGGTCCAGCCAGACCGTTTCCGCCCACGATCCGATAGCCGGGCGGATAGAAGTTGAAGACGGATGCCGCGCGAAAGAGATCTTGCTCCATGGTCGCCGAATACGACGCCAGCACGCCGTCACTGGTTGCGTGAAAGGCGCGCAGCAGCCGCGTGATGAACAACACCGGCTCGACCAGATGACCGTAAGTGGGTTCGGCGTGGAGATCGCCGCGCGCTTCCGGATCGGTCAGAATCGCGCGGATCACGGCCGCCAAATCGCCGCGCGTACCACTGCCGTTGTCCGCGAACACGGCCGCGACGCGCGCCACATACTCCCCGCTCGGGTTGCTCGTAATCAGGTGCTGAATCAGCTGCTTCCCGATGAACGGTCCGACGTTCGGATGGTTGAAGATGTTCTCGAGCGCCGCGTCGAGATCCGCGGCCGCTGACAGCCCCGCCGGCACGATCTCGCCGCCGAGCAGTTGCTTCTCACCGCGGTCGTGATCGACTTCGACGCCGCGAGTCACCCGCTGGACCATGGGATCGTGATAGTTGGGAATGCCCGAGCCGAAGGCCGGCGCGAGAATCCAGCCCGTGAACACCCGTGCAAACGACTCAACCGTCGCCTGGTCGTAGGCCGGAATGGGCGCACCGGTCGACAACCGCGGGCTCCCGTCCTGATTGAGCAGCGTGAGACCGATCGTGAAGAGCTGCAGCACCTCACGCGCGTAGTTTTCGTTGGGCTTGGCGCCAGTCGTCGGGTTGAGCTGCTTGTTGCTCAGCACGTTGAGATAGCTGCCCATCGCCGGATTCAACGTCACGTCCGAGAGGAGGTGGCGGAAGTTTCCCAACGCGTCCTTGTAGAGCAGCTGTTGGTACGGTCCCATCCAGTTCGAGAGCGTGACCTTGGAATTGAGCGCCGACACGACGAAGATCTGGCCGAGCGCGAAGGCGACGCGCTGCCGCAACTGATCGCTGCCCGAGAGCGCATTGGTGAAAAAGTGGGTCTGCAGCGGATACATCGTGTAGTTGTCGCGTTGGCACGTGCCGGTGCACGTGTCGGGGCGCGTGGAAGGCATCGGGGGCAGGTCCGGATAGGGCGTCAGGGGAGAGGAGAGCTGTTCGGAAAGGAAGGCGTCTTCGCCTACGGTCCGCACATGATCGACCAGTTCGGGCGTGGGTCCGAACGTCGCCTGATCGAGCAATCGGACGATGTCAGGGGGGTAACGCGTGCTGCTCGACGAGGCGATCGCGAGGCCGCCCTGGGCCCGCGGGCCCAGGGACGACGTCACGATCAGCACGGTGACAAAGAAGCACGAGACTCTGACGGCGACGCCGCGTGTGCTCATGGTCGCTTCCTGATCGCTGTTGCACCGCTTCATCGGTTGAGCGGAAGCGACGGAAGGAGATCCTGTCGCTCCGGCGGGAGGTGCTGATCGACCGCATTCATCATGAAGCCCACTCTGAAATAGTCGCCCATGATCATCATCAGTTGCACGGTCTGCTGCCGGCCGAAGTGTCCGACCATTTTCTGCCACAACTCGCTGCTGACTTTGTGCTCGCGATACAGCGTGCGCCCGAAGGTGATGAGCGTCGCGTCCTTGTCGGTGAGTCCCGCCACGGGCCTGTTGTGCTTGACGACGTCGATGACCGACTGTTCGAGTCCTTGCCTCAAGGCCGCGGGCTCGTGGGAGGACCACTCGTAATGCTGGTCGATCTCTCTCGCCATGATCAGCACCGCAAACTGGAAGTAGCGCGGGCCGACCGGGCTGTTCACGCCCGTGGGGGTACCGAGGCTGCGTTCCCGGGGGCTGTAACCCGTGAGGTGGGTGGGTCCAGGGCCCGGCTTGGCCGCCGGCCGCTGGGCCAGGAGCTTCTGCCCTTCCTCGTCCAGATCTTCCTTCGAGACCGGCGGCAGCCGCGATAGCGTCACCGGGTTGAGGTCCGGCGGCAGGGCGGTTTGCGTCTGCGCGAGCACAGGCAGCGACACCAGCATTAATACGGATAGCCGAACATTCATCGAAGTCACCCTCCCTCCGCCGTTTGTATTCGTGCCGTGGCCGAACACCCGCGTGAGCGGGTCCGGCTGGCAGATCTGGTGAGCCCGCCCCGAGCGATTACTTTCCGCGAGAGCGCTGCAACCGCTCGTAATCCTGCTCGCCCTCGAGGCAGAACTCGTCGACCAGCTCCGTGTCGGGCTCGATGCTCTGCGTCAGGTTGACGGTGAACGGCCGCGTGTAGGTCTTGGGGTCGTCGATGGTCAGCTCGATCTCGAGGGTGCCGAAGTTCGGACGGCGGAACTTCTCGGTCATCTTCCCGGCGTCGCTCATCGAGCTGCCCCACGTGTCGATCCACAGCTTGTCGCGGAAACCGCGGCTCTCGACAACGAGCGTGTCGCCTTCCCAGTGCCCGACGGAGTAGCCGTTCCACGACGGCGTCGGATCCTCGGGGAAGGGCCGGCCGTCGATGAAGATCTGCCGGTACATCGCGTTCACTTCGTACAGCAGCACCAGGAGCTTCGGGTTGTGTACCGCTTTGGTCAGGTGCGGAAGCGTCCACGACCGCGGCGGGTTGTCCGGAAGACACCGCACGTGCGGATCGTCGATGCTCAGAACGGCGTGGCGTTCCTCCATGAGCTTGGCGGCCCAGGGCTGATAGGGCAACGTCCCGCCCGGCAGATTGCGGCCGAGATTGCCGGCAAGCAGCGAGCCGCCGATTTCACTGCCGCAGGGGATGAAGTCGCCGGTGCCGTTCTGGCACTGCCTGGCCTGGGCGGCGTGCCAGAGGCCCGAGAGATCGGGATGACCGTCCGGCGTGCGCGGCGTCGGCGCCTCGAAATTCGGTTTGCCATCCGGCTTTCTCGGGATGCCTTCCGTTGGGTGCCTCAGCCACTGCCCGAACCCACTGGCGGGCACACCAATCAGCGCAACAAACACACAGGCGATCACACCAGCACGCCGCATACTGCCTCCGTAGGCCCGCTCGCGCGAGCCGCAATAGCGCATACTACCGCACACTAGTCCGCTGGAAGCGTGATGCGTCACATTATTTCCGGGCGGGGCGTCCCGCCTCGCCGCGTTGCGACTCCCTCAAATATGTCCAGTGAACCTGAGGCTGCGGCCCAAGCCGTTGGCGGAGCTCAAACCGCTGGCGAGGATTGTGTCGCACGCCTTCGACATGGGAGACTTGGCGCCGACCGAGACCAGGACCGTGAGCAACCGGCCGGTGTTCTTCTGGACGATTCCCGTTCCCGGGCCCTCGCCGACGAGGTCGCCCGCTGCCCGATGAACCGTCACCAGACGTGGCCGGCGGCGCTGCTGACGGCGAGTGCGTTGTGCCTGGGCGCCACATCGAGCTGCAGTGCGGCGCGCCGGCACGCAGCGATTCGCCCTGGCATCGAGATGTGTCCGACGGGAGCGGCGGACGCGCTGCTGTCGGTGCCGGCGCTGCAGTGTTGGTTCGCCGCGCGCCATGGCTGGTGGCGCACGCTGTCGCACGAATCGCACTTCGACGTGCTGGTGGTCCACGTCGAGGCGCTCGACCTCCGTGATGCGGGGGACATTGCCCAGCGGTTCGTGGCCAGCGAAGGCACGACATTTTCCGAAATCCTGATCTACGCTCAGGCGCAGTCGCGCGCCGACCCGCACGAATCCGCCGCGTGCGCTGGACCCGAGAAAAAGGGAACGAGACGCTCGACTTCGCGACCCCAATCGAAGATTTGATTCCCAGGTAGTCGCGACAGTCAGTTCGACCTTTTTCGACAAAAACGTCGATGACGTCGTCCGGTCGTCGACGCGGAGCCGGGACCCATTCGTCAACCCCTTGAGCGGCGTCATGTAGAAGCATTACGATTTCTGTCCGACCTTGTACTTTTTTCTTTGCGCCGGTTCGCTCGCCGCGGGCGACAGCGCAGCTTCGGAGTTGGCCACCATGGGTAATGTTGGAATGCGGAGGCTGTGTGCGGTTGTTGCTCTGGCGGTTGGAGGCGCGACGTCCGTCTTCGCGCAGGAGCCTGAGGCGACGACACGTGAGGCGGCGATCGAGCAGTTACAGGCCGAGAAGGTCGCCGTCCTGCACCCCTACGTCCCTGGCAAGGCCGAAGGACTGATGAACAGGGCCGAGGACATCCTGGTCAACGGCGTGCCGTCCTGGCACCCGTCCTTCGAGAGTGCCTACTACGGGGGCGGCATCACGGTCGGGGCCGGGTATGCACGTCATGTGAGCGCGTACAACCAGATCGACGTGCGCGGGAGCTACACGATCCTGGGCTACAAGCGCCTCGAGGCGGAGTTCACCGCACCGCGGCTGTTCCAGCGTCGCGGCTCGCTCTCGGTCCTCGGTGGCTGGCGCGAGGCGACACAAGCGGCTTTCTACGGCCTTGGCACGGACACGTCGAAGGACGATCGGGCAGACTTCGACTTTCGACAGCCCTATGGGTCCGCCACCATGACGCTCTGGCCGGCCCGCCGTCTGCTGATGCTGCGCGGAGGCGTCGAGCTGTCCCAGTGGTCGCAACGGCCCGGGCAGGGGGATTTCCCATCGGTCGAGCAGATCTACACCCCTCGGACCTTACCTGGCCTTGGCACCACCACGACCTATCTGCATTCGCAGGGCACCGTCGGGTTCGACTGGCGCACGTCGCCCGGCTATTCCCGACGCGGCGGCTTCTACGGCGTCACGCTGCACGATTATCGCGACCAGGACCAGCGGTTGAGTTTCCGGCAGATCGACTACGAGGCGATTCAGCATTTTCCGATCCTTCGCGAGGCCTGGGTGATTTCGCTGCACGGCCTCGCACAGATCACCGACGGCAAGGATAGTCAACAGGTGCCGTTCTTCCTGCTGCCCTACGTGGGCGGTGGATCCACGCTGCGAGGATTCATCAGCCACCGCTTCCGCGACCAGAACGCGCTGGCGCTTCAGGCGGAGTGGCGCATCATGCTCAACCGCTTCATGGAGACGGCGTTCTTCTACGATGCCGGAAAGGTCGCCGCGCGCGGGGGGGACCTCGACTTCCACGGCCTGAAGAGCGACTACGGCTTCGGCGTGCGCTTTCACGGACCCACGGCGACGCCGCTCCGCGTCGAGGTGGCCAGAAGTCCCGAGGGGATGGCGCTCATCTTCGCAACGACCGCGATATTCTGAGACGGCTGCCATGACTACTACATCATCATCGTTCGTGTCACACGCACGCCACGCCAGCCTCCCGATCCTGGTGGTCGTCGCGCTCGCCCTGTTCGCCGGCGGCGTCTCGACCAGGGGGCTGCACTTCTACCCGGACGATCCGATCGCACGCGAGCCGGAGTCGCAGGACGCCTCGCAGGCCAAGCCGTACGAGATCGGATCGCTGTTCGAGATGGCGAACAACCTGTTCGTCACGGCGGGCTACAAGCCGTCGGGCACGCGCGCAAGGAACATCAACACGATCGACGAGGTGCCCGACTCGAACTGGTTCACGAACCGGATCGGGACGGCCCCGATCACGGTTGACGAGATCACGCGCGGTCCCAACCTCGGCGCCCCCCCCGACCCCTCACGCTGGGTGTTGATCAGGGAGAAAACCGCCGGCGCCCATCCGGGCTTCACGGCGAGGGATGCGAAGGGCGAGACCTGGTTCCTCGAGTTCGATCCGCCGTATTTCCCCGAAGGGGCGACAGGGGCCGTGGAGGTCGCGACCAAGATCTTCTGGGCGTTGGGCTACAACCAGGTGGAATCGTTCCTGACCACCTTCGATCCGAAACGCGTGGAGATCGACGAAAAGGCGACGATTCGCCGGCCAAACGGCGCGAGGACCAGGTTCACGCGGGACGACATCAACGCGATCCTCGAACGCGTCGCGAAAAACGCGGATGGGACCTACCGCATCATCGCCGGCCGGCTGATTCCCGGCAAGATTCTCGGCGGCTTCCTGTATGACAAGACCCGCCCCGACGATCCCAACGACATCGTCCCGCACGAGCACCGCCGCGAGCTCAGGGCGCTGCGGGTCTTCGGGGCGTGGACGAACCTCACCGATCTCAAGGCGGCGAACACGCTCGATGCGCTCGTCACGCAGAACGGTCGCTCGGTCGTCAAGCATTACCTGCAGGACGTGGGGTCGACCTTTGGCATGTGCAACGACTACTACGAATGGGACCTCAGCTGGGAACACTTCTACCAGGGCGATACCACGAAGCGCCGTCTCTTTTCCTTCGGCTTCGCGCTGAGCCCGTGGCAGACCGTCGACTACGTCGAATACCCGTCGATCGGCAAGTTCGAGGGCGATCGCTTCGATCCCAGAACGTGGAAGCCGCAAACGCCGACGACGGCCTATCTGGAGCTGCGCGACGATGACGCGTTCTGGGCCGCCCGACGGGTCGCGGCATTCAGCGACGAGTTGATCAGAGCGGCGGTCCACACCGGACAGTTCAACGACCCGATGGCCGAGAAATACCTGGCCGACGTGTTGATTAAACGTCGCGACAAGATCACCAGCCTCTATCTGAATGCGGTCAACCCCGTCGTCGCGCCGCGTCTCGATGCGGGCGGGCGGTTGACGTTCGACAACGCGGCAGTCGCGGCCGGCGTGGCCAGCGGGCCGGCAACGTACCGCGCGGCCTGGTTTCGCTTCGACAATGCGACGGGCGAGACGCAGGCCATCGCGCAGACGCAGAGTCCCACGACCAGCATCGAGGCGCCCGGCGGCTTGCCGACAGCGGCCGGAAGCTTCGTCGCGGTGGACCTCTCCGTGGACAGCGACGCACACCCGACCTGGCGGCGGCCGATCCGCACCTATTTCCGTCGAGCCGCCGGAAGCTGGACCCTGGTGGGACTCGAACGGCTGCCCGAGAGCCTTGCGGCCGGTGGAGCCGCGCAGACGCCGACGCACTGATCGAACGAGTTCGCCAGATGACGCGTCGCCTGGTCCCCTGGACACGTGATTCGTCACACCACTGGAAAACGCTGTAGCGCCCGACGATCGGCGCTCAACCGAGAGATGTGCCGAGCAGGTACCGCGACGATGACCCGCAGTCCCACGCGAAGCGGAAGTCCCCGCGGCGACGTCGTCGCCGTGATCGATATCGGATCGAACTCGGGCCGCGTGATGGTCTTCGAACGCGACACCTCGGGGCATCTGCGGCTCCTCGCGGGTTCGCGCGCTTCGCTGCGCCTGGTTCACGACGTCGACGCGAGCGGGGCGTTGAGCGAGGCGACCATGGCGCGCACGATGGAGGCACTTCGCGATTTTCAAGCGATCGCGACTGGCGCTGGCGCCAGGCGCATCGTCGCCGTGGCCACCGCGGCGATGCGCGATGCGTCCAACGGCGCGCGGTTCGCTGAACGGCTGCGGCGCGAGCTGGGGATTCGCATCGCGATTGTCGGAGGGCTGACCGAGGCCCGCTACGGCTTCGTCGGAGCCGTGAGAGGGTTGGCGGTGTCGAGCGGTCTGCTCTTCGATCTGGGCGGCGGGAGTGTCCAGATCACGCGCTTCGCGCGGCGGCGGCTGGCGACAAGCGTCAGCCTGCCGTTCGGGGCCCTGCGACTGAGTGAGAAGTTCCTCGAGTCCGATCCTCCCGCCGCCAAGCAGATCCGGCGTCTGCGCGACCACGTCCGGAGCCATCTGGCGAAGGCACACCTGACTCGCCTCGCGCCGGGCGATCGGCTCGTCGGCACCGGCGGCACGCTGCGTAATCTGGCCAAGATCGATCGGCACACCCGGCGGTATCCAATCGGCGGGGTCCACGGGTACGAACTGTCGGTCGACCGGCTTGGAGAGGTCGTCGACCGGCTCGTCACGACCAAGACCAAACGGCGCGACGACATTCCAGGATTGAGCGCCGAGCGGGCCGACTCGATTGTCGGCGGCGCCGTCGCGATTCAGACATTGGCGGAGTTCGTGCGGGCCAAACAGATCCTGGTCTCGGGACAGGGCGTTCGCGAAGGCATCGTGCTCGGGCTCCTGAAGATCGCCATCGGGTCGCCCGAGGCGGTGAAAGAGGCGTCGCTGGCGTCGCTCGTGTCGCGGTTCGATGGCTGGCGCCGCGACGCTGCGGCGCGCCGGCGCGGCGTCGCCTCCCAGCTTCAGCGCGCGATCGAGCCGCGCGCCCCGGCGAGCATCGTGACGGCGATCGATCATGCCGCACGGGTCCTCGACATCGGCCGGAGTCTCGACGTGGTGAATCGTCACGAACTGGTCGCCGATGTCCTGCTCAGCACCGAGCTCAACGGCTTTACGCACGATGAACTGGCGCTGATGTCGGCGATTGTGCGGCGGGCCGGCGACCGTCATGCTGACGTTGTGTCTCTCGGGCTCGTCCGTGACACACTTGACGTCGGCGCCGTGGAACGCGCCGCGATCATCCTGGCACTGGCCGACGAGATCGAGTCCAGGTGCCCGCCTGGAAGCCGGATTGCGGTCGATTGTACGATCGGCCGCCACGTCACGCTGTCGGTGCCGCTGCTGCCGTCCTGGCTCGCCAAGGACCTCGACAAGCGGTTCGAGCGTGCCTTTGGCCGATCGCTTGTGGTCAGACATTGAACGGAGGAGTCGACGATGCGTAGAACGGGGCCGTACATTTCGAGAGTGTGGAGGATGCGACGTCTCGCCTGGTTTCTCGGCATCCTGATGATGTGCGGACGGGTCTCGCCGCTCGCTGCCCAGGACACGCCGACGACGAATTCCGCCGTCGCGGCGGACACCGGATCGGAGACGCTGGCGGACGTCGGAACGGAGACGCTGGTGGCCGACGCCGGTGGACAATCGGCCGGGCCGGCCGGCGCGCCGCCAACGCCCCAGCACACCGGAATCAGGGCGATGATCAAAGGCCTGGGACACGATATCGTCAATCTCCCGTCCCGACAGAACCTGGTCTGGGCCGGCGTGGGCGCCGGGCTTTCGCTCGCCGTGCATCCGCTCGACGACCACGCGAACGAGGACCTGAGCGGCAGCACGCTGAACAAAGTGTTCGCGCCCGGCGCCTACATCGGGCAGAGCTATACACTGCTTGGCGTCGCCAGCGCGGTCTACGCCGTCGGACGGATCAAGGGAGAGCCGAAGGTCTCTCACATGGGCATGGACCTGATCCGTTCCCTCGTCATTGCGGAGCTCATGACGCAGGGTCTGAAGTACACCGTCAGGCGCGAACGCCCGGACGGCAGCGGCGCCAACTCATTTCCCTCCGGCCATGCCGCCGACACGATGGCGTTTGCCACGGCGCTCGAACGTCATCTCGGGTGGCGTTTCGCGGTGCCAGCCTACGTGGTGGCCTCCTATGTCGCCATGTCCCGCCTGCATGACAACGTCCATTTCCTGAGTGACGTGACGGCCGGCGCCGCGGTGGGCATCATCGCCGGCCGCACCGTCACCCGCCACGGCCGCGAAAGCTTCCCGGTCACGCTGATGGCCGTGCCCGGCGGCGTGGGCATCATGTACGTCAAGAACGGGAACTAGCGCGGAACCGAGCGTGGCGCCATGGATGAACCAGAGCATGGCCGACACCGACGCGCGGCGGCGCGCAGACACGTGAGGGAGCAGGTGTCGTGAACGGGCTCGACACGCAAGACCTGGCTCCCCGGCGGATGCGCAATGCCGTGCGCTGCCCGCGTCGATTGTTCGCGGTGCTGGCCGCGCTCTATTTCAGTGTAGTTGGCCTCCTCGGGCAGGCGCTGACGCTGCCGAATCGACCGGACTCGCTGAAGTTCGCGGTCATCGGAGACAACGGCACCGGCGACACCCCGCAGTACGAAGTCGGACGGCGGATGGCTGCCGTCCAGCGATCGTTCCGCTTCGATCAGGTCATCATGCTGGGCGACAACATCTACGGGAGCCAGAAGCCCCAGGACTTCGTCAGGAAGTTCGAGGAGCCCTATCGTCCGTTGCTCGAAGGCGGTGTGCGCTTCTACGCCTCGCTTGGCAACCACGACACTCCGGCAGAGCTCGTCTATAAGCCGTTCAACATGGGCGGACAGCGCTACTACACGTATGCGCGGGCGAACGTGCGGTTCTTCGTGCTGGACAGTACTGCCGTGGATTCGAAGCAACAAATGTGGCTCGAGAACGCGCTGAAGGACTCGCGCGACGACTGGAAGATCTGCTATTTCCATCACCCGCTGTACTCCAACGCCGGGCGCCATGGATCCGACGTTGAACTGCGTGTCCTGCTCGAGCCGTTGTTCGTCAAGTACGGCGTCAACGTGGTGTTTTCCGGTCACGATCACGTCTACGAGCGGCTCAAGCCGCAGAAGGGCATCTCCTATTTCGTCTCCGGCGCCGCGGGTCAGCTGCGCCGGGGCAATATGAAGCGGTCGGACACCACCGCCGCCGCCTTCGATCAAGACCAGAGCTTCATGCTGGTCGAGGTGGACGGCGCGGACATGGCGTTTCAAGCCATCTCCAGATCGGGGACGACAGTCGACTCCGGGGTGCTCCACCGGGGACCCCGCCCATGAATCGCGCCTGGCGGTTCGCCATCGAGCATTTGCTCGCCGTGCCAGTCGGTGTGGTCGTCGCGCTGGTCTGGGCGAACGCCGCCGCGGAGAGCTACTTCACACTCTCCCTCGCCCTTTCGTTCGCCGTCAACAACGTCGGGATGGCGCTGTTCTTCGCGCTGGTCACGCAGGAAGTCATCGAGGAGATGGTGCCGGGCGGAGCGCTGCACACCTGGCGGCGCGCGATGCTGCCGATTGTCGCGGCGATCGGCGGCACCATCGGCGCGATCGGCGTGTATCACGGCTACCTGCTCATGGGCGACGAACCGGTGCTCACGAGCGGTTGGCCAGTCGTGTGCGCGATCGACGGCGGCGTGAGCTACTTCCTTGTGCGAGCCCTGCTCGGTCGCCATCGCGCTACCCCCTTTCTCCTCTTCCTGGTCATCGTCAGCGACGGGATCGGCCTCGTCACGATCGGTCTCCATCAAGCGGTGGCAGGATTGCACGTTGCCGCTGGTGCGGCGGCCATCCTCGCCGGCCTCGGCGCGAGTCTGGCGCTGGCGCGATCGCGCCGAACGACGCTCTGGCCGCATGTGCTGATCAGCGGGACACTATTGTGGTGGGGTTTCTGGTGGAGCGGCCTGCATCCCGCGCTGGCCCTCGTGCCGATCGTGCCGTTTCTGCCTCGGGCGCCGCGCGATTTGAATCTGCTCACTGACGAAGGCCCCCACAACTCGGCGGTTCATCTCGAGCACGCGCTTCGCATCCCGGTTCAGCTCGTCTTGTTTCTGTTTGCGCTGGTCAATGCCGGCGTCCTGGTGCGGGGCTACGGGACCGGCACCTGGGCGGTGCTCGCCGGCACGATGATTGGGAGACCGTTCGGTATCCTCGCGGCCGTCGGTCTGTCGGTGCAACTCGGCCTCCGCCTTCCCTCTCAGGTTGGTTGGCGCGAGCTCTCCGTCGTCGCCTTGATCACCTCGATCGGCTTGACGTTCGGACTGTTCTTCGCGACCGCGGTCTTTCCGGTCGGTCCGGTGCTGACTGAATTGAAGATGGGCGCGCTGCTGACGATTGCCGGAGCGCTGGTCGCGACCGCGGCGGCCTGGCTCCTCGGCGCCGGGCGATTCGCTCGAGGAGCCGGCCTGAACTGAGTGTCCTGTAACCAAAGCGCCCATCTTGCGGCTGCATCGGTCACGAGCGATCGTCGCGGCCACGGAACGGCCCTTGGAGCATTTTCGTTATAAACGTGGTGTCCGACTTCAGGCGGACTGGCCTGGTCCGGCTAAAGCCTTGGCTAAAGCCGGACACTACGTCGAAGTCGAGAACGCTGTCGCGCACGTTGCGAAATGAGATGTGAACCACAACGGGCACAAAGCTCACGAAGAAGACCGAGAGATTTCAATTCTGCAACGTGTTCTAAGCCGCTTCGGCGGTCCGCCCCGCCAGCGCCCGGTGCTGCGCCAGAATCAAACCGACCAGCGCGAGCCAGACCAGCGTCAGCACCACGTTTCCTGTCGCGAAGCCTGCGACGTCCCACCGGAACACCTGCGTGCCCAGATAGACGGTAGCGGCCGAGATCAGGTCGCCTCCACGGACGAAGAACGTGTCGATGGCCTGCTTGGCCTTGTACTTCTCTTCACGGGAGGTCGGGAGCCAGAGGAGCTGTCGCGCCGTGTTCATGACCGAGTAGTCCGTCGCGTTCTCGGCGGTCTTGACCCAGCGCACCACGGCGAACCCGACGCCCGCCGCGATGATCGTGTAACCACCCAGGGCGATGAGCGGCAGTGCCAGCAGCACTCCCCGCAGCCCGGTGTACTTGACCAGGCGGGAGGTGAGGAACGCCTGGATCAGGAACGCCGCGATGTTGACCCAGAACTGATAGTCGCCGGTAAACGCCCCGATGAACGCCTGCCTGTTGAAGGCCGGATCGGCCGCTGCCATGGCGTTGGCATGGCTGGCGAGCAGCCGCGCGATCAAGTACTCGCCGGTCGTATTGACGACGTTGAGCAAGATGATGAGCAGCGCGATCAGCCGGAGATAGCGGCTGCGAAATACCAGCCCGAACCCTCCGCCGCCGGGCAGCGGGGTTTCGCGTGCCGCCGTCGTGCGCCTGGCCTGGGCCGCGTTGATCAGCAGGTACAACACCAGTGTCCCGAGCAGCAGTACCGCTGAGATTTGCAGGATCACTTGCGGGGGCAGACCGATGCCGAACAAGTGACCGGCGACAAACGAGCCGATCGGAGCGCCCGCCGTCATGCCCATCATGATGATCGGGAACAGGCGATCACCCGCGGCCTTGCTGTAGATGTCGTTGGCAAACGACCAGAACTGGGCCACCAGCGAGATATTGAAGATGCCAACCCAGATAAAAAACACCACCCCGACGTACGGCACATTCGCCGCGACGGCGAGGGCGAACAATTCGATGTTGACGACGAAGAACAGCGTCACGCCAAGGAGCAGCCTGACGCGGCTGACCCGGGAGGCGAACCAGCTGTACAACGGCACGAAGCCCATCAGCAGCACCGCCTGTCCCGCCGCGGTGTACGACCTCACCTCGGCGCCGCCGCCCATCAGGATCAGCGGCTCGCGTACGGTCTTGATCACCGAATAGCTGATGAGCAGCAGGAAGATATTCGCCAGCATCAGCACGGCCGTCAGACCTTCGCCCGCTCGGACGTCCGCCACCAGAGACAACGCGTGATCGATCCAGGTCGTCTCGTCGGCGTCCGCCACGGCAATCGCCAATTCCGGCATTCGTCCCCTCCTGATGACTCGACCGGTTCAGAACGCAGCGACCGCGCGGTCGACGACGTCCGATGTTGGTTCGCTCAACATCAGCGGGCCGGTGAGCTCGACCAGATGCATTTCCCACCACCGTCTCGCGGTGTCGTTATCCCAGCACTCGCCGGCCTGACACTGGCGCGCCAGTCGCAGCAACTGCTCCGCGTCCTGCGGCCGCTTGTTCGGATCCTTCTCGAGACAGGCCAGCACCAGCCGCTCCAACTCGGGCGGAATCGGCAGCTCGGTGCGCTCCGAGGGCGGGACCGGCACCGTATTCAGGTGCTGAAGGAACAGCTTCATCGGCGTGTCGCCCTCGAACACCTGCTGGCCGGTCAGCAGATAGTAGGCGACGCAGCCGAGCGCGTAGACGTCCGCACGCCGATCGACGTCGCCGCCAAGAATGATCTCCGGGGCCATGAACGCAGGCGTCCCGGTCGTAGTGTGATCGGCCGTCATCATCGTCTGTCCGGAGCGGCGATCGTTGAACTTCACCAGGCCGAAATCGAGCACTTTGATGAAGTCGTACTCGAGGCCCATGCGACAGACGTAGATGTTGGCCGGTTTGATGTCGCGGTGCACCAGCCCTCGCGCATGGGCGTCGGCGAGCGAGTGACACACCTGGCGGAGCAGATGGATCGCACGGTCGGCGGGCACGGGGCCGAACTCCTTGACCAGCGAATCGAGATCGCGCCCGGAGAGCAGCTCCATCACGTAGTAGAACGTGCCCTCGCTCGTCACGCCGAAGTCGAACACGCGAATCGTGTTTGGAGAGCTCAGTGCCGCGGTCGCCTGCGCTTCCCGCTCGAACCGACGAAGCATGAGTCGGGCCGCGGTTTCGTTGTTCGCGCCCAGCAGTTCCGGGCGCACCAGCTTGATGGCCGCGCTCCGCGCCAGAAGCCGGTGATTGGCCCGCCATACCTCGCCCATCCCGCCCCGCCCGAGTAATTCAACAAGCTGGTAGCTGCCCAACTCCTGGGCCTCGCGGAGCCGGCGGCCCATGTGGTGCAGCAGATGCGCCGGCAGAACCGCGACCGCGGCGCACGCATAATTGGCCCAGAACAAGACGATGGTGGCGCCGAGAGACGCAGTCGGCAGGCCGCGCAGATGGGCGATCCAGACGCCAAGCGGATCCATCGATGCCGCCACCAGCGACGTCGCCAGCATCTTGCGCGGGCTCGTGGCCAGGATCATCGAGGAGACCAGGATCACGATCGTGTTCCACGACACGTACCCCAGCGCCGTCAGGCTCGGAGTCTTGAGCCAGGTGTTGATCAGCGCGATGCCAAAGGCATTGAGCAGCATGAATCCGAGACCGGCATCGGCCTTTTTCTCCGGCGCGCAATCGGCATAGCGCACGTACAGGAAGACCAGGCCGCACCCGATGATGGCGAACAGTTCGATGGCGATGCGTTCCCGGGAGACCTCGGTCGGCAGCGTCAACGGTGTGACGACCGTGTCCATCAGGAGCGCCACCGTCCACAGACACGCCGCCACGGCGCTGAAGACCGCGAGACGCTGGACGTGTTCCGACATCAATTCGTCGGGGAGTCGCCCGGAAGTCTTGGTCGCGCCTGTTCCCAACGGCGCCGTCGGGACGCGCGGGGCGATCAACTTGTGCTTCTTGTGAGACATGCCTCGGTTATGCCCCGGAGTCGGCCGGGGTGACCGGCTTGAAGCGGACATCGGGCTCGCTCTCGAGAGAGCGCTGGGCCTCGGCTCGCCGCTGCTGCAGTTTTTCCACGTTTACCATCATCGATTGGTTCGACCGCATCAAGTCCGCCAGAACCTCGTCACGCGGGCGCTGCGGCCCACGGGTCCGTCGATCCTCGAGAAAGGGCCACAATCGCTCGCGGATTGGCGCCGGCAGCAGCCCCTCCAGGTATTCGAGGGCCGTGCCCCGCAAGAACAGGTCGCTGCTGTGGAGGCTTCGAAACGCAATCTGGAGCGGCTCTTTTGGCAGCACCAGCCCGAGCAGCATGAAGACATGTGCCAGGCTCTGGCTGGCCCGGTCCCGCACGACCTCGTCCACCGGGGATGATCCGTGCTCCTCGGCGTCGAACTTGTCGAGCAGGCGGCGACTCTCCCACACCGGACGGCCGACGGCCACTTCTTTCAGGACGACCGCAAAGATCTGCGCCGCCTCGATCCGCACCCTGGGATTCTTCTCAACGATCGAGGTCAGCGAGCGGCCGCATTGGACACGGACCTCGAAGCGCTTGTCGTCCAACGCCAGCATGAGACCATCCACCGCGCGCTGGGAGACGCCGATCGAGAAGACGCGCGCCAGCCGGCGCCGGACGGTGAAGTCCTGATTCGGATCGATCAAGGCATCGGTCAGCTCGCCGATTCGTTCTTCGGCGACCTTCTTCAGCGCGAACAGCGCATCGGCGGCCACCGGGTCCCACGCCAGCAACGGGATGGCGTGCGGCACGAGCGCCGCGGTGAGTCCTTCTTCCTGGCGAAGCACCCGCACCACCTGCCCGCGGTCGCGCGACCGCAACCGGAGGATGTCTTGAACTTCGGGATCGACGCTCCCGGTCGCGAACGCCGAAGCGGTCGTCGGCGGGCCCACCGTGGTCGCGCGCCGGGGGCCGAGGTCGGCTCTGGTCAGGCTGAGCGTTCGAAGAAACGACGTTCGCGTCGTTCCATCTTCCACGTCGGAGAGATTCAGCTCGACGCCGCGGTTGAGAAGGCTCTTCTCGAGCGCCTGCACGTATCCGCGGTCGAGACGGCTGGCGATGACAATCGCGGCGACCGAGCCCGCGATCGTGAGGGCGAGAATCGTCTGATACTGGGCGGCGGGGGCGAGAATCACCACCCAGCGCACGATGCCACCACCCACGGCATCGCCCAGGCGGTCGAATCCGACGTCGACGATCGACTTCGCCGCACGTTTCTCGGCCGCTGGAATCGGCGTGTAGAACAATTCGTATCCGGCGCGGAACAGCGAACCGCGAAAGACCGATTCGCCGGCCCGCGCAATCATCATGCTGCCGAATCCCGGCGCGACCAGACCGCCGATGCTGCCGGCGAGCAACGCACCCGAGGGCGTGCCTGTCGTCAGCGCCAATCCAAATCGCTCCAGCACGAACCGGCTCGACGAGGTCTGGACCACGAACGTGATCAGGCTCGTTGCGGCGTAGTAGGTGGCGAAAAAGCGGAGGAGGGTGTCTCCGCGTCCGAACATCTTGACCGCTTCCACTTTGAACAGATAGTCCACGAGCGCGGAACCGGTGGTCCCAAGCAGGACCAGGACGGCGAGATGCCGGAGATACGGCGCCTCGGAGAGGACGCGCCAGCCCGACAACGTCGGCGCCGCGAGGATCTCAGACGACTCCGCAAATGATGACCGCTCGCCTGCCCCGGACTGCACGGCGAGTCGGCGCATTTGCCAGGCACTCAGAAAATGAAAGGCGGCAAGCACCGGAATCATCGCGGCCACGCCGAACAGCGCGCCGACCCGCTCGGCGAGGAGAGCGCTCAACAGACCACCGAGGGTGCCCGCGCCGGCAATCTGGCCAAAGCTCTTCTTCGCTGTGCGCGGGTCGAAGCGCTCGCTCAACACCAGCCAGAACCCCGATCCGAGCAGCGGGCCAGCGCCGGAGATATGCAGGTAGAAAATCACGGCGGCTGACGAGGGTGCCCGGTAGGTCAGCGCCCATTCGAAGAGCAGCAGCACGCCGCTCCCGAAAAACAACGCCGGAACCAGTCGCGCGGGCGCGATATTGCGCCCGCCCCTGGAACTGGCGACGACGAGCAGGATCGAGCATGCCGAGGTCGCAATCAGCATCGTCGGCAGCGCGGTGTAGTCGAGCGCCGACAGAAACAAGGCGTCGCGGGTGGCCTTGCCACCGACAAACTGCGCCGTCACCGCGGCCGCGCAGACCATGGCCGTCAGCATGGCCTGGGACGGCGAGCGCCTGGGAAGCATGTCCTTGTATCTTACTTTTGGACGGTCGACTCCGTCGCCCGTCGATTCGCGGCGAGGGGGGAATCCGTGTCGTCAGAACTTGCGCGTGACGCGCGACGTGGGTCGCGTGCGACAGGGCTGTCGCGAGAGAGCAGAGCTGGAACATGACGCTAGCAGCTCATTGTTCCATCTCGACTTCGACCAGCAGTTGCGCAGAGGTCAGATACCGCTCGACTTCGACGAAGCCGTGATCGTCGAGGCGGACCGCGGCCGTTTCAATCAGCCGACCGACACCTGTGCCCTTATTGTCGAGCTCCAACTCGACGACGCCGAACGGATACTCGCGGGCTTGTGAAACGACCGGCGACGCGCCCCGGATGGCGGCTCTGTCCCAGACGATGACGATTTTTCGGCCAGCGCCAGTCGGATACACGCGAGCCGCATTGACACGCCACTCTTCAGCGCCGGTGACCGAGACCAGGCCTTTGTTCAGGTTTCGAAGGCTCGCGACCACCGCGTCTCGTCCTCCGCGCCCCGCTGCTTGAAGCAGCGCGCGCGCCTCCTCGGCGGTCGTATAGTTCTCAATCGAGATCGAGACCCGGGTCCTGACTGCGCCTGGCCCGCCCGCGATCCTCGCTCTGATCGACTTGAAGACTTCCCTGGCCGGCGCAGGAACCGAGGCGAGCAGCGTCATGACCACCAGCGCCACGATCGTGAGCAGCCCGTGGTGAAAGTCCGTCGTCGCACCGAGGCGGGCGATGCGCCCGGAT
>JBDTVS010000234.1:0-18193 GCA_040007095.1 Acidobacteriota bacterium
CGACGATGCATTACTGGGCGCAGAGCTGGCGGCTGAATCCGTGGGACTTCAAGGTGGTGAGCGAGACGCGGCGCCGCTACGGGGCGTCGCGCATTCCCGTCGGGTCCACGGTCGAAGACTGGCCATTCGGTCTCGAAGATCTCGAACCGTTCTACGACCGGGTCGAGCACGAAATTGGCGTATCAGGAGCAGCCGGCAACATCAAGGGGACGATCGACCGCCGTGGCAACATCTTCGAGGGCATGCGCGCACGCGAGTATCCCATGCCGCCGCTGCGCGGCACGGGTTTCACGGATTTGATGGCCACGTCGGCGCGGGCGCTCGGCTGGCACCCGTTTCCCGGGCCGGCAGCGATCAACTCGGAGCGCTACCAGGGCCGTTCCGCGTGCATGTATCACGGGTATTGCAACCGCGGCGGCTGTCACGTCGACGCGAAGAACTCGACGGCCGTCACGACGATTCCCAAGGCACAGGCGACTGGCCGGCTCAAGATCACCACGCGTGCACATGTCACCCGGCTGGAGGTAGACGGCAACGGCCGGATCTCCGGGGTCAGCTACGTCACGGACGGGACGGAATACTTCCAGCCGGCGAAGGTCGTGCTGCTGGCCAGCTATACCTACGAGAACACACGGCTCCTGCTCCTGTCGGCGTCGAAGGCCTTTCCCCGCGGCCTGTCGAACAATCATGGACAGGTCGGACGGCACTACTTCAGCCACGCCCAGACGGCCGGCGTCACGGCCCTGTTCCCCTGGGATACCAACAGCTGGTACGGGCTGCCGGCGCAGGGGACGGCCGTCGACGATTGGGCCGATGACAACTTCGATCACGCCGGGCTCGACTTCATCGGCGGGGGCAACCTCTGGGTCTACTCCGATCGGCGGCCTATAGCCGCCGCCAGCATGAGCACTTTCGGAAAGACCGCCCGGTCCTGGGGCGCGGAATGGAAGTCGTTCGTCGCGAAGAATGCCGACCGCACGAATACCTCGTATTTGCAGAAGACGACCTTGCCGTACGACAGCAACTACCTCGATCTCGACCCGGAGGTGAAGGATCCGTTGGGCTTCCCGGTCACCCGGATTACCGCTGATTATCAGGACAACGAGCGGAAGCTCGCGGCGTTCGTGCAGGACAGGATGGAAGAGTGGTATCGAGCGGCGGGCGCGATCGCGATCGAACGTGGGCCGATCGGATCGATGGGCCCGTCGACGCATGCGTACGGCGGCACTCGCATGGGTGACAACCCGGACACGAACGTCGTCGATCGGTGGGGCTTCTCGCACGAGGTGCCGAACCTGGGCCTGCTCGGGGCGTCGGTGATGGGCACGAGCGGAGCGCGAAACCCGACACTCACCGCGCAGGCGCTGGCGTGGCGGACGGCCGAACACCTGGCGAAGAATTTCAACGCGATCGCGAATCGGCGCGCGTGAACATGCCGGTCTGAGCCGGAGCACGCCACGCAACGAGTCTCGGAACCACAAGGGTCACAAAGCGCACGAAGGCTGATATTTCCCGCGACGCCTGTTCCCTCGGTCTTCTTCGTGATCGATGTGTCACGATCGTGGTTCGCACGATGCCCAGGTGCTCGTTGGTCCGAAACATCTCACGGCCGGACCGGCTGAAAGCCGGTGGGCTTAAACCTGGCACGTGGACTAGACCTGGCCGTCGAGTCGGGTGGACAGGATTGCTTGAACGGCCATCGGACGGTCAGGCGTCCGACTGTCCGACGTCAGACTGTCGCCTGGCCGACCAGCGGCGGTCGTGCGCCGCCGACGTCAGTGGCGAAACTACACACCGTGGCCGTAGCCCGGCTCGGTCGGGGTTTCTTCCTGCCCAGCCGCCGGGATCGCCGCGATGACGGGCTTTTCTGGTTCGCGCTTCCATGGTCTCGAAACAACCGAATGGCCCTCAGGCACTGACGGTTTCGGTGTTGTGGTATCCATATCTTTCTCCCCATTGAGCAAAAAAAAGGCCATCACCCGGATAGGTGATGGCCCTGGTTCTATTTCGTTTGCTAGCTGATTTGACTTGGGCTACATCACCGTGCGCTGGTCGGCAGGTTTAGGCCGACGCTGATAAGAGGCAGGGCCCGTAGCAGAGAGGAAGACACCACACCCGACGCGGTCGAAACGTCGCGCGAAGTTCCAGTGGCTTCCATCGGAACTGTCAGTCTACTACGGTCTGCCCAGGGAGGCCGCAGAAAAATCTTGAACACGAAGCGACTTGTCGATATGAATGCCGGTTCGGATATCTGAAGCCCAGGGGAATGACCGGCGGGCCCTGACCCATCGGAGGAGCGCGATGCCAGCACGCAGAACGAAACAACATGTCTCAGACTTGCCGCTTGCCGGACGGGTGGCCGTGGTGGCAGGCGCGACCCGAGGTGCGGGCCGCGGCATCGCGCGCGCCCTGGGTGAGGCCGGCGCGCTCGTCTACTGCAGCGGCCGCAGCGTGCCCGGCAACCCGTCGCCGTACAAACGGCCGGAAACCATCGATGAAACCGCGGCGATGATCACCGCGGCCGGCGGCGCCGCGCGCGCCGTTCGCGTCGACCACACCGTCGAGGCCGACGTCGAGGCGTTGTTTGCACGCGTCCACGCCGAGGAGAAGCGGCTGGACATCCTCGTCAACAGCATCGCCGGCGAGGACCCGATGATGAGTCAATGGGGCAACTTCTGGCAGGCGGACCTGAAGAATGCCGACGCCATCCTTCGACAGGCGCTCGTGTCTCACGTCATCACGGCAAAGCACGCCGCCCGCCGCATGATCCGCTCGCGCCGGGGTCTCATCGTCGAAGTCACGGAGAACGACCTGCTCGGCGCTGGAGGCAACCCGCTGTCCCAGATCGTGAAATTCGCGCTGAAGGGGATGGCCTTGAACATGGCGGCCGAGCTCAAGAGTCGCGGCGTGGCCGCCGTCGCGATCACCCCGGGGTTCCTTCGGTCGGAAAAGATGTTCGAGTACTTCGGCGTCAGCGAAGAGCGTTGGCGTGACGGCGGCAAGAAAGACAAGAACTTCCTGGAATCGGAATCGCCGCTCTTCGTCGGACGCGCGGTCGCGGCACTCGCGGCCGATCGGAACGTCCTTGCGCGGTCCGGCCATCTGTGGAGCTCATGGGAACTGGCGCGGCACTATGGCTTTACCGATGCGGACGGCAGCCGGCCGGACTGGGGCGCCCTCTCGCCGGATCTTTCCGGGCTCCCGGCGTGGCTCGTGGAGCTGATGGACACCGGCTTTCATCTGCAGCTCGAGTGGCTGAATGCGCTGGCGGGACGCACCGAGCGGTATATCGCCAACTGGCCGAAGCCGGCCCACGCGCGCGTCAAAAAGACCGCGGCATCCCGAGGACGTGCTCGCCGATGAAGGAGAGAATCAGGTTGGTCGAGATCGGCGCGACCTGGTAGAGCCGGGTCTCACGGAATTTTCGCTCGACATCGTACTCGACCGCGAACCCGAAACCGCCGAACGTCTGCAGACAGACATTGCCGGCCTCCCACGACGCGTCCGCCGCCAGCAACTTCGCGAGATTCGCCTCCGCCCCCGCCGGCTGGCCGGCGTCGAAGAGCCGCGCCGCTTCGTAGCGCATCAGATCCGCCGCCCGCAGGTTGGCATACGCGCGCGCGATCGGAAACTGCACACCCTGATTCTTCCCAATCGGCCGATCGAACACCATCCGCTCGTTTGCGTAGTGACGCGCCTTGTCGATGAACCAATAGCCGTCTCCGATGCACTCGGCCGCAATCAGGATCCGCTCGGCGTTCATGCCGTCGAGAATGTAGCGGAAGCCCTTCCCTTCCTCGCCGATCAGATTGGCCGCCGGGACCTCGAAGTTGTCGAAGAACACTTCGTTGGTCTCGTGGTTGACCATGTTCTTGATCGGACGAACCGTCATGCCCTGCCGCTCCGCGTCGCGCAGGTCCACGAGGAAGATCGAGAGGCCATCCGTCTTCTTCTTGATCTCCGCGAGCGGCGTGGTCCGCGCAAGCAGCAGCATCAGGTCGGAGTGCTGGATTCTCGAAATCCACACCTTCTGGCCGTTGACGATGTAGCGCTCGCCGGACCTGATGGCCACCGTGCGTGTTTTGGTGGTGTCGGTGCCGGTGGTCGGCTCGGTCACGGCAAAGGACTGCAGCCGCAGCGCCCCTGACGCAATGGCCGGGAGGTAACGCTCCTTCTGCTCCTCCGAGCCGTGCCGGAGCAGCGCGCCCATGATGTACATCTGGGCGTGGCAGGCGCCGGAATTCGCGCCGGATCGGTTAATCTCCTCGAGGATGACCGAGGCCTCGGTCACACTCAAGCCGCCACCGCCGTACTGCTCCGGAATCAGCGCGGCGAGCCAGCCTGCCTCGGTCAGCGCCTTGACAAAGGCCTCTGGATAGCCCGACTGCTCTTCGACCTGCTGCCAGTACGTGCTGTCGAACCGGCTGCACAGGTCACGGATGGCCAGGCGGTATTCCTGACACTCACTGGAACGCGGATTGATGTCGCCCATCGGATCTCGGGCGTGGATGATAGCATCAACGTATTCGTCGTTTCAGACGGCCGCCACGAGCGCACGAGCCATCTGGTGCGCGTCCCCGCCGATGTTTCATGTGGGCGGTATCGTTGGGCGTTACACACGCACACGACACGACAGTCGTGTCCGTCTCCGGATCCCGCGAGGTCTCGATGAGTCAGGACGTTCACGAAGTTTATGCGGTGCGCTACGCGCATCACGATCGAAAGGCACAGGAAAATTTCATCGGCGGCGATCCCCACGACATTCTTCAACCCCTGGCCTACTTCGTATGGGCGATCGTTGGACCGCATGGCACCTTCGTCGTCGACACGGGGTTCGATCAGGCCATGGCCGACAAGCGCGGGCGAACGATCGTGAACCCGATCCAGGACGGCCTCAAGGCGATCGGGATTCAGGCCGATGCGGTCGAGCACATCATCGTCACCCACATGCACTACGACCACAGCGGCAACCACGAGCTCTTTCCCAAGGCCCGCTATCACATCCAGGATGGCGAAATCGCCTATGCGACGGGCCGCTACATGCGCCACGCGCACATGCGGATCCCGTTCGAGGCCGACGATGTGGTGGCGATGGTGCGGAAGGTGTTCGCGGAGCGCGTCGTGTTCCACGACGGAGACGATCAGATCGCGCCGGGCATCACGGTCCACCGGATTGGCGGGCACTCGAAGGGTCTCCAGTGCGTCCGCGTCAAGACGCAACGCGGGCACGTGGTGCTGGCGTCTGACGCGTCACACCTGTTTCCGCATATCAACGAAGGCCGCGTGTTTCCGATCACCTATTGTGTCGGCGACGTGCTGGAGGGCTACCTGACGATCAAGCGCCTCGCGGAGTCGCCGGACCATATCGTCCCCGGCCATGACCCCCTGGTCGCCGAGATCTATCCGGCTGCAGCGCCGGGTCTGGAAGGCCTGGTTGTGCGGCTGGATGTGGCGCCGAAACGATGATGGCAGGGTTGGTTGAATTGGTTGGGCGGTTGGGCTGGTTCGGGGGTCGGGCGGGTCGGGTCAGCGGGGCCGACCTATCCGCCCATCTGTCCGAACCGCCCCACCTGCCCAATCAGCCCGACCTGCTCAGGCTTTCTGGTCGATCTGCGCGAAGACCTCGCGAGCCGTCCGGAACGCGTCGACAGCGGCCGGCACGCCGCAATAGATCGCCACCTGCATGAACACCTCGCGAATCTGCTCCCGCGTCAGGCCGTTGGTCAGCGCCCCGGCGACATGGACCTTCAACTCGTGCGGCCGGTTCAGCGCGCAAAGCATCGCCAGATTCAGCATGCTCCGCTCTTTCTTCGACAGTCCCTCCCGGCCCCACACCGCGCCCCAGCAGTACTCGGTGACGAGCTCTTGAAGCGGTCGGTTGAAGTCGTCTGCGCTCTTGATGGCATTCTCGACGAACTCTGCGCCGAGCACTGATTTTCGAATCTCGAGACCACGATCGTATGTCTGCTTGTCCATGTCCGCTCCACGTGAAAGGTTGAATGAAAGCGCTGGCGATCATACCGTGGAGGCGCTGAGAGCCGGAACCGGCGGCCTTCTAATCGCCCGCCAAACCCCGCGCACGCGAGTACTGGGAAATTCAGAAGATCCTTCTACCCTCGCCGCCCGCCCGGTCGACTCGCCCCGGCGTTAGAGCACTTCGCGCCAACCGGGGATTCAGCTACTTCGCATGGTCAGCCGCGCCGTCGTCCGGCGCAACGGTGAGTCCCTGGCACTGAGCCATGTAGGGAATCGCCGGCGACACCCACTCGCGCCACTGCGCGCCGCTCATGTTCCACACCAGCTTCGAGCAGATGATGTCGGCCCACCGCTCGGGGCCGGGCCAGACGAGAATCTTCGCCGGATCGGCGGTCACGAAAAAGCTGCCGTCGGAGGCCACGGCCACCGCGCGAATCGCCGCGTCGGCCTGATGCCCGAAGAAGCGGGCGCCGATCAGCACGTGTTCCACCCCATCCCACAGCTGCACTTGTCCGTGGTCTCCGCCGGTCAGAATCAGTCCGCCATCGGCGCTCGTGTCCATCGAAGTCAGCGGCGTGCGATCTCTGAATCCCAATCGAAACTTGAACTGATCTTGCTTCTTCAAGCTTTCGGATTGGGACTGTTCGAGAGCGGCTTGCTGCCATTCGAGCACGCTGCCATCACGTCCGGCAGAGAGCAGCCAACGTGCACCGCCGCGCGACAGGGATTTGATGGGGTCCGCATGTCCCTGCAGCGAGTGCTCGGTACCGGGCTTCTCGATGTCCAGAATCCGCACTCGCGGATCGGAGCTGCCCACGGCAAGCTGCTTTCCGTCGGCGCTGAAACCGACCGCGTACAGCTCGTAATCCTCGCCCGCGTCCTTGGGCTTCCCAAATTCGCGCCCGCGCTCGCCCGTCGCGGCGTCCCAAAGCCTGATCGTGCCGTCGCGGCTGCCCACCGCCAGCGCCTTGCCGTTCGGCGACACCCCAATCGAACGGACGGACTCCGCGTGATCCCCCATCTCTGGGCCGAGACTCGCTCGCGACACCGGATCCCATCGCTTGACCACGCCATCGTCGCCACCGGAGATCAATACCGAACGATCTCCGCTCTGAATGTAGACCAGGCTGCGGATGGCTTTCTCGTGCGCGTGCCAATTCGCGACCGGCAATGGAATGACGGGTTCAACATGCTCTTTCGGCCGATCCCATAGATGAATCGCGCCCTGCTCGTCACCGGCGGCCATGACCTTGCCGTCGGGACTGATGGCTAGAGCCGTCACGCCGGAATCGAGCCGGAAGTCCGCGAGCGAAAAGCCGCCGGTCCTGGGATCCCAGATGCGAATCGACCCATCCTGCCCCGTCGACGCCAGATGATTTCCATTGGGAGTGTAGGCTGCCGACAGCACGAGCCCGCCGTGTCCAGACAACACGCCGTCTGCAACCATATCGAACTCGGGCGGCTCCGACCCCCGCCCTTTCGGCGAGTCGCACGGCGCACCCGGCCTCAGCAACCGAAAGAGCCGCACATTGCCATCCGCACCGGCGGCAGCGATCATTTCGCCGTCTGGACTCACCGCAAACCCATAAATCCGCGCCGGCTGCAGTGTGCTTTGCTGCGCACGACACCCCTGTTGCCTGGCGCCCTTCGCCGTTATCCGCCAGACGATGATGCTTCCGTCGTCGCTGGCCGAGACGAGGACGGACGGATCGACAGGCGAAAAGCTGACCTGGTTGATTCTGGCGCCATGGCCTACGAGCTCCAGCGGATGAGCGTTCGAACCGGCCAGTTCCGCCATCGTCCAGATTCGGATGGTCACATCGTCGCCGCCCGACGCCACCAGAAGACCATCAGGACTGATGGCGACCGTGTACACAGCCCCTTCGTGGGGCAGCGTGCGAACTTCCCCCGTCTTGACGTCCAACAGGCGAAGCCTGTCGTCGCTTCCACCGGCGATCACGACATCAGTCCCCGGCTTCGTGCTGTAGGCCACGCTGTAGACGGCGCTGGATCTTTCGTCGGGCGCCCTGGTGGACCACGAGCGCACGACCGAACGCCGAGGCACATCGAAGACACACACCAACCCCTGGCCGGCCGCGCGAACGTCATTGACGGCATAGCCCGCGGCCAGCCGCGTGCCGTCGCCATTGAACGCAAGGCTCCAAACAGGTTCGGGAGACGATTGACGGCAATCCAGCCGGTCGCCGGTCTCGCGATAGGTTTCGGCGTCGAGAAGCCGAATCAGCCCATCCTCGCCACCGACCACGAGCGTCCGACCGTCGGGACTGTAGGCCAGCGCCGGCGTCGGCACGAAACCACGGATGGTCACGGCCTTGCGAAGACGCCCGGAGGCTTCGAGCACGAAATGCAGTGCAGTCAGGCTCGCGGCCCTGGCCTGCGACAGTCCCTGATCGCTCATGCTCAAACGATACGCGGCAAGCCCACGGTACATGGTCTGCTCGAGCGGCTCCATGCCGACGCCAAGCGCGAGCCGTCCTTCGGCGAGGCGCGCGGTGTCCACACCAACGGCCGCCCTGAGTTTCAGCTGCACTTCGAGCTGATCTTTCGCGAGCCGTTGACGCCATCCCCACGCAATGACGATCAAACTCACAATCGCCAGCACTCCGGCGATGTTGCGACTGAGCGAGGCCACCCGCAAGCTGTCCGTGACCGTGTCTCGCTGTTTCTGAAGCTCGGCGCTGCGCTCGCGCTCTTCGTCCCGTTCGGCCTGGGCCTCCAGGGCGAGACGCTCCTGTTCCTCCTGATGCCGTTTGATTCTCCGCTCGTCTCGGGCCATGCGCACGACCGGGACGAGGCGATCGTGAATCAACTCGACGCGTGAGGTGTCGGCATGGTGGACGATCCGCAGCAGACGAAGCCGGTCGGTCAGTGCGGCCAGTTGTGCGCCGGTCAGACGCTGCTCGTCGAGCGCCTCTTTCACAGGATAGTCACCGCGATAGTGGCCGCCCTGAATCAGATAGTCCTCGATGAACAGCGCCACGTCGGGCGGACCGGTCACCTCACGATCGTCGAGTGCGTTCCGGTAGAAGCTGTTCAAAATATCCTGGCCGGCCGCCAGGACGAGCGCCCGGTCGATCGGCGATCCTGGCGCGCGCCGCCGATTGAGCTGGTAGCAGCACAAACTGAGCAGCACCGGTTCGACGACCATGGAAGACGATTCGACGGCGTCGGCCGTCTCGTCGAGCCTGCCGACGAAATCGACGATGACGCTGGCGACGCCCTCGCCGAGAACCGCCTTGCCGGCGCCCTCGACCGCTTCGACAGCGCGGGCGCGCGACAGCGGGTCGAGGCGCAGGTAGTTGCGCAGGAGCGACGGCACCTTCGCTTCCCACGTTCGCACCTCGGGCAGAAAGTCCTCGCGAAACGACAGCATCACGCGGTAGCGCTGGGACAGCAGGTCGAGCCTCGACCGCCGGGGTCCGTCCGTGGCGCGCGCGAGGTCGGCCGGAATGCGGTTCTCAATCAGGTCCGCCAGGCCGTCGAAGACCTGCGCAATCAGTTCGACCTTGCCGCCGCTGCGTGAAAACAGTTCCTCGAACTGATCGAACACGAGGACCGGCGTCAGCGGGAAGTTGTCCACGCTCCAGGCTTCGAAATCCCTGCGGTGCAAGAATTCCCACAGGTCTTCCCCGCTCTCGGGCTCCGAGTGCTCCGCCTTCACGCGGCCGAATTCCTCCAGCAGACGCCGCATCACCTGTTGCAGCGGCGGCTCCTTGACGGACTCGGAGAAATCCAATCGCAGGTGGACTGGCAGATAGTGTGCGGCCCGGAGCAGGGGGAACAGGCCGGCCTGCAGCAGGGAGGTTTTCCCAAGCCCGGACTTGCCGTACACCACCGACAGAGGCGCGAGTCGCACGAGGCGCAGGAGTTCGGCGGCCTCGTCGCGGCGACCGTAGAAGAACCCGCTCGACGCCTCGTCGTACGCGGCCAGGCCCGGCCAGGGATTGTCGCCGTTCAACGCCGGAGGATTATCGGCAGGCACGGTCACGATGCCAGGGTCCCGCGGCGACTCTCGCGCACGAGCTTCTTCAGCTTGGTTTCGAGACGCCCATCCGGTACACCTTCGGGTGCATGGCCGAAGTCCAGCTTCTTGTCGTCGGCCCACACCCGCACTGACTCGGCGGTATAGCGCTCGGGCACGTAGTCGGCGTCGACGATCACCGGCAACACGAACTCGCGGTTCATGTCTTCCAGGAGATCGGTCGCGGCCCGCCACTCGCGGAAGACGAAGCCGGCCTCTCGACTGTTGGCTGCCTGCGAAAGCAGGGGCAGAAAGTAACGGCAGCTCCGAATGCCGTCGAGGATGCTGCGGCGGAAGTCTTCGCCCGGCTCGATGGTCTTGCGATCGAACCACACTTCGCTTTCGGCGACTCCCTGCTTGAGCAGCGCCTGATACAGCAATTCGGCCCGGCGCAGATCCGTCGCCCGCGAGTAACTGATGAAGAACATCGTCCCGGGGGCAGGCGCCGCGTTCACGGTGCGGTCGGCCGGCTGAACGCCCGCGCCATGTTCGGCCATCCAGCGCTGATGCAGCTCCGCGATGAAGTCAGCGGGCGAGGTCTGCGACAGAATCTCGGTTTGCGTGCTGTAGCTGCGAAGGAAGCACGTCAGGCTCTCCTGGGGCTGAAGCGGGTCGATCAACCACGCCCGGTTCTCCTTCTCGGACAACCGCTTCTGGTTCGTCGCGCGCAGGAAGAATCGACTCAACCATTCGGGAAAATTGCAGCCGATCAGCAGAAGGTTGCGCTGCTGCAGTTCCGCGAGGAACGTCGGGACCTGACTGCCCCTGGCAATCAGGTTGTGGGCGTATTCCAGGACGTCCTCGTCGTGGATGGCAAACATCGGCGCCGAGCGCGATTTGCCGAAAAGATACAACAGGAACGCTTCGCCTGGGCGTGTCTTCCAATCCTTGGGGAGATCTCTGCCCTCGCTGGTCGGCAGGTTGGGTGAATGAACGATCTCGGTCAAATCGCAGCGCGCGCGCAAGGAGCGGGCGAGCAGGTCGTCTGAGGTGAGCGTCACGAAGAGGCGGAAGTCGGCGATCTGCGCCAGCTGACGAATCGGCGTGGGAATCGCGAAGTCGGCCGCGGAGGTGACGGCGCAAATCGCTTCGTGCACGCAATCGTAGAGATCCTGAGGGTCGACACTGCCCTTCAATCGGGACACCGCGTCGTTGAGCTCGCGGAACGGGGAAAGCGGCTCTTCGCCGAGGTCTTTTCCGCAGTCGGTCAAGAGTCGGGTGGCAACCCGCGCCTGCAGCGACGCCTGGCCGTCGGCGCCGACCAGGAGGCGCGACCCGACAATCGGGACCACATTGTTTTCCTGAATCTTGTCGATCAGCCTCCGCCACGACGCCTCGGTCATAACCACAGGATTCTCTGCGATTTCGGCGTGCTCTGCAGCCAAGAAAATCGCCTTCACCGGAACGTGATTTCCTGGTTACGTGACTGTATTCACACTCCCTGTCTTTCGTGGCGAGGCGATCGCGAGTCCGACGAGGACGCTGGCATCCGGCAGCAGTTCGAGCCGCCGAATCTCGCCGACCAGTCGATCGCGGGCCCCAGCCGACAGGTGCTCGCTCGCGTTGTCGTCGAATTTGTCGCGGAGCTCGACGTCGGTCATCGGGTTTTCGAACGATCCGCGATTGAATTCCTCGACTTCGACGACCGACCGGCCATCCTTGAGCGTGATCCGCACTTCGCCTTTGAAGTGGCCTGGGCCTGGGTAGGCGGGATCCACCGTGTAGCGCACGCGGCGCGCCAGCGCGAGGATCTCAGAGTTCATCAAGCTGGCCTCGCGGTACGCGGTCTTCCCGAGCTCGCCGAGCGCCAACGCCTCGGCCAGGGTGTATTGCAGGCTCACCCGGCCGTGCGAGTCGGACGCGGGTGCCATCTTCTCGGCCACCGGCTCGCACACAATCGGCACGATGAAGGCCGCGACCGGACAGTCGATCCGCTCGACATCGGCCGGGGTGATGCCGTGCGTGGCACGCAATCGCAACAGGGCGTCGATGTAGGGGTGCAGCACGTGCGCGGCCGGGAACGGCTTGAACGAGGCGCGGCGCGAGTCCCAACGCGTGCCAAGCTCCTGGGTAATCCTTCGAAAGTCGCGGGCCACCTGTGGATCCTGGAGGTGGGACGAGAACAGACCGAAGCGTCCCTCGAAGACCGCGGCCGGCCCTGTCGTTCCCGCGCGTCCCAGAAACGCGGCGGTGATGCCGCTTTGCGCCGCCCACCCGGGATGCAGGAATTTCGGCTGCGTGCCGTCCACCCAGCACTCCAGGATGCCGGCGGCGAAACTGCCGCAGATGCCAGCCGCACGCGCCAACTGGTCGGCGTCGAGGCCCAGCAGCCTGCCGGCGAGGTAGGTCACGCCGAACGGCGCGAACAGCCCGCTCGGATGAAATCCGAGACGATGAAACTGTCCAGGCGAGACGCTGCCGACGCGACACGAAATTTCGTTGCCGATGGCAATCGCCGCGATCAAATCGCGGCCGGAAACGGGGGCGGTTTCGCTGGAGTCGCCGGCTTGCGCGGCGAGGTATTCAGCCAGCGCAAGGGCGGCCGCCACCGAGGGGCTGCTCATGTGAACGATCGATTCGTTGTGCGTGTCGTCGTATTCCAGGGCCTGGGACCAGGACCCATTCACGAACGCCGCCGTCGTCACGCCGAGGCGATGCCCGGTGCCCAACGCGCGGCACGGGCCTGGAGGCGACAACGCGACCGACGCCTCCAGAACGGAGCGCCCGAACGCGGTCCCCGCCCCGGCAAGCGACAAACCGATGACGTCGAGTATCCGGTTCTTGGTCGCCTCGACCACATCGGGCGGCAGGTCGTCGAAGGCCGTCCGGCGTACCCATCGGCCAAGTTCGAGAGAGAGGGAATCGCTCATGCTTAGGTGTGGCTCCTGACTCGCGCGGCGGGAATCACCATGAGCGCGACGAGGAAAGCGGTGATCGATCGACGGAACATCGTTAGCTCCTCGTCAGTGCGGCCTTCGCCCGCAAGCTGGATGGTCGTGGGTCCGTGCGCTCCAAGAAAAAGGGGATGAGCCGGACACCGGCCCATCCCCTCTTCCGTAGAGCGCCAGCCGCCGTTAGAAGTCGATCTGCACGCCGAAATCCATGAAGCGCGGGTTCAGGATGACGGTCGGCGCCAGCCAGCCCGCCTGCGTGTAGGTCGTGGTGTAGGTCTGAATCGGATTCGCGTTGAAGAGATTGTAGAAATTGATCGTCGGACGAATTGTCGTCCCGCCGGCCTTGATCGTCTTGCTGAGCCGGACGTCGGTCTGGTAAATCCGATCGCCGTAGAACGTGCCCGGCGGGATCAGTTCGGCGTTCACATTCACCCCGGTCAGCACGCGGCCGAGCGAGGGCTGGACGATAGCGTTCGTCAATGGATACGCGCCGTTCAGCTGAGGCCCGGAGAGGCTCTGGAAGTTCGCGCTGACCTGGACACCCAGCGGGAGCGGGTAGCTGACCTGCCCTTTCCATTGCGGCTGGAAGGGCGGATGAACGTCGCAGTAGGCGCGATCCGTCCGTGAGTATGCAGTGTTGAACGCGAACGCCAGATTGCTGGTGAGGTCGCAGTTGTTCGTCCGCTCACGACCCAGGCTGACGCCGCCCGAGATCTGGAGGCTGCGGGAAAGGCGCGCCGCAGCGTTGAAATCGAATCCGTCATACACGTCTTCGAGGTTCACGCCCGCCACCTTCGCGGTCGTGATCAGGTTGTTCGCGGTCGTGGACCGGTTGATGTCGAACAGTCCATTGAGCGTCCCGCCGCTGTTGGGCAGCCGCGAATCGACGGGAATCGGCACACTGTATCCGGTGTAGCTGGCATTGGTCACAGCGAGGTTCTGCGTCACCTGAAGATTGCCGAACCAGCGTCGCGAATACCCTGCGTAAACCGACACACGCGGCAAGAGCTCGCGTTGGATGCTCGCCTGAATTTCCCAATTGTCCGGCCGCACGCCCCAGCCCGTGACCAGGTTCGGATCGTAGTTCGTGGTCCGGGTTCCCACCTGGCCGAACCCCGGGCTCGCAATCGCTCCGCATGCGACCTGTCCGGGATATTTGCTGTTGGCGGCGGGATTCGTCAGATCGCAATCGTTGAACGGATTGAACGTGCCGCTCGGATCAGCCCATGTCCTGGTCGTGGTGTTGACCGACGACTGCACCGGGTTGACCGATCGGGCAATCGTGTAGGCGTCAGCGATCACGTAGCGGCCGATGCTGGCCTTGACGGCGGTCTTGCCGTTGCCAAACAGGTCGTACGCCACACCAAGTCGGGGGTCGACGTCCTTCCAGTTCGGCACGTTTTCGATGGCGTCGAAGTTGCGCGCCGGCGTAAACGGACCGGCAATCAGGTTGTTGGCTTCCACCTGCGACTTCAGCATGTCCAGGCGCACACCGTAATTCGCGGTCAGGCGCTTGTAGGTCCATTGATCCTGGGCAAAGATGCCCATGTTGTAATTGACCTTCTCGCGATACTCCGTCGGCGTCGCGTACTGCGTGAGCGAGAACGCCTGGCAGGCGGTCGGCGTTGGAGTCGAGCATCCCTGAACGGTCAGCGACACCGAGTTGTTCGGCTCGGTCGTGGCCAGGCGCCATTGATGCATCAGGGTCATCCCGACCTTGACGGCGTGGGTGCCGGTCACATACGAAGCGGACAGTCGGTAGTTCGACTGGTCGCTGCGGTTCGCGCCGTAGGCCGTGCTGGAGCCCCACGTCGTCGGGTAGCCCGGTGCGGGCGTCCGGTCGGTAATCGAGAACTGGCTGAGCGGAACGCCCACACGGGGATAGCCATGGAAGTCCTGCGCCGTCAGCGTGGCGCCGGCCTCGAGGAGCAGCTTGTTGGTGACCGGCGAGCTCCAGCTGCCCTGGATGATGTACTGCGGGATGTTCTTGTATTCCGGGCACGCACTGATTGCCGTGGCGAGCGTCGGCACGAAGCAGTTGCCGAAGTACGTGTATTGGGAGTCGTAATACAAGTTCACCTTGTTCTTCGTGCCGAGCTGGTTGGTCAGGCGCGCGACGCCCGCCCAGTGCCACACGGGGAACAGGTTCTGCTCGGTGCTCGGCTTGTAGAACAACTCGGTGAAGTCGGCATCTTTGTACGATCCGGCCACCGTGTTGTACGTGCCCCAATGGCGATAGGACGCGTAGATCCACATCCTGTCCTTCACGATCGGTCCGCCCGCCGCCGGGTTCGCGTCCCAGATCTTGTCCACCTTGCTGCCAAACAGCAGGCCGCGCGATCGGTAGTTGTCGTCGAGATTGTCGGTTTCGAGAGACTGGTTCGTGAACCGCCCGGAGAACAGGCCGTGGAACACGTTCGAGCCTTCCTTCGGAATGAAGTTCGAATAGACCGAGGCGCGCTCGAACTCGGCGCCCTGGGAGTCGGTCTGGAAGGTGATTTCCTGGGCCACGGCGTTGTTCAGGTAGTTGCCGTATTGCAGGCCGCCGGCGCCGCTGCCGTTGATGATCGGCATCCCGTCCACCATGACCAGGCTGTCGCCGGCACGGCTGCCGTGCACCACCAGGTTCATCCCGGTTTCCGGAATCGAGCCGCCGACGTTCTGGCGGACGCCGGTGACCAGCACCGCGGGCGTCAACGCCGCAAAGCTGACGAAGTTGCGATCGGTTGGAATGGTGTCCATCTGTTCGCGCGTCGCCGTGCTCTTCTGCACCACGTTCTGCACGTCGACGATCGGGCTCTCGCCGGTCACCGTGACGGTTTCCTGGACGGTGCCCACTTTCATTTCGGCGACGACATTCGCGGTGAATGCGGTCGTCAGCTCGATGCCTTCACGCCGGACCGTTGAAAAGCCCGGGAGCGTGAAGGTGACGCTGTACACGCCGGGCCGCAGGTCGGGAATCCTGTACGCACCCTGACCGTCGGTGACGGCGGTGCGCACTTTTTCGATGAGTGCCGGACTCGCCGCTTCAACCGTCACCCCAGGCAACACTGCGCCTGTGGTGTCTTTCACCGAACCTGCAATGGAACCAGTCTGCCCTTGCGCAAAAGCGCCCGCGGGCAGCAGGGCTATCGCCAGGGCGAAAGCAAGCTTCGCCGCTCTCCTCAGTAACATCTCTCCTCCTTCAAGTGGAGACTCTCCCGAACAGCCGGGTAAAATAAGACCGACAGCAGTTATAACCCCGCAGACCGGGTGGGTCAATTGGCTTTGGAGGGATCGGCGACAGGTTTTCCCTGCTCCGCCAATAATTTGGATAGAAGCGCCGCGGTGCTGTCGCGGACCGGCACACCACCGCCAGCGCGGCCGCGCACACCCACGCCGCGGGCATAGTCGAGCGGCGTACGTCCCTGCCGATCTTTCACATCGAGCGTCGCCCCCTTGTCGGCGAGCAGCTTGACCATCGCGTCGCCAGTACGCACGGCGAAATGGAGCGCCGTCTGGCCGGCATCGTTCGCCACATTGGGATCGACGTAACGGTCGAGGCACAACTTGACGGATCGGAACATATCGTCCTCGGTGCCGACGTCTTTCTGGAAGGCACCAAGACCCCGCCCGAGGCCCGCGGCGATCATCAGAGCGGTCGCGCCGTTGTTCTGCCTGATGGTGGGATCGGCGCCGGCCTCGAGCAACGCCTGCATGATCCGATAGTCGCCGCCTTTGGCGGCGCGCATGAGCGGCGTCGCTCCGTTGCCAAGCGTCCCCTCGCCCGGCGTGTGATTCTTCTGGATCGTCGACGTCCGCAGTTGCGCGTTGACCTTCGCGCCGTGCGCCAGCAGCAGCTTCAGGAGCGCGACCCCGTCGAGTTTGTCGGCGAACCGGCGGGCGGGACGGCCGTAGATCTCGCCAATCGTTTCCATCTCAGCCACCGCGTAGAGCGCAGCCATGTTGGACGTATCGGCCAGGTTGGGATCGGCGCCGTGCTCGACCAGCACACCCGCCACGTCGTAGTGCACGTTGACAATCGCGCGAAGTAGCGCCGGCGTCTGCTCCGAGTCAGTCAGATTGAGATCGGCACCAGCCTCGGCGAGAGCGCGCGTGGCGTCGACGGCTCCTTCCCGCGCCGCATACATCAACGGCGTCCAATTACCCCGCGGCAGGATGGTGAGGACGCCTTCCAGGCCGAAACGATCCTTGGCGTACTCCAGCGCCTTCGATCGACCGTCGACGACGGCTCCGTTCGCGATCAGCAGCCGCACCACATCAGGATGATTGTGCGCGGCGGCCCAGATCAACGCGGTCTCGCCGAGGCGGTCCTCGCTGGCGTCGACGCGCGCCCCGTGCATCAGCAGCGACTTCACCACGGCAGGGTTGCCCGATCGCGCCGCGGTCATCAGCACGGTCTCACCGTGCGGCAGGCTGGTGTTGGCGTCCGCCCCGGCCGCGAGGAGCAGGTCGACGATCGCCGCGTTGGCGTTGCCGGCGGCGAGCGAGATCGGCGTCACGCCATACCTATTCGCGACGTTCGCCTTCGCCCCGGCGCGCAGCAGCATCTGCGCAGTGTCCTGGTCGTCGGCACGCACGGCCCAGTGCAGCGCGGTGGTTCCGTCGGGTTCCGCCGCATTGACGTCGTTGGCGGATGCCGGCTTCTTGAGGAGCGCGCGCACGGCATCCCGATTGCCCGCTTTGACGGCATCAATCAGTCGGACTTCGGCGCCACCGGCGCTGAGCGTCGCGACGAGCAATAGGACGACGAGGGAAACGCGCCCGCGCGAGCCACGGACACTTGAACCACAAAGGACACAAAGGCCACGAAGAAGAAAGATCATTGGCATGTCGTTCAGAAGAAATCGACCGTGCCGGTGCTGTCGCCGAACGTCTCGATCGGGCTCTGATACTTCTGCGCGACCGACAGCCACAGGTTGCCGACCGGAGTGCGTTTTTCCAGCTCGATGTGACGATGACCCTTCGCGCCGCCGCTTCGCACGCCGCCGCCGACGGCGACCAGGGGCAGCGGATCCGAGAGATGGCCGTTCGGGTTCCCCATGCCGCCGCCGTAAAAGATCAGTGAGTGATCGAGAATCGATCCGTCGCCATCGGGTGCCGCCTGCAGCTTCTCCAGGAACTTGGCGAACATTCCCATGTGATAGACGTTGATCTTGACGTTCTGTCCGATCTTGTTGGCGTCGTTGCCATGGTGCGACACGGAATGGTGCTGCTCGGTGACGCCGATCTGCGGATAGGTCCGCTGGCTCAACTCCCGCGACAGCATGAACGTGAAGAC
>JBDTVS010000235.1:0-7399 GCA_040007095.1 Acidobacteriota bacterium
AACCTGTGCTGAGCTTATCACCGCAATCGTTGCGCCTCAAACGATCCAGGCCAGGACGCAAGACGGGTCAATCGGGATCGAGGTTGGTCCGATACCTGCAGACATTCTTAGGCAGAACCCGTTCTGCTGGGAGTGTCAACATGGTCGATTCGATCTCGTTCATCGTGGTGTCGGGTTGGACGCTCGTGACGGTCGCGGCGGGGGGCTGGCGCCGGTTTGGTCATCGTCGGGTGTGTGGAGGAGGTGCCGAGCCTCGTCTGGTGGACGCCGCTACGCATGTCGAGGCGCCCCCCGGATTGGTCACATCTATCGAGGCTATCGCCTTTAGCTCTCAACAAAGAAACGGTCAAAGCGATCCAGCTGTGATAGCCTGACCGCTCAATGCGTCCCTGCCTGGTTTGGCTGACCCTGTTCGGGGCCCTGGTTGCGTTTCCCCGTGCACAAACGGATCTTTCGACACTCGGGCCACAAGTCGGGCAGCGCGCCATTGATTTCAGTCTTCCCGATCAGATGGGCCGCATCCGCACTTTGAAATCCGCGGCCGGACCAAAGGGCACGATGCTCGTCTTCTTCCGTTCAGCCGACTGGTGACCGTACTGCCGCACGCAGCTGGTGCAGCTGCAACGCTCGCTTCCTGATATCCAACGCGCCGGCTTGGGGCTGGTGGCCGTGAGCTACGACTCGACGACCACGCTGCGCGCGTTCGCGGACAAGCACGCCATCACCTTCCCGATGCTGTCCGATCGGGGCTCAAAGACGATCGCGGCATGGGGCCTCCTGAATCGCGAGGCGACGGGCCGGGCGGAAGGCATCCCGTATCCGGGTACTTACGTGCTCGACGGCAAGGGCCTGATCGTGTCACGCAACTTCGAACAGGCCTACCAGGAGCGCGATAGCGCGGCGAGTATCATCGCAGCGCTTCGGCGGCCCACGCCTCCACCGGGTCTCGCTGGCACGGGAGCCGAAGTGCCTGGCAAATATCTGAAGCTCAGGGTCGGAGCGAGTGATACGGTCGCCGCTCCCGGCCATCGCATCACGCTGACGGTTGACGTGGTGCCTGGCCCGAACATACACGTCTATGCTCCCGGCCAGAACGGCTACATACCTATCGCGCTCAAACTGCGGGAGTCGCCCGACTGGAGGGCGCCGGCGCCGGTCCTTCCCGCTGCGAAACCGTTCGTCGATCCGGTGGGGGAGCGAGTGCAAGTCTACGACCGGCCGTTCCGCGTGACACAGCAGGTGACGCTGACGCTGACCGCGTCGATGCGGGAACGCGCCACGGCAAGGCAGGCTCTCGTGGTGGCTGGGGCGCTGGAGTATCAGGCATGCGACGACAAGGTCTGCTATCGGCCGGAGACAATTCCGGTCCAATGGACGATCTCGCTCGCACCGCTTGAGCCGTAGTCCAAGCCGTAGTCCAAGCCGTAGTCCAAGCCGTAGTCCAAGCCGTAGTCCACCACGCAGTCACCCGGCTCACCCCGGGTGCACTCGCGATGGGTATTTGAGCGGTGGAACCCGAACTCTGCGCTTGCCAAGGGTCCTCCGTCGGGAGGTTGTTTGCGTGAGGGACCTGCGCGCGATCGCGTTCGATGCGTACGGCACGTTGTTCGACGTCTTGTCCGTGACCGCACTGTGCGACGAGCTGTTTCCCGGACACGGCCATGCGCTCGCGCAGTTGTGGCGCACCAAGCAGCTGCAATACAGCCTGCTCGGCAGCATGATGCACCGCTACAAGGACTTCTGGCAGATCACCGGCGATGGTCTCGGCTACGCAGCGAACGCGCTGAACCTGACGCTCACCGCCGGCGCACGGCAGCAACTCATGGATGCGTACCTTCACCTGTCGGCGTTTCCCGACGCAAGGCCAGGACTCGACGCGCTCAAGAAGCGCGGCCTGCCACTGGCGATCCTGTCCAACGGCGAGCCCCATATGCTACAAGCCGTGGTCGCGAGCGCAGGGCTCAGCGGTCTCATCGACGAGATCGTCAGCGTGGACGAGGTCAAGGTCTTCAAGCCGGATCCACGCGCCTATCAGTTGCTCGGTCAGAAGCTGCGGCTGGCGACGGATCAGATCGCGTTTGTGTCGTCGAACTCGTGGGACATCCACGGCGCCGGTGCGGCCGGACTGTACACCGTCTGGATTCAGCGACACACCGGAGAGCCACAGGACGAGCTCGGGTTCCCCGCGCAGCGGATCGTGGGCTCGCTCACTGAACTCGAGGCCATCATCGGGCAAGGTTCAGGTTGATGCTCCGCGCAAGACGCAGACCGATGTCTCTTCCCAGCCTTGGACCGAATAGAACAGTGGTTTGGTCCACAGACTCTCCAGACCCTCCAGGATGTCGGACGCCCAGTTGAAGATCATGGTCATCGTCACGACGATGGCGACGCCACCCCTGCTGAAATGGAGCCTCGCGCGCCGCTAGATGCAGGATGACAGGCGCCGCGGCGATTTGCCAATTGCCGGGGAAGGCGAGGAGTGGCACCGCCAGGAGATTGAGCGCGTAACCCGCGAACGTGATCGCCCAGTAACGGTGGATCCGATCGGCCAGCCGGCCGGACCAGAGACGCAGCGCATAGCCGACCAGTTCGCCGCCTCCAGACACAACGCCGATGGCGAACGCCGACGCGCCGAGCATTCCGAGAAACGGGCCGATGGCGCTCCGAGCGCCTTCGTACGTCATGTCAGCAAACAAGCTGACGACGCCAGGCAGGATGACGAAGTTCAGGGCTCGCGTCGTGCGCATGACGACTCCGCGGAAGATCGATCAATCTGTTCGAGGACCTGAGCCGCCGCGCGGCGCACGATGAGGGACCTGTGGCCCCGGGCATCGAGTGCGATCCTGCCGAACGTCTTCAGCAGGAGTCATCAGCCTGGCCTGGCGCCGGACGGTCACCGGCGGACTCCATCGCCGTGGGGGTGTCTCTCTAAGCTCCGTCGCATTTCTGCTCAAAGGCCCAAGACACACGAGACGCGCGGCGTCCAGAGCGACGCGAAGACGCGTGACGTCGCAGCCGGGCATGGAACGCTCGACGATCACGATGATCTGGCACCGATGAGCTCGCACCAGATCGCGGAGCGACCGTAGGCGCTCCGCCGTGATCTGGACGACATCATCGACGACGACCACCGGCGGTTTGCGGTCTTCTGGTCTGTTGTGAACGGGTCGTCGCGAAGATCAAAGAGTTGCCTCTGCCAGCCGGGATCGCCGTCGCCTTGGAACACCTTCTTCGGACGGGCAGACCCCCAAGCCAGCTGACCAGTCCGAGAAGGGCGCATTGACGCCGATATCCGCGACTCGTCATACTGCATGAAGAAGGGCGGTGGAGTCCGCCCGTAACCGCCGCGTCCGCTGACCCGGCGAATGACTCCTACAGCAGTGGCACTGCCGTGGGCGAGTCGTTGGCGCTCCCGGCACGTCCCTCCTGGACCGGGAGTATGAAACAGCACCTGCTCGATTTGACTTCGGCGCTCCGCCAGAGGCCACGAAAGCGGCCGTTCGTGTCCGTGCCGGCCCTCGTGGCAGCGCCTGGTGTGGTTGGCGGGTTGCGACTGTCGAAACTCGCGACGAAGACGTTTGGCCTGTGGCCGGTCACGCGATCCTGCTCGTGGGCGCCGGAGGATTCGTGGGCGCCAACGCACGGTTCGTCGTCGCCCGTCTTGTGGGCACTCTCTTCGAGATGCGGTTTCCCCTGGGCACCTTTGTGATCAACATCAGTGGATCATTCCTCCTCGGGGCGCTGGGCACGATGGTGGCGCAGAGGGTTGCGCCGAATTCCGAGTCGATGCGCCTGGCGCTCGGCGTGGGATTCCTGGGAGCGTTTACAACCTATTCAACGTTCGAGTTCGAAACACACGCGCTCTTCGATGACGGCTCCTGGCTCACCGCGACGACGAACATGTTCGCCAGCCTCTTCGTGGGGCTTCTGGCCGTCCGCGCGGGGATCGTGGTGGCCAAGACGTGGCTGACGTGAGCACGCACTATGAAGATTGAAGCCGAGCAAGTGCTCTGTCGCTTTCAACTGTCCAACTTCATCAAGCATGGCATGTCGCCGCTGTACGAGTGGATCGTCGAGACAGCCCATCACGAAGGCCTGCAGGGCGCGACGGTGCTCAAGGGCTTCTTTGGCTTGCGTCCCGAAGGTTCCGTGCTCGAAGAGCACACGTGGTCCATCTCGCAGGAACTGCCCGTCATCGTCGAAGTCGTCGACGAACCCGCACGGATCGAGGCGCTGCTCGCGAAAGTCGAGCCGGTCTTTCGCGAGGGGGTCATCACCCTCGAGCGGGCGCACGTGTTGCTCTACCGCGCCGGCCCGCGCCAGACGGCGGCCTCGCTGACGGCCCGAAACATCATCGCCACGGCACCGATCAGTGCCGCGACAGGAGTGCGCACGATGAAAGTGCCTGAGAACGGAGTCTTGCTTCGCATCTTCATCGGCGAGAGCGACAAGGAACCTGGCCGTGACCGCCCCTTGTATGAGGCGATCGTCCGCCGGGCGCGTGAAGCGCAGCTGGCGGGCGCGACGGTCCTTCGGGGCCCGATGGGCTTCGGCCGCCACTCGCGCGTCCACACCGCGAAGCTCCTCGAACTCTCGACCGACCTGCCGATCCTGATCGAGATCGTCGATTCGGAGGACAAGGTCGATGCGTTTCTCCCCACGGTGGACGAACTCGTCACCGAGGGGCTCGTCACGCTCGAAGCGGTCCGCATCGTCCGTTACGTATCACCGGACAGTCGCTAGCCTAGCAGGTCAATGACGGACAAATCGATGGGGTCGACGACACGTGTTGCACGGGCTCACGGAGAACCATGAACGGAGCATACTGGCCAGCGTCCAGTGTGCGGCGAGGCTGATTCGCGATTGTGATGATGTCCTTGCCGGATCGGACAGATCCGACCCGTTGTCCCGATACACCAAGGCCCTCTCGTCTCCTCAGGAAGAGATCGCCCGGGATCATCTGTTCCGGTTGCGGGAGCAACTCCTGCGCAGCTGATCCCCCGAGGTCATGAAGCGTCGAGTTGTGTTCGCCCCGAACGTGTGCCACGGCGTACAACGATGACGCCGACGAGAGCAGCCAGGAACGACCCGCCAAGAATCCCGAGTTTGGCTGATTCGAGCAAGTTCGTGCCTTCAAAGGCCAGCGTCGCGATGAACAGGGACATCGTGAAACCGATGCCGCCCAGCCATGCGCATCCGTGCAATGCCGTCCAACTGACTCCGTCTGGCAGCGAGGCCAGCCGCAACCGAACCGCGGCCAGCGCGGCCCCGGTAATCCCCAGCGGTTTGCCAATGGCCAGCCCCAAAATCACCGCGAGGGTCGCGCCGCCGCCAAAGGATGCATTCAGACCAACACCTGCGTTCGAGAAGGCAAAGAGAGGCATCACCACAAAGGCCGAGAGCCCGTGCAGCGCGTGTTCCAGGCGAAGCAGTGGGGCCGTGACCCCTTCGCTGGCTCGCTCGAGGCCGATGATCGCTTCCTGCTGGCCCTTGCTGGTCAACACGAGCAGATCGCCGGTCTCTGTGCGCTCGAAATCGTCTAGCAAGCCTCGAGCCTTGGCCGAGAACTCCTCGGCGTTGATCCGGGTTCTGGTCGGAATCGCGAAGGCAAGGAGCACGCCGGCGATCGTGGCGTGCACGCCGGACTCGTGCACAAAGAACCAGAGCCCGAGACCAAGAACCAGGTACGGCGTCAGACTTCGTACGCGAAAGACATTCAGGGCGATGAGCAACAGCAGAACGAGGCCCGCCATCCCCAGGGCGCCCCACGCGATGGCTCCCGTGTAGAAGAGCGCGATCACCAACACCGCTCCCATGTCATCCACGATCGCGAGGGCAGCCAGGAAGATCTTGAGCCCATTTGGGGCCCGGGGCGCGACGAGTGCCAGGACGCCGAGCGCGAAGGCGATGTCGGTGGCCATAGGGATCGCCCACCCACGCGATTCCATGCCTCCGCCGTTCGTCAGGAAGTAGATGGACGCCGGAACCACCATTCCGCCAATCGCTGCGGCAATCGGCAGCGCCGCTTGGCGCGGTGACGCCAGTTCGCCAGCAAGCGCCTCGCGTTTGATCTCCAGGCCGACAAGGAGGAAGAAGACGGCCATCAGCCCATCGTTGATCCACTGATGAACGGTGAGCGACAGCCCATGCCCGCCCGCGGCAATGGCGATCGTCGTCGCCAACAGGCGGTGGTAAGTATCAGCCCAGGCAGAATTGGCCACGATGAGCGCTGCGCACGCGCAGGCGACAAGCAATGCACCTCCGGCCGCTTCTGTTCGAAAGAACTCTTGGAACGGACTCGTTGACCGCGACTCTGGACGCTCGGCCGTCATCATCCCACCACGATATTCCATCAGGTCGCGTTCCAAGCATGCTGTCAAGAACGCGGGCGAGGGCTTCGACTGATGACTGCTTCAATCCGGTGCGCCTCACATCCCAAGGCGCTGGTGGACAGGATTCACGCGGCGCGTTCGATCACGGCTCCGGCGGAGCAAACGAATGATCGAGGGCGAACGTCCAGAGTCGCTGGATCGTGGTCACGTGAGAACGGTCTTCTCATGCCACTGAATGCGCCGCGTCAGGAGATCTCGGCACGATCCTTCTCGTTATTACCGATGTTGATGCTCACAAATCGTCTCCTTTCGCCGCGATGTCTATCGTCGTCCGAACGCACGCCTCGGTCGCAAGCATTTGAGCAAGGTCACCATGTATGCCTTCCTCAACTCCGGACCCCGGCCTTGCGAAGGAACGCCATCATCGGACACCACTGCGTAAATGCCGATTGGAACAGGTTCAACCCCACGAACAACGTGAACCACAAGAAGGCTGGATGGACGTACATCCCCAGTAGGACGCTCGCCGCCACGAAGCCCCCGGCAATCATCCGCAGCGCACGTTCAATGTTCATGATGCTCCCTCTTCAAATGTGTTCACGATGCTACCTCGATCGGCGTCGCGACCGCGACGTGATCGGCTCGTTCGTGACGCTTCGCCATGTAGTACAGGACCGGCACCGCCATGCGCGACAGGAGCAGTGACGCCACCTCGCCCGCCATTAAGGAAATCGCCAGGCCCTGAAAAATCGGATCGAACAGGATCACGCCCGCCCCGACGATGACCGCGGCCGCGGTGAGGGCCATCGGCCGGAACCTCACGGCGCCGGCGTCGACGACGGCCTGCTCGAGGGGCACACCGTCCCGCAGGCGCAGCTCGATGAAGTCGACCAGGATGATCGAGTTGCGCACGACGATACCGGCGCCCGCGATGAAGCCGATCATCGATGTCGCGGTGAAGAAGGCGCCCATCGCCGCATGCGCCGGCAGAATGCCGACGAGTGAGAAGGGAATCGCCGCCATGATCAGGAGCGGCGTCGTGAACGACTGGAACCAGCCGACGACGA
>JBDTVS010000236.1:0-18520 GCA_040007095.1 Acidobacteriota bacterium
CGACCGACTCGTCCGGCTGCCAGTCGGCAATCGCGAACGTGTTGGCGACGATGCGCGTCCCCGGCTTCATGGCGAGGAAGGTTGGCCGCAGCCGCAGGTTCATCGACGGCAGCAGGAAGGTCGTGACCACGGTGGCGTCCGAGAAGTCGCTCTTGAAGATATCGGCGCGAACGAACCGCGTGAGCTGACTGACGCCGGCCTCTGCTGCCTTGCGCTTCGAAAACTCGACCAGGCCGCGGTCGTACTCGATCCCGCGCGCGCGGGCGCCACGCCGCGCGGCCGCGATCACCAGGACGCCGTCGCCGGAACCGAGGTCGACCAGCCGATCCTTAGGCGTGAGCCCCGCCAGATCAAGCATCTTCTCGACGAGCGCCGGCGGAGTCGGCACCCACTGAACGTCCTTGCCCGGCTGGTTCAGCCGCGGCGCGTCGACTTGACCGCCCTCCTGCCGTGCGCCAGCGGAACTGGCGGTGACGCAGACGAAGACGATGAGGAATGCGATCGCCGTCGCGACTGACAACTCTCGTTTGATGCTCATTGGCGGAGGTGTAAGCCTCATCATAACCGGTCGACATGCCCTTCGTTCGGTGAGGCGCTGGCCATGAAGGTCTGCCGGTTGGCCACCAGCCCGCCCTGAGCGGTCGGGATGATACCCTTGCGATTCGCCGCGTTGCAGCGTGGCGGCTGGGCACCTCGCCGTCTCGTCGCCTTCGACCGCGCAGGCGAGAACACGGGGCGCATTCCGATTGGAGAAGCGAGCATGCATCCGAATGAACAGGTGACCGTCGGCACGTTCCGAATCACGACCGACAACTTTCTCCTTCAGCCGGCGGGTCCCGGCGCCTTCATCGATGTGAGTCCTGAACCGCGTCTCGCCCTGGAGATGGATCAGAGGCTTGATGGTCAGTTCGTCTCAATCCTCGGACACATGGGAGAACGTCGCCGATCGCCCGCTGACAACGTGCCTTCACTCATCGCCACGAAGATCGTGTTGCAGAAGGACATCGAGCGGCGTGCCTTTGAGATTTTCCGCTCGGACGCCGGTGAGTCTGCGTTGTCCAATTGGCTTCGTGCCGAAGCGGAACTGCTGGGCATGTCGACAACGGCAACGTCGTAAAGGCGCTGTCGGCGTCATCGCGGGCGAATTCCCTGGGGGTTGGCAGCGGCGGGTAGCGGGCTCTTTTGAAACAATCCGCGTCCCCGAGCTGCTCTCGGATGCTGCTGGGTAGCGGGCAAATGGATGACGTGACGCTGGTGAGTACTGGCACGACCGGCGTCCAATTCTGGCGAGCGGCGAAGACCGGCGGTGATTCTTCTTTTCGTTCAACCTGCTGAACAAAGTAGCCGCTACGATGACTTTTTGACGGGAGTGCTGCCAGCTCTTCCGACCTTTGCACCGCATTACCGGGGTCCTGCCGGCTCAAGTATCGGGACCGGCCTTTGCTCTCTCCTCGCACACTTCAGCCTCTCCGCCCTCAAAAACCAAACCTCGCCTTCGCAGCCGGGTCGTGGCTGTAGGGCGATGGGCAGTCAGAGGTGATCCCTGGTCCTGAACCAATTCGCTTCGTTCGCACCCGTCGATGCCGACACCACCGTGGACCGTTTCTCCCTGGCTCGACCTTCCCCGTTCTTGCGCGCCCAACGTGCTGCGCTCCCACATGGGTGGACGACCTGAGTATCAACGCATGCAAATAGCGTCGGCCATCGTTCATCCGACCGTTCGATGTTCCTATGTCGAAGACATCGGCAGCACGCTGCCCGCGATCTACGACGGCATCGAGAGCTTTTTCGGTGGGTTGTTGCGATACGATCCGCGACCTGCTCCCGATTGGATCATCCCGTCGACGCCCGCCGCTGTCGCGTGCATGGCTCGAACCGTTGCCCAGGCGATGCTGACGGCCGCCCGCCCGCTCGGCGCTCCTGGGACCGTCGACATCAACAGGTCCGTCATCGAGGACCGGGTCGAGGAGTGCATTCGCCGATCCATTCCGATACCTGCCCAGATGCTGTGGTCGCCGAAGAAACATTGGGTGGTCGGCGCCGACAGCGATGTGGACCTCGCCGAGCTCACGGCTTTCGGCACGCTCCTCGTCGTTCACAAAAGCGTGCGCAGCATCTATCGTCCCGGACTCACCTTCGTGCTCCATCTGGAAGATCTCGAGTTCGAATTCATGGAGGGAGCCGGGACCGGGCTCAAAGAGTCGAGGGACCGTTACATCGCCGGGCTTCGGAAGATGATTCGGGTTCTCGACCTTGACGATGTCTTCACGGCGGTCAGAATCAGTGAGAAAGCAGCGGACGAAGCGGCACTGCACGGATGGTTTTCCCAGATGGGGGAGAACTATCGTGCGCTCGAAACCTACTGGTACGAATCCGAAACGCGCGGCATGGCCGCGCGCGAGACCTATCCGAGCTTCATGGCGCTCCGGCGTCTGGGCTGGCATGGCTCAATTCCTGAAGAGATGCGGAATCACTATCTGCGGCGTCTGACGGCTGTCCGCGAACGGCCCCACGCCGACAAAGTACGGATGATCCTGAGAAATTTTGCCGGCATCCTGCTGCACCATCAGAAGAACCTGCTGGACACGGGCAGTGACGTCGAACCCATCAAGTTCTCGTTCATCCCGCCGGCGCCTGGAGCGCCCGCGCAGTTGACGAGAGGCCGGATCGATCTGAGGTTCGTCGCCAGAAATATCTGCAGTCGTGTCGGTGCTGCCGGGCCGTGGTCGACAAAGGGATATTTTCGACCGCGCGACGGGAGGATCATGCCGGCGTTTGCGAGTTGGCATGGCCCGATGGACCCTGGCTCCAGATTCGTTCAGGGACAGCTGACGCTGACCCGACACGATCAGGACGTGAACGTGCGGGCCGATGTCCTGCTTGGCGCATGAGCTCGTTCACGATCAACCTCTTCACCTACGGCGATTCACTGGACGTCAATACCTGGTCCAATATTCCCTACTATTTCCGGAGAGGCTTGCTGGCGCGCGGTGTGCGCGTGAATCCGATCAACATCGCGCCGCCAGACAGCGTGCTGTTGCGGCAGTTCTCCCGCGTGTGGAACCTTCGGCAGCGCGTGGCGTCCGGTCTGGGAGTGAGCCTTCCATCCGATGTCTTTCGAACGAAGGTCAACTACCGCTTGACGAACCACCAGATTGCGGCTGCCGCAGGCCGACACGGCGACGCCGACCTCAATCTGTTCCTGACCTTCAGTTTTTCCTCGTATACCCATTCGACCATCCCCGTCGTGCATTACTGCGACCGGACCTACGAGCACCATCTGGAAGACCGGGGGCAGATCCCGACCAGGTGGGATCGCGGGTTCATCCAGATCGAGCGCAACATCATCGAGAACGCCAGGCTGGTTTTGACCACCAGTGAGGTATGCCGCGATTTCATCAGAACACGGTATACGGCACAGCGGGTGGTGTATCTCAGGGCTGGACTCAACGTGGAAGCGGATGAGATGGATCCGGACACGCTGGTCACGCAAAAGGAGGAGAGCAGGGACATCCTGTTCATCGGCCGCGGCGCGTACAAGCGCGGAGTGGATATCCTGATCACCGCGTTCACGATGTTCAACCAGCGACACGGAGGACAGTTCGCCCTGCATATCGTCGGGATTCGACCGCAGGAGCTGGCGCAAGATCTGCGGACACCAAGGCCAGACATCCATTTCCATGGTTATCTGGATCGAAATATCGCCGCAGAGCGTGACCTCTACAACCAGCTGCTCCGGGCGGCGCGGTTATTTGTATTTCCCATGAGACCGGGGCCTGTCGCCGGCGTCCTTCGTGAAGCCCAGTTGAATTGCACGCCCGTCGTCATCAGCAGCGTGCCGGGCACTGCGGAGCGCGTCACGCACGACGTCAACGGCGTGCTCGTCGAGAGCCTCGAGCCGGAAGACTTCGCTCGACACATGGACGCGCTCGTCAACGACAGACCACGGTGGCGGCGTCTGGCGTATGGCGCTCACGCGTTCGTGAAGGATTGGACGTGGTCGACGACGGCGGCGAACTTTCTCGACGTCGCGAGGTCCAGCGGGCTGATGCGGGACAGCAGTGCAGCTTCGCCTCAAACCGACTAGTGTCCTGTCCCCGCTGAAGAAGGACCAGATCGCGGTGGTGGGCGGCGAGTCTTCACCTTTGGCACGTCGCAGGCGACGATGTGCGACGTGAGTCGTCAGCCAGTCAGGCGCAGGCGTCAGAAGCGTTCGCGAACCTCATACTGATCCACCCGCTCCAAGATTGCGAACGCGCCCTCGCGCTCGCCCGCGGGGCTGAGGCGATTGTTTGCATGACTGTCGACTGTCGGAAGACGAGCGACTTGCACGACGCGATAGTCGTCGCCCGGTCGAAAACCCTCCGCGCATCGATCCAGATTGGTGATGCCATGACGATACTTGAGCAGCACATCGAGATCGGCGCCCACCTTGTAGAGGGAATCGATCCGGTTGGCATCGGCCATGAACCGCCAGAAATCGACTTGATACCCAATGGACACCTCGGGCGGCTGTCCCTTCGCCTGCATTCGTTGCGCGATGACGTCCGCGACTCCTATCTCTGGCGCGCCGCGGCCCGTGAAGCCCTCGTGACGCCACGAGTTGACACGCGAGAGCAACACGACGTTCGACATGACGATCACACAGACCGCCGCTGAGGCGAGCCATCCGGCCAACCGCGGGAGCCTGAATTGTCGCGGCACGTATGCCACGGCGGCACCCAACGCGATGACCTGAAGCGGCCAGAGCTGCAAGAAGCGGCGCTCCTGGCTCGCCACAAGCAACAGGCACACCCAGGGCACCACCAGACATGTGCCGAACACCTTCGCCTGCCATGACGGTTGCGTCAGCATACGCCTGGCGTAGATCCATCCAGCCGAGGCAGCATGCCTGAGGAGTGCAATCAGCAGTGCAAGGAGCAGCACACCGATCTGAGCGGCTCGAATCGTGCCGATCGATGAGCCCGCAAGCACGCCGTCGGCGGAGATCCAACGCGCCAGGGTGAATTCATTGAGCGCCACTCCAAGAATTGCCAGGGAGACCGCCAGCCATTTGAGCCACTCGCGGCTGAGCGCTTCATGCTGGCGCTCTGGATCGACACCACGCTTGCGGGTGCCGATGAGCGACGCGCCTATGCCAAGACAGGTGAGCAGAAACAGCCCGAACCGCGCCCCCGGGGCGCGGGACTGGGTGAAGTTCACCGACCAGAACTGCGACACCACCGCGACCCGCCCGGACACCCATTGCCGTGGTGACCAGGCGGACCGCGCCGCGGCCTCGAATGCGCGCTCTCTTGCCGCGTCCTCCAGCCAGCGCGCAGGCACTCTCGAAGGATCGCACCAGGAATCGGGAAAGTCCGTCGGTCGCATTGATTCGCGAAGAACCTGCGATCGAAGATCCATGAAGTGCCGGTCCCGTTCGAATCTCAGGTGGGGGTACCAGAGTATGGTTGCCGCCGCGGCGACCACGAGCAGCGGTACCAGCCGCACAGCCGGGCGCCATGCGAACCAGACGACAGGGACGACGAGAATGGCAGGGGCCAACTCCAGGTGGACGTTCATGCCTGCCGCCCACGTCAGGGTCGCCGCAGCGAGCCATCGCCCCTCGTTGTCGTCCACCCACCGCACGACGAAATAGACCACCCAGACCAGGAAGAACTGGATCGGATACCTCTGGAACAACGTACTGCCCGCGGTCAGGCCGAGCTCGGAGAAGCCATAAAGGAGTGCCGCGACGAGCGCAGAGTCTCTGCCAAAGCAGCGGCGTGCCAGGAAGAAGATGCCGAGAAACGTGCCGACATACAAACTCAGGCTTCCGACGCATTCAAACAGGCGGGGATCCCGAAAGATCAGCAATCCTGGCAGCATCAGCCACATCGCGCCCGGAGGTGTGAACCCTCCGAAGCTATTGATCGACCCCTTTTCGGGCAGGCGATGATGATCGATGAATTCCTGAGCCGCATCGATCGTGGTGAGGACACCGAAATTGGGGATACGCGACTGCCATCCCTGAAGTATCAACACTACACCGACGGCCGCGAGAAGTAGAGCAAGCCCGGTCCCGTCACCAATGCCGATCGCCCTCCGGGCCATGATCCGGAATGGCTCCCTGGCAGGCTGACGAAGAACGACAGGCGACACTATTCTGATCTCCACGAGACGACGGGACGCATCAGAGGGTTATTCCATTCAACCGATCGGCCGTGTTCGGACGATCCCGGCCGACCCGGCGCACATTGGCCCCATGCCGCGCGACGAGGTAGGAAAGAGCCCAGCAAACGCGCGACGGCAGGCGAGCCTCCGAGCGTTGATCCAGGATCTCTATTGTGTTGTCCGTTCCGATGCGCAACTTATAGCATGGCGAGCCCTCGCGCTGATCGGTATCTCTAACGAGCTATCCTGAATGTGTGAACTCATGGAGGAGCACGGCGGAATGAAGCTGCCTCTGCGTAGTCTTCAGATAGTTGGCGGCCGGCGTTTTGATTCCAGGTGTGCTCCCGACGCACGCCTGGAGCGGCGTCAGGCGTGGGGTGTTCACAACCGCACAGACGCAGGCAGTCTCTTCCATCATGCTGGGTCCGTGCAGGAGTCGTGTAGGCCAGGAACGATGACGCGATCGCGGGATTTTCCGCTTCAGTTGCGGGAATTCCTCCAATCGCAGCTCAGGCAGCCATTCGAAGCACTCAATCCCGCCCGTGCCAAGACTTCTGTTCGGACCTCCCTTGGCTTCGTTCTTGCCATCGTGATATAGCCAGAGTCACATGTTTCGAGCCGCGGCACTCTCGATCGCTCTGACACTGTCGGTTGGGCAGAACGCCGCGTTGCTGTGCCGCACATGGTGTCAGGCGCACGCGGCCGCCACCAGCGAGTGCCACCATGAGGACTCATCCACCGCTCAGAGAGTAGCCAGCGACGAAGGGTGCGACCGGCCCTCGCTGAACGCCCTCGTGTTCGTGCGGGAAGACGTGCGGCCCGGCGCCGCGGTTGGCGACGCCGATTACGCGGTCTCCGTCCCGCGCCATCATCTCGCCCATTCGCAGATCGACGCACGCCCTGGCCAGGAGCCCGGGCGTGAGTGGTCGCGCGAACACCGACCTCTCCCCACGGCTCTCCGCATCTAACCCTCCGACTCGCAGCCGGTCTGACAGAACACGTGTCAGCCTCCGACTGCTCCAGCTACCACCCAAATCGCACGCGACTGCGTCACGGCGGGCGCGTGCCCAAGAAGGTTCGGATCATAACCGCGTGTCGCGCGCGGCCGAGTGGGTTGAACGGCGATGATTAGCCGCCTCATTGAAGCATCCCTTCGCAATCGATTCATCGTGATTGCGATTTTCGTGGCACTCGCCGGCTGGGGCTGGTGGGCCCTGATATCCACGCCCGTCGACGCGATTCCCGACCTCTCCGACAACCAGGTCATCGTCTTCACCGACTGGCCGGGCCACAGCCCGCAGGAGGTCGAGGACCAGGTGACGTACCCACTGACCACTCGCCTCCAGGGATTGGCGGGCGTTCGTGTCGTCCGCTCTCAGTCCGCCTTCGGTTTCTCGATGATCTACGTCGTGTTCGAGGATCAGATCGACTTGTATTTCGCGAGGGCCCGCGTGCTCGAGCGCATGAACCTGGTCGGCAAGCTCCTGCCCACCGGCGTCGTGCCCACGCTGGGTCCGGATGCCACCGGCGTGGGTCACGTCTTCTGGTACACGCTCGAGAGTCCGACGCACTCGTTACGAGAGCTCCGCACGTTGCAGGACTGGTTCGTGCGGAACCAGCTCAACGCCGTTCCCGGCGTGGCCGAGGTGGCCTCGGTGGGCGGGCACGTGCAGCAATACCAGATCGACGTCGACCCCAACCGGCTGCGCACCTTCAAGCTGTCGCTGGGCGCCGTGGTCGAGGCAGTGAGGCGGAGCAATGTCAACGTCGGCGGCAACGTGCTCGACGCCAACGGTGCCTGGTCGATTGTCCGAGGCATCGGCTTGATTCAGTCGGTCGAGGACATCGAGAACATCGTGCTCGGCTCGACCAACGGCGTGCCGATCTTCGTGAAGCAGATCGCGACCGTACAGATCGGCAACGCGTTTCGCGTGGGCTCCCTCGTGAAGGGGACGAAGGAGGCGGTGGGTGGGGTCATCGTCGCCAGAACGGGTGTCAACACCAAGGCCGTCATCGACCTGGTGAAAGCCCGCATCGCGCAGATCCAACCGGGGCTGCCTCCGGGCGTGCGGCTCGTGCCCTTCTACGACCGGTCGACCCTCATCAGTCAGACGGTCGGCACGCTGCGCACGGCGCTCCTTGAGGAGATCGTCCTGGTGACGCTCGCGCACGTCGTGTTCCTGATGCACTTCCGATCGATCTTGATCGTCACGATCCCCTTGCCGCTCGCCGTCCTCGCCGCGTTTCTGGGCATGTACTACGCGGGCTTGTCGTCGAACATCATGAGCCTCTCCGGCATCGCGATCGCGATTGGCGTGCTGGTCGACGCGGGCATCGTCGTCACCGAGAACGCGTTCCGCTTCCTTGAACAGCGGGCCGTTGATCCGCGGGATCGCGCGCGCGTGTGGCAGACGGTGCTCGAGTCGACCCGGCTGGTCGGGCGGCCCGTGTTCTTCTCGATGGCGATCATCGTGCTGGCATTCGTGCCGGTCTTCGCGCTGACCGGGCAGGAAGGCAAGCTGTTCCACCCGCTGGCGTTCACCAAAACCTTCGCGGTGCTGGCCGCGACGGTCATCAGCGTGACGCTCGTGCCTGTGCTCTGCAGTCTTCTGCTTGGCGGGACGTTTCACGCCGAGGACGCCAATCCGGTGATGCGCGCCTTGCGCCGGATTTACCAGCCGACGTTGGGCTGGGCGCTCGCCCATCGCGGCCTGACCGTCGCCGCGGCGGCGCTGCTCTTTGGCGGCGCACTGCTCCTCGCCCGCGGCATCGGGAACGAGTTCATGCCGCCGCTCGACGAAGGCGATCTGATGTTCATGCCCATCGCCGACCCGAGCATCTCGCTCGAGGAGAACACGAACATTGCGGTGCGGCAGAACGCGGCGCTCCAGACCTTCGCTGAGGTCGATTACGTCGTGGCCAAGGTGGCCCGCGCCGACACATCCACCGATCCGTCACCGCTCAACATGACGGAAACCATCGTCCACCTGAAGCCGCGCGACCAGTGGCGCAAGGGGACGACGCCGGCCAGCCTGAGAGCCGAGATGAGCCGCGCGGTCCTGCTGCCAGGCGTGTCGACTGTCTGGACCATGCCGATCATCAACCGGATCGACATGCTTACGACGGGCATCCGCTCGGAAGTGGGCGTGAAGATCTTCGGGACCGATCTCGCGGTGCTCGAGGAACTGGCGCGCCACGTGGCCGATTCGTTGCGGCGCGTGCCAGGCGCATCGAACGTCTATCCCGAACAGGTCACGAGCGGCCAGTACCTGAATATCACCGTCGACCGGCGGGCGGCCGCGCGATTCGGGCTCGGCGTCGGCGATATTCAGGAGGTCATCGAAACGGCCATCGGGGAGACCGAGCTGACCACGACCATTGAAGGCCGCGAGCGCTTCCCCGTGCGCGTGCGGTACGCGCCAGCCTACCGCGCGGACGCGCAAAGCGTGGGCCGGGTGCTCGTCGCGGGCCCCTCGGGCACCCAGACGCCACTCAGCCAGCTGGCGATGATCACCTCGGCGCGCGGGCCCACCATGATCTCCTCGGAGAACGGCCTGCTGCTGGCCACCGTGCTCCTCAACGTGCAGGGACGCGACGTCGGCAGCTTTGTGCAGGAGGCCCAGACGGCCGTCGCCAGGGACGTCGCGCTGCCTGCCGGCTACTTCCTCGGGTGGAGCGGGCGGTACGAGAACCAGGAGCACGCCAGGCAGCGATTACTGATCGTCGTGCCGATCGTGCTCGTCGTGATCTTTGTCCTGCTCTATTTCACGTATCACTCGGCCGTCGAGGCGGCCCACGTGCTGCTGGCGGTGCCGTTCGCGCTCACGGGAGGGATCTATCTGCTGTGGTTGCTCGGCTACAACTTCTCGGTGGCCGTCTGGGTAGGCTTCATCGCGCTGTTCGGCACCGCCGTGCAGACCGGGGTCGTCATGGTCATCTACCTGGAGGAGGCCGTCGAACGCAGACGCACGGCAGACGGCGGCGTCCTCACCCGCGGCTCGCTGCGCGAGGCGGTGATGGAGGGCGCGTTGCTGCGGCTGCGTCCCAAGGTGATGACGGTCTCGACGGTGGTCGCGGGTCTCCTCCCCATCATGTGGAGCACTCGTGTCGGCGCCGAAGTCATGAAGCCACTCGCGACGCCCGTGCTCGGCGGCATGGTGTCGTCGCTCCTCCACGTGCTCATCGTGACGCCCGTCATCTTCTACTGGCTGCGGGCGCAGCACCTGCCTGCTGAAGCTGTCGCGTCGGAGTCCTCGCGGCCAGACACCCCGATCGATCGGCTCGAGAGGCGCCGCGGCCGCCGGTGGCTCATTCCTGGCGCGATCATCGCCGCGCTGGCCCTCGGCGGTGTCGGCCTCGGCCTGTGGCGAAGCCGTCCTGTCTCTCAGAACGCCGCCGCGGCGCCTTCCGGCCGAACGATCCACCAGACGCAGTCGGGGCAACTCGACATCGCGATCACGTCGCCGACCGGGACGATCGCGCTGGGGCGAAACGCGTTCGCGATTGAATTCCGGGACGCGCACACGCACGCGCTCGTCGATGTCGGCACGGTCAAGGGCGGCGCGACGATGAGCATGCCGGGCATGGCGATGTCGGGGGGGGTGGCGATTACGCCGAGCGGGATGCCGGGGCAGTATGTCGCCAGCGGCGAGTTCGGCATGGCCGCCGTGTGGCGGATGACGCTCGAATGGCAGGGGCAGGGCGGTGGGGGGTCGGTTGCGTTCGAGGTAACGGTGCAATGATGAAGTCGATAGTCGGCGCCCTTCTCTTCGTCGCCGTGCACGCGTGGTGTGTCGTCGTCACGGGCGCGCAGGTCGCCGGGGACGCAGGTACGGAACGATCGGCAACGCTGTACATCGATCCCGTCAACGGACTGTCGGTCGAGCAGGCCATTGCGATGGGTTTGCAGGGCGAGCATGGACTCCTGGCCGCGCAGAGCGACGTGGATGTCGCGCGCGGCCTGCGCGAGCAAGCCCGGTTGCGGCCCAATCCGATGGCGTCGATCCAGCGCCAGGAACAACTATCGGGACCTGATCATCTGACGACCGCCGAATTCGAGCTGCCGCTCGACCTGTTCCGCCGTGCGCCCCGCATCGCCACCGCCGAGCGCGCGCTCGAGGTCGCCGGGTACTCGGTCGCTGATCGGCAGCGTTTGCTGGCCTCGGCGATTCGGACCGCCTACGGCGAGCTGGCGGCCGCCGCGCGAGATCTCAACGTGAGCGACGACCTGATGACATCCACGCGCGGTAGCTACGAGCTGCTGCGCGCTCGCGTGGAACTGGGGGCCGCGGCGGCCCTCGAGCGCAACCGCGTCGAGGTGGAGCTGCGTCGGCTCGACGCCCAGCGCCTCCTGCAGGCCGGAAAGGCGGACGCCGCGCTCATCGAACTGAAGCGTCTTCTCGGCCTGGGCCCGCGTGAACCGCTCACCGTGCGCGACACACTGGACACGCTGGTCGAAGCGGTGATTGCGGTCACCGCGCCGGCGGCGGCCGCCGCCGTAGCCGCGCGGCCCGACGTGCGGGAAGCGGCGGCCCGCGTTCGGCTGGCCGACGCCCGGGTCGACCAGGCGCGGAGCGAAGGGCGCTTTGACGTCAGTCTGGTCGGCAGCTACATGTTGATGGATTTCAGCTTTCCGCAGATGGCCTTCGGTCCAACCGGCGCGCTCGAACCGATTCAGGGCACCTTCCACAACCTGACGGCCGGCGCGAAGGTGACCATGCCGCTCCGCAACCGCAACGAAGGGACCATCGCCGCCGCGCGAGCCGAGCGCACCGGCGCCGAACACACGCGTCGTGCACGTGAACTGTCGGCCGAAGCAGAGGTCGCCTCGGCCCTGGCCCGCGACGAGCGGGCGCGGCTCGCGCTGGCCGTCTACACATCCGGCGTGCGCACGCTGTCGCGCCAGAATCTCGACGTGGTGCGTCAAGCCTACGAGCTCGGCCGCGGTTCGCTCAGCGATGTCCTCGCGGAACAACGGCGATACCTGGAAGTGGAAATGACGTTCACCGACACGCTCAGGGCGGCCTTCGAAGCGCGCACCGCACTGACGCAGGCGCTGGGAGAAGTGCGATGAGAACCGAGGTTGGTCGAACCGCGAGGTGGCCCGCTCTGGTCATGTCGGCGGTCGCGTTGGTCGCGCTCGGCGCCACCGGCAGCTACATCTTGATGCGTGGCTCCATACCCGCCGCGCACGACGGGGCGGCGCTCCACGAACAGGACACACCGGCGCGCACCGCGGCCCTCGTCGCCGCAACCGCCGCGGAGGGCCCGCTCCCCGACGTGACGCTGACGTTGACGCCCGAGGCGGTGCAGCGGGCGGGCATCACGATGACGCCGGTGCGCCGCCGAGCCGTCGCCGGCGCCATCCGCGTCCCCGGCAACGTGGAGCCGAACGCGTATCGCCAGGTGGTCGCCACCTCGCTCGTGGCCGGACGTCTCACCAGCGTCTCAGTGGCGCTCGGTGATCGCGTCGCACGCGGGCAACTGCTCGCCGAGGTCTACAGCCCGGAGCTTGCCGACGTCGAGACGCGGTATCTGACGATGCTGGCGGAATTCGACGCGGCGCACCAGCAGCTGAGCCGAATGGAGCGACTGGTGGAGATTGGCGCCGCGAGCGCGCAGGAGCTTGAAACGGCCCGGACCGGCCACATGACGCACGACACCGACGTCCAGGGCGCGCGCGCCAGGCTCACGCTGCTGGGGCTCGGCGCCGACGAGATCGCCAGGCTCAAGTCGGCCTCCGACATCACGGCGACGGTCGGCGTGGCGGCGGCGCTCTCGGGCGTCGTGACCAAGCGCGACGCGAACGTCGGCATGAACGTGGACCCGGCCACCCAGCTCTTCACCATCGTCGATCTGTCCTCGGTGTGGGTAATTGCCGAGCTGTACGAGCGCGACTTCCCTGCGGTCACCATCGGCCGCCCGGTGACCGTCACGACCGCCGCCTACCCGGGCTTGGCGTTGCAGGGCACGGTAAGTTACATCGACCCGCGGGTCAGCGCGGACACGCGAACCGCGAAGCTGCGCGTCGAAGTGCCCAACGCGGGACAGCAGCTTCGCCTCGGCATGTTCGTCGACGTCTCGGTGACTGGCGCGGCGGCGGAAGCCCTGGTGGTGCCCCGCGCGGCGGTCCAGACGGTTGGCGGCCGGCAGGTGGTCTATCTGGCGACTCCACAACAACCGGGCACGTTCATCGAGCGTGACGTCCAACTCGGCGAGACCATCGGTGCGGACGTGCAGATCACCTCGGGAGTCGAAGCAGGCGACTCCGTCGTCGGCCAAGGAAGTTTTTCGCTGCGTGCCGAACGAGAGCGACTGGGACTACGCAGCAGCGTCGGTGCGCCGGTCCCGCACCAGCACTGAGGGACCACGTCCAGCCAAGCGCCACCCTCAGCGAACCGAGTGGTCGAGCCACGATGACGTTCGTCCGGCTTGGCCAGGGCGGTTGTCATAGCGCCGACCCGGTTGAAGAGGACGAGCCGTTCCGCGCTCGGGCGCTGTCAACGCGCGCCCGAATTTTCGTCGACCTTCATGCTCGGGTCCTCGTTCCTGCCGGTCAGTGCGAGCGCGTCGAACGGTTGTGCCGATGCGCGTGGCGTCCGCCCGTCCCGCAAGATTGACTCAGAGCGCGAGCGTTGGATCGACACGCGCCGCGCGGGCCTGGGACGTACGCTGCCAGAAGGCCACCGCCATCACAACGGTCACAACCGCCGCGATCGTCGTTGGATCGCTCGGGGCGACGTCGCCACGCGTGATGCTCTGCGGATTGCCGCGCCAGTTCCCGACTCCGGGGCCGTGCTACTGCTGCTCTCCCCGTCCGCCGCGGGGCACCGGCGGCGGTGCTACGTACTTGTCCTTCAGTTTCTTGCGGTACTCGGGATAAATCGTTTCCGGACCGCCTTGCACCGCCTCGATCGGAATGTTCCACCGCTGGGTGGGCTCGTTCACGAAGGGTTGCTTGCCTGGCAGGTAGTGCAGCACGAGTGCCGGGTTCTCGTGCAGGCGCGGCAGTTCTTCGATCGGCTCGCACGCGGTCAGTGGGAAGTTGTTTGGATTCGTCGTCAGCCGGAAGATCTCCGTGAGCACGTAGGGCTCTGCGAGATACACCGGATCTTCGAGGATGCCGGTGAGCGTCAGGATGTCGCCGTGCCGGTCGAAGCGATACGTCATCGTCGCCCGATCGCTGCTGAAGGCGCGATGACGTTTCATGTCGCCCATCTTGAAGTGCGTAGTGACGGCCGTCAGCGTGTCGCCTTGCCACTCGCCCGTCGTGAACCCGCCATGAGAGTGCGGCGCGTATTGGGACGGGCGCGGCCGGCCGTCCATCCAGATCATCGTGCCGTCACGATCGCCCCATCCGGCAATATTCCACCCGAGCAGCCGGGTCGTGATCGGATCCTGCACGATCGAGATCTGCAGCGGGAACGGACCGGTAATTGCGTAGAGCGGCGGGTACATCTGGCACTGGCGCTCGGTCGCCGATAGTGACGCGATGTCGTAGCTGAGCGCTTTCGCGCGGCCGTCTGCGCTCAGCGGAATGCCCAGCAGATCGTTCTGAAACGGGGAGTTGCCGTTGTCCGATTGCGAGCTGCGCACCCACGTGCCAGTCAGATCGATCTGAGCGAACGCCGGAGCCGTCGGCAGCATCGCCGCCAGGATGAACGCAGCCCATAGAATTCGACGCACGGCCTTGCCCTTTCTGATCACAGTTACCACCGCGACGAGCACGGCGTCGGATCCCACTTGGCGCCATTCGCCTCTTTCTTGAACACCGGCGCGATCAGCTTCACGTTTCGAAGGTTCTGGGGATCTTCGATCTGCTGCGTAATCGTCAGCCACTCTTCGCCGTTCGGCCGCTTATACCTATCCCAGTGTTCGGTCAGCACGGCGTTCTGGCTGTAGGGGACGCCATTCTTGCGTAAATACCCGGCACGGATTTGATTGGTGACGACGCGCAGCGATCCGCCGCCCGGTCGCACCGGTGGTGCGCCCCCGGCGGTGCGGTCTGCGGGGCGGAAGATCAGCGGCACGTTGCCGCGCGGCGTCTGCCACTGCGCCAGCGACACGCCTTGCCAGGTCCGGGGCGCGTTCGCGGGGGCCTGGTAGTCGCCGAAGTGGAAGAGACGCGTCTGTGTGCCTGCGTCCGTCTCGACCTTCAACGTGTTATCGTCCTGCCACGTGATGTGCAGCCGCCCGGGGACGCTCATCAAGGCGGGCGCGCCGTACGATCGGCACTGCTCGCCCGCGGCTTCGTCCTTCGCGGGGTCCCAGGCGTCGGCGATCTTGATCGCCTCAGGGGTCAACTGGAAGCCCTGGAAATCACCTTTGGCGGGCGTCACCATCCGCCACCGCCAGTCCTGCGTCACGATCGAGACCCAATAACCGGTGAGGTCGAAGGGCGCGGCGGCGCGCGGCGGCGGGGCTGGCGGCTGGGCGCCACCGCGACCGCGTTGTGCGTCAACGCGCCCCGAGAACGCGAGCGCCATCAGCCCAGCGATCGCGGCGATCGAGATCGGCGCACGGCTCATTTTTTTCCTTTCTTTGCAGCGAGCTCGTTGTAGACCACCTCGACGAACATGTCGGTCGTCCACGGACCCGTGTCCGTGCCGTACTCGCTGCGGTAGCCGAGCGTCGGGTTGGCGGTCTTGACCTCCGCGAGCGTCTTGCCCTGCTCGATCAAGTTCTGCACCCGGTCGCGCACGATGGTAATCGCGTCGCGATACTCCAGCAGATCGAGCTTGTCGTAGACACGGCCGTGCCCGGGCACCAGGAACGTGCGGTCGGGATACCACTGTATCGGCAGATTGAGGATGCTCATGTCCATCAGGCGGTTCAGCGCGTCGAGCTCGCCCTGGACCGTGCCGCCGCGCTTAACGTCTATGAAAGGGAATCGTGTCGTGTCGACGATGTCGCCGGTCGCAATCACGTCGCCGCGGCGGAAGAACACGATGGTATCGCCGTCGGTATGGGCAGCGGGCTGGTGGATGACCTGGATGCCCTCGCCGTTCAGGTACATGGAGTACTGGTGGTACGCGAAGGTCTTCGTCGGCCAGAGCGCGAGTGGGAACAGCGACTGCTGGCCCGTGGGAGCGGACATCCGCGTCAACACATTCTCGTGCGCGAGCACGCTGGCGGCACCGGCGTTGGAGACCAGATCGTCGCCCAACCCCGCGCCTGCGGCCACGGCACCCGGGAGAATGCTGAGCCCCGCCTTGGAGAGCTTTTCGTTGCCGCCGACATGGTCGGCGTCCATGCCGGTGCTGATGATGTAGCGGATCGGCAGCGGCGTCAGCCGGCGGATCGTCGCCAGCACCTTGTCCGCCATGGCGGTGGTACCGGAATCGACGAGGATCACGCCCTCGGGGCCGATCTGCACCACCACGTTGCCGCCCGCGCCACCGATCACGTAGAAGTTCGGCCGTAGCTGGACGACCTCGAGATCGCTCGCGGGCGCCTGTTGGGCAGACGCGCGACCGATCCACGTGCCGAGCACCAGGATGATCGCGACCGAGAAGAAGGCGCATCCGGCGGCCAGTCTGCCGCGTCCAACCTGTCGTTTCATCGGGTTTCTCAAATACCCGCAATTCTGGCTAGGAGTGTCCGCCGCGTCAAGGGCTCATTCTTGAAGAGTCGACTCAGCCGTCGGTGTCGCCCCCCCCAAAAGGCCTACTCCCACCCGCCGTTGCGTTTTTCCACCGGCAGGATCCGCATGAACGCTTCCACGGCGTGGATCTGACCGTCGTAGACCTTGAAGGCCTCCCACACCGTCAGCTGATCGCCGCCGCGCTCGCGCACGCCCCAGGCCATGCGCAGCCACACGATGCCCATGCGCTCATCCACCGCGATGACGCGCGTCTGCACGTCACCGAGGCGCTCGAAGATCGCGAGCGACTGGGTGGAGATGTTCTGGCAGTCGGGCGAGAACTTGCAGTCCGGTCCGGCCATCACCTGGCCGTTCTCGTAGCGATACGCGTCGGGCGCGAAGGGCGCGTTGACTGCGGCGAAGGTCTTCGCGGCATTGAGCCCTTGGGGATAGTGCAGCGCCGCCTTAATCGCCTCGTCCCGGGTGAGGAGCTGCCCGGGATGGGGCGCGTAGTTCATCCCTGCGCTCGGCGCACTCAGCCCGTCGATGTTGAAGATGAGCCCTTCCGCTCGGCCGCGTGTGGCGACCAGCTCGATTTCGGTCAGCTTGTCGGCCACCACCTTCAGCCGCACCACCAGCAGCACGGGGGCCCCAGTCTCCTCCACGATGACATGGGCGCCCGCCACGCCAGCGCGCTCGTCGATGATGTCCTGGCGGAAGCCGCGCAGCCGCGTCACCGTGCCGACGAGGCCGACCTTCGCGAGCGGCTTCTCGACGGCATCTTCAGTCACGCGCAGGGTGTCGGCCACGGGCAGGCCCCTGACGTCGTGCTTCAACAGCGCAGCCAGCAGCTGCGTCACCTGGCCGCGCAGGCATTCGCGGTCACAGGTGGCTGGCTCACGCTGCGCCGCGCTCGCGGCGGCACCCCACGCGCAACAGACCAGCAGCAGTCCGGCGATCGTTCTGTTCTTCATCGTCACTCTCCTCAATGGCCCCCATTCGTCTGGACCGGAGGCTCTCCAATTGCCTCAGCGACGGGAATGGAGGCCGGGGTGGTCCGGCGGGAGCGTCGGTGCTACTTGAGCATCACGACGACGACATCGTAGGCCCCGCCCATGTTGAGGAACTGATGCGGCGCGTTCTTCGGCACGTAGAACGTCGTTCCAGGCTCAATCCGGCCGGCGGTCTTCTGACCGCTGATCACCACCTCCAGATCGCCGGGCGTCACCTGGATGGCGATCTGGTCGTTCGGAACGACCTGCAGCGGCTCGCGGAAGCCGGCCGGCACGGTGAGCCGCTGAACCTGCACCCGGTCGTTGGTGACGAGCGACTTGCTCGCAAACGCAGGCCCGGCAGGCGCCTGCGTGCGTGCCGTCACGATGAAAGGAACGATCAGCATTCCCACGGTCGAAACCAAGATCAGCCTGCGCATGGCACCTCCTGTCATGTCGTCGATACGTTCGGGTCCTTAAACAGCCCGTCGTAAAAGTCCGTCTGCATTCGGCGAACGCTGCATCCCGCCTCGCGGCGTTGCTCAACGCTCAAATACTCTCGGTATTCTCGTGTTTCGCGCCTTGCGATCCGGGCGCATCATCCGCCTCGGTGCGACGACGGACTTTCACTCTGGGCTGTTAACACACGTCGGTATCCTACATGGAGTGAGAGGCACCACTCGCGGGAGTCGGAGGCGTGGGCCAGGTTCAGCCGGTGGATCGACTGTCTACAGCACGCTAGTGTCGTGTCTCAGAAGTTGGTTGTCATTTTCCGGGCGGGGCATCCCGCCTC
>JBDTVS010000237.1:0-14174 GCA_040007095.1 Acidobacteriota bacterium
CTCAGATACTCCCGGTATCCTCGGTCGTCGCGCCTTGCCACGCGGGCGCCGCGCGGGGAAGCCGTGTACTAAATCGTCGAACGCAGGACACTAGCTCAGGCGGGTGGCTTCTCATCGGTTCGCGCCGCCTCGATCGCCCGGCGGATGGCGTCCGCAAGCTCCGTCGTGCTTGCGGTGCCGCCGAGGTCGCGGGTGCGGACCTCGCCCGCTACGAGCACGCGACCGAGCGCATCCATGATGCGGTCGGCCGCTGCCCCTTCGTCGAGATGCCGCAGCATCAGCACCGCTGACAGCAGGAGCGCGATCGGATTCGCCAGATTCTTGCCGGCGATGTCGGGCGCGCTGCCATGCACGGCTTCGAATACGGCGAGATCCGTGCCGTGATTCGCCGCGCCGACAACGCCGAGACCGCCGACCAGGCCGGCGCACAAATCCGAGACGATGTCGCCGTACAGGTTCGGCATGACGAGCACATCGAACTGCGAGGGATTCATCACCAGTTGCATGCAGGCGGCGTCGACGATTCGCTCGTCGTACTGGATGTCCGGCCAGGCGCGCGCCACCACCCGCGCGCTCTCGAGAAACAGGCCGTCGCTCATCTTCATGATGTTCGCCTTGTGAACGGCCGTGACTCTCTTGCGTCCGTGACGGCGGGCGTAGGCGAACGCGAACTGCGCGATGCGCGTCGACGCGCGCTCGGTGATGATCTTCAGGCTCTCGACAACGCCGGGCACGACCTGGTGCTCGAGCCCGGCGTACAGATCCTCGGTGTTCTCGCGGACGATCACCAGGTTGACGTTGTCGAACCGAGAGTGCACCCCGGGCAGATTCCACACCGGCCGCAGGTTGGAATACAGATCGAGCGCCTTGCGCAGCCCCACGTTGATGCTGGCGAACCCTTCGCCGATTGGCGTCGTGACCGGCCCTTTCAACGCAACCTTGTTGCGTCTGACGGAATCGATGAGCGCAACCGGCAGGGCGGTGCCCAATCGCTGAAACGCCAGCAGGCCCGCGACGTGATGCTCCCACTCGATCGAGACTCCCGCGGTGGCCAGAATCCGGACGACCGCCTCGGTCACTTCCGGACCAATTCCGTCGCCGGGGATGAGCGTGATGGTATGGGTCATCGTCTTGCTACTCGCGAGCATACCAGGACAGGAGGATCAGTCCGATGGCGATGTTGAGCGCGGTCGGCATGATCGACGTCACCGACATGATGTGAGCGTAGGTGACGATGGTCAGCATCAGGACGACGAGGCCCGTGCGAAACGGGAAGGCGCGCGGCGGCGGGCCGACGAACTTGAGCAGGAACAGCGACACCACCACGGCCGCGCCACACGTGTACGCCAGCTGGCGGGAGAGGGGAGGGACGCGCGCCAGGTCGGCGTTGATCCAGAATGGCGTCACCATCCCGCCCATCCAGATCGCGAGCGCGACGAGCGCGACGTACCGGGCGACGAACACCCGGTCATTATAATTGCCTCATGGAAGGCGCCGCGATCGATTGGATGACCGAAACGGTGCTGGCGGCGCTCGAGCACGGCGACTCCGTCGATGCCACCGCCCTGACGTTTCTGCTGCGACGCTTCCGCGACACCGACCGCGCCGACCTGCGCGACGCGCTGGAGCCGGCGCTCGCGGGCGGACTCGAGCGCCAGACCTTGGCCGACTCGATCGGCGAGCGCGCGGCGTGGCTCACGCTGTTCGCCGACGCGCTGACCCTTTCGGCGGACGATCGATTGCTCGCGGCCACGACCACCTTGCTCGGTTCGCTGCAGCGCGAATGGGGGCGCTCAAAAGAGGTCGAGGATGCGTCCGTCTCGGTCGATGCATCGCTGCGTGCGTGCAGCCTGCTCGACCTCTCGTCGATCGCTCCCCACGCCGTCGACGAGCTCGAGCGGATTGTCGCGGCCGCCTACCGCCCCGGCGAAGGGCTCGCGCACGACCTCCACGATCGTACGGCTGGAAGCGGACAGCTGGCCGACCACATATTTCTGGCGTCGGCATTGCTGACGGCCTACGAAATCAGCGGCCGGCTGCCATATTCGATGCTGGCGGAAGAGCTCGTTCAGGTGGCGCGCCACATTCATTGGAGCGAGGTCGAGGGTTGCTTCGAGAGCACGTCGAGCAGTCGTTGGGACGCGTTCCGCCTGAACTGCGAGGCCGCTCGTGTGCTGTGCCGGCTTGGCGCGCTGCACAATGACCGGGGCTACCGCGCCGCAGCGGTCATTCGCTCCGACGCGGCGTACGCCGATGCTGCGACGAGCATTTTGCGCGCACAGGACAGCTGCTGTCGCGAATTCGGCGTGTTGGGCGCCGTCTACGGCCTGGCGCTCTCGGAACGCCTCGCCTTGGGCTGAGATCGCAGCGCATTGAACTAGAATCCGATCAGACGTCCGCCACCTGAACCCTTGAGAACTCGAAACTTGACGCAACGAGTCAAGTTTCGGGGCTCGCAAGTGACCTATAGCGGGCTGAGGCCCTTGGGGCCGGAGGCCCGCTAGAACTTCCCTGGAGCCACCCTTGGACCGATCGACGCTCATTCCCGCCCTCCGCAATATCGCGACCCGGCTGCGAATCGATTCGGCCGTTTCGACCTCCGAGGCCGGGAGCGGACACCCGACCAGTTGCTGTTCGGCCGCGGATATCGTAGCCGCGCTGTTCTTCGCGGAGATGCGGTTCGATCCCACGCAGCCGCACAATCGCGACAGCGATCGCTTCGTGCTCTCGAAAGGGCATGCGGCGCCGCTCTTGTACTCGGCGTGGGCGGAGGCGGGCGCATTCGATCGGTCCGAGCTGTTGAAGCTGCGGACGCTCGGCTCCGATCTCGAGGGTCATCCGACCCCTCGCCTGGCGTTTGTGGACGTCGCGACAGGATCGCTCGGGCAGGGCATTTGTGCCGCGGTTGGCAGTGCGCTCAACGCACGTCGGATTCAATCCGATTACCGCACCTACTGCCTGCTCGGCGACGGTGAATCGGCCGAGGGATCTGTCTGGGAAGCCGCCGACGTCGCCGTGATGCAGAAGCTCGACACGCTCTGCGGCCTGACCGACGTCAACGCGCTCGGCCAGAGCCGTCCGACGATGTGGCAGCACGATATGGAGGCGTTCGCCGGGCGTTGGCGCGCGTTTGGCTGGCACGCCATCGTCGTCGACGGGCACGATCTGGGCGCGTTGCTCGACGCCTTCGCCGAAGCGCGCGTCACCAAAGGCCGCCCCACCATGATTCTGGCGCGCACGATCAAGGGCAAGGGCGTGTCGTTCACGGAAGGCAAAGAAGGCTGGCACGGACGGGCATTCAAGAAGGGCGAGGAACTCGATCGGGCGCTCGCGGAGCTCAACGGTCAGTTCGTGCCGCAAGCTGATGGGGTCGATCTCGCCGGAAGCATTCAAAAGCCATCAGCCACCTCGCGGCCGCCGGAGGCTCCCCAGGCCCCTGCGCCGCCCACCTACAAACTGGGCGAGGAGGTGGCGACCCGCGAGGCGTACGGGACGGCGCTCGCGAAAATGGCGGCCGCAGACTCGCGCGTCGTCGCCCTGGACGCCGACGTGAAAAACTCGACCTTCAGCGACAGATTCGAGAAAGTGGCGCCGGATCGCTTCTACGAGAACTTCATCGCCGAGCAGGTGATGGTGGGCGCAGCCATGGGGCTCGCGGCGCGCGGCGCGATTCCCTTTCCCTCGACGTTTGCCTGCTTTCTCGCGCGGGCCGCGGACTTCGTGCGAATGGCGGCGATTAGCGGCGTGGGCGTCAAATTTTCCGGGTCGCACGCGGGCGTGTCGATCGGCGAAGACGGGCCGTCCCAGATGGCGCTCGAGGATCTCGCGATGTTCCGTGCCGAGCCGAACATCACCGTGCTGTATCCCTGCGACGCGGTCAGCACCGAGAAGCTGGTCAGGGTCATGGCATATCACCCCGGCGCCGCGTACATGCGAACCAGTCGTCCGAAGACGCCGGTGATCTACGCGAACGACGAAACGTTCGATGTGGGCGGACTGAAAGTGCTGCGGGAAAGTCCCGACGACGTGGCGACGGTGATCGGGGCCGGCGTCACGGTGTTCGAGGCGCTGAAGGCGTACGATCAGCTGAAGGCTGCCGGCCGGTTGATTCGCGTCATCGATCTCTACTCGGTCTCGCCGGTGGACGAAGCGGGGCTGGTCGCCGCCGGACGCGCGACTCACGGCCGTCTGATCACCGTCGAGGATCACTATTCCGCCGGCGGTATTGGCGACGCCGTGGCGATGGCGGTCGCCGACGCGGGGTTGGCCGTTCGACGCCTCGCCGTCCGTGAGATTCCGCGCAGCGGCAAGCCTGAGGAATTGCTGGAACGGTTCGGCATCTCGGCCCGCCACATTGTCGACGCGGTCAACGGCGCGGTCGCATAGCCTTCAACGCTGAGACCGTCGGGAGGAGACCCACGACCTTTCGGGGATCTCCTCCGAGCGCGCTCGCGGCGCGGCCGTGCTCAGCGTCGGCCCGGACCATTGCCGCGTCGGCCCCCCTTGGACTCGATGTCCTTCAGCTTCGCCTGTTGATCGGCCGTCAGGAGTTGCAGCAGCTCACCGCGCGCTCGCGCCCGGGCCACGGAGGCGTCGGCGTCAATCGCCGCGAGCTCGGCGCTTCGCTGGCGAATGAGGACTTCGTCGAACTGAGGCGACTCGATCGCCGCCTGCTGGGCGCGGCGGGCCTGCTGTTCGCGGTCGAGCAGTCCCTTCCACTCGTCGGCATGCGACTGTGCGATCGACTTCATCTGGTCTTTTTGCGCGTCGCTCAGCTCGAGCTGCGACGCCATCATCGCCATCGGCCCGAGGAAGCCCATCAGCCCGCCTCCGGGTCCACCCGGTCCGCCCGGCCCGCGCCCGCGACCGCCGCGAAACGGAGCCGGGTCGCCGTTCGTATTCTGAGCAGAGGCATAACCCGCGGCCATGCTCAATGCCAGAATCATGACTCCTGCTTTGAGGCCGAGCGCGTTGATTCTACGAGTCATCGACGTTTCTCCTTGTCTGAACCGTGCTGCCTGAAGGTCAAGCCGGACCAGGCCGGCTTGCTCTCTAACGTTTCATCATATTGGACGGCCACTCGGTGACCCTTCGATGGACGGTTGGTGACAAAACTATGGCAAACGCTCCGCGCGTGTTGATCGTCGAGGACGAAGCCAATATCCGGGAGCTCGTGTCGCTGCACCTCGGTATCGAAGGGTACGCATGCGAAGGAGTCGGCGACGGCCGGACGGCACTTGGCCGTGTCGAGGCGGCGCGCTTCGATCTGCTCGTCCTCGACCTCATGATTCCAGGGATTGATGGCCTGGCGTTGTGCCGTGCCGTGCGCAACGGCCGGCTGAACCAGGATGTCCCGATCCTGATGCTGACCGCGCGCCGGGAGGAATCCGACAAGGTCGTGGGCCTCGAGAGTGGCGCGGACGATTATCTGACCAAGCCGTTTGGCGTGCGGGAGCTCGTGGCGCGCAGCCGGGCGCTGCTTCGGCGGCCGCGGCCAAGCGCCGCGCCGCCGCTTCGGGACGAGGACGGGCGTCAGGCGATCCGGGTACACGGGATGGAGGTCGATCCGGCGCGACGACGGGTGCGCGTGGACGGCCGCGATGTGGAATTGACGGATCAGGAGTTCCGGCTGCTGCATCTGCTTGCCTCCAACGCGGGCATCGTGTTCAGCCGCGAAGCGCTGTTGGCCAAGATCTGGCGGGGCGACACCTTCGTGACGGTACGGAGCGTGGACACACTCGTGAAGAGACTACGCCGGCGGATCGAGCCGGATCCGGCCCACCCGCGCTGCCTTTTGACGGTGTGGGGCGTCGGCTACAAGTTCGCCGACGTGCCGGGTTGAGCCTCCTCAGAGACCACGGTGAGCGCAGAGCTCGCCGAGACCGCGGAGCAGCACGCCTGCGTCGCCCCACCGTGGACGTGTCACGGACGCGACACTATCGTGAGAAGCTTCCCGATTGCGTAGACGAGCACCGGGCCGCCGACGATGACCCATCCGAGCCACTTTTTCATACGAGGCAGTTTTTCTCGAGCATTTCTTGTTTTGTACTACGTATAGGTGAACAGCGCTCCAACTGTTCAGTTCTACGTTTCGAGTTGGTGCCCGATGGCGTCAGCGATCGGTGATTCCGGCCACGTGGGCGTCGGCGCCGCAACGTAGCCGGCATGTGCCAGCCGACTCTGAAACAGCGCCGTCTCGGACGCCCAGAAGACCAGCTTCACCCACAACCGGGCCAAGACGTACCCTTGCCCGAGCAGAAAGCCCAGCCAGATCGACCAGCCCGCGCCGCCGGCACCCGGCGCGACGAGCCCGTAAGCGGCGAGCACGATCGCAAAGAGCAACACGTCCAGCAGGTACAGGGTGCCGGCGGTCGCGAGATTCCGTCTGATGAATCGGACGCCGGCGATTGTGGCGCCAATCATGCTGCGCCGATCCTCGACGACCGCGCGGACCTTCGCGTAGTCGAACACGATATTGCACGCCGCCAACGCGGCCCCGAACACGCCGTAGAGTCCCACGCGAATCAGGAACGCGGTGCGCTCGACGGTCAGTTCCCGCGTCAGACGCGGAAACACCCATCCGAACAGCCAGGGATGGAGCGCACCAAACAGCACCCCGTAGGCGAGCGCCATCACGACCGCCAAACGCAGAAAGCGGAAGAAGAACACTCCCGAAGCGGCGAAGAATCCATGGGCATGCGTGACGCGATTGCGCGCATAGCGATCGAGGATCCCGCCCGCGAGAAACAGCCACCCGGCGATGTACGCGGCGGCCGCGCTGACGATGACCACAGGCTGACGGCCGTTGTCCATGAACGAACTCAGATTGTCGAGTACGGCGGCAAACCCGATCACCGCCGGCTTGAACGTGCTCGACAGGCCGGTGGCGTCGCTCATGAATTCCTGCATCCAGTCGTAGTTCACGCCGGATGCCGCGGTGTTGGCGGCCAGGCTGCTGCCGAGGCTGGTCTGCAGCCGGTCGCGCATGGCTACCGCCAGCGGCAGACTGACCAGCACGGTCAGGGCCCACACGCCCAGCCACACCGCCGGCGCGCGATTGACGCGGCGGGCCCCTTCACGCAGAGCGGCGAGCGCTGCCGGGGCTCTCATGAAACGTGTCCAGCCTTTCCGTATTTGACGCCGTCCGCGCGTCGCCAATCTTCGGCGATGGGCTCGCGGCTCCCGCCCTCGTGGCGAGAGTCGAGGGCCACTGTCCGGTTGCCTGCGTTTCCGCGGCGGCGTCTCCGGTTCGGCCGACTCACGCGAGCGTCGCCCAATTGAGGAGCAGATCCTGCAGCCATACCATCCACTTCAGCGACCATTTGGTCGCGGCCCGAGGCCCGCGCGGCGCCAGCGTCCTGGAGTTGTTGGTGCTGTTGACGTCGAGCAGCAGCACACCATCGGGATCGACCTGGGCCGACACGGCGCGCGACGGGCGGTTGTAGGTGTACACCTTCCAGCGGTCGCGGCCGTCCCACTCCTGGTCGACGTGATCGCCGTCGGCGAACGTGACCCGGACGCTCACTGGGAAAATCCCCTCGCCGTAGCGGCGAATGACCGCCGAGGTGCGGAACGAACCGCCCTCATTCGTACTCTGGAGATCCTGGACGCCGTAGTCGAACACATTCGAGCTGCGATAGACCTGATCGAAAAACCAGCCCAGGTCGTGGCCCGCAACCGCGGACGCCGCGTCGAAAAAGTCAGAGGGCCTGGGATGATTGAACTGCCACCGCGAGAAATAAGTGGCCATGATCCGCTGCAGCGTCTCCCAGCCCAGGCGCCTTTCGAGCGTGTTCAGCCACAGCGCTGTCTTGGCGTAGCTGATGGCGTTGCGCGCCACGCGCGACGGAAAGTAGCCGTAGCTTGGCGAGGCCGGCAGGTCGCTCTTGGGCGCGGCCCGATAGAGACCCATTCGATTGCGATCGAGCTCGCGCGACAACGCGATGTCGCGAACGGCATACGGCACGAAGCCGCCGAAATAACGCAGCGCGAGGTGGCTGGGCGAAAAGGAGACGCCCTCAACCCGCGCCGTCGAGAAGGTGTTGAACCCTTCGTCCATCCACGCATCCTCGAATTCGTTGCTGCCGACCATCCCGTACCACCACTGATGACCGGCCTCGTGCATGGTCACGCTCTCAGGCGTGAGGCCTCGCGGAGCGACCAGCCACCGCGTGCCAGCCGTGAACAGTGTCGGGTATTCCATCCCGTCGACATCGCTCTGATAGGCGGGATCGACGATGGTGATGTGACCGTAGGGATACGCACCGAACCACTCGCCGTAGTGCGTCAAGGTCTCGCGGGTTGCGTCGAAATGGCGCCGGGCCTGGGCCGCATGCTCGGGCTGAAGCAGCAACCGCATCTCGACGGGCGGTAAGTTCGGGTGCTCGAAGCGCTCCGTGAGGTCGAGGTAGTCGGGACTGGTGGTCCAGGAGAAATCATGGACGTCTTCCTGATAATAGCGGTGCGTGGTCGTGCGGTCGGGGTTGTCGCGCCGTTCGCGCTCGACGCCGGTTGCGCCGACGGTCCACGACTGCGGCACGGTCAGCTTCACGTCGTAGACGCCATAGTCCGCAAAGAATTCGGTCCCGGCGTGGAACTGGTGGCAATTCCACCCTTCGTCCTGCAGGACGCCAAGCTTGGGAAACCACTGGGCGATGAAGAAGAAATTCCCGAGCGTACCGGTCCGTGCGAACGTGCGCGGAATGTGCGCGGTCCACGTGATCTCGATCGTCGCGCTGCCGCCTGGCCCCACCGCCCTCGGCAGCGGCACCTGCATCACCGTTCCATCGTCCCCATTTCCATCGTCGGGCGAGATGAAAGTTGCGCGCGCGGTGAGGTCCGTTCCCGGATCGCCTTCACCTTGTCGAAGCACGAGTCGACCGACGTCTACACGCGACCATTCGTTGGGCCGCCGGTCGAATCGGACACCGGCGAGCGTCGCCTCGCGAAGCCAGGTGGATCGGGTGTCGCGCCACGCATTCCAGTAGAGATGAAACCGCAGATCGTCCACCGTTCTTGACGTGATGTTTCGCCAGGTGATGACCTCGGATGCCGTGATGGTACGGGCCGCCGGGTCCAGCCGCGCGTCGATGACGTAGTTCGCGTTGCGGGGCGACCGCGGCGGGGCGACGGCGCCTGTTGACGAAGGTTGGGCGAGCGCTGCCCTCGCCGCGAGGAGAATCGCACAGGCGGCGAGGCAGCAAGCGCGGGACATCTGGCGAATGCTACAACGATTCGATCACGCGGCGGACTGTGGCACGAACACGATCGATACGAGCGAGTCTGCGGGGGCGTGTCCGAGCGGCGAGCCGATCGTGCCGTGGTCGAGTGTGTGGGCGGTGTAGCCGAGCGCCCGCATGTCCGCCAGGAAGGCGTCGACCCGAGTGCCGGCCGCGCGCTCGAGTTGAACGGGATGCAGTTCGGACAGAATCAACGGACGATCTTCTGCGAGCAGGCGCCTCGCGCCCTGCACGACCAGCGGCTCGGCACCCTCGACGTCCATCTTGATCAGCCGTATGGGCCGCGCGAGCGCCTGATCGTCGAGTGCCACGATCGGGATCTGCCGCGCCTGGTTGCCGGGCAGCGGCGTCGTGCCGTCCCGAAGCAAGTACGCGCCGCCAGTGTTCAGGGTTTCCACCGGAAAGGTCAGCGTCGCGGTTCCCGACCTGGAGCCGACGGCGGCGCGGCGAAACACGACGCGATCGCCGAACTGGTTTTCCGCGATCGATCGCTCCAGCAGGTCGGCGTTCGCGTCGGACGGCTCGAACGCGTGGATTCTTCCGGCCGGCCCGACGATAGCCGCCATGTGCATCGTGAAGAACCCGATGTGCGCCCCGGCGTCGACCGCATTGTCGCCGGGCTCGAGCATGTTTCGGACGAACGCGACGCCATCCTCTTCGTACCGGCCGCGGACGATATTCAGGCCGATCACGTGATCGGCGAGATCGATCAGGAGCCTCGCGCCGCCGTCGAGCTCTTTGATGACGACGGTGCGATCGTTGGTGTGCGCGTAGTCCCGATTCTTCTGCTGAAACTCGGCGGAGGTCATCAGATGGTGGCGCAGTTCCGCGGTATCGCGCGATCCGACCAGCTTCGGGCCGATGACGTCTTCGCTTTCCGGTTCGCGATCGAGGAACAGTCGATACGCCCACACGACATGCTCGCGCGTGAGACCGCCAGGATGCTGTGCGTTCATGTCCGTTTGTGTGCGAGACGGGACGTTGGTGTGCCGGAGTGCGCGCTCTTCAGAACGACTTCAGGACGACCGTGAATCGTACCACTGATCCCGGCGCTATAATTCGCGACTATGGCGAGTATCCGCGTGATGCATTTCGGGCTGGGCCCGGTCGGCACAGCCGTGGTGAAACAGGTGTCGGCCCGCCGTGGACTGACGAGCGTGGGCGCGATCGATATCGACCCGTCCAAGATCGGCCGCGATCTCGGCGACGTCGCCGGTGTCGGAAAACGACTCGGCGTGAAGGTCTCGGGCGATGCGGCGAAAACCCTCAAGTCGGCGAAGCCTCACGTGGTTATTTTGTGCACCAGTTCCTCGATCAAAAAGGTGCTGCCGCAGGTCGAAGCGATTCTCGGCGCCAGGCTGCCGATCGTCTCGACGACCGAGGAGTTGAGCTACCCCGAATACACGCATGTGCGGTATGCGCGGAAGATCGACAAGCTGGCCAAAAAGGCGCGCGTCGCCGTGCTCGGCACCGGCGTCAATCCGGGCTACGTGATGGACGCGCTGCCGATCATGCTGACCGCGGTATGCGAGCGGGTCGAGCGCGTCACGGTTCATCGTGTTCAGGATGCACGAAGCCGGCGGCTGCCGTTTCAGCAGAAGATTGGCGCCGGCCTGACGACGGAGCAGTTTGAGCGCCAGGTGGCCGACAATGCCGTACGGCACGTCGGGTTCACCGAATCGATCGCCATGATTGGCGACGCGCTCGGCTGGACGCTCGACCGCATTACGGACGATATTCAACCCAAGCTCGCGACGGTGACGATCTCGAGCGAGTACCTCGCGGTCGATCCTGGCTACGTCTGCGGCATGGTGCAGGATGGCGTCGGCTATCGCAAGGGCGAACCGGTGATTCGGCTGCACATGGAGGCGTACCTCGGTGCGCCCGAGTCGTTCGACACCATCCAGATCGAGGGGACCCCGCCGCTGTCGCTGAAGATGCTCGGCGGCATTCATGGCGATGTGGCGACCGCGTCGATCGTGATCAACGCGATCCCGAAGGTGCTCGCCGCGAAACCGGGTCTTCACACGATGCGCGATTTGCCGCTGCCGTCGTTCTTCCCCGGAAACTGACCGCCGTCGACCGGACGGACCGCCCCAGAGCCCCGCGGTCCGTGTGCCTGCCGCCGGGGCGTGCTACGCTTTTGGCTCGTGCAAATCCTTGCGAGGTGTCCGGCCTGTGGTGCCGGCCTGCCCGTGGACGCCGCCGAGGCCCCAGCGGCAATCCGGTGCGGCGGGTGCGGCCAGGACGTGCCGCTGGTGTTCACCACGGCGGTCCGAGACGATCAGGCGGTCGATGGCTGTCCGGTGTGTCAGGGTGCGGATTTCTACAAGCGGAAGGATTTTGCGCCGAACGTCGGACTCACCATCATTGTGATCGGCGTCTCCATCAGCGCGGTCTTCTACTGGTTCGGCCGCGACGTCATGGCATACAGCGTGCTCGGCGGCGCGACCCTGGTCGACTTCGCCATCTACGGCCGGTTGAAAGACATCACCGTGTGCTACCGCTGCCACACCGAGTTTCGCGGCGGGTACTCGCGGACCGCGCCCGCGTTCGATCTTCACACCGCTGACACGCTCGAGCAGGAGTACGAGCGGCGAATCAGAAGGCGATGAGAGGAAGGGGTAATGGAGTGATTTTGAGTGCTTGGCCTGAGTCGGGCATGCCCACGAGACCAGCATTTCTCGTGCCGCGCGTCGGAGCCGCTACCTCACTCCATCACTCCTGTACTCGATCACCCCGTCACCCCGTCACTCCATTACCCCATTGCACGTTCTAGAACAGCGTTACCTCGACCATCGCTCCGCTCTCCACCACACCTTCTCCATCCGGAATTTCGATATAACCGTCCGCGTTCGCGAGGCTGGTGATCTCGCCGGAGCCTTTGAATGCCGGAAAGGCGACGCCGTCGGCGACCCTGACCGTATAGATCTGGTGTCGCGCGGCCGGCGATACGATGCGGCGTCCGAGCGGCACACGCACGGTCCGAGGCTGGTATGGAGGCAGGTGTGCCATGGTGCGTAGAAACGGCACGAGCAGAAGATAGGCATTCGAGAGGCACGACGTCGGATTGCCGGGCATGCCCAACAGCGGTGTGCCGCCGACCAGCGCGAAGGCCGTGGGTTTCCCCGGCTTGACCGAAATGCCGTGAAAGATCATCTCGCCGCGCGCCGCGACGACATCCAGCATCAGGTCGCGCTCGCCGACGGAACTGCCACCGGAAAACACCAGGAGATCTCGGGTGCAGCAGTCATCAAGCGCGCGGAGGAGCGCCTCGATGGTGTCCTCCACGATGCGATACGGCTCCGGCACGCCGCCGTGCGCACCGATGACCGCCGACAGCGTAAAGCGATTGACGTCGTAAATGTGACCCGCGGCGAGCGGCTGTCCAGGCTCGACGACTTCGTTGCCGGTCGACAGAATCGCCACGCGGGGGCGCTCGTACACCTCGACGCCATCGCAGCCGATTGCCGCCAGTGCACCGATCCGGCCCGGCGTGAGCACGTCGCCGGATGCGATCACGACGCTGCCCGTCGCGATGTCGGCGCCGCGCCGACCGATATGTTGACCTGGGATCGCGGGTTCGAGGACGGCTACCAGATCCTCGCCGAGGATCGCCGTGCCCTCGACCATGACCACGGCGTCGGCACCAACGGGCAGGGGCGCGCCGGTGGCGATTTCCGAGCAGTTCCCCGGAGCGATTGAGACCTGCGGGACCTGTCCCGAGTACACCCGCTCCACGATACGAAGGCGAGCGGCGGTGGTGCGGGAGGCGGCGGTCGTATCGGCGGCGACGACGGCGTATCCGTCCATGGCCGCTCGCGCAAACGGCGGGACGTCCATGCGCGAGGTCACGTCGTGCGCGGCTACGCGGCCCGGCGCGCGGTCCAGCCCGACCCGCTCGGTTCGCGCGACCGGGCGGACGCGGGTCGCGAGACGGTGCCGCGCTTCCTCAAGCGAGATCGTCGTCGTAAACGGACGCATGTCAATTCACACTGGGACTATCGCCTGTCGTACTGATTTCCAGAGACAAAATGCAACCACGAAACCGCGAAAGCACGAAGAATACCTACTCATCTTGTGACTTCGTGTTTTGGTGTCTTTCGGGTTGCAGTTGGACGTCGCGAATACGCACCTTGGTGGCCGCATACGCCCAGACTGCGATTTCTCCGGCCGCCGAAAGAGAGAGTAGCCGGTCGTGATTCCACGGACGCAGGTCACCGACGTTCCGGTCGCGTGATTCGCTGCAGGAATCCCCATCTACCGCGCCGCCTCGCCCACGAGGTGCCCGAGCTCGGGGATGAGCAGACGGTCCATGGCGAGCCGGACCGCCGCTTCGGAGCCGGGCAAGGCGGCGACGAAGCGTCCACTGATCAAGCCGGCGCAGGCCCGGCTCAGCATTGCGGCGGCGCCGACCTGTTCGTAGCTCAGCATGCGGAACAATTCGCCGAAACCGTCGAGGCGTTTGTCCAACATGGCCGCCACCGCTTCGTAGGTGTTGTCGCGAGAGGTGATTCCCGTGCCGCCGGTGGTGATGATGGCCTGCACGCCCGGGTCCGCCAGTTGCCGGCCGATTGCCCCCCGCACCATATCCGCATCGTCGCGAACGATCGTGCGGCCGACAACCTCGTGGCCGGCGGCCCGGAGCATGTCCGTGATGGCCGCGCCGGCTGTGTCGGTGTCCAAGGTTCGTGTGTCGCTGATCGTGATGACGGCGCAGCGGACCGAGCGCGGCGCTCGTTGTTGGTGCTCAAGGTGGCTCACGGGCGTTTCGTGCATTGTAGCGCGCGTCGGCTGGCGGGCTGTCGCGCGGGAGAGAGTCGTCGTGCTGGGTGCTGAGGAGCCGGCCGTGATAAAGTCATGGTTTCGTTCGGCCTCAAAGCGCGCCCTTAGCTCAGTTGGATAGAGCGTCTGGCTACGAACCAGGAGGTCGCA
>JBDTVS010000238.1:0-17365 GCA_040007095.1 Acidobacteriota bacterium
CAGGATTCTGGCCGAAAAACTATCGGAAGTGACAAAAAGTCCCGCGGAACTTCAGTCAGACCGCCCCGTGCGACGTTGATTAGATAGCCGGCTTCGGCATGGCGGCCGTGCTTTAGGACCCGTCGATGAATAACGTGTGCAATTCTGGACGTCGAGGCGCCCGCCAGGCAAGGCGCGAGGAGCGCGCATACCGGACGTATGCAAGTGACGAGCAACGCCGCCCGGCGGGATGCATCGGCGGCCAGAATGCGCACGTTATTCATCGACGGGTCCTTACTCGGCAGGCGGCCGGTGGCGTCCTGAAGCCCGCCCCTCTCAGCCTCGTCGTCAACGCCCGTTGTAGGTGATGTCGACGAGTGTGAATTCGCCGTAGGTGAACTCCCCGTCTGGAAGCCGCCACCGCGCTTCGCCGAACGACATGAGTCGCACGGGGCCGAAGTCGCGATAGTCGCGCACAGGTGTAGAGAACCGTCGCGGCGTGAAGGTGCCATCTGACTCAGCGCGCGATCGATCGTCGGACTGAAAGTTCACCAACTCACCGGTGCTGGCAAACAGCAGCGTCGCGGCGATCGTCTGGCCGTGGTCGGTGAACTGGGCACGGGCGCTCGTCGCGTCCACGGCCTCCCACGCAATGTCGGGATCAATGAGGGTGGCTGGGGCCAGCAGGCACATGTCGTTGAACAGCGTCACCGTCTCAGCCCGATCCATTTCGTCGCCGTGGGCATTTTCGATTGGAAAGGCGCCCGCAACGGTGACCTGCATGGTCGCATGTCCGCCGACCGCACGATGGAACGCTTCAACCGGCACGCCGAACATACGGGCGCGCATGAGGAACAGACGCGTGGGCTCGTCGGCAAAGCTCTGTTGCTCGGCCTCGAATGGCATCCAGCGGGAGTCGGGCGCGCTCCGGATGCGGCCTCGGAAGCGCAGGTGATAGTTCTGCACCCGCGGCTGCCCAACACTTCGCGTGACGCGCAGATATCGTTTGACCGGATCGGGAAGTCGGGCCAGGTCTGCCTCAGTCACGAGCGGCTCCGGGACCACGCGTGCGAGACCGTCATGTGCGTCGCGGAGAAACCGCGCATGGAAGCTTCGCGGCCCTTCCGTCAGCCAGCCGAACGCCACGATCAGGAGCAGGAGCACGTTGGCGACGCTACCCGCCCAGGCGTCGCCCCAGGCCGAAATGATGACCGCCTGGGACACGACGAGACCAAACGCTCCGGGTATCCAGTAGCTCCGAGCGCCGGCGCCAAACATGGCTGCGCTCGTCGTCACGAGCAAGGCCGCCGCCAGCCACGCCAGGCCCCATGGGCGTGAGATCGACTGAGTGAGCTGAGGAAGATCGGCGTAGCCGAAGCCCTTGGCGAATCCCGTTAGGTGAATGAGGCCGTGCACCGCCATAAGAACAATCAGAATCCAGCGCATCTTAGACAGGCTGTCCGATCGGCCGCGTGAGCGCCTGTACCGGATTGCACCCGAGACTGTCGGGAGGCGAAGAGAGGGCGCAAGACGGGAGAGGTGTCCGCAAGAATGTCAGCAGGGTCGGGCCGTCCTCCACGATTCGAGCCACCGGGCGGGCCTTACGACCCCAGATCCATGTGACGGAACTCTCAGGCGAGCGTGGTTGGTGGATGTAAAATGCGGGAACAAGCGTCGGCAAATCGGAAATGTCGGTTCGGTGCTAGACTGCGGCGAAGTTTTCAACTTCTTGCGATAATAGTTTTCGAAGGCGCACCAGGTGATTGCGCGACTCTCCAAGCCAAGGACGGAGAAATGTCTGGCTCGGTCCGAGCGCGAATGCTCGTCACCGGGCGACACGATCACCGTGAAGTTCATTCCAGCGCGAAACGGCAGTCCGTTGGGATTCCTCAAGTCGGTGACGTTCCCGGACGGGCGCGTCGTCAATATCTCCGCCGGTAACCTGAACGGCTAGACTGTAACGGGAGATCACTATGGCTTCTCGACAAAGAATGATGTGGACAAGTGTCGCAATCGTCGCAACTCTCATGCTCGGCGTGCCGTCCGTGTCTGGCGCTCAAGCTCAAGGCGCAGCGCCGGCGGCAGGCGCCCAAGCTCCCGCACAAGGTCGTGGCGGTCGCGGCGGCCGTGGCGGCGCCACCCTGTACACCCCGGCCGCTGGCGCAAAGGACCTCAAGTCGATCCTGTTCAATTGGGCCTGGTACATGGGCATGCTGCGAAGCAGTGAGGAGTACGACGTCCTCATGACGCTCGAATATCAGGGCAAGGGCACCATGCAAGTGGACGGACAGCCCTGCAATGTGGCGAAGTACCGAACCAGCATCAGCTACCAGAAGTCGGGTGAGCGGATCCAGATCAGCGGCACTCGGCCCAATGGCCAGAGTTGCTCCAATATCGAAGTCCTCAGTGGAGCGTACGCCTGGAACGAAGACATTCCCGGCGCCGAGCTCGTCCCGGGCCAAGGCAAAGCCACGCCAATGCCGGCGACCGTCGAGGAGCGGATGATTCGGCTGTGGTCAGGCCCGCAGGGTGCGTTCAAGGCCGCATTCGCCGGGACTTCGAACCCACCGTCGATGACTCCCAGGCCGCAGAAGCTGCCAGCCGATGTGATGACGGTCGGTAAAACGACTGTCGCATGGGCAGGCAACAAGCCGGTGTTGACGTACCCGATCCCTGGCGTTCCCAATGCCACGGCGACCGCCACACTCGACGCAAAATTCATGGCCGAGAGCGTCGTGGTGAAACACGGCGCGAACACCTACGAGTTCACGTACAGCGACTACAAAGATTGGAACAATCCGCTCAATCCGGCCGAGGCGTTGTACGCCGGCAAGATGACGGAAAAGAAGAACGGCGCCGTCGTCCGCGACATTACGACGACGTTGACGGAAACGGCACAGATGTATGTCGTGGTGCCTGTTCCAGCCAGTGTCAAAGCGGCGATCAAGCCAACCAATCAGCCTCCCAACTGGACGATCACGCCAAACAACCCGCCGCCGACGACGCAGACTGCAGCCGTCACGCCGCGGGCGGCCAATGGGAAGCCGGACCTGTCAGGAGTCTGGGGGGGCAGCTATAACCCAATCAGCGGTGGTGGAACCCGCCGATGTGGTCCAACGCAGACGAAGATCAACTGCAACATCCCGATGGACAACTTCTGGGTGGACTACGAGTGGCTCTCACCCTGGCGGTTTGGGATCATGGGTCATCCCGTTTACAAACCCGAGTTCTGGGACAAGATTCAGGAACTCGATCAGTGGACGAACAAGTACGATCCAGTCATGACGTGCCAGCCGCTGGGAATCCCACGGCATGGCACGCCCCGGCGGATCATTCAAACCGACAAAGACGTGATCTTTTTCTATGGAGCGAATGCCGATTACGGTGGCGGAGCCGCGGAATTCCGCGACATCCCCACCGATGGTCGCCAGCGGAACAAGCAGACGGAGAACCTGGCCATGTACTATGGAAACAGCATAGGAACCTGGCAAGGGGATACGCTCGTCATCGACTCCATCAATTTCGTCGATACGACGTGGTTGGGACGAGGGGGCCTCTTCCACTCCAGCAGCATGCACATCATCGAGAAACTCACACGTGTCGGCAATGAAATCCGATACGAGATGACGATCGAAGATCCGGAGTCGTTCGTCGAGCCCTTTGTGATGCCGACCAAGGTCCTGCGCCAGGGGCAGGGGGGATTTGGCGGCGATGGAATCCAGGCAGAGCGCTCGTACTGCGAGGTTTACGAAGAGGGCAACGTCACGAATCAGCTTCGACATTAGACCTGACCAAAGGCGTCAGTCTCAAGGGACAGAGAGCAACTGCTCTCTGTCCCTTGACTTTTTTAGCGGCAGCGAGCCATTGCCCTTCCTCGCACAAGGACGCAGCGACGCAAACCCATCGAGGCTACCACCGAGCGCTTATGGCCGCCTGAGAGGATGGACGGTCGGTGGCGTCCAAGGCGCTGACGACGCACACACGGCCGGCGATCAAAGTTCGGGCCCGCCCTACTTCAACTCGTCGAAGACGACCTGAACGTTCTGCAGCAGGCGCACCGGGTTCGGCGCGGCATAGCCTGCGTACTTCGCCGGAATCTTCCAGGCCTTCGCCACCTCGTCCGCCGACTTGCCGGCCGCCTTCGCCGTACGCACGTCGTTCGCAAAGTCGCGATTGAACTGGGCGTACTCGCGCAGATCCGCCACCGTCATCGTCCTGCTGTGCCCCGTGATGATGGTGTCGATGTTCTTGACCGTATCGGCGGCCTTCGTCAGCGAGTCGGCGATCGCGAGACCGCTCCCGCCGTTGACGGCATCGAGGCCCGGGATGTTCCTGCCCGAGAAGATGTCGCCGGCGTGCATGGCGCGCAGCGCCGGAAACACGACCCACGCGTCGCCGTTGGTGTGGCCGCGCCCGAAGTAATACAGGTCGATGCGGTCGGCGCCGGTCCCGATCGTCATCTTGTCCTTGAAGGTCTTCCTCGGCATGCCGCGGCCGTTGTTGGCCTTGAAGATGTTCGGCGGCTGACCGCTCGGCGCGGTCTGCGTCGACGCGCGCATCTCCTGCATGTTCGCGGCGGTGTTCTCGTGCACGATGACCTCGACGGCCGCCGGAAACTCGACGTTCCCGCTCACGTGATCGCCGTGGGTGTGGGTGTTGATGATGGTCGTGACCGGTTTGGGCGTCAGGTTCCGGATGGCCTCCAGCACCGGCCGCCCCCAGTCAGGCAGCTTCGTGTCGACGACGACGACGCCGGTCGTGCCGATGAAGACAGCGGTGTTACCGCCCCCGCCCTTCAGCATGAACAGGTTGTCGCGGAGCTTCTCGACCTCGACGACCTTCGCAGCAGCCGGACCGGCGGCCGGCTGCTGCGACGCGGTGACCGCCAGCGACAGGGCGCCGGCTATCAGTAACGTGCCGAGAACAACGACCCTCTTCATTCAGCCTCCTATGCGGTGTCTTGTGCCCGCCCTGTGATCGGCCACAATTCTTTCCGGGCCGATTATGCGCCGAATCGAGCCTCGTTCGCAGGAGGCGATCGACCAGGGCGCGACGTCGGTCGCGCGGATTCGCCGTCGGGCGGCGCAAACCCTGTCGATCTTCACGGTCAGGGGCGGTCACGCCGCTGCGGGAACAGACGAAGGCCCGCCGGATTCGGCCAGCTGGCGATGTCTAGTGTCTGTCCATGACAACTGATTGACAGCACCCGCCGCCCCGCGATAGGCTCTGGCATGGGCACTGAGCACGCTGGAACGGTACACGGCTGCACTTCGCATGGCTCGGAATCGATGGCTAACGATCGTGCTGGCGGTGGTGGTGCTCGGCGGCGCCGTGCTGGTGGTCGCACGACGCGGGCCGGCTCGCGTCACCGTGGATGTGGGCGCCGTCACACGCCAGGCTCGATTCCGATCCAGCCGAATCAGCGGACGGGTGGCACGACACCCATGACGTTCCGCGATCTGTCGTTCTGTTTGCGTTCATGCGTGTCAGCTGTGCTCACCGCCGCCGTGGTGACGCTCGCCGCGACGTCTGCGTCTGCACAGGACACCACCGGCGTGGGCGCCATCAGCGGCGTGGTGGTGAATGCGGCTGGCCTGCGGGCCGAGGGGGTGCGCGTGTGCGCGCTCGACACCGCGTCGTGTGCCACCAGCGACGCTCAGGGCGCCTTTCGCATCGGCGATCTGCGGGCGGGCGCCTATCGCCTGGAGATCCTGCCGCTCGAGGGGCTGCCGTTCACCAGCGATTCCATCGACGTGCGTGCCGGGTTGGACGGAACCGTGGAGATCACCCTGCCCACGGCGGAGAACTTCCAGCAAACCATCACCGTGACCGCGCCCGCGTTCCAGAGACTTGACGCAGTGAAGAACTCCGGCTTCCTGGTGGAGACGCGAGAGATCCTCAAGAGCGCCGCGGCCCTGCAGGACGTGTCGCGGTACGTGCAGGGTCTGCCGGGCGTGGTGATTGGCACCAACGACTTCCGCAACGACATCATCGTCCGCGGCGGCAGCCCGCTCGAGAACCTGTTCGTGGTGGACAACGTCGAGATTCCCAACATCAACGCCTTCGCGAACTTCGCGTCGGCCGGCGGTACCGTGAGCCTGCTCGATGCCGAACTCCTGCAGGATGTGACCTTCCTCACCGGCGGCTACCCGGCGCCTTATATCAATCGCACGTCGAGCGTGCTGCAGGTGACCCAGCGCGAGGGCAACCGCACGAAGTTTGGCGGGTGGGCCACGCTCGGCTTTGCCGGCGCCGGCACGATTCTCGAAGGACCCATCAACGCCGGGAAGGGATCGTGGATCGTGTCGGCGCGACGGAGCTTCCTGGATCTCTTTACAAAGGACGTGGGGTTCGGGGGCGTGCCGGTCGTGTACTCGTTCAACGCCAAGGCCGTATACGACCTCACGCCCCGGGACCGCATCTGGATGGTCAACCTCGCGGGCATTGACGAGATTCGGCTCGGCCTGTCTGAATCCACTGACCTTGAAAGAGAGATCGCCAACTTCGACATCCGTTACGACGGCTGGCGCAGCGCCACGGGTTTCAACTGGCAGCGCACCTTTGGATCGCGCGGCGTAGGGTTGCTCGGCATCACCCACTCCGAGGCCAAGGTGGGCCAACAGGTGAAAGATCTGGTGGCACAGGGCGTGCCGCCACCGGGCGCGCCCCCCGAGGTCGTCATCGCGCGGAGCCCCGTCGTCTACTTTGAGGACTCGCGCGAGGGCGAGACCACCATCAAGTACGACCTCACCGTGCACCTGCCCTTCTTCGACACGGTGCAGGGCGGCGGCAGCTTCAAGACGTTCCGAATCAATTACACAGCGCAATCGCCCTACGGCAACGATACGCCGTACTCGTCGGCGCCCGGCATCGACCCGTTCTTTCTCGATACGCGCTTCCGCTCGTACCAGACCGGCGCCTACCTGCAGACCTCGAAGCAGGTAGCCTCGCGCGTGAACGTCACGCTCGGTGGACGGGTCGACCACTACGCCATACTGTCGCAGGCGCGGTTCAGCCCTCGTGCGGGCGTCAAGGTCCGCCTCACCGACGCGCTGTCGTGGAACGCGAGCGCGGGGTCGTACTATCAGCAGCCGGCGTTCCTCTTCGTGTCGGCGTTTCCCCAGAACGCGTCGCTCGTGCCCTGGCGCGCCGACCACTACGTGACAGGTCTCGCGTGGTCGCCCATGGCCGACATGCGAGTGACGGCCGAGACGTATCGGAAGACCTACACCAAGTACCCGGTGGCGAGCGACCTGCCCACTGTGTCCCTGGCCAACATCGGCGATACCTTCGACGTGCGTGAGATCCTGTTTCCGCTTACGAGCGCCGGTGAGGGCTACTCCGAGGGCGTGGAGTTTTTCGTCGAGAAGCGGCTCACCTCGAAGCTCTACGGCCAGGGCAACCTGTCGTTTTCGCGCACGCGGCACGCGGGTCTCGACCGCGTGCTCAGGCCCGGCTCCTTCGACTACCCGTTGGTGTTCAACCTGCTCGGCGGCTATCGGCTGTCGTCGGCGTGGGAGGTCTCGGCCCGGCTCTCGTTTCTCTCGGGCCGGCCCTTTACGCCCTACGACCAGGCGGTGTCCACGGCGCAGCGACGCGGCGTGTACGACCTCACGCGCGTCAACGCCGAGCGCGCACCCGACTACGGCCGCGTCGACATTCGCGTGGACCACACCTTCACCGTGGGCGGGCAGCCGCTCAACGTGTTCCTCGGCGTGCAGAACGTGACCAACCGCCGCAACTTCGCCAGCGACACCTGGAACCGCCGCTCCAACACCCAGCAGTTTGGCGAGCAGCAGGGTCTCTTCCCGATCCTTGGCCTCGACTGGCGGTTCTAGACCCCACGTCCTCCGCCGTCGCCGCCGAATCCTTCCTCGGAGTCTTCCCGACGTCGACGGCCACACTTCCGCCAGGTTTGGTTGCCTGAACTACGACAACCTACGACGAACTTGACGCCGAGCAACTGGAAAGCTACTCGCGATTCTGTCTTCACCCGTTACTCACGTTGACGGGATGGTCACGCGTCGTCTTCGGACAGATTCTGCCGAGCCGCGTTTTCGCACCGTACGAGGTCGGCCAAGCGCCGCTCCTCCGGCTCAATCGCGCACCGGCTATCGCCAGGTCAAGGCGCCGATCGTGAGTCCGACGATCCCGCCTGACAGCACGGCGCCGCCCACCACCTTCGTCCCGTAGCCGCACCCGGTCGCGACCGGGTGAGAACTGCACTCCGGCCGGTTGGCATACACCAGGATTGCTGCGCCAGTGATCGAGGCGACTGCGCCGATGACAATCGCCGCAATCGATCCGTCCCGTTCCCGGCGGAGTCGTCGAGGCTGGCCTCGGTATATCTGGGCCGCGAAAATGCTGGATTCAGCGGGTGGGACATCGAAGATGCCGTGCGAGCGGGCCTTGGCCCCCAGGGCAATCGCTGCCCCACTGGACGTCAGGCGGGAAGACTCGAGAAACGTCGGCGCCACCGACGATACGTCCGTCGCCGCGGTTCGAGTCCCGTCGATACCCTCTCCTGCGCTCGCGAACAGCGGCCCGTTCCATTGCGCAGCGACCATGCACACCATCAAGGCACCGATCGTCGACAAGCGGTGAGTTCTGACCATTTCCTTCTCCGTAGGTGAACCGACCCCGAGAGGCGCCATATCCACGATCCTAAACGAATTGACGCCAGCGATGGTCGCTTGCTTGTGCGACGGCGGTTCTCGCGCTCTTCGCCGTCGGCGTGCTAATGATTCAACTACGCCTGACGGTGCTCACGCTCGATTTCGACGTCGCAATTCCCGGCCACGGTCCCGTGGCCACGAGAGCGGATCTCGTGAAATTCAAAGCCGCTTCGAGGGCAGGCTGGCCGGCTGGCCAGCGCGCAGGTGGAGGGTCTGATCTCGCGGATCGTTCAGTAACGGTTAATGACGACGACGCAATTGGTTTCAGGCTTGAGACGCCTCGACGAATGCTCTTTGCGGGCGATCACGGGGCCGTGCAGCGCAACGCCTGCTCCCCAGGCGCGCCACGCTCGACGCCAGGCGGACGCCGATCGCGAAAGACACGGTGGCAGGCGAGACACGCGTCGCTCATGTCACCGGTCAAGTCGCTGACCGCCTCCTGGTTTCTCGCCTTCGCAGCCGCGTAGCTCTTGCGCGCGACGTCGAGCATGTCTTTCGTGTACTTGATCCAGTCGGCACGGTCGACCGGGACCGGCTTCCCATTGGCGCACGTACGGCCCGGTGTCAGCAACAACGGAGTGGCCTCCGCGAGCGCAGCCGCCGCGTAATCGACGTCCTCCCAACCCGAGTACAGGGCCGATCCCCACTGGACCCAATCGAACACCTTGGGATTGGGGCTGTTGTCGGGCTTCTTGAGCGCCGGATCGTGCGTCTGGACGTTGAAGAGCATGTTGGCTGTGGGGAAGAAGATGCCGCGCATCAACTGCAGCATGTTCGCCGTCAACGCACCTTTCGGCGATTCGAGCGCGGACTCAGTCGGTTTCGCCTGCGCGTGAAGACCGGGCTCGAAGGTCTCGGCGACGAGACAGGCCGACACCAAGGCCCCGGCGATCGCGGCCCGTGACAGGGACCCGATCCGTCGCCCGCCGGCCTGACTCTCGTGGAAAAGCTGCATGTTCGAATTCTCCGATGCTGAACGTGGTGCGGAATGCTACCACGCGCGGGCGGGCGGGTCTGGCATTGCGGTTGACGAACGACAGCTACCAGCCCGTGGTGAAAGTCTGACTGCATTCGACGCGCGATGCATCCCCGGGGACTGCGTTGCTCCTCGCTCAAATACTCCCGGCATTCTCGGTCGTCGCGCCTTGCCCGCCGGGCGCCTCGGACTTTCACCACGGGCTGCCAATCCCTGAAAAGAACATCAGGCGATCAGTGTGATCCTTTTGGTGTCCCGGACGGGCTGGTGAAGATCGCCTCTTCGACCGTGAACGACCAATCGAGGTTGGCCGATTCGACCGAGATCTGGAACGCGCGCGGATCGTCGGCCATGTAGGCCGTGCCCTCTCCCTGGCCCTTTTCATCCACGGGCTGCTGGAGGTCACGACCACTGATCGCGCTTTGCAGGATCAGTTTGAAAGTGCCGGCGCCTGTGGACGCCTCGTTTTTCGTCCGCCAGTGAATCCGCAGCGCGCCGGTCAGGCCGAGGAACGATTCTGTCTGTGCGTTCCCGCCTCCCGACCACTCCCCCAGGTTCTTCCAGACGACGATTTCCTTCTGGACCGGTTTCGGGGCCGGCCTCCCGCATGCGCTCGTCAGCAGGGCCCACGCCACTGGAAGCGCCATGGCGGACCGCGTCAGCCGGCGAGGTCCGCGCCACCAATTTGCCACGTCAAGCATTGTATCTGCAGTATTTACACGTCTTTCACCGCCCCCGCCGACGCCCGCCGCCCTCGTCACATCGCTCTTGCAAGCACAAGGCGTTGGCGCTATGTTCTGCTATCCGCGCCCGTCAACTTCGCTCGGACATTGACGACAGGTGGCCGCTCATGGAAGACAAAGACGTGACTGAAGACATTCCGAAGAACGTCTCACGCCGTAATTTCATCAAGGGGGTCGTCGCCTCAGGGGCGGTCGTGTCGACGACCGGCTACCTCTGGCGATCGTCGGCGTTACACGGTCAACAGGCTTCTGCGCCTGGAAGCGTTGAGCGTCTGATCACGCTGAATGTCAATGGCCAGGATCGGCGCGTCGACGTGCTGAAGCAGGAGACTCTGGCGACGACGCTGCGCTACAAGCTGGGACTCACAGGGACGAAACTGGGCTGCGACCGCGCCGAATGCGGCGCGTGCACCGTCCTGGTCGACGATGTGCCGCGATACGCATGCTCGGTACTCACCCACACGGTCCGCGGCCGGAAGATCGCGACGATCGAGGGACTGGCCGCCGCCGACGGCACGCTGCATCCGGTGCAGCAGGGCGTGATCGATGAACAGGGCTTCCAGTGTGCGTTCTGCATGTCGGGATTCATCATGGCGACTGTGGGCTATCTCAAGACGAACCCGAATCCGACGCGTACGGAGCTCGCGCATGGCATTTCCGGCAATCTCTGTCGGTGTCAGGACTACGACAAGATTCTCACCGCGATGATGTGCGGTGCTGAAAACATGCGGAAGAAGGCGTAATCATGGCTGCACCGAAACTCGTCGGACAGAATTACACGGTTCCGGACCTGGTGGCGAAAGTCACGGGGAAATCGAAATACGCCGAGGACTTTCGCGCCGAGGGGATGATCTTTGCCAAGCTCCTGCTGAGTCCGCTGCCGCATGCGCGCGTCACGCGTCTCGACACGACAGCGGCGATGGCGATGCCCGGCGTCAAGGCGATCCTGACCTTCGACGACCTGCCGAAGCCAGCGGACTCCATCAACGACAACGGCCAGGTGATCTTCGCCAATATCGACGGCGAGGTCCCGCTCACGAATGAGCCGGTCTACCAGGGCCAGCCGATTCTGGCGGTCGCCGCGGTCGACGAGGTCACGGCGGCCGACGCGATCGAAAAGATTCAGATCGACTTCGAGCCGCTTCCCTTCGTGGTCGATCCGCTGGTGAGCCTGCGCCCGGGCGGCCCCAACGCACGGACCAAGGGCAACTACTGGTTCATCCCGCCGCCGGCCCCGGCGCCGCCTGGGGGCGGCCAGGCGCAAAACCCACCGCGGCCGGACATCAAGGAGTTGAAGTACGCCGACGGGGAGCTGGCCGAGGCCAAGGACGGCCAACTGCCGATCCTGAGCACCGCGCCGGAGACCTGGGCGTACGGCGATCTCGAGGCAGGTTTCAAGGAAGCCGCGCTCGTGCTCGACGAAACCTACGTCTCGCCCGACACGAGCCACCAGACGCTCGAGACCCGAACCTGCATGGCGTACTGGCAGAACGGCAAACTGCACATCTATACCGGCACGCAGAGCACCGTCCAGACGGTCGGGGGCGTTGCCCGATGGGTCGGCATTCCACCCGAAAACGTGGTCGTCGTCAGCGAGTACACGGGTGGAGGGTTCGGCAGCAAAATTACCGGCGGGATTTCGTTGATCATTCCCGCGCTGCTCGCGAAGAAGGCGAATGCGCCGGTGATGATGCGGATCAGCCGCGAGGAGGAGCACTACATCGGCCGCGCTCGTCCCGGCGTACGCTCGCGGATGAAGGTGGGCTTCACCAAGGAAGGCCGCATCACGGCGCTCGACATGTTCTCGGTCAGCGACAACGGTCCGTTCGAGCGCCAGGGTGATTGCAACAACACCGGTGTGATCGCCTCGCTGGCGTATCAGCCGAAGGCGATGCGCTTCCGCGGCATCTCGGTCCTGACCAACACGCCACCGCGAGGTCCGCAGAGTCAACCGGGAGGCACGCAATCGCACATCGTCATGGAGCCGGTGATCGCGAAGGCGGCTCGCAAGCTGGGGATCGATCAGGTGGCCATTCGCCGTCTGAACTCGCCCGAAGGCAAGGCGCTGTTCGGCCCGCCTGCCGGTCCGAAGGCGGTGCGGCAGTACGTGACGAGCGCGTTCATCAAGCAGGCGCTGGATAAAGGCGCGCAGATGTTCCGTTGGGACGAGCGCAAGCTGGAGAGCGGCAAGCGGAAGGGATCGAAAGTGCGCGGCGTCGGCGTCGCGGTCAGCACGTATAGCGCCGGATCGGTCGGGTTCGACGGCCTGTTCGTGATCAAGCCCGATGGCATGCTCTACGTTCAGTCCGGCATCGGTAATCACGGAACCGGATCGGTCAGCGATTGCCACCGTGTGTCGGCCGAGCTCCTCGGCGTACCCTGGGACAAGGTCGTGGTCACCTCCGGCGACACGTCGAAAAATCTCCCGTGGACGTGCCCGAGCGGCGGCAGCCAGACCATTCACGCGATGACGCGCGCGGCCCATGCCGCGGGGATGGACGCAAAGAAGAAGCTGCAGGAGATCGCCGCGAAAGATCTCGGCGGGCGGCCGGAAGATTACGACGTTGCCGGCGAGCGCGTCGCCCGCAAAGGCGGCGGACCCGGGATGACGCTGGCGAAGGCGGCGCAACGGGCCGTCGAGCTCGGCGGCGCGTACGACGGCCACGAGCTTCCGAAGGACATCAACCGGTTCACCAGGACGTCGGCGACCGCGCTCGTGGGTCAGGGCCTGATGGGTGTGGCGAAGGACAATTACCCGCACGACGGCCAGTCGCGTTCATTCGTCGCCGGGTTTGCCGAGGTGGAAATCGACGTCGAGACCGGGAAGTACCACATCCTCGACTATCTGGCCGTGGCCGACGTGGGCACCGTCATTCACCCGCGCAACCTGGGCGGTCAGATACTCGGACGCTCGATGCTGGGCATCGGCCACGCGATCGGCCAGAAGTGGGTATACGACCAGCACTATGGTGTCGCGCTGGCCCGGCGCTTCCACCACAATAAGCCGCCGACGATTCTCGATGCGCCGCAACACATGGACTGGGCCGCCGTGGAGCTGCCGGATCCGGAGACACCCACCGGCGCACGCGGCATCGGTGAGCCGCCGGTCGGCGCCGGCGCCTGCGCCGTCCTGAACGCGATCAGCGACGCGCTCGGAGATGAAATCTTCCGCCGGGCGCCGGTCACGCTCGATATGATTCTGACTGCGCTTGAAGCGGGCCGGCCGACCACCGAGCCCCTCACGGCCCACATCTAGGAAAAGGAGAGGTACATCATGGCCGTGATTCATGACGTGATGCCGGCATTCGAGCTCTTTCAGCCGGGGAGCATCAGCGACGCGGTGGCTCTCCTGAATCGGTACGGCGCGAGCGCCTGGGTGATGGCGGGCGGACTCGATTCCTTCGACTGGCTGAAGGATCGGATCAAACGCCCCAGCGTGGTCGTCGATCTGAGCCAGGTTCAGGGCCTGCGCGGCATCAAAGCCGCGAACGGCGGGCTCGAGATCGGCGCCGGCACGACGCTCACCGAGCTCGCGCGCGACCCGCAAGTGCGCGACAATTTTGGATTGTTGGCGGAAGCGGCCGAGCTCGTGGCCTCGCCGCAGATCCGCAATCAGGGCACGATCGGCGGCAACGTCTCGCAGGACACGCGCTGCTGGTACTACCGCGCCGGATGGTCGTGTTACCGAGCGGGAGGCAACATCTGCTATGCCGACTCGCCCACTGCGATCAACCGCGAGCACGCCATCCTGGACGCGGACCGCTGCGTGGCCGTGAACCCCTCCGACACGGCACCGGCGCTCGTTGCGCTCGATGCCCAGATGGTCATCCAGAGCGCGAGCGGCGAGCGTATCGTCAACGCGGAAGACTACTTCATCGGGCCGGGAGTGGACATCACGCGGATGACGGTTCTGGCGCCTGGCGAGCTGCTGAAGGCGATCAGGATTCCGCCGACCTGGGCGGGCGCGCAGTTCTACTTCGAGAAGGTCCGCGACCGTAACGTCTGGGACTTCCCGCTGCTGAACGTGGCGGCGGCGGCGAAATATTCCGGCGAGAACATCGCGGGTATCCGCGTCGTGATCAACGCCGCGGCGGCGAGGCCTCTGCGCCTGCACGCCGTGGAAGCGGCGGTGATCGGCAAGCCGCGAAACGAGGAGACGGCAACGCTTGCGGGTCAGCTCGCGATTCAAGGAGCACAGGCGTTGCGCTACAACGGCTACAAGATCCCGTTGATGCGGAATCTGGTGAAGCGGGCGATTCGCGGCGGGAGCGGCACATGGACTTCGTAAAGTGGGGATTGAATCCGTGGGGGCAGAACGTCCTCACGCACGTGTCCTGGACGATGTTCTGGGCGTCGCTTTTTGCGGGGGTGATGTTTTTCGTGGCCCACGCCGGCTACATGCTGCTGTCGGCCCATCGCGGCCGGCCCGCCGGCGAAACCGACAGGCTGGAGGCCAGCCACTCGAGCCTTCCCACCCGCATCGAGCGGCACTCGTTGATGGCGAGGCTGTTCCACTGGGTCATGGCCGCCGCGATGTTCGTGCTGCTATTCACCGCATTTCTGCCCGTGGCCGGCGTGAAGTTCGCATGGGTCACCTGGCACTGGGCGGCGGGACTCGTGCTGACGGCCTCGATCATCTTCCACATTCTTCACGCGTCGTTCTGGCTCGACTTCTGGTCGATCTGGGTCGGCCCGAAGGACATCCCTGAATTGAAGGCCGAAATTCTGCGTGAGCTGGGACAGCAAGTGCCAGGTCCGAAATCGGGCAAGTATCCGCTCGGCAATCGCCTGTATCACAGCGCAATCGTCCTCGCCGGCCTTGCGGCCGTGGTCACCGGCGTCCTGATGATGTCGCGGGTGCGGACGCCGTTGTTCACGCGGAATCCATACATGTTCGGTGACGTCACCTGGGGCGTCACCTACGTGACGCACGGATTCGCGGGTGTGGGCCTGGTCGGCCTCGTCATCGCGCACGTGTACTTTGCGGTTCGGCCGGAAAAGTGGTGGATCACGAAGTCGATGATTCTCGGTTGGATCACCCGGCGCCAGTATCTCGAACACCACGAGCCGGATCGGTGGTCAGTCCCCGCAAATCCACCGACCAGCCGCACCTAAGGACCCGTTCAGGCCCTAAGGAGATGACGCCACCGTCCGAGGAGCCGTCGCCGCTCGAGCCGCGCCACGAGGCATTGGCCGACTTCGCCGCACGCTGCGACGCCATCGAAGAGGCCTACGAATTCATGCTGGCGTACGCGGCGCAGGGCCTGCCGACCGAAGAAGGCAGCACGTCGGGAAGCCAGATCCGCACCTACCTGCGCAAGTGCGAGGCCGCGCTCACCGGCCTTTGCGACGCCGTGACGTCCGCTGTCCGACGAATGGGCGTCGATTCGACGGCGCCTTACGACGCGTTCGTCGTCGTGGTGGAACGTGATGTTCGGAGCGCGCAGGCGGCCGTCGCTCTGGTGCTGGCGCAGCCATCGATCAGCTCGCAGCTCGTGGACAATCTGAACGCCTCGATTCACCTGCGAGCGGTCCTCACAGACCTTTTTCTTCTCGACGAAGTGCTGAAGAAATAGTCTGACCTTCCTGAAGAACCGGACACGCGCGGCGCTTCCTCCGGGACTGTTGCCCAGTTTCGTCTCTCATTTCACACGGGCCATCCGGCAAGAGATGGAGGCCATGCGCGCGCGCCGAGGCTCGTTCGAGGTGGTGCTGACCGATGGCCAGCGCAACGTGGTCGACGAGCCGGAGGGCGGCGCAGCCTACACATTCAGAGCGCTGTCGATTGACGAGAAGCTCGTGGCGGGACTCGAATGCACCCTGCGTACGACCGACGTCGAATATCTGGTCCGGCTCGATCGAATCGACGGTGCCGAAGTGACGTTGTGGTGCGAGCGCCCCGTCGCGATCGGCGACGGACAAGCCGTCCTGGTCATCTACCCCTGGTTTCTCTACGAAAGACTTCTCAAGGTGCTCGAAGAGATCGACCCGCATCGCTTTGCTGTCGAACGGGCAATGACGCTGTTCGGCAAGCTCGACGCCACGTGCCAGCCCCGGGAATTGATCCGGGTGCATACGTCTCTGAACGCCAGCCAGCGTGCCGCAGTCCAACTCTGCTCGGACAGCGATCTGGCGTTCGTGTGGGGACCGCCCGGCACCGGTAAGACGACGACCCTCGCCCACATCGTCAGCGAACTGCTGGCACAGGGGCTGCGGGTCCTCGTCCTGTCCACGACCAATGCCGCATTGGATCAGGCACTCGAGAAAATCGCTGCGGACCATGAGATGGGCGAGTCAATTCACGCCGGGAGCGTGGTGCGAATCGGTCGCAGCGATGGACCGACCTTTGGTGCCGCCCTGCGCGACGTGGTAATCCGGCAGAACGCAGTCCACCAGAAGGCCTTGGACCGGATGTTGGGCCGCCGCCCGGCGGTGGCCCTGGCCGTGCGGAGATGCGAGGAGGCGCTGCACACCCTCTCGGGCGCCGACGTGCCCTATCAAGACAGTCTCTTCGGCGGAGCACGACCGCGGCGTCCGCCCGCACAGCTTGACGACATTTTCAGCGCACCGCGAGCCGCCGAACTGCAGGATGGCTCTCCGGCGGAACTGGCCGGGGTGGTTCGCCGGCGCAACACGCGACTGGTGCTGGCGCTCGCGCTGTACGACAAGGCGATCGCGGAGAGAAAGAAAGCGCTGCTCAACAAGGAGCGCGACGTCGTCGACGGCGCGTCTTTGGTACTGTCCACGTTGACCAACGGCTACTTCTCGCCGCTCATGGCGGAGCAGCGATTCGATGTGCTGATCGTGGAAGAAGCGTCGATGGCGGTCTTGCCGGCGCTCTTCTATGCGGCCTGCCTTGGACACCGCAAGACCGTGATCGTCGGGGATCCGTGCCAACTGCCGTCGATCGTGCAATCGAATGAGGACTACGTACGGAAGGTGATGGGCCGCAATATCTTCGAGGTCGCGGTGGCGGAGCCGCTGTCCTCACC
>JBDTVS010000239.1:0-9071 GCA_040007095.1 Acidobacteriota bacterium
GCCATGCCCTGCATGACGGGCTGCCGTCCCGGCGACAAGGGCGACGGCCTTATCCACGAGTCGGGCGACGTCGCCGTCCGCGTCACCCCCGACGGCCTGATCGTCGTCGACGACAAGTTCGCCAGCCAAGCCGCCGACGTCTTCGCGCAGGTGAAGAAGGTCAGCCCGCTGCCTGTGAAGTACGTCCTCAACACGCACCACCACGCCGACCACGCGAGCGGCAACCAGTACGCGCGCGACACGTTCGGCGTGAACATCATCGCGCAGAGGAACATCCGCGCGAACTTCCTCCGGATCAAGCAGCCGGGCGAGCCGAACATCACGTTCGCGAACGAGGCCGAGGTCTACCTCGGCGGCGTCGAGGTCAAGCTCCACTGGTTTGGCCGGGCCCACACCAACGGCGACACCGTCATCGAGTTTCCGGACCTGAAGACGATCCACACGGGCGACATCATCATCGACGCGATTCCCGTCATCGATTACCCCGGCGGCGGCAGCGCGATCGAGTTCCTCACGACGATCGACCGGATGCTGACCCTCGACTTCGACACGGCCATCCTCGGCCACGGGCGGACGATGACGAAGCAGGAAGTGCGCGACTACCGGATGCGGTTCGCGGAGATGAACCGCCGGATGAAGGCCCTCATCGACCGTAGCGTGACGAAGGACCAGCTCAAGACGTGGGACCAGGCGCGCGCCGCGCTGAAGCTCGAGGAGCTGGGCTGGGAGAACACCGTCAGCTGGACGACCTTCTTCGCCGGCTTTTCGGCCTTTTACGACGAGATCGCTGCCTCGAAATGACGCCGATCGTCTTGGGGAGTCGAACGATGGTGCGACCACGACCGGCACGGTCGGTCGGACGACCGTAATGCGAGCTGGTGACGACGCTGCACTGGTCTCGCAGAGGGCGCCGCGAGCCTGAGGAGCCGCGCGTCTGCCATCCGCGCGGTCAGAACATCGCGAGCGGATTCACCAACTGGCCTGTGCCGCCGGGGATCACGTGCGGTGCGACGACCAGCATGAATTCCCAGCGGTTCTGGCGCGCCGCCTCCGCTGACAGCGGGACGAGATCTGGCGAATCCAGCAGCGGCAGGCCCATCGACGCCAGCGCCAACCGGTGGTCGGCCGAACGGAGACCATCGATCTGGCCGCCGTAACTGGCCTCCGGCACGGAATGGAAGCCGCTCGTCAGCGCCACGCCCCTGGCCTTCATCCACGGCAGGACGGAGAGATCGAAACCGCCACGGGTCGGACGCCCCTCGCGGTCGGGACCGGGATTGTGGGCGAACAGGGCGTCACCCGCGGAAACATGAAGGCCGGTCTGCTTCTCCCACGCCTCCAGGTCCGCCACCGTGACAGCCGCGCCGGGAGTATGCGCCGCCTTCAAGCGCGTCATGTCAACGAGAATACCGCGCGTGACGATGGCGCCGTTCGGCCAGGTGTCGAGTCCCGATTTCAGGCAGCCGCCCCTCTCGCTAACGGAGCTCGTCAGGTCGGCGCCGTTGTAGAGATGGCCCTTGCCGTCGCTGTCGTGACAGATGGCATCCACATGCGTGTAGCCGCCGTGCGGATTGAGCCTCTGCACCTCGCCGCTGAAGCCGTCGTTGTGCTCCGGGTCGCCAGGCGGGATGGCGCGGAACCGCACCTCGTAGAACATCACGCCTTGAGGCTCGTCGGTGCCGGCCTGTACCGGGGGCGCCTTCATCAGGGTGGACTTGCGCTGCATCGAGACCACCACACCCTTTTTGGCGAGCGCCATCGCCTGGACGCGTTTGTCAGGGGTGATCAGGTTCAGGACGCCGATCTGATCGTCCTTGCCCCAGCGGCCCCAGTTGGAGAGCTCCGCCTGCCAGCGCTCGAACTGCTCGCGGCTGTAGGTCTGAGCCTCGGCCCGGGACACCGGCGTCGCCGAGACCGCGCCGATCGAGGCGATCATGGCCAGTCCCAAGAGCCGGCAGCTGTTCTTCTTCATGTTCCTCTCTCCACAGTGGTGCTCTTCTTCAGCGTGTGACGACTGCCGATTCCCGTCCCGTCCGCGATTTTGGAACGCCGTTGTGACACGGCGAAGCTGCACACACCGCGTCGAGCACCGACTTTACATCGAAGTGCCCGTAGGGTGCGAAAGCTCGGCCCAAGGTGCTGCGGGCTCGTTAGCGGGATCCATCCCGGAGGGTCGACGATCGGTTCGACATCGAGGGTTCGCCTACGACTCGGAATTCGCCGTCGACAGGTGCCGTCCTCTGCATCGCCCCGCGGCACAGGGACCCACCACGGCTGTACTATGCACAAGCTGAAAACGTCTCTCGTGATAGTCGTTCACCGTGGTGAGAGCCTTGCCTTATCATCCGCGCGGCCGGCGCTGAGCTCGTTTGGCACGGCATAATTGCCTTCCTGGCACGCGTACTCATATACCTGATACTTCGAGTCTCTCGTCAAGGGCATCGCCACCTTCCAAGGCTTGGCATATACCTTCGGATCGTCGATCGTGACTTCGTAGGCGATTGTGTTCGGATCGACCGGGGTGAAGCGCTCGATCACGTGCAAAGCCTCACTTTGCGGGATGCCCCGGATACGCCCCGTTGCTGCGCTCGTCGCAATCGAACCCCTGTCATTGAAGTTCGTCGAGTCGACGACCAGCGTGTTTCCTTCCCAGTGACCTCGGGGATCGCCATTCCACTGGCGTATTTGTTCTCCAACGTGCGGACGGCCATCCAGCGGGATGATCCTCGCCTCGTGGATCATCTCGTAACGAATGACCACGAATTCAGGAGTCTGCAGAATCTGATAGGCGTTGTTGTAGCCGGCCGGGAACATCCCGCCCGGCACGCCGCGCGTGATGCAACGCACCCACGGAGTCTCGTGCACCCACGAGTCACCGAGGTGTGCGAGGTCATAATCTCGTTTGTCTTCCGCCCAAGGCAAAACCGGCACCTTCCCATCCGCGGGATCTACGACCATCGACGATCGTCGAGCGGGTGCCGCGCTTGTCGCGGAGACCGTCTCTCCCCAGTGTGCGGCGGGACCGACGCCGGCGGGAGCCGCGGGCAGTTGAACGCCGCCGGGCGTTTCGAACGGAGTGCTGTCGAAATTCACCCATGTGCCCTGCAAGTCGGGCTGACCGTCGGCGGTGCGGGGCGGAGTCCACGCCTTCGTCGTCCTGGATGCCGGAGCAGGAGTCTGGGCGTTTAGAATCAACGAACTCGCCAGCGCAATCAATCCTGCAAGGATGGATCGTCTCATTCGAACCTCGTCTCAATATTCACGAATAACCTTACGCCGAGGGCAGTCAGGCCGCAAGCTGGGAAGCGTTGAAGATCGGCCGCGGCTACGCGGGCCTGCCGAAGCGGCTCGACCACACCGAATCGCTCGACAGGATACGGCTCGGGCAAACACGAGGAAGCCGGAGTCTTGCCGAGCGGCCAACGCTGGCCGGCCGGCATCGGCGGCCTGTCCGCTTCCATGCGGCCGAGCAAACCGTGGGCTCGACGCTCGCCTACATCAACACGTCCGGACACTTCCGTGGATCGAGCAGCCGGATGAGTTCCGGAAGATCTTGGCGACGTTTCTTGGTAAACCGTACTCCTGTTCAAGCCGGCAATCATTACTGCGGCCTTTGAAGGAGATGGACAACGCATAGTCGAGCGCTGAAGCTCGCATCGTCTGCAGTGGCGTTGAGCATCCTCGTGTCCTTCTCCATCTTCAGAACACGATACGAGCCGAATTGGCGGTCTTTGGCGTGTGGTGCGCCGGTATCGCGTTTCTTGAACAGCCGATCGGTGGGTGCCTGGTCTCGCCGGTTTGAGGAAAGTCTGCGTCTTGGACGGGCGCACCAGCCGGGGCGGCTGGTGCGTGTGACTCTGCAAATCGTCAGACGTGAATTTGCTAAGAATTTCTGAGTGCGAGGGACCGTCGAATCTCGTAAGTGGCGATCAGCCGAAGAAAAGTCCCATCAGAAGCACCAGCCGAAAGTCCCGTCGGTGTCCCGTCGTCGTCTGTAAGTTGCTGAATCTAATGGTGCGGAAGGGGGGATTCGAACCCCCACGTTCTTGCGAACGCCAGCCCCTCAAGCTGGTGCGTCTGCCGTTCCGCCACTTCCGCGTGTCGAACACTCATCGCTTCGAACTTGACAATGCTTCGCAGCAAGATTGGCTTCGCAGCAAAATTGCCTTCGCAGCAAAATTGCCAGTGTCCGAACCCTACGAAGTATATGGCAGACGCGGGGTGTGGACAACACGGTCGGAAACGGATCCTGAGAAAGTCGAACTGGTGCCCGAGAACAGCACCTGCCGGCTCGCAGATCGCGAGCCGAACGCCCCCGTTGACGATTCGTCGCAAACGTCGACATGCGATCCGTGATCGCCGTGCGTTCCACCGTGCGGTCGAGCCTTTTACCGTCCCGTCATGCCCTGTTCATTTCGGCGTCGTCCGTTGTCCCTACCATTCCTGGCGGAGGCAATGATGAGACAACGACGGACGCTGCAGCGGATGACTGCTGCCACGGTGATCACGCTGGGGCTGGGAATCGCAGGGGTAAAACTATCGTCGAAGGCCGATCAGGCCGATCGCAGTCAAGACCTTCGCAAGGCGGTGGACGGAGGCCGCGCGAAGAACGTGATTCTGTTTCTCGGGGACGGCATGGGGGACTCGGAGATCACCATCGCCCGCAACTACCAGGCCGGTGCCAATGGACGGCTCTGGATGGACACGCTGCCCTTCACCGGCGAGTACACCACGTATGCACTGCAGGAGAGCCATCCCACGCTCATCGACTACGTGACCGACTCCGCCGCGTCCGGTACGGGCTGGTCCACCGGGTTCAAGACCAGCAATGGACGAATTTCGTCAGTGGCCGGAACGGGCTCGGCCGTCACTCGAATTCCCACGATCCTCGAGCATGCGCAGCAGGCCGGCTATAACGTCGGCAACGTGACAACGGCGGAGTTGACCGATGCGACGCCCGCGGTACTCGATTCACACATCAACGACCGCGGCTGCCAGGGGCCGGCCAACATGGGCGCGTGCGGACCTTCCAAGAAAGAAGACGGCGGCCCGGGATCGATCGCCGAGCAATCCGTCGATCACCATGTCAACGTACTGCTTGGCGGTGGTCTCGCACGCTTTCAACAGACCATCACCGGTGGGCCGGACGTGGGCAAGACGGTCATCGCGTCGGCACAGCGGCAAGGCTACACCGTGGTGTTCGATGCCGCGAACCTCGGCGCGGTCACCGGTTCCCGCGTCCTCGGCCTCTTCAATGCAGGCAACATGTCCCTTGAATGGAGCGGTCTTCAGGCGCAGCCGTTTCCGGGGAGCGGCCTCCCTGGTGGGCAGACCTGCCTGGAGAATCGGCGGCTGCCGGGCGAGCCATCGCTGGCGGACATGACCGCCAAGGCGATCGACCTGTTGGACGACAGCCAGCGCGGCGGAAAGCGACGCGGATTCTTCCTGCAGGTAGAGGGAGCGTCCATCGACAAGCAGGATCACGTCGAGGCGCCTTGTGAGCAAATCGGCGAGACGATCGCATTCGATCGGGCGATTCGGGTCGGCTTGCAGTACGCCCAGACCCACCCCGACACGCTGATCGTCGTCACCGCCGACCATGCGCATACCAGCCAGATCGTGCCGGTCCCCGGCAACGAGCCGCCGGGGCGGCCGGGCACGCTCAGCACGCTGCTCACCAAGGGCGACCAGTCGATGATGACGATTAACTACGCCACGCGGCCGCACGGACAGTCTCAGGACCATACCGGCTCCGAAGTTCGGATCGCGGCGCAAGGTCCGCAAGCGGTCAACGTGCTCGGCATCACCAACCAGACCGACCTGTTTCACACGCTTTCGCGGGCGTTGGGGCTTGAATGAGACCCGATCGCCGCTGTCATCCTGACACGCGCAAGCGCCCCGATTCGTGACACGCCGAACGCTGCACGAGTGTCCCGAATTAGAGGTTGGTTGACTATTTTTCCGGAGCGCGGCGCCCGGCTGGCAAGGCGTGAGGCGCGAGAAGATCAAGAATATTTGAGTGCCGAGCAACGCAGCCAGACCCCGGGGTCCCCGCCGCCTGTTTCCCAAGGCGGTGGGGTGGAGAAGCGATGCCCCGCCCGGAAAATGTCGACGAATCTCTGATTCGGGACAACTAGATTCGTGGAACCGGCCCGATTGCGTTCGGTCCAGTTCCACGAATTAGATAGCTGTTTTGAAGGAAAGTCTCGACGCTGTCAGCGTCAGGAAGAAGAGGCCCGCGAAGGCCGAGTTCCCTCAGTCGGCGGCAAAGCGAACACGCGCGCCGCCGCAACCACAGATCTTGCGCGGCTGGAGAGAATGCGGATCAGACCGATCGCTGGACGAGGGGAAGCCCCGCGGACTCCCACGCAGCAATGCCGCCCGCCAGTTCGCTGACCCGCTCGAATCCCTGCTGCCGCACCAGGCTCGCGGCAATCGACGAACGATACCCGCCTGCGCAATAGACGATGAGCGGACGATCGGCGGGCAGCTCCGACACGCGCTCCGCCAGATGATTGAGCGGAATACCAAGACTGCCGTCGATGTGCTTCGCCTCGTACTCTCGAGGCGTGCGGACATCGACCAGCTGCGGCGGCTCCTTCGAGACAAGCCGCTCGGCGGCCACCGACGGGCTCAGTCGGTCGGTCGAACCCGTCAGTTCCGGGCGCGACTCAAGGCTGCGCAAGCCGTCGTTCAAATAGCCAACCACGTTGTCGAAGCCGATGCGTCCAAGCCGAAGCGCGGATTCCATCTCCCGGCCGGTCTCAGCGATGATCACGATCGGTTGCTGGCGGCTGAGAATCGTGCCCGCCCACGTGGCGTACTGGCCACCGAGGCCGATGCTCTGGCTGCCGACCAGATGCGCGGCGGCGAATTCTCCAGGGTCGCGGGTGTCCAGAATCCGGGCGCCCGAGTCCCGCAGATCGAGCACCTGCTCCAGCTTCAGAGCCTTCAGACCCTCGGCGAGTGACTGCTCGAGCGTCGGATGTTCCCTGGCGTTCAGCACCGCGTCGTAGGTGAAGTACGCCGGCGCGTCGGGCTGATCCGCCGTGACGAGCTCGATGAATGCCGCCTGGCTCATCGGCTGTAACGCATAGTTCGATCGTCGCTGCTCGCCGATGGTCGAGAATGTCTCCTTACCCAGCGCCTTCCCACACAACGACCCCGCACCGTGCGCCGGGTATACCAGGCTGTCGTCCGGCAACGCCATGAGCTTGGTCCGCAGCGAATCGTAGAGCATGCCGCCGAGCGATTCGGCCGACCAGCCGAACGTGCCATGGAGGTCGGGGCGACCTACGTCTCCCACAAACAGGGTGTCGCCAGTCAGTACCGCATGCGGGTGCGTGTCGCTGCGGTCGAGATCGAAGACGAGCAGGGACACCGATTCCCTCGTATGGCCAGGCGTCTCGAGCGCCTCGATCCGCACGCGGCCCAAATCAATCGCGTCGCCGTCGCGCAGGGCCAGGAACTGGTATTCGGCCTTGGCGGCGGCGCCCAGACAGATGGTCGCGCCGATCCGATCGCGCAGTTCCAGATGGCCGGCCAGGAAGTCGGCGTGCAGGTGTGTCAGGAAGACGTGGGTGATGCGAAGGCCGCGTTCGTCAGCAAATGCCAGGTAGCGCTCGATGTCGCGCTGGGGGTCGACGATTGCGGCCACACGCGCCTGCTCGTCGCCGATCAGATACGACGCATGGGCGAGACAGTTGAGATAGAACTGCTCGAGAATCATGGACGGTCACCACTCCCACTCAGACACTCCCGGGCAGATCCCGAGAGCGCGGTACGATCGCGATCCCCCGCCGCATTGCGGTAACAGCCAGTGAGAATCAACACCGCGAGGCGGGACGTGCGGCGGCGAACACAGCCGAGAGACTTCGGAGCGAGCCGTGTCACTTCGCAGGTTGCGCAGGCGCCTCCGGTGTCGGCGCCGGTTGTGCGGGAGCCGGTGCCGCAGGAGGCGTGGCGGTCGGGTTGGCCGGAGGGGCGGGTGCGCCGGCCGGGGGCTTCGGGGCTGGCGGAGCGGGTGTCCCGCTGACGAGCGAACCCGGGCCTCGCTGACCGATGATCGCCAGCACCAGTGCCCCCAGCATGAACAACACCGCCAGGACCGTCGTCGCCTTCGTCAAGACCGTCGCGCCGCCGCGCGCCCCGAACGCCGTCTGGCTGCTCCCCCCGCCGAACGCGCTCGCCATGTCGCCGCCCTTGCCCTGCTGCAGCAGGATCACCAGCAGCAGGAACAAGCAGACCAGCACGTAGAACGTCGTGAGGATGTAATACAGGACCATCAGTGGCTCTCGAATCTGATCGACTGGTCAGGTGATCGTGTCGTCATTGATTGCAGGATTGGCCAAGGGTGAAGACGGCCACCAGCTGACGACCATCGATCAGACACAGGAACCAGTCATTATACCGCAGCACCAAAACTCCCCGTGATGATCTCGGAAAAACTCTTCACGTCGAGGCTGGCGCCGCCAACGAGCGCGCCGTCCACATCCGGTTCCGCGATGAGCTCCCTGATATTGTCCGGCTTCACGCTGCCGCCGTAAATCACATGGCAGTGGTCTGCCGCATCGCCGCCGAACCATTGTCGCAGCCGTTTCCTGATATGCGCGTGGGCCTCGCCGGCCTGCGCCGAGGTCGCGTTGCGGCCGGTCCCGATAGCCCAGACCGGCTCATACGCGACCACCAACTCCGCGACCTGCTCCGCGGTCAGCCCGTCCAGGCCGTCCTTCAGTTGTCGATCGAGTACCGCGAGCGTCTGATCGGTCTCGCGCTCCTCGAGCGTTTCGCCGGCGCAGACGATCGGGGTCAAGCCGTTCTGAAACGCCGCCGACGTTTTGCGATTGACCATCGCGTCGGTCTCGCCGAACAGCCGGCGCCGCTCGGAGTGGCCGATAATCGTGTACGAAGCGCCGGCTTCCTTGATCATCCCGGCCGAGATCTCGCCGGTGAAGGCGCCTTCGCGCTCCCAGTAGAGATCCTGCGCCGACACGCCGATGTTGGTGTTGCGCGCGGCCTCGGCGACCGCATGAATCGCCGTGAACGGCGGGGCGATGACGATTTCCACGTTC
>JBDTVS010000240.1:0-23123 GCA_040007095.1 Acidobacteriota bacterium
ATGTACGCCCGAGATACCCATTTAGTTTCACTATTTGTGGCGGACTACACTAGCGCATTTCTGGTTTGTGGGCAGTGTCGGCCTTCAGGCGGACCGTCGTGGTCCGGCTGAAGCCAGGCTGAAGCCGGACACTACGTACAGGTCGAAAACGCCACTAGTCCCCCCCCGAAAGTTTTACCTGCTCGGCTGCGCTCTAGCCGCCTTGCAGCGTACGGACCGCGAGGAAACCAAGGCCCGCCACGGCGATTCCCAGAGCGCTCCAGAGCACCACGGGATGACGCTCGGTCCACGGGGCCGGGTCGGCGTAGCTCGCGTTCTGCCGGGCGTCGCCGAGTCTGGCGATCGTCGCAGCGTCGAGCGCGCTCGCGTCGACGAGCCTGGCCAACTCGTACTGAGGCCGCGTCGCGCGAGGGTTCCCATACACGAGCCGATACGTCCGACCCAGCTCAGGGCGAAAGACCACGCGCCGGGGAACGGTCTGCAGGACCGGATGCAGATCTGCCAGCGGCGCGTCGTTCCGATTGTGGACGGTGATGCGCCAGTAGGCGGCCGACTTTTCCGGAACGAGGACGTTGAGCGCGGTGCGGGGCTGGCCGCGTTCCGTCATCCGATAGATCTCGCCGGACGACTCGCGCTGCCAGCGCGTTCCATCGTCGCTGCTTTCGACAACGACGGGGCGCAGGAATTCGGGCTGTGCGGTGTCGAACCGCACCTCGGCGATTGGGAGCGTCGACACCGCGCCGGTCGACGTCCAGATGCTTCGCCCGCTCTCCTGGCTCGTCTCGAGAGTGAAGCCGGCCGGCATCAACTCGGCGGCGCTCGTGACACGAGCGGCGAGGTCTACGCTCGTGATGTCGTACCGCCGTGACCCGTCCAGCAGGCGGAACCGATGGTATCGCGAGATGGTGTCGGGATATGTCGCCGTCGTGTTCTCGCCGATGCCGGCCAAGCGCAGGTTGTAGATTGGCGACCGCTCTCGCACGACGCGCCATGTCCGCGCATCGTCGCTCGCGGCGATCTCCACCCACGTCACGAAGTCTGTGGAGGTGGCGACCTGCAGCCGGGCCGAGTTGTGGACGCGAGACTCCACGCCTGCGTCGACGACGACCTGTGTGAACTGTTTCGCGACGATGCTCGGCTCCAGGATCGTCGCGGGGCGCCATTCGGCCGTCGAGCCGCCGGGTCGCGCGTACAGGACGTACGGCGTCTCGCGGCCATCGTTGTCCACCACACGCAGGTCCGCCCAGTTCGTCGCGGCGCGCCTGGTGACGTCGATCGGGACGCTGACCGCCACCATGCCCGAGCCACCCGCGTCCTCCACCAGGACTGGCGCGGCGAACTGCCAGTGCTGCCAGGCGGCCGTGAGCGGCGCCGGCTGACCGGCAGCGATGCGCGCGCTCGACGCCAAAGCGACCAGCAGCAGCGCCGTGCGCCTCATGAGGTTCGTGGGCCCTTCACACTGCGCTGATACACGAACGATACGATCAGCAGAATCAGGCCCAGTGCTGTCGTCGACGCGACGCGATAGAAGCCATCGAGAGACGCCATGTCGTCGATGAGCACCTTCCAGATGGTCAGGCCGAAGAGCGCCAGCGCCTGCCATCGTAAGCCTGCGATGGCCTGACGCACGCCGGACGCCATCAAGCCGCTTGCGTAAAGCGCCCACAGCAGGGACACAGCCAGTCCCTCCGCAAGCGCGTTTGAAGACTCTTGCGCCGATGCTCGAAAGTACAGCTGCACCTCCACGGTCAACACCAGGACGGCCAGGACGTTCACGGCTACCGCGAGCACGGCGAACGCGTTGCGCTCGAGCGTGCTGAGGGCGGCGGTGCGGCCGCGCGCCGTCCAGAGGGCGATGCCCAGGCAGGCCACCGTGATCGCTGCCGTCAGGAATCGCTCGTTGAGCACGACGTGGGCCGAACTGAATCTCGTGATCAGGGCCGTACCTGCGACGCGTGTCCCTGCGATGGCGAAGAGCAGGAACGCCATGCCGCGCATGGACCGCACGCCGATCCGAAAGCCCGTCCACACCAGCACGGCGCCCTCGATGCTCCACGCCAGCGTCGTCCAGGAGGCGTCGAGCCGGATCGGAATGACCAGCGTGGCGATCGTGAGCGCCACGCCTCCCAACAGCAGGCGCGCGGCGGACCGGCCCTCACGCACGGGGACCATGCGCGCGGCCAGCACGTGCGCCGCCGACAAGAGCAGCGTGGCCAGCGTCAAGGTCCAGCGTCGATCGGGCCAGAGCATGGCGACAGCAACGGCCAGGAATGCGTAGGCATTCGAAGGCACGAGTATCCGGTGCTCGCCATCCGTCCGGCTGGTAGCCTTGGCGCGCAGCACCGGAAGCGCCAGGAACATGGCGAAGAAGAGCGTGGCGAACCCGGCCGTCAGCGGCAGTTTCGCGGGAACGTAGTACGTCACGTACCAGGACCAGAAGTACGACTCGGTCAGGATGAATGCCGGAAGGTCGATCGCGCGCCAGTTTCGCAACCACGCCAGCGCCAGGAGCCCGGCGTTGAGCACCGCCAGATAAGTGAAAAGCGTGACTTGCGCATCCTGGCCGGAGGCAACGAGCGCGGGACTGGTAAATCCTCCGAGGAGCGCCATCACCGCGACGGGCTGAGAGTTCCTGGCGATCGCCATCGCGATCATGCCGCCGGTGACGGCAATCATGAATCCGAAGGTGAGGCCGCTCGAGAATACGTGGTAGTAGTTGCCGCCGGCCCACAACGCGAGGTACAGGATGGCCGCACCAAGTCCCGCTATGCCGTCGGCAAAATATTCGTAGCCGCGTTTCAAGTACCACGGCGTAGACGCGAGCAGGCCAGCGCCGAGGAAGAGGCCAAGCGCGACCTGGCCGCGTGGGCCGACCCAGGCGTTGTCGATCGCCAACTTCAGAAAGTACGCCACGCCAACCGCAACGGCGAGCAGGCCGACACGATTCAACCAGCGCCCGGCGATCAGCGTTTCAAGATCGACAGTCCGGGCGCGATCGGCGAGACGCGCGCCGATCGGCGCCGCAGCCGATGAGGCTGACGCGGACGGCGAGGCGCGATCGGAACCAAGTGAGGCCGCGGGCGCAGGTTGTGCCACAAGAGCGGCGGGTGCGGTCGCTGGACGAGGCGAGGCCGTCGCGAGGTCCGCCAGACGACGCTCGAGCTCCGCAACGTGGCCTTCGAGCATTGTCACGCGCGCGGTGAGGGGATCGGACTCCCCACGGTCGGGCGCGAAGGGAGGATCTCCGAGTGTCATTTCTGTAGGTTATAGATTCTACAGGGGCGGTGCGAGACCGCTTGAAGAAGTTGGCCGCCACGTCGAGCGTGACGACCGGTCCCACAGTTGACAGCTTTATTCTGCCGCGGGCCCTAAGTGTCACGCGTGGGCTGGACCAGACCTGGCGTGTTCGCGAACGAAACGGGCCATCGGACTCCACATCAACCATCGCGGCAGCTGCTTCGCCAGCGTGGGTGGCCCCTCCACGACCACTGATCCGCATCGAACGGCCGTGTCGAAGTCTTCATGGCCCAACCACACCCGGTAGAAGAACGCGAGGTCGGCGCGAACGACCAGATCGGCGTCGAACTTCGGGGGCGTGACGCACACCGACACTTCGCGCGGCTCGAGTAGCAACCAGACTCGCCGACCCCGCGGGCCTGTGAAGTCGAACTCGACTACCGTACGCCGCTCCGGCAGCCGTTCGCGATCGATGCGCTGGTGAATTCTCCAGACCAACAACCCGGCGTCCAGTTCCTCGGGCCTCGGCTCGCCGAACGCCCAGCGAACACCCCACGCGCCGAGCGCGTCCACCACCGCCTTGAGATCTCTGCCGGCGTCCGACAGGTGATAGCCGATCACCTTCGGCTGCGCACCGGGCAGGCGTTCGAGCACTCCAGCGACTTCAAGGTCCCGCAGGCGCGATGCGAGCAGCGAGCGGGAAATTCCCGGCAGTCCTCGCTCGATCTCGTTGAAACGATGGCTCCCGAGAATCACCTCGCGCAGAATGAGCGGCGTCCATCGATCCGCGAAAATTTCCGATGCCCGCGCCACGGGGCAGTACTGGTTGTACTTCTGCATGGCTGCATCGTTACACCCCGGATGGGTGGATGCCAGTTCAAAAAATGAACCGAAGGAGTCCGATTGTTGTCCTTCCGCGCCCTCGCGAGAGCGTCTATCGTCGTCGCGGAGGTAGCATCCATGTACCGTCCCTCTCTCGCCTGCGCCATCGTCGCGTTGAGTGCCGCGATCACTGGTCCCACCATTGCCCGCGCAGATGCCGTGCTGGACTGGAACGTCATCGCGCTCAAGACAACCGCCGCGGCACCCTTCAATCCTCCGCTCGAGACTCGCAACCTGGCGATCGTCCACGCCGCGATGTTCGATGCCGTCAACTCGATCACGCGAGAGTTTCACCCGTACGCCGTCGCACTTCGGGCGCCCGAATGGGCGTCACCTGAGGCGGCGGCGATTGCGGCTGCGCACGCTGCGCTCCTGCACTTATATGCCGACCAGCAGTCGACGTTGGATGCGGCCTACAGCACGTCGATCGCGCACCTTCACGACGGTCCCGAAAAAACCCGTGGCATCGACATCGGCAACGCGGTCGCTCTGCGGATACTGACGATGCGCGCGTCGGACGGCGCGGCGGCGGCCGTGAATGCCGTTTACAGGCCAGGCGAGCGGCCCGGCGACTGGATTCCCACGCCTCCGGGCTTCCTGCCGGCGCTCGATCCCGGTTGGGGCTCGGTTCAGCCCTTTTTCCTCCGGCATGGGTCGCAGTTCCGGCCGGGACCACCACCCGCGCTGAACAGCACGCGCTACACGCGTGATTTCGAGGAGATCAGAACGATTGGGTCGATCGGGAGCGTCACCCGCACGCAGGCTCAGACCGACCTCGCCCGTCTCTGGATTTCAACGGCCGCGCAGAACTGGAATCCAGTAGCCCGCCAGCTCGCCATCGCCCAGGGTCTCACGCTGTCCCAGAAAGCCCGTGCATTTGCGCTGCTGAACCTCGCGGGTGCCGACGCCTTCATCGCCGCCTGGGACGCGAAATTCGCCTACAACCAGTGGCGGCCGGTGACGGCCATTCGAGCGGCCGACATCGACGGCAACCCTGCCACCGACGCCGCCCCGGGATGGACGCCGCTGCTCGTCACGCCTCCCTTTCCGGATTACATCGCGGGCCACACCACGTATGCCGGTGCGGCGCAAAAAGTTCTCGAATCCGTGTTTGGCCGGCACCCGGGCTCGGTGATTACCCTCACGAGCGTCACCGCGCCTGGCGTCGTCGAAACCTACACGACCTTCAAAGACATGGCGGATGGCGTCGTCGACGCCCGAGTGTGGGGTGGCATCCACTGGAGAACGTCGAGCGTGCGCGGCCGTACCGTCGGCGAAAAAATTGGCCGGTATGCCGTGGACCGCTTTCTCGGGGCACGAGACGACGATGACTCTCATGACAGGCGACCGTGACGCTGTTGCCGATCGCACGCGCTCTTCGAGCAGCCAGGTCTTGACTTCAATCGACGATGAACAGCCTGGCACCGACCGCCGTGGAGGACCGGTGAGGTTCGGCATTGTCCGCAACCTGGTAGCTCATGCCTGGTCGCAGCGTGAAGGTTCTGCCATCTTTCAGCTCGGTGTCGAGCTCACCTTCGATGCATAAGAGGATATGCCCCTTGACGCACCAATGGTCAGCGAGATAGCCCGGCAAGTATTCAACCATGCGGACCCGTATGCCGCCGAAGGATTGGGTTCTCCAATACGCAACGCCCGTCGCGCCCTTGTGTTCCGTCCTTTCCACCTGGGTCCACTCTGTCGTGCCAAAGGGAATACCTGATATCTGCATGGCTGGCTCCTGGAATGGCGGTGATTTCACCGCCGCCGGCCGTGTTGTATCACGGAGGCCCATCTCACGAATCCGTGACCACGCCTCGTTGGCGGGTGAGCAACCGGTGTGATTTCGGTGCCTGCCGGTGGCGATCTCAACGCCACTGAATCGAAACTGGCCCACGATCGGCTTGTTCCACCGATACGAGCGCGGGTTCAAGTCGCGTTAGAATCAACTCGTGAATTCATACGGTGCGTCGCGCAAGCGCCAACGCCATGCCAGATAATCGGCTCCTGAACGGCCGGCCAATCCGCGACCGCATTCTCGACGACGTGGCGGCGCGCGTGCAGGCGGCCGCGGCCGCGCATCAGATCGGACGCCTCATCTCGATCAATATCGGTGAGCAGAAGGCGGCCGCCGTCTACGTGCGAGCCCAGGCGAACGCCGCCAGGAAGGTCGGCCTCCGCTTCGAGGACGCGCGGTGGCCCGGCACGCTCACCCAGGAGGAGTGCAAGGCACGCATCGTCGCCATGAATGACGATCGGGACGTGCTCGGCATCATTCTGCAGCGTCCAGTGCCCAGACACATTCACGGCCGCTCGCTGGCGTCAGCCATCCATCCGCTCAAGGACATCGAGGGCATGAACCCCGCGTCCATCGGCAACATCGTCTACAACGATCTGGCGCTGGCGCCGTGCACGGCGGCCGCGTCGGTCGAGTTGATCAAGGCCACCGGCCTCGACCTTCACGGCCTCGAGGTCGTGATGATCGGGCATTCGGAAATCGTGGGAAAGCCTGCCGCATTTCTGCTGATGGCAGAGGGCGCCACGGTCACCGTGTGTCACCACATGACGCGATCGGTCGCCGCGCATTCACGCCGCGCCGACGCTGTGCTGGTGGCGGTCGGCAAGCCGAAGTTCCTGCGCGGCGACATGGTCAAGCCCGGCGCGGCCGTGATCGATATCGGCATCAACCAGGTCACCGGTCCCGACGGCGAGACGATGATCGTCGGCGACGTCGATACCGACGATGTCAAGGAGATTGCCAGCTGGGTGACGCCGGTGCCTGGCGGCGTCGGGCCCGTGACGGTGGCGATGTTCATGCGCAACGCGATCACCGCGCACGAGAAGCAACTCGCCGCCGGCTGGATCGGCTGACCGCCGTCCTACGAAGCCCGATTGCGTCGGTCAGACAGATCCACGTGTTGGGTCTACCGCCGGTACCTTCTTTCCCTTCATGAGAATGGTGAGGCCGAGCCCGAGCACAGCACCGACCACACCGCCGATCATCTGCCCTCGCAGGAGCTTTCCGGTGGTGTAGCGGATGACGTCGGGAATCTGAACCAGGGCCTGAACCTGCGCCCCCCCTGGAAGACCCCCCGGTTCCGAGTACCAGACGAGGGCAGGCGGAACGATGAAGGATGCGATCACGATGCCCAGCAGCGCACCCGCCAAGGCGAAAATCAGTGCGTTCTTCATGTTGTTCAGGATAGCAGTTGATCCCGGAGCGCGGCCTCACGCCCGCGGTGAATCGCGCTACTCAGCGCGCATTGAATGTCGGCATCAGGATTTCTTGCGGCTTCCTCCCGAAGACTTCCGGCTGCCGGTGGACTTGCTGGGTGAGCTTTTTCGCGGGGGGACCTTCCCACCCTTCTGTCGCGCCTCGCTCAGGCCAATGGCGATCGCCTGCTTCCGGCTTTTGACGCGGCTGCCGGAACTGCTTTTCAGCGTGCCCTTCTTGCGGCGTTCCATCGCCGCCTTCACCCGCTTCTGCGCCGATTTACCGTATTTGGCCATCGGGACCTCCTGATTGCGGCAGGCACGGGACGTGCCGTCCGCTGGAGCCGAGACGGACGTCTGATGGTGTCGCGCGAGAGGCCCGTCCCGGAGGCGGCTGAACACGATATAAGTAGGGCATGCTTAGCAGTCCGTGGCAAAAGTCCGTCTGCATTCGGCGAACGCTGCATCCCGCCTCGCCGCGTTGCTCAACGCTCAAATACTCCCCGTATTCTCGCGTTTCGCGCCTTGCAATCCGGACGCATCGTCCGCCTCGGTGCAACGACGGAGTTTCACCACCGGCTGCTTGGGTCCTCATCGCGGTGTCACTCCTGTTCATGACCGGAGCTCAGGCGCAGAACGAACCGATCGTTCGAATTGGCCTGAACCAGAATGCGACGTCGGTCACCATCCGATCGGCGAGCGCATTCGGCCTCCGGCAATACCAAACGCGGTCAGCAACCCTCACCGCCGTCCTGAGTCTCGGATCCGGCACGGCTGCCTCAGCGCTCAAGAAGTCCGACCTGCAGTACCGGATGGTGGTCGAGCTCGACGGGGGCGTCGTGCTCGCGCTACCACCAGGGACACACGTGCGGGTCGTCTCGTCGGGCGCGCCGTTGTCGATCGAGAACCGTACGTATCGAGGTGCGATCGAAGTCTTTGGCAACAGCCGGAACACCTTGACGGTTGTGAACGAGCTGCCGGTCGAAGAGTATCTGCTGGGGGTGGTGCCGAACGAGCTGAGCCCGACCACGTTCGGCCAGATCGAAGCGCTGAAAGCGCAGGCCGTGGCTGCGAGAACCTACGTGCAGCGGCACCTGGGGCAGTTCAAGAACGAAGGTTACGACATCTGCGCGACGGATGCCTGTCAGGTGTACCTGGGGGCTGGCACCGAAGATGCGACGGCCAGCCAGGCAGTCCTCAACACGCGCGGTGTGGTCGCGACCTTCGACGGCAAACCGATCGACGCTCTGTACACGTCCACCTGTGGCGGCCGCACCGAAAGCTCGGAACACATCTTCGACCTGAAGGTGCCGTACCTGGTGTCGACCAGTTGCGAGTACAAACACCCCGAACCGCTGCCGTTTTCCACCTCACGATCGTTTCCGGATTGGAAAAAGGCGGTGCTCGTGGTCGCGGGCGTGTCGAGTTTCAGCGATGCGCAGCGCGTGATGGGCCTCCCGGTCTGGGGCGAGCCGCCTTCCGCCGACCCCGCGGCACTTCCCGTCTTTATCCGGAAGACGTTCTACCCGTCGGTGGCCACGACATCCGACGAATCGTTTCTGACCGAGCAGGGCATCCTGTCGCCGACGGCCGCCATACCGACCGACGATCTCCTCTTCCGGCTCGTCGACAAGAAGGGCGCCTTCGAGTGGCAGCAGGGCATCCTGGAGTCCTGGGATGGGAAGACGATGGTGCTGCTGGTCAATGGTCAGCCGAAGGCGTTTACCCTCGGCGGGGACGCGCCGATTTTCCGGCGCATCGGGGACGAACGCGTGGCGATGCGACAAGGCTCGTGGATCGGCGGCGAGTTGATCGACTTTCGTGCCGTGGGCGGCACCATCCGGATGCTCGTGTACCGGAACAACTTCGCGAACCCGGCGGCCGACCGCTTTTCGCGCCTGGCGACCTGGCAGGTGCACAAAACCCGACCGGAGCTCGACGCGGCCTTTGCGGCGTTCAACCTGGGCGATCTGACGGATCTGCGGGTCATCGAGCGGGGGCCGTCGGAGCGCCTGGTCGCGACGGAAATCGTCGGCTCGGGTGGCCGGCGGACGGTGCGCGCGCTGCGCCTGCGGACGCTCCTTGGTCTGCGCGATAGCCTGTTCTCGTTCGACATCGAGCGGAATGCTCGCGGCGCGATCCTCGGACTGACCGTGTACGGCCGCGGCTGGGGCCACGGCGTCGGGATGTGTCAGGTGGGCGCCTACGGCATGGCGATGGAAGGCGCGACGTTCGAAGAGATTCTCAAGAAGTACTACAAGGGCATCGAGCTGAGGAAGCTGTATTGAGGGATTGATGACCGATGCCGTGGCGGCGGGATGGCCGCGCGGCGCGCGTTCGCGCCACCGTACACTTGGACAAGGGAGGAATCACGATGCCGTTTTACGAAAAGGGCCCCGTCCGCATTCGTTACGAAGAGACCGGCTCCGGTGTCCCGTTGTTACTCATCGCCGGCGGCGGTTTGAACTCGACCATCTCCTTCTTCACCGGCGGCGCGCCATTCAACGCGATCGACGAGTTCAAGACGGAGTACCGCTGCATCGCGATGGACCTGCGCAACGCCGACGGCGGGCAGTCGTCCGGTCCGCTCGACATCGACCGGCCGTGGGATGCGTACGCCGATGACCAGCTGGGCCTGATGGATCATCTGGGCATCAGTCAGTTCATGGTGATGGGCTTCTGCATTGGCGGCCCCTTTGTCTGGAACCTGTTGCGCCGGGCGCCCACGCGTATCCTCGCCGGGGTGGCGGCGCAGCCCAGCGGCTTCCGTCCGGAGATGCCCGATCTCTTCTACCAGAACAACATCACCGGCTGGGGCCCGGCGCTGGTCGCCCGCCGGCCCGAGATCACGATGGCGATGGTGGACAAGTTCCTGAGCAAGATGTACCGCTCCAACCCCGACTTCGTGTTCACCGTGACGCGCGATTTCGTGCGGTCCTGCCAGACGCCCATCCTGGTGCTGCCGGACGACATCCCGGCGCACCCGTACGCGGTGGCCATGGAGTCGGCGATGCTCGCACCCAAATCCGAAGTGAGTATCTTTCCCTGGAAGGAGCCCAAGGAGAGGATTCCTCTCGCCGTGCGACAGATCCACTCTTTTCTGCGGGCGCATCGGCCTCTGGCCGCCAAACGGTGACGGCCGGTTCGGTCGCGACGGCTCGCCTGGCAAGAGTCCACTGGAGCAGTTTCTGATGGCGCTCCAGGCCGATCGTCGTCGCTTCTACTTCGCAGCCGCAGGCGGAGGGACGATGTGTTCGATCGAGCGGTTGTTCTCCAGGCAGACCATCTCCATGATCTCGGTGTCCGGCATCAACTTCCACGTGAGCCTGGTCGTGAACGGGCGGGTGTAGGCATTCGGATCGTCGATCGTCTGCTCGATTTCGATGGTCCCGAAATTCGTGCGGTGGAAGCGCTCGATGGTCCGGCCCTGGTCGGTCAACGGGCTGCCATTGATGTCGAGCCAGCCGCCGTCCTTGAAGCCGGAAGTCTCCACCACCAGCGTGTCGCCTTCCCAGCGGCCGGCGGAATAGCCGTAGAACCATGGTTGGAGGTCGTCGCCGGTCGGTACCGATCGGCCGTCCATGAAGACCTGGCGCAGGCCCTGATGGGTCTCGTAGAGGAGGATCAGGGTGTCGGTCGTCTGAAGCACTTTTCTTGGAAACGGGTGCACGTTGAACTGCTGGTTGCCCATCGGCAGGCACCACACGTCCGGGTTGTCCTTGCTGTTGTCGGCCATGCGCTTTTGCAGGAGTTCCTTGGCCCAGGGGCGAAGGGGCAGACCATCCTTGAAGCCCTCGCCGATGTCGCGGAACGACGCCACCGGCTTCTCGTCGAGGCTGAGCGCTTCGCGCGGTGAACCGGGCGGCCGGCCGGCGACCCTGAACGTGCCTGACATGTCGGGCTTGCCGTCGGCGGTGCGGAGCGCAGGCGCGTTCATGTCGACCGATCCATCCGGCAATCTGGGAGCGCGTGCGGCCTTCCGGTCCGGCCACTGCGCGGACAGGGAGAGGGAGAAGACGAAGAGCCCAGAGACAGCGAGCAGCGCGCGAATCGGTGTGTGCATAGCCCTACATTATGAACGGGCATTCGTCGTTCAGACTTTCTCGATGATTTTTCTCGCGGGATTGTATCTTCAACGCGATGGCGGTGCCTAGCAGGGCTCGAACCGAGTCGGCGCCGCTTCTGCGCGCCAAATGCGCGACGGCGAATGTCACCTGTGCGATCTGGAACACTCGAAATGAGCGATTCATTCTAGGATTGAACGATGAGCCAGTCGCAGCGTGGCCGCTGGCGCAGGGAGAGCGAGCACCGGACCTCCCAGGAATCGTCGTTGTCGCGGCGCAGACGCCGATGCCGCCTCGACGACTCTAGAACGGCAATCGGGTCCATGCTTCGGACATTCGACAGGAGTGCGCGATGAATATCGTGGTAGTGCTACTGATCCTTCTTCTACTCTTCGGCGGCGGCGGATTTTACATGGGCGGTCCCGCCGTTGGGGGTGGTCTTGGCGGACTGATCCTCATCGTGCTGATTGTCATGGCACTGACAGGTAGATTGTAGAAGATCGGCGGACGGCGTTGCGACACACTCGCAGGGGGAGCGTACTCTCGCGCAGCAGCCGCAGATCGCTTGCGGCGGTTGCGCGCCGGTGGGGGTGTGCGGGAACGAGCCGCGACTAGCTGGCCTGTAGTCGCTGAAACAGGATCGCTAGACCCAGTTGTTGACCGCGATTTTCCGGCCGCGACAACGGAGCGGCCGCAAGTAATTCCGAGGAGACAGTCCACCTGGGTGCCATCGATCGCCCCGTCGGGGATGGTGTTCTACACCGGCAACGAGTTCCCGGAATGGAAAGGCAACCTGTAAGCTCCTGCTCGATCGCAAACAACGCATCCGCGAGGTGCGCCAGGGCCCCGACGGCAATCTCTATATTTTCCTGGGCACCGACCTCGTTCGGTTGACGCCCAAGAAGTAAAGGCGCCTCTCAGCGTCCGCTGCGGTTGGTTCACTTGCGGGCACCTGGCGCAGCAGGGAGCAGGCTCGGCATGGTGCCCTTGGACTGGACGAGGCCGCGCGCCAGGTAGTTGACCACCACCGCGTCGTTACGCGCGACGGTCAGATAGGCCGAACGGAGAAGCTGATCCTTGCGCGCGCGGAGTGTCTCGGTGATGCGTTCGCGAACTCCCGGAGTCGCGAGATCGCGCTGTCCGGCGAGCTCGTGTGCCGCCACCAGCACGAGCGTGTAGGCGCCGCCCCCGCTTGCCACGTTCACGGACCCGGCCGCCTTGTTGAGCACCGCGTCGCGCAGTGCCGGAGGGGCCTGCTTGAGCTTGGACACCGGCACGAAGCCCAGATCTCCACCACGCGGCGCCGACTCGGGATCTTCCGAGTAGCCCACGGCAAGATCCCGGAACGAGACGCCGGCTTTCAGCCGCTCCAACAGCATCTGCACCTTGGCGGCCGCCTCTTGCGGCGTCTTGGCATCGTCCCCGGTCGCATTGGCGAGCTGGGCGTCGGGCCCGGGCGTCACGACAATCTGCGCGAGGTGGTACGACTCTTCCGCCATGTTGAACTGTGCGCGGTTGGCGGTGAAGGCGTCGGTGACTTCCTGATCCGTGACCGCGATCTTCGACCCCACCTCCTGCACGATGACCTTCTGCGCCAGCAATTCGCGGCGCAGGCCTTCCCGCAGGTCGGCCGGCGTCAGGCTGCGTCGCGCCAGCTCCTGCTGAAAGGCGTCCTCGGACAAGTTCTTTCTCGCGTCGGCGTAGGCCATGTCCAGATCGCCAGCGGCCACTTCGAGCTTCAGCGTCCGTGCTTTTGCGAGCAGGATGTCCTGGAGGATCAGGTCGTTGAGGAGATTCAGTTTTGCCGTCAGGATCTCGTCCTCCGACAGCGTCTGCGATGCATCCCGCACTCGACGATATGCCTGATCGACGTCCGCGCGAGTGATTTGACGTCCGTCGACCATCGCCCATGTGTCCGGGGACGGGGTCGCGGCAGGAGCAGCAGGCGCGGGACGACACGCCGCGCCGAAGCAGGCGACCAGTGCCACGAGGAGCAGCTGGTGGTGGAAATCCTTGCCGCAGCGCATCAGTCTCGAATCAGGCATGACTTGTGAGCTTACTGCGTGGGTGAGCGGGGAACAAGAGCAAGCCGCTGCTCGATAGTCAGCAAAATATTGAAATGAAACAGCTTGGGCCCTTATGGGCCAGCGCCAATGACACGGCGGGCGAAGGCGTGCCACATCGAGGTCGGACCGACGAGCTCGCGCACCAGTTGAGCCGATACCACCAGTAAACCGCCCCACACATACGCCCCGGTCACGCGTCTGCGCGACGCCAGGTCGTAGATGATGGCCGCCACGATGAACAGGTCGGTCAGTGCGTAGTACCCCCACGCCGAGGCGGATACGAACGCGAGCGGCCATCGCGCGACGGCGGCATCGATGATGCTGATCGTGGCAAGCAGCATCAGACGTTTATGTGTGTCCGGACGGCGACGGTAGTAGAGCGCGCTGGCGATCAAGAGCACGAACACGGTGACGGAAAAAACCGGGACCGCGAAGAACGTCAACGATTCGTCGACGCGACCGGCGAGCACCTCGCGGTGCCCCGATACGATCGCGGCGGTCAGTGCGACCGGCACCATCAGCGCCGCGAGCACGGCGCCGGCCCAGCCCAGTCGGCGGTGCAGATCGGTCCGACGCACGGCCACGAGGCCGATTTGGACGGCAAAGAGGCCGATCCACGTCGTGAACACGAGACCATGGAGGCGGAGGTAGAGCGGCAGACCGCTGGTCTGAAAACGCGACCGCAGGTAGTAGGTGCGCGCGAAGCCCGCAAATACCGCCGCCACAATGGCGAGCGCCATCATCGCGTGGAACGCACGGTCACGCCGCCAGGACGCGGTCGTCATCGGACGCGACAACGATACACCAGGCGCGCCGCCGTTCGTGACAGGCTCGCGAGTCGAATCGTCGGGTAGCCGACAGCTATCGCGTCGAGCTCATCGTGGCGACACGAAGATTCTTCAAGACCCAGACCACGCACCAGCCTTACCAGGATGGAGTGATGGGGTGATGGAAAGACAATGACGCCGGGGGGAGCAGCCGTCCAGCCGCTGGTTCATTCATGACATCGTGGTTCGACGATCTACGCCGGCCCACCAGGCACGGCCGCCACGTAGTGGGAGAACTTGCGCTCGTAGTCCAGACTCATGCCGAACGGGAACTGGGCGTACGGCCAGAGCACCAGCGATTCTGGCCGCACGTGGGACGGAATGGCTTGCAAGATACCCGGTTCCACAAAGTCAGGAGTCGGCGTTGCCGACGCAGCCAACTGGACGTGCATTGTGCATCGTGCGCCGGAGAACGTGACCCGGAAAGCGCCGGTCAAGAGGCGTGCAATCCGATGATCGGCGTAGAGCGCGTCCTTGTAGAACGCCACATGCGCACCGTTGGGCAACGCTTCCCTGTCACGGCCCCGCAGGGCGAGAAGCGCCGTCGGAAGGTCGGGCGCAAGCGCCACCCCATGGCGGCTCGCCAGGGTGATGACCTGCTCGCGGTCCAGTAGCCGCGCGATGTCGCCGGTCTGATAGCGGAGCAGGGGCACCGACCGGTCGGGATCGAGCATCGACGTCGTCATCCGACCGTAGCCGTCGCGGTCGGGGTCGACGACTTCGATGAACGTGCGCGTAGGGTTGAACGAGAAGATCATGGGCACCGGGTAGCCCTCGTCCTTGCCGATACCCATCAGCTCCCGCGCCAACGCGGGAGTGGTAGACAACGCGCGACGCAGCGCGATTGTGGCCCTCGTCTCGAAGCACAGGTGCAGGCCGAGCTCGCCTACCCCGAACGAGGACATGATGTACCCGCCGTCGGACTGGTCCAGGTTCACGCCGAAACAGGCAGCCAGGTATCCGCGGAAATGCTCGCCGAAGACTTCCTCGCCGATGATCGCGTTCACGCGGTAACGACTCCAGTCGAGACCGCGCGCCGCCGCATAGTCGGTGAATTTCTTCAGGAAGAGCGGATCCCCGACCAGGAGGAGCTGATCGTAGTGGTGTCCGAACGTCTCGACGAGCGCGACCGCCATGTCTTCCCGCACGCTGGTAGTGGCCACGGTCATCAGACGAGAGGAAAAAATCACGCCCATCGGCAGACAGTTGATCGCCAGCGTCTTGCGAGAGGCGATGTCGAACGCATAGTCAAATGCGCGATCGAGCAACTCCGGTCCGGCCGCCGCCTGCTGCCGGCTGATCACTCCGAACGAAAATCGCCCGCCGTGTCCGGAGCTCGTGAGGACATCCGCCACGTCCGTCAGGACTCCTCCGACGCTCAGTCTGGCAAGCGGAAATCGGCTGAATGTGTTCGAGTGCGACAGCAGAGGGCACAGGCGCGTGAACGAGGCGAGATCGCGGACCTGGTCGGCGCCGACGCCGTGTTCCTCGAGCACCGCTCGATATCCCGGCACTTCGGTGGCCGCCCGCCGGAATTCACGGAGCAGCAGCACCTCGGTCTCGTGTCCGAAGACCGGCGCGTCGACGTCCATGCCCGCAAGTTTCGAGGCGTCGCCCTCCCCGGTTGAGCGAGGGGTTGCTGGAGCCGTCAGTTCGACGGTGCGGCCGTCGTCGTCGGGCTGCGGGCAGAACTCCGGTTCGAGTCCGATCACGAACGTGTCGAGATCCGGGAATTGCCCGGAGAGGATGATTCTGTCGAACTCCTTCAGATCCATTTGATAGGGCGCGACGAGGCCGAAGTAGTCGCTTTCGGGACCAATCACTCGGAACGGCAGTCCCTGCAGCGAGAGCAGATGGACGAGCGATCGCTCCATCCCCGCGAGCCAATGCGTGCCGCCGATCCGTTTTGTCGCCTGATACAGCGCTTTCAGCAGCGTCGGGAACACGCCGTCGCGGGCCCGCCGCAGTTCCGCCCGGCGGTCTCTCGCCACCGCGACCGCGTGCGAAACCTTCGACACACCGTATTCATCGTCGTCAGCGCGCCGGCGGTAGGTTCGGCTCACCGACAACCGGCCAACTTCGACGAGCCGCGTACCCTCGGGATGCTCCATCGCATGCGGAAAGGTCGAGCAGTGACGAAACAGCGGAAGTCCGAGCTCGCTGACCCTCACGACACGCGCCGTCCCGGCCAGGTCTCCACGAGTGTCCACGGCGCCCACATGGATAGAGTGGCGATCGAATTCATCGACCTCCAGTCCGTCCGGATAGTCCTCCGCACGGAGGAACTTCCGTTCGACGCAGTAGACCTGGTGGCGAAGGCGGTAGCTATTGTCGAGCAACCGCGGCACGCCGTCGATTGGCAGGGCCTCAAAGTAGCGACCGATGCGGCTGTCAATTGATTTGGTCTCGTGTGTGGTCATGATTCGACGCAGCCTATTGCAGGGCAAGGCCAGCCCGGAGGAACGGCGAGACGCCACGCTGTCTCCGGAAACGCCGCCTCGCGTGAACGATCCTCTCGTCGCTGGCGAGCCTTCGGCGTTCTGTCTGCGTCCATCCTCGCGAGATTCACAACGTTGGTGATTGGCGTTGGGGAAGTGTTTCGAGCCGGTAGGACGCGGCCACTCGAATTGCAGTCTCTCATACCGAATCTGATTTCTTGCACTCTCTTGCACGAAGAGCGATGCGAACCTCGGGCCTGGCGCGACCGTTGAGCCACCGACCTCGGTCCGTCGCGTAGACGGCCGATCGGGAATCGTCACGATCGACAATCGGCACGCCCGGGAAAAACTTGAACGCTCCGGAACGGACGCCCCGGCCCGGGTCGCCGGCCGGGCGTGGACCGGCTCATGGCCGGCGATCGTCTGCCGATTACCTGCACATGCCAGGCGGCGCGACCTTCGCAGAAGTACTCGAGCAGGAACTGGCGGGCTTTCAGCCAAGGGGGCCTGTTTCGGCCCCCGCACAGCCCCCGTCGCCGACATACCGGGCACCCCATCCGTTACTCTTCGCCAGGCCGACTGTCGGTTTCAGGGGCACGGCGTACGGTCCGATTCCGGCGCTCGATTCCATGCTCAGCACGGTTGACGTCCCGACTACCAGGCGCCAGGTCAGCCCGTCGCTTCCTCCGCCACCTCCACGGATCCTCTCGGCAACCGAGCGTCGAGCGTTGGACAGCCTGGTGGCGCTCGGCGCGCATCTTGACGCCAGCTTCACCGCCCGCCAACTGCGCAGCGCCTTCCGGACGCTCGCGCGCCGGTATCACCCCGACCGTCACCCGTCGACCAGCGACGCTGAAAGAGCCCGTCTCGCCCGCGTGTTTGCCGAGCTGAACGACAACCACCGACGCCTTCTGAACGTCGTCGTCGAACCCGTCGGCGTGCATTCCTGATCGCGCAAGTCGGGGTCCCGCAGGGCCTCGATCGGGCGAAACCAAAAAACCGAACCCCACCCGATAAATTGCCCTTCCGGTAATCTTTTTCTGTTATCCCGCCGTTGACAACGCCTCGGCCGGGACGATAATCACCCTCGAACTTATTCTTTATAGCCAGGCTGCGACACGCTCGTGGCGTCTATCGAGCTAGCGCTGCAGGACTACGCGGTTCTCAAGAAAATCCACGGTGTGGTAACCCGGGAACGAAGGGAGAGGGACGTGATCAAATTCGGCAAGGCGTTCGTAATCGGCGCGTGCCTGGCTATCCTGCCGACGATGGCCTATGCACAAGGGTCGTCGATTGCGGGGGTGGTCAAGGATGCATCCGGCGCGGTGTTGCCCGGAGTTACGGTGGAAGCCTCGAGCGACGTCCTGATTGAAAAAGTCCGGTCGGCTGTCACCGACGGGGCGGGGCTGTACAGGATTCTCGCCCTCGCGCCCGGCACCTACACAGTGACCTTTTCGCTCACCGGGTTCAGCACTGTTAAACGAGAAGGATTCGTGCTGCCTGGCGATTTCGTCGCCACGTTGAACGGCGACTTGAAGGTCGGCGGCCTCGAAGAGACGGTCACCGTCTCGGGCGAAAGCCCGGTCGTTGACGTCCAGACCGCCAGGCAGCAACGGACGCTCGACAACGATCTCATCCGGAATATTCCCGCAGCTCGTGGATACGCGGCGGTCATGCTGCTGATTCCCTCGATGGTCCAGTCAGGCGGCGGCAACCCGAACGTGCAGTTGAGTCCCGGCATGATCGTTTTCGGCGGCCGCGGCGGCCGCGGGAACGAAGGGCAGAGCCAGTTGGACGGCCTGGGCACGGGCGCTGCGATCAACGGCGGCGGCGTGTCCGGTTATGGTCAGCTCGAAACCGCCCAGGAAGTCGTGATGACGACCGCGGCCGGTCTCGGCGAGGCGGAGGTCGGTGGTCCGATCATCAACTTCATCCCGAAAACGGGCGGCAACAGCTTCCAGAACCACTATTACTTCTCGGGCATGAAGGGCGGGATGCAATCCGACAACTACGGCCCGATCCTCGAAAACTTCAGCAATGTTGCCGTGCTCTCTCCGCAGAAGACGTTGTACCTCTGGGAGACGAGTCTGTCGACGGGCGGCCCGATCAAGAAGGATCGGCTGTGGTTCTTTTACACGACCTCGTATGCGGGCAGCGGGTCCACGCTCCCGGGCATGTATTACAACAAGAACGCGGGCGACATCACCAAGTGGCTGTACGAGCCGGACTTCAATCGTCCCGCCGAGAACGGCAACTCGCCGGGGACGATCAGGCCGACGCTCAGGCTGACGGCGCAGATCTCCTCGCGCGACAAGCTGAACATGTTCTGGGACCCGAGTATCTTCCGGTTCTCCGACCGCCCACAGATCGGCGGCATCAACGGACCGACGGCCGGAGCGCCAGAGACGGGCACGGTCGCGGGAGGCACCGGGTGGAAACAGGGCGGCTACGGTCGTCTGGAACAGATCCGGTGGACGTCAACGACCACGAACCGGCTGTTGCTCGAGGCGGGCCTGGGCACGTACCAGCAGAACTGGAACGGCCGCGAGACGCCCGGCAACAATCGCGACCTGATTCCCGTGACGGAACAGTGCACGGCCGGATGTCCCACCAACGGCAACATTCAGGGTCTGGTGTATCGCGCGCAGAACTGGAACAGCGACTACATGTCGCCCAACCGCTGGAATGTCTCGGCGACGTACCTGACCGGCGGGCACAGCATGAAGGTCGGCTACATCGGTGCGTATTACTGGGTCACCAGCTTCCCTTCCACCAACAACACGGACCTGGCCTACCGCTTCAACAACGCGGTCCCGAACCAGATCTCGGAGCTCATACGGAACTACAAGGCCGACACGCGCGTCCGGATGAATGCGCTCTACTGGCAGGACACGTACACAAAGGGGCGTCTGACGCTGCAGGGCGCCTTGCGGTACGACCACGCCTGGAGCTATTTCCCGGAACAGTCGATGGGGCCGACGCGGTTCCTGCCGACGCCGGTCGTGTTCCCCGAATCGCAGGGCGTCGTCGGCTACAACGACATCGACCCGCGCTTTGGCCTGGCCTACGATCTGTTCGGCAACGGCAAGACGGCCATCAAAGTCAACGTTGGACGTTATCTCGAGGCAGCGGTTGGGGGGAACGGGAACTACTCGTCGTTGCTGCCCTCTTCGCGCGTCCAGACGACCGTGACCAGAACGTGGACCGACGCCAATGGCAACTTCGCCCCAAACTGCGACCTGAACAACCCCCTTGCCCAGGACAATCGAACTTCTGGGGGCGATTTCTGCGGCCAGATCTCGGATTTGAACTTCGGGAAGCCTGTCAATACCTTGTTTTACGACCCGAACATTCTCCAGGGCTGGTACAGCCGGCCGGACGACTGGATCATCAGCGCGACCGTGCAGCATGAAATCCTGCCGCGGGTCTCGGTCTCCGCGGGTTATACGCGGCGCTGGCTCCAGCACTTCACGGTGACCGACAACCGGGCCCAGAGCGGGGCCGATTACACGCCGTTCAGCGTGACGGCGCCGCTCGACCCGCGGCTGCCGGGCGGCGGTGGCTACGTCGTGTCCGGTCTCTATAACGTAGTGCAGGCCTCGGCCAGCCTCTCGGACAACTACCGCACGTATTCCGACCTCATCTCGCAGGTCTACAACGGCGTCGATGTCGGCGTGACGGCGAGGATGAAGGACTTCCAGCTCCAGGCCGGGGCCAACACCGGGCAGCGCGTGACCGACTACTGTGCCGTGCGGGCAGAGCTGCCGGAGCAGACCGGCGCGTTCTCGACCGGCAGCGAAGTGCCGGCGTTCGGCCCGACCAACCCCTACTGTCACTACGCGCCCGGCTGGGACACGCGGTTCACGACGACGGGAACCTACACCGTCCCAAAGATCGACGTGCTGTTCAGCGGCGTGCTGACGAGCAGCCCGGGCATCCCGCTGCGCGCGGATTGGACCGTGTCCAACGCGATCGTGCAGCAGAGCCTCGGCCGGCCGCTTTCCAACAGCGCGCCGAACGTGGTGGTCAACCTGTTGAAGCCCGATGACCAGCGAAGCGAGCGCGTCAACGAGGTCGACCTCCGCATCGCGAAGATCCTCCGGTTCGGGCGCACGCGCGCGAACGTCGCCGTCGACCTGCTCAATGCGTTCAACCTCAGCACGATCCTGCTCCCGAACCAGGCGTTCATCCCCGGCGGGGCCTGGCTTACTCCGACGGGGACGCAGACGCCCGTGATGACGGCGCGGACCGCGAAGATCACTGTGCAATTCGATTTCTGACGTCACAGAAGCGAGAAGCCAGAAGTGAGACTGGAGGCCGGGCGCCGGGACTGTAGATGCAGTCCTCGGTGGCCGGCCTCGAGTTGTCTGGCAGCCCGTGGTGAAAGTCTGGGGTCGCACCCGAGAAAGGCGAGGCGCCCCGTCCGGCAAGGCGCGACGACCGAGAATGCCGGGAGTATTTGAGCGAGGAGCAACGCAGCCGGCGGGATGCATCGCTCCTCGAATGCCGTCAGACTTTCAACCCGGGCTGCTGAGTCCCTGGGAGGAGCACATGACCAAGCGATATCTCCTGCTGACCACGCCGATCGCCGCTTTTTTCTGGTCGGCGACGATGGCTGGTGCGCAGGCTCCTGCGCCGACAACCAAATCCAAGTCCACGACCGCGGCGCGATGGACGCCCGGCAAGACGCCATGGGGCCATCCGGATCTGCAGGGGGAATGGACCAGCGACAGCGCCCGCGGTATCCCCCGTGAGCGACCCCAGGAGTTCGCGGGCCGAGCGGAGCTGACCGACCAGGAGCTCGCCGACCGGGAAAAACGAGACGCCCAGACGATCCAGAACGCCGTGGCCGCCACCGGCGCCCAAACCGGAGGGCGCGACGGATTCTGGCGCGGCTCGCAGACGTTCCGGCAGACATCGCTTGTCGTCGAACCGGCAGACGGCAAGATACCGCCGATCACTCCCGAGGCGCTGCTCCGCGCGGCGCCGCGGGACCGTGGCAGCTTCGGGAACGGCCCCTTCGACGGACCGGAAGACTTCACGCTCTACGACCGCTGCATCACGCGTGGGATCGTCGGTGGCGTGCTGCCGGTGCCCTACGGCAATGGGAACCGGATCCTGCAGACGCCCGACGCTTTTATCATCAGCTACGAGATGATTCACGATACGCGCGTGGTGCCGCTCGACGGTCGCCCGCATCTCAACCAGAAGATTCGCCAGTACCTTGGCGACTCGAGGGGCCACTGGGAAGGCAACACGCTGGTCGTGGAGACGACGAACTTCACGGACCAGACCAGCGTCGGCGGCGGGAACGGCAATGGGCTGCGCCACAGCACATCGATGGTCATGACCGAGCGCTTCACCCGTACGGCTCCCGACGTCCTGATGTACCGGATCACGATCGACGATCCGAAGACCTACACCCGTCCGTGGACCCTCCAGCTGCCGCTGGTGTCGCCACCGGGATTTCAGACCCTTCCCTATGAGTGTCACGAGGGAAACGGCGCGATCAAATACATCCTCGGTGCCGAGCGGGCGGAGGACCGCGCGATCGCGGAGGACCTGAACAAGGGGATCGTGCGGCCGCGCAAGGATCCGCAGAACGACATCAATCGGGCGCCGACCGAATAGTCCACGGATCACCGCGGATTCACGTTTGCGCGCAACTTGACGATTACCAGGACGTAGGGATCGTCACGACGAAGCATCCAGCTGCCACGCGGGCGGGTCGGGCCGATGCCAGAGCCACACCCGGGAGGCACGTTTGTGATGAACTATCTCTCTGGACCGAGCACGGGATCTGGGGACAATGATGGTCCCCTAGGCTCCTTCAGACACCCGAGCGACGAATTCATCGATGCATTCAGCGGCTGCTGCGCATCGCTCGCCGTGCTGCTGAACACCCTCGACTCCCTGGATCCGCCGGAATCGAGCGACGCCTCCAGCGAAATCGTCTACCGTCTGTGCCTTGTGGCCGGCACGGTGGGATATGGGATTTCGGGGGAGTTGACCGCCGAACCGTAGCCTGCCCCTCTTCATGGAACGCCGCCCGACGCGCCCGAGCCAGGCGTCCCCCCCAACCATCGCCCGTATCCGCTACCCGCCTCACCCCTGAGCGGCAGTCTGCCAGTGCTCGACGGAGTCGCCGGTGGGAATTCGGGAAGACCTTCGGTCACGACGCCAACAAGCTGATCAATACTGAGGTGCATTTGAGAGCGCCTGAGGCGGTCCCGCGTTCTCCCGGGGCCTGCGGAGCCCCGGCCATCAGAGCACCCAGGGGCTGTTAAGGATGACCAGCTTGCACGGACTTGCACTAAGGACCCGTAGATGAATAACGTGCGCATTCTGGCCGCCGATGCATCCCGCCGGGCGGCGTTGCTCGTCACTTGCATACGCCCG
>JBDTVS010000241.1:0-73750 GCA_040007095.1 Acidobacteriota bacterium
TATCTGAGGGAGGAGCAACGCCGCCAGGCGGGATGCCCCGCCCGGAAGACGTCCTCAAGCGTCGGACGCAGGACACTAGCGGTTCGACGCCGGCTGTTCCTCGCCGGTCGGGATTCGCAGAGATTCGCTCTCGCGCTCCCACACCAGACTGAAAAGAGGACCGGTCATCAGCGTGGTGCCGAGCGCCATCAGCACCAGGATCGTGAACAAGGTCGGCGTGATCAGTCCGCGCTGAAATCCGATGTTGATGAGGATCAGCTCGACCATGCCTCGAGCGTTCATCAATGTCGCCACGGCCAGGGATTCGCGCGATGTCGCGCCCGCGATGCGGGCCGCTCCCCAACAGGCGAGCCCCTTTCCGGCGCACGCGATTGCGAACACGAGACCGGTCATCCACAGCAGGCCGGCCGAATTGACCAGCGTCAGTTGGGTATTGAGACCGGAGTACACGAAAAACAGCGGCACGAGCATCGATGTCGTCAACGGCTCGATCAATCGCCGCAGTTCGCGGGAGAGGACGCCGCGCGGAACGCTGGAACCGAGCAGGAACGCGCCGAATACGGAATAAATGCCCACCGCGTCGGCGAACCAGGCGCCCAAGGCGACCAGCGCCAGGATTGTGCCGAACATGGGGAGCGACACGCCGTCGCGGCGCTCGGCGTCCGCAGCCATGCGCACCAGGAACGGCCGCACCGCCAGGAAGACGATCCCAGCGTATGCCGCCGCGCCTCCAGCAGCGGCCAGCGCCAGCGTCGTGTTCGCGTTGAAGCTGCTGAGCGCGCAGGCCAGGATGACCCATGCCGCCGCGTCATCCACGGCGCCGGCAGTGAGCGCGAGCGACCCGACCGTCGTGCCGGCAATGCCGCGCTCGGAGATGATGCGCGCCAGCACGGGAAACGCCGTGATCGACATCGCCGCACCGAGGAACAGGGCCGCTTGGATGGCTGTCACGTGGTCGGTGAAGAGCCCGCCCCGCTCGAGCATCAGCAGGGCAAGTGCAGCGCCGAGCACAAAGGGAACGGCGATCCCCGCAGCCGAGACGGTCAACGCGCGGCGGCGATAGCGCGACACCAGATCGACGCGGAACTCGAGGCCGACGCAGAACATGTACAAGATCAGGCCGATCTGGCTCGTGACAAACAGCACGGGACGGGCGTCGGCGGGAAACAGGCGTCCCTGCACGCCTGGGGCGAGCCACCCGAGAAACGACGGTCCCAACAGGAAGCCCGCGACCATCTCGGCGATCACCTGCGGCTGGCGCACACGGGACGCGATCCAGCCGAGTCCGCGGCAGACGAGGAGAATGCAGGCAAGTTGGAGGAACAGCAGGGAGGCGAGCGCCGAATCAGTCATAGGGTGGACAGGTGATCATCAGCGATCAGGGGTCGCCGCGGGCTCAGCCCGCCGTTTTACCGGTGAATTTTCAATTGTTCTTTCCGGTGACACGCGCATCGTTCGACGCACTCTCAGTGCTTCCTGATGAACTCCAGGACCGCTCGATTGAAGATGTCCGGCTGCTCCCAGTATGTCGAATGTCCCGCCTCCGGTACGATCACCGACTGCGCATTCTTGATCCGCGCGGCAAACAGTCGCTGCACCGCCGGCGGCGCGAACAAATCGGCGGCGCCCGTGAGCAGCAGGGTGGGCACGTTGATGGCCTCCAGCACCGAGAACGTCACACGATTCCGCATCGTCTGGGCAGGCGGCGCGGGGCCCGCGGCGCGACTCACACGCTCCAGTGCCACCCACCGCTCGGTCCCGAGAGGGTTCGCGGCGCGATAGGACGGTCCCAGTTCCCGAACTTCCGGGGGCAGCGCGCTGAACGGCGCGGGCCTCAGGCGACGGCCCATTTCCAGAAAGTCTTCGTCCTGCACGCCGCCGATGCTGTTGGCGAATACGAGGCTCCGAAGGCGCTGCGGGAAGGACAGGGCGACGTCGAGGGCCACGAACCCGCCGGCGGCCGTGCTCACGAGATGGACGCGGTCAAGGTGCAGGTGGTTCAGCAGCGCGATCAGATCGTCGGCGGCAGTGCCTGGCTGAACGCCGGCCGGATCGATCTCGGTCCGCCCAAATCCGCGCCGATCGTAGGCGATCACGCGAAATCCGCTCTTCGTGAACACGGGGATCTGGTATTCCCATACCCGGCTGCTGCCGGTGTTCGCGTGAAGGAACACCACCGGCACGCCGTTTCCACCACTATCTTTGTACCAAATCCTGACGCCGGGCAGGTCCGCATGCCCCTCGTGCTCGAGCGCCGAAGCGTAAGCCGGCGTCCGAGCCGACGGTGTCTCACAGAGACCCACGGCCAACGTCGCCGCGATCGCGACACTCCCGAGCCATTTGTTGCGGAACATTTCATCTCCTCGGATGACCGACACCGAATCCGTTCGATCGCCGGCCATCATGCGTCAATGGCTGTAACGGCTGCAAGTTTCGTTCAGGGGCGGTCGGGCTCGGTGTCGACCGGCTCGCGTATGATCACCGAGACAGCGTCATGAGCCGTTGTCGCACGGGCGAACGAGCGCGGCGGCCGTGTCCGCATTATCATGGTCGGCAATTCGCGGCGCCTCCGCCGCTCTGGCGGTCCGGACTTCGGGCGCGATCGCCGGCAACGTCAACACACACCAATGCCCCCACCTTTTGACGCCGTGCTTGTCGTCGCCTTCGGCGGCCCGCAAGGGCCCGACGACATCAGGCCATTCCTCGCCAACGTGCTACGAGGCCGGCGGATCCCTCCAGCCCGGATCGAGGAAGTGGCCAAACACTACGAACGTTTTGGCGGCGTCTCGCCGCTGACCGCCATCACCGTGCGTCAGGCCGAGGGCCTTCGCGCCGAGCTCGCGCGGCAGGGTATCAGCCTGCCGGTGTACGTGGGGATGCGCAACTGGCATCCCCTGCTGCCCGACACACTGCGCGCGATGGCGGCCGACGGAGTGCGTCGCGCCATCGGCTTCATCTGCGCGGCCCATCGTTCGTATTCGAGCTGCACGCAATACCGGCAGAACGTCAGCGATGCCCGTGCGGAGATCCTCGCGAAGGGCTGCCACGACATCTCGGTGACGTACGTCGATGACTGGCACGCGCACGACGGCTTCGTCGATACCAACGCCCGCCACATCGCCGCCGCAATCGGCTCGCTTCCCGAGGCGATGCGCGAGCGGGCGCGCATCGTGTTCACGGCGCACAGCGTTCCGACCGGCATGGCGGGAGCGGCCCGGTATCGGACACAACTCGAGGAATCCGCGCGGCTGGTGGCCGAGCGTCTCGGAAGGCAGGACTGGGCGCTCGTATTTCAGAGCCGGAGCGGCCGGCCAGAAGATCCGTGGCTCGAGCCGGATGTCTGCGACTACCTGAAGGCCGAGCGCACGCGCGGTCTCGACGCGGTGGTCCTCTGCCCCATCGGTTTCCTGTGCGACCACATCGAGGTGCTCTATGACCTCGATACGGAGGCGGCAGAGGTTTGCCGGGCGATCGGCCTCGAGATGACAAGAGCGCAGGCGGTCAATGACGATTCCGGATTCATCGAGATGATGGCGGATGTCGTGGTCCGGACGTGGAACCGGTATCGGACGGGCCGTCCGCTGCCGATCGTGCCGAAAACACCTTCCGAGCATCGGTAACGGAGCGCCGCGCCGGCGCCCCGGGATCTCTGTGCATCGGATTGTCGAATCACTTGATTTCCGACCTCTTCCGCGGCCGAAATGGCGGCGAGTGCGCGATGTATAATTCCACGCGTCGGTGATGGATAAGTAGATGGACAGGTCGCTGACCGAGCCGAGTCGAACGAAAAATCGGCCTGTCGGTCAGTCAGACGGATGACGACCAGAGTCGGTTTTCAGACATTTTCCCGATGGATGGGGCGGATCGGCAGACTGAAGCCAGCCCGGCCATGCGCGATAACGTCTCAGTGATAAGTAACTTAGCGCGTTCAATTACCGAAGGTCGCGTGTTGACGCGGCGCAGCACATCGCTTGTGTTTGGCTGCCGCATGCCTCCCACCGCCAATGCCCAATACACGGTCCTGGTCGTGGTCGCGACGCTGTTCGGCTTCGGTCTCTACCCCGCTACGGCATCGGCCACTCCCTTCAGCCTTGGCACGGCCAACCAGTTCGTCATCCTTGGGGACAACTCGACCTATGCGGTCGGCAACAGTGCCGATATCGTCGGAAACATCGGAGTCGGCGCCGGCGGCGGGCTGACGTTGAGCGGCGGCCCGTTCAACTTGACCGGCAGCATTTATTTCGCTGACCCGGTGACGGGAACCAACTACGTCACGAGTGGCACGAACAACATCTCCGGTGGCCCGGCCACGCAGAGCGAGACGCTGGTGAACTCGGCGCTCGACGCGCTGTGCAACCACACCAACAGCGAAACCGGCGCGTGCGGCGCGGGGTCGGTCTACGCGACCGCCTTCAGCGTCTACAGTCCGGCGACCGCAGTTCACAACGGCACGCTTTCGACGTCGCAGACGTTCACCGCCGGCAACTACAACTACAACAGGGTCGACCTGGGCAGCGGCGACACGATGACCTTCAGCGGCGCAGCCGGCGACTACATCATCATCAACGTGCAGAACGATGTGAACCTGCAGGGCGCGAGCTTCACGGTCAGCGGCGGCATCCCACTCGATCACATCCTGTGGAATCAGATTCGCGACGTCGACGATCCCACCAACGTCGACCCCGGCAAGCCGCTCACAATCGGCGGAGATACCGAGTTTGCCGGCGTCTTCCTGGCGTTGGATCGACAGATCAGCCTCGGCGACTCGTGCAATACCACGGGCTGCGACAACTTCGGCCGCTTCTTTGGCGGGAACAGCTCGACCAACGCGAACGATTTCAGGTTTGTGTCCGGAGCAAGTCTCCATGCGCCGGAGACCTTCAAGTCCAGCGCCGTGCCGGAGCCGGCGTCGTTAATGCTGGTGGGCTCCGGCCTGCTTGGATTCGGCGTGGCCGCATGGCGACGGCGGCGCAAGGCCTGACAGCTAGTCTCGAAAATTCCGATGCTCCTACAGATCGGCCAGATGCTACCGGGCGCGAAGAGGGCCTTCGCAGTGCTCGGCGCCGCAGCCGTGATCTCGTGCTCGTCCGATCCGCACCGCGCCTACCTCGCCTTCATCTCCAGCGGCGACAAGTACCTCGCCGACAAGAAGTACAGCGAGGCGATCATTCAATATCGAAACGCCGTGGGCAAGGACCCGCGTTCGGTCGATGCTCACCTGAAGCTGGCCGAAGCCTACGTCGCCGACGGCGGCCGGACCGCCGCTGTTGCTGAATATGTGCGCGCCGCCGACCTGGTTCCCGACGACCCGCAAGTACAACTCCGGGTGGGGAAGCTTTTTCTCAGGGGAGGACTCTACGAGGAGGCGGAGCTTCGGGCGAAGCAGGCGCTGGCCCGCGACCCGAACAACGTCGAGGCGCTCATCCTCCTCGGCTCTTCATCCACCGGCGCCAAGAACCTCGACAGCAGCATCGCGACCATCAAAGAGGCGATTGAGCTCGACCCGAACCGCGCGGCCTCGTACACCACTCTCGGCATGCTCGTCCTGAAAAGCGGCAACCGGGAAACCGCCGAAGCCGCGTTCAAGAAAGCTGTCGACGTTCAACCGGATTCCATCCTCGCCAAACTTGCCCTCGCGAACTATTACCTGACGATCGGTCACTTTCCCGATGGCGAGCGGGTGTTGAGACGCGCGCTCGAGCTCGACGCGCGAAACGTGCTGACGAACCGGGCGATGGGCCTGCTGTGCCTGATCATGAACCGCCCGCTCGAGGCCGAGCCATATCTCAAGCTGGTCGCCGATCTCTCCGGCGTGGCGAGCGACCGGCTGATGCTGGCGGACTACTACGTGCGCACCGGTCGAAACCAGGAGGCCAGGCCCCTGTTGCAAACGCTCGCATCGAACCAGAAGATGTCGGCCACCGCGAAGCTCAGGTTGGCGGCCGTCGACTATGTCCAGAACCTCAAAGAGTCGGCGGACAAGACGCTCGACGAAGTACTGGCGGAAGCGCCCAACGATCCTGACGCGCGATTGATGAAGGCACAGCGGCTGGTGGAACAAGGACACATCGAGCAGGCGCTCAGCCAGGCGAAGATTGCCGCGGACGCGGCGCCCTCCTCCGCGGCGGTTCAGTTTGCCCTCGGGAAGCTCTACAAGCAAAGAAACCAGATGCGCGACGCCGTCCAGGCGTTCACGCAAGCCGTCAAGCTCAATCCGCTGGCGGCCGCGGCGCAAGTAGAGCTCTCGCGACTCACGCTCGATCACGGAGACACCGAGGTCTCCCTGGAGCTGGCGCGGCAGGCGGTGAGGAACCAACCCGACTACGCCGACGCCCAGCTGACACTGGTCAGCAGCCTGATTGCCAGCCGGAAAATCGTCGAGGCCGAGGAGGCTTTGAAGCCTCTGCTGGCTCGCCACGCCGATTCGGCCGCCGTCCAGACACGGTTGGGCGACCTGCGCTTCCTCAAGGGGGATCGACGTGGCGCGAGGGCGGCCCTCGAAGAGGCCCTGCGGCTCGACCCCAACGCCGGCGACGCGCTCAGCGCCCTCATTCAGATGGACGTCGTCGAAAAGCGGCGGCCACAGGCGATCGCGCGGGCGGAAGCCCACCTTGCCCGGAACCCCGGCAGTGTGCCGGCCATGCTCTCGACCGCCGCGACCTATGTCCTGACGGAAGAACACGACCAGGCTGAAGCGCTGCTGCTCAAAATCATCCAGGTCGCTCCGTCGAATTTCAAAGCATACGGCCTGCTCGGGCAGCTGTGCGTATCGCGTGGGGATCTGGACAAGGCGAGAGCGCTGTTCGAGGATTCATCGCGGCGCAGCCCGGAATTCGTCGGGTCGTACATCATGGTCGGCTTGATCCTCGAAGCCGAAAACAAGCGGTCGGACGCGAAAGCGTGGTACGAGAAAGCACTGCAGGTCGATCCTCGCTCTCCTGTCGCCGCCAACAACCTGGCGTGGATGCTCGCGACCGAAGGGGGCAACCTCGACGTGGCTCTTCGCCTGTCGCAGACGGCGGTATCGCGGGCGCCCGAAGAGCCGGACGTCAACGACACGTTGGGATGGGTGCTTTACCAGAAGGACCTGGCGTCGCGAGCCGTGTCGCCGCTGCTCATCAGCGTCAAGGGCTCTCCCAAGAACCCCACCTACCGCTATCACCTCGGACTGGCGTATGCGAAGGCGGGAGACGCGGCACAGGCGCGAAAAGCGCTCGGCGAGGCGCTCACGCTGAACCCGAACTTCGCCGAGGCCGGAGAAGCCCGCCGGGTTCTCGCGTCGATTCACTAGAGCGGTTTCCACTTGTGGGTAGTGTCCGGCTTTTTAGCCGGACCGTGATAGTCCACGCGAAGGCGGAGACTACCGCATCAGCCCGGTGTGACCCAGCGAGTAGCGGCCGGGCTGCGGATAGACGCAAAGACCGTGCGGTCCCTTGCTCACCTTGATTCGCGCCAGCAGGTGCCCATCGCTGGTGTCGAACGCGTACACCTCCGCATGGTAGCGACCCGAGAGCCACAGCACCTTGCCGTCCGCAGATACACCGCCCATGTCCGGACTCCCGCCGCCGGGAATCGTCCACTTGGTGGATACCTTGCCGGTTCCCACGTCGATGAGGGAGACGGTTCCCTCTTCACGATTGGAGACGTACAGCCATTTCGAGTCGCGGCTGAAATACAGGCCGTGCGTGCCCTTGCCGGTCGGGACGAAACCGACCAACTTGAAGCTGTCGCCATCGATTTGGTGGACGCCGTTCGCCATCATGTCCGCGACATAGAACAGGCTGCCGTCCGGAGTGAGCCGCACGTCCTGCGGCATCGCCTTTGCCCCGGGCAGCTTGAGCGTGCCGATCAGCTTGTGTGTGGCGACATCCACCTTGACCATCTCGCCCGAGAACTCGCAGCTGGCGATCAGGTAGCGGCCATTCGCCGAAAAGTCCATGTGGTCGATGCCCCGGCAGGGCACGACCAGGGAATCGACCAGCTTCATCGTCTGGGCGTCTCGAAAGTCGAGACGATGGAGACGCTCGGCGACCACGATGGCGAACTTGCCATCGGGGGTGTAATACATGTTGTACGGATCCTTGACGGGGAGCGTCTCACCCTTGCGGCCCGTCGCGGGATCGATGCGGGTAATGCTGTCGCCGAGGTCGCTCAGGACCCAGAGATTCTTCAGATCGTACGACGGCGCGACGTGCTGCGGCTCCTTCCCGACCGAGAAGTGATCGATGATCTTGAACGTCCGTGGATCGATCACGTCGACAGTGTTCGAGCCGCTGTTCGGCACGTAGATGCGCTCGGGGAAACCGGCCACGACCGGGCTCAACTTGCCGGGTCGGCTGGCGGCGTACACGTCTTGCGGATCGAGCGAAGGCGGCATTCCCGGCAGCGGTCCGGGCGACTGAGTAGCCACGCGCCATGGGGCGAGAACCAGCAGCAGCACGCAGACGATAAGACTCCGCCTGCCCACACGTCGATCGTCACTCTGAAAACTGTTCACCAAGCAATGCTACGCGTGCCGTCACGCGCGGTCAAACACGACCGCGCCCGTCTCCCACGCGCCGCCATCCGAGTGTTACCTACCGACCGCGGCCGCGACCGGCCAGACCGCCGAGAAGGTCTTCCTTCTTGAAGCCGTCCGGCACCACAAACGTGGCGTCCGCGAAAGTTTGACGAGTGACGTCAGTCACCTCGGTCGTCGTTTCACGTCCGGCGATCGTGAATTTGCGGCGGACCGGGACGCCGCTGTACCCGTGTTCTTCGATCGTGCCGATCGTGAATACCTGATCCCCATTCTGGGGCATCAGCTTCTGGAAGAATTCGCCGAGCTGACGAGACACGTCGAAGTCGGCGAGTGCGAGGCCGAGCGCGGCCGGCTCCACCGTGCACACTTCAGAGGTCTTTTCGTTGTTCTGGAAGCCCTCGTACTTGTTGCACGTCCACTTGCCGACCTTGTCCGTACCGGCCTTTCGATACTCGTTCTTCTGAGCCGCCGCGGCGGCGCCAGGCATGCCTCTGCCCTTCATCATCGCTTCGATCTGCGCGCGCTGCGCAGGCGGAAGGTTTGCCAATTGCGCCTGCATCTGGGACATCGCATCCTGCAGCTGCCCGCCCATTCGATCGGCGTCCGCTTTGGTCATCTCGCTGTAGCTCTTCTTGTCGGCGTCGACCAGCCACATGATCTGCCTGGTGCCGTCGAAGATCACCACGCGCTTCACGCCACCAACCCCTCCGGCGACCTCGGCCCGCATCCGGTTTCGTTCGATCTGGGTCTGACTGATCTGAGCCGTGGCACCGGTGGTCGTTTTCTGCACAATCAACACGCCGTCTGCGGCCTGCAGGAGTCCTGGCAGGCAGCACATCGCCGCCACCAACGACGCGCCGGTCCATACATTCGATCTCACGGTACCTCCTCGCTGAAACCGCACACCCGGAAGAAAATCGGCAGTCAGGCCCTCGACCGCTCGGGCTGGCGAGCATCGCTGGTGTCCTGAGTCAGAGATTCGGGACACTTAGGACCCTGGCGGAAATTAGGCTGCCACCTTCGCCGTCGATGCATCCCGCCGGGCTGCGTTGCTCGTCGCTTGCATACTCCCGGTATGCGCGCTCCTCACGCCTTGCCGGGCGGGCGCCTCGACGCCCAAGCTGACAGCTTAATTCCCGCCAGGGTCCTTAGGGCCTCGTCCCGCCTGGGTCCTTAGCTCTTCGTCAGCGTGAATGCGCCCGAAGAGAACGGGGTCGAACAGGTACTGGAATTGATCGCGTACGACCCGGCCATGGTCGACGTCGTCCCCAAGCTCGTGGTCGCAGTGCCGCCCAACTGACCCGTGCACGACGGCTGCGAGGGGATGGCGCCCGGACCGATGTCGATCACGTACGTCAGGGTGGATCCGGACAGGGTCCCGGCCAGCGCGCCATTCAGCAGGACCGTGCCTGTTGGCAACAGCACGAGGACGGGCCCTGAGACCGCCGAATCAGCCTGGGTCAGCGTCCACGTCATGCGCGCCGCCGTCCCTTGGATGGGAAGGTCGCCCGACCAGGTGCCGGTCAAAGTAGACGTCGGCGTAGGCTGCGTCGTGGTCTTCTGAACGACGCACCCCGCCATCCAGCCGAGCATGAGCACGCTTAGGAAAAGTTTTCGCATCGATGAGCCGTTCTGCGAGACCGTCTCGCGACGCGTCCTCAACCAGTGTACCGCGACCTGTCGGTCGTCTGCACGGAAGATCGAGGACGGTACTGTCTCGATTTGAAGGTCACCACGGAGATCACCGAGATCAACCTGATACGACGTCGCGGACAAGGAGCTGGCCGGCTCAGTCTAGATGACCACGCTCCGAGTCGCCCATCTCGACAGTGCGGGCGGGAAAGTACTCGAGCCAGCGCCGAGTCACGGTTGCGGCAACGTTCTCGGCGCAGGTCACTTCTCTGGGGTACCACGGCTTGATCCGCGCGTCTATCACGACGGGCGCCGAATACGACAGGTGGTGGCGAACGATGCGCGTCGCGGCCGCGTAGATATCCGCTGCCGGCTCGAACCTCGTAAAGGTCGTCCACAGGAAATTCATCGGGCTCCTGGCCGCGCGATGCGGCTCGTCGGTCAAGACGACCAGCGGCCATCCCGCAAACGCCGGATGGGACGCGAAACGCGCCGCCGCGTCCGCTTCGCGCGCGTAGGCCGGCGCTCCGACCACCAGACATCCCCCGCAAAATACCAGCACGTCACCGGCATCTCGCGGCAGCTCGGCCGCCGCAAACGTGCGCGGCAGCTCGCGCACAGGATCGCCCAGTCCGAGCCACACGCCCTTCGAACCTTTGTTCACCTCCGGTCCGCTGTAGTCGAGCGTGTCCATCGACAGGTTCGAGAACACGTAGAGATCGGTCTCAGGATTCGTGCGGGCCAGCACGTGCTCCAATGTGCCGCGGAAATCCTTCAAATCCACATGCCGGTCGGTCACGAGCAGGAACTTGGTGAGCGACAACTGGCCTTCGCCGAGAATCCTGAACGCACTGGCCATGGCTTCACGCGCGTAGCGCTGTTTCACCACCGCCCCTGCGAGCGCGTGATACCCGGTTTCGCCGTACGACCACAGCTGCTCGACCGCCGGCATCACCAGCGGAAACAGCGGAGAGAGCAGCTCCTGCAGCAGATCGCCGATGAAGAAGTCCTCCTGGCGCGGTTTGCCGACCACGGTGGCCGGGAACAGGGCGTCTTTGCGCCGCGCCATCTGTTTCACGTGAAAGACCGGGTAGTCGTGCTGCAGCGAGTAGTAGCCATAGTGATCGCCGAAGGGACCCTCCGGCCGCCGTTCACGGGCCGGCACCTCGCCAATGAATGCGAACTCGGCGTCCGCGACGAGCGGATGCGGCCACGGCCCGTCCACCAGTTTCAGCCGCTCGCCGGCAATCAGCGACGCGAGCATCAGCTCGGGCACGTTCTCCGGCAACGGCGCGACGGCCGCCAGGATCAGCGCCGGCGGGCCGCCGAGAAACACGGTCGCCGGCAGCGCCTGCCCACGGGCCTCGGCGACCTGATAGTGGAAGCCTCCACCTTTGCCAATCTGCCAGTGCATGCCGGTCGTGCGCGCGTCGTACACCTGCAGGCGATACATCCCGAGGTTGTGTCCGCCTCGATCGGGATGCTGCGTGAACACCAGCGGAAGCGTGATGAACGGCCCTCCGTCCTCAGGCCACGTCGTCATCGCCGGCAGCCGGTCGAGTCGCACGTCGTCGGTCACGACGTCTGTGATCGGCCCGGCACTTCCGCGTTTCAGGCCGACCCTCAACAGCTCGACGCCGACGTCGCGTGCCGCCCAGAGTTTTGACAGCGTCGGCGGCAGCATGGTCTCGGCCAGATCGACGAGGCGCCTGATCAACCGCAACGGCCGCTCGCCGAATGCAAGCTCGGCCCGGCGCGCCGTGCCGAACAGGTTCGTGACCAGAGGGTAATCCGCGCCAGACACGTTGCGAAAGATCAGCGCCGGCCCGCCGGCGGCGATGACGCGACGATGAATCTCGGCGGCCTCGAGCGTCGAATCCACCGGCGCTTCGACCTCGACCACGTCGTTGGCCCGGCGAAGGCTGTCGATGAACGCTCGGAGATCGGGCACACTCATGCTGGAAGGGTTGATCGCCGCCGCAGGAATCGCCGGATTATATCCGAGCCGACACGGTGCCATCGACCAACGCCGGTCCCGCAATCACCGGTCTCGGCGACAGACGCTCTACAATCTGGTCGTGCACTTCGCGTACATCGTCCGGTGCGCGGACGGAACGCTGTACACTGGCTACGCGCGCGACCCGCAGGCGCGCACGAAAGTCCACAACAGCGGCCGCGGCGCTCGTTACACCTCGGGGCGCAGACCTGTGCGCCTCGTGTATACAGAAACGTTCGAGTCGCGCAGCGGCGCGCTGAAACGGGAATATCAGTTGAAACGCCTGACGCGTGCGCGAAAAGAGGCCCTGATCGCCGCGCGAAGACGCCGCCGCTCAAAAAAATCACATCCATGATTCCATTCTCGGTACTCGACCTGTCGCCAATCGTGCAAGGGGGCTCTGCCTCGGAGTCGTTCCGCAACACGTTGGACCTGGCGCGGCATGCCGAGCGGTGGGGCTACCATCGCTACTGGCTGGCCGAACATCACAACATGCCTGGCATCGCGAGCGCGGCGACGGCCGTGGTGATCGGGCACGTGGCGGCCGGGACAGCGAGCATTCGTGTGGGCTCTGGCGGCGTGATGCTCCCCAATCATTCGCCGCTGGTCGTCGCCGAGCAGTTCGGCACCCTCGAGTCCCTGTTCCCGGGCCGCATCGACCTCGGCCTTGGGCGCGCACCGGGCACGGATCCGCGGACCACACTGGCGCTCCGACGCGATCGGGCGGCCGCGGACGAGAGCTTTCCGAGAGACGTCGCCGAGCTCCAGGCATATTTCGCACCGGTCGTGCCTGGACAGGCCGTTCGCGCGGTCCCCGGCGCCGGTCTGCGCGTGCCGATCTGGCTGTTGGGATCCAGTCTCTTCAGCGCGCAGCTGGCCGCCGATCTCGGTCTGCCGTTTGCCTTCGCGTCACATTTCGCGCCGGACTACCTGATGGCGGCCCTGCAGGAATACCGGGCCCGTTTTCAACCCTCGGAGTCACTGCGCGCCCCGTACGCGATGGTGGGTGTGAACGTCGTCGCGGCGGAGACCGACGCAGAAGCACAGCACCTCGTGACGTCGCTTCACCAGCAATGGATCAATCTGCGGCGAGGAACACCGGGGCTGCTGCAACCGCCGGTCGACACGATGGACGGCCGATGGTCGCCAGCCGAGAAGGCGGGCGTGGAGCACACGCTCGCGTATGCCGCCATCGGCGCGCCGGATACCGTGGCGCGGCGATTGAAGGCGCTCGTGGACGTGACTCACGCCGACGAGCTCATCGTCACCGGTCACATCTTCGACCACCGAGCGCGCCTGCGCAGTTTTGAAATCGTCGCCGACGTGCGCAATACACGAATGTAGGTGCGTCGGGCAGGTCGGCGATTTTCGTTGCACGCCGTCCTCGTCCCATTACAAAATGCCAGCGTGCGGCGGCGGCTACGTCGTGTCCGCCTCGCCGCGAACGCGGTCAGGCGCCGCTCGACAACATCCGAACCATCAGGAACGGAGCAGATATGCGAAGACTCCTCGGCATTGCGATCGTGGCCATGACGTCGGTCCTGGCAATTGGCGCGCTCAATGCGGCGAACGACCCGCCTCCACCGTGGGCGTACGGCTTTCCGGGTCCGGCAAGCGCTACCCCACCAGCCGCCCCGGGGGCACCAGCCGGCGGCCGAGGTGCGGCGCCCGCGGCGGCGCCTGACGAAAGCCTGAAAAAGCTGACAGGCAGTACCGGCGCGTTCACCCTGGCGCAGATTCGCGACGGCTTCGGTCCGGCCGACTGGTATCCTGGCGATCATCCGCCGATGCCGGAGATTGTCGCGAAGGGCAAAAGGCCCGACGTCCGCGCCTGCAGCCTGTGCCATTACCCGAATGGCAAGGGACGGCCGGAAAACGCCGGTGTCGCCGGCCTGCCGTACTCGTACTTCATGCAGACGATGGCCGATTTCAGGGCGGATGCACGCAAGAGCGCCGACACCAGAAAGGCCAACACGAACGCGATGATTGCGATCGCCAAGGGCATGACCGCGGAGGAGACGGAAGCGGCCGCCAAGTATTTCTCCTCGATGAAGTGGACGCAGTGGATCAAGGTCGTTGAAACGAACACCGTGCCGAAGACGCGCATCGCGGGGGGCATGTTCCTCAAGCTGGAAGGCAACGAGACCGAGCCGATCGGCCAGCGCATCATCGAAGCCCCGGACGACGCCGAGCACACCGAGGCGCTCCGCGATCCGCATTCAGCCTTCACAGCCTATGTACCGGTAGGGAGCATCAAGAAGGGTGAGACGCTGGCGACGACAGGCGGAGGCGGCAAGACGACCCAGTGCAGCGTCTGCCACGGCGCGGATCTCAAGGGCCTCGGGCCGGTGCCTGGCATCGCCGGCCGCTCGCCGAGCTACACGGTGCGGCAGCTGTACGACATGCAGCAGGGCACACGAAAAGGCGTCTGGAGCGATCTCATGAAGTCGGTGGTCGCCAACCTCACGAACGACGACATGCTGGCGCTGGCCGCCTACACCGCGTCGCGCATGCCGTAGCGGACACGCCCATCTGAACGCAGAGGCCGCGGAGAATGCCCCCAGTATTCTCTCGGCGGCCTCTGCCGCCTCATCAAGAAATCGCGTTCAACGCAGAGGGCGCCGAGAAAAGCCAAAACATTTCTGCGTGCTCCGCGCGACTCTGCGTTATACGTCGGCTTTTTTTCTCACGCACCAAAGCCGGACGCGACGTACGAGTCGAAAACGTCCTACGGGAGCCCCGCGAGGTTCCGCACGAAGCGGACCGCCGGCTTCGCGTCGTAACTCCGCAGCAACATCATCTTTTCAGCCTCGAGCGACCCCTCCGCATGGACGGCGAGGACCTCCTGATAGGTCCCGAATTCCGAGGCCACGAGCTCCCGCACGAGGCTGAGCGCCTGAAGGCGTTCTTTCCCGCCGACGCCGATACGGCCGGCGTAGAAGCGCTCGTAATACGCCGCGGTTTCCGGCACGGCGAGATCCTCGGCGCCGGGACCGGTCACCAGCGCGCCGCCGGCGATGTCCTGCACGTTTCTCACGGCCTCGTGGTAGCCGTGGGCGAAATGATATTTCGCCATGTTCACGTACAGCGGATCCGGCACGACAATCCCGCATTCGCGAGGCTTCGCGCGCAGCGCCGCATAGTGGGTCAGTCCGCGCAGCGTTTCGGCATAGGCAATGAGATGCACCAGCTTCTCGCGCACGTGTCCGGCCTTCGCGATGCCGTTCTGATCCGCCATCAGCACGGCCGACCCGACCAGCGCATCGACCAGCGGCAGCTTGTAGGACACGGCGGTAAATCGATGGTGCTCGACGAACGCCAGCGCCAGCGGTCCGGCAAACTCGTGTTCTCCGGCCAGGAAGACGCGCTCCCAGGGCACGAACACGTTCTCGAAGACGGTCGTCGTCTCCATCATCTTGTGGTGCGCGCTGATCGGGCGTTCGACCGGCGATGCCTGCGGCCCGGCGGAATCGTACGCCGACGCCAGCAGCACCAGGCCCGGCGTCGCGACCGGAATCGCGAAGGCGACGGCATAGTCCCGGTCGGCTTCGGTCATCGCCCGAGTCGGCAGGACGATGATCTCGTTCGCATTGGTGCTGACCGACGTGTGCGCTTTCGCGCCCCGGACGACGATGCCATCGCTGCGGCGCTCGACGATGTGCACGTAGAGGTCGGGATCGGGCTGAGCGGACGGCCCGAGCGAACGGTCGCCCTTCACGTCGGTCTGCGCCACGGCGACGGCAAGGTCGTTCGATCGACAGTATCGATAGTAGTCGTCCACCCGACGCTGATAGGCGCCGCCGTATTTCGCGTCGAGTGCGGAGGCGACCCTCGTCAGCGCGAACAGCGCGTCGGTGCCAATTTCCTTGATCAGCACGACCAGCGTGCCGCCGGCGGCCGTGGCCCGCTCGATCAGCGCGCTGCGGCGTAAGAGATCGTCGCTGTTCCTCGGAAACTGGTAGTAGCGGGAGTACTCGCCGTCCTCGTCCGACACGACGGCCAGTTCGCGTTCGGCCGGGTCCTCCGCGAGTTGATAATCAATCGACGCATGCCGAACGGCCACACCGATCACCGGATGCGTCGTGACGTCGGCGACACGTTCCCCACGGTAATACACCGTGCGATCGTCCCTCAGGCTCTCCACGTACTGTTGAACGGTTCTCATTGGCATGGTGGCGCGTATAATAGCGCCTCTCCACTGTCTAGCGTATGAGCGTCAAAGACCTCTTCGACCTGTCTGGCACGGTAGCGCTCGTCACCGGCGGTTCTCGCGGGCTGGGCCTCGAAATCGCCACAGCGCTCGGCGAAGCCGGCGCGGCTGTCGCCATCACCGCGCGACGCGAGCAATGGCTGACATCGGCCGAGGAGCACCTCGTCGTCAAGGGCATCGCCTGCCAGTCGATCGCTTGCGATGTGACGCAGCCCAGCCAGGTCAACTCGGCCGTCGCCGCGGTGCTCGATCGATTCGGCCGCATCGACATCGTCGTGAACAACGCCGGAGTCAGCTGGGGCGAATCGGTGGACACGATGCCGGTCGAAAAATGGCACGCCGTCTTCGAAACCAACGTCACCGGCTGCTTCTTGATGGCGCAAGCGGCGGGCGCGGCCATGATGCGCGGCGGGCGCGGCGGCGCGATCGTCAACGTCGCGTCGATCGCCGGCCTCGTCGGAACGCCGCCCGATGTGCTCGACGCCGTGGGCTACAGTGCCAGCAAAGGCGCGGTCATCGGTTTGACCCGGGATCTCGCCGTGAAGTGGGCGCCTCACGGGATTCGTGTCAATGCCATCGCGCCAGGATTCTTCGAGACCAGAATGACGACCGGACTGCTCGAACGCAACCGAGCAGCGATCGAGCGAGGGACGCCGATGGGGCGCATCGGCCGCCCCGGCGAACTGCAGGGCGCCGCGCTCTTCCTGGCGTCACCGGCTTCGTCGTATGTGACCGGCCACGTGCTCGTCGTGGACGGCGGCACCACGGCGTGGTGAATAACTCCAAAGAAAAAGGACAACGTCGACGATGACTACCTCAGATAGCACACTCCCACGTGTCGGCTGGATCGGCACCGGCGTGATGGGCGGCTCCATGTGCGGCCACCTGCGCCAGAAAGGCTACCCGGTCGTTGTCTACACGAGAACGAAGGCCAAGGCCGACGCGCTCATCGAGCAGGGAGCGACCTGGGCGGCCACACCGAAGGCCGTCAGCGAACAATCAGACATCGTCTTCACCATTGTCGGATTCCCCGCCGATGTGCGAGATGTCTACTTCAGTACTGATGGCGTGCTCTCAGCCGCACGGGCAGGTCAGGTGTTCGTCGACATGACGACGACCGAGCCGACGATCGCGAAAGAGATCTACGAGACGGCTCGGGCGAAAGGCGCGGACAGCGTCGACGCGCCCGTATCTGGCGGAGACGTCGGCGCGCGAAACGCCACGCTGACGATCATGATTGGCGGAGACCAGGCGACCGTCCAGCGCCTGATGCCTTTGTTCGAGACGATGGGCAAGCGGGTTCTGTATCAGGGCGGACCAGGCGCCGGCCAGCACACGAAGATGTGCAATCAAATCGTGATCGCGGGCACGATGGTCGCCATGTGCGAGGCGCTGCTGTACGGTCACAAGGCCGGACTGAGTCTCGAAACAACGGTCGAGACGATTCGCGGCGGTGCCGCCGGGTGCTGGGGCCTCGACAACCTCGCGCCACGCATCCTGAAGCGCGACTTCGCGCCGGGCTTTGTCGTCGAGCATTTCATCAAGGACATGGCGATCGCGCTGGCGGAAGCCGACCGCATGAACATTGCGCTGCCTGGCCTCGCGCTGGCTCACCAGCTGTATGCCCTTGTACGAGCACAGGGCCACGGCCGCCGCGGCACGCAGGCCTTGATGCTGGCGCTGGAAGAGATGTCGAAGACTGGACCTGTCGGGGGCAAGTCGCCAGCCTAAGTCCAAAGTCTGCTCAAGCCAACGGCAGCAGCAGACTTGAGACTCACTGGTGACTCGCTACTGATTCCCGCAACTGGCGCCCACCATCTGCAGCGACGTCAGGTTGAGCATGGCGTCGCGGGCATCCTTGTACAAGAGGCCGCGCGCTTCCATCTTCTGGCCCAGGTGCGCCTCGGGTTTGAAGAGGTTGGCGCTGACCAATTGAAAGGTCTGCGCGCCGAGCGGCTTGCCTTCGGCGTCCTTCAACAACGCCGCGCTGGGCTGCTCCTGCCGGGTCACCACCGGATCGGTCGTGCGCGTGAGCGTCCACGAGTTGTTCGGCGCCTTGGTGAGGCAACCGACCACCTGCACCAGTGAAAAATTCGGTGCCGCGGCCGTGACGCCCTTGCGCGCGATCTCAATCGCCTCGAGTGCGTCGGCATCGAGCTTCAGTTCGGCTTTCCCGACCGGAAACCCATTGGACTGCAACAGGAAGGCGATGATGTCGATCTTGGCTTCGTCGGTCGTCTCATTCGGCCCGTTGGGCGGCATCGTCTCGCTGATCTTCTTGAAGAGGGCGTTGACACTGCCGTTCTCCCAGTGCGACAGGAAGCCCTCACCCTTCAATGCCGGTCCACGATCCCCGCTCAGGTCGAGCTGATGACACCCGCCGCATCGGCCAGACAGGAAGTTCGACTTGCCGCGCTCCGCCTGCGCGGTCGTGTACACGCCGTCGAGCACACCCTTCTTCGTGATCTTGATCGCCTCGAGCGCGTTGGCCGCCAGCTTGAGCTCCTCGTTGCCCGCCGGCACATCGTTCCGCGACAGGATGTAGGCAAGGATGTCGACCTTGATTTCGTCGCTCACCACGCCGGCACCGCCGTCGCGCGGCATGGTGTCGCGAATCAGCGTGAAGAGGCTGCCGAGGCTGTCGTTCTCGTATTTGTTCCAGAACGCGTTGCCCTTGAGCGTCGGGCCACGCTCCGATCCGATCAACTCGTTGTTGTGGCACCTGCTGCAGCTCGCCTCGAATCTCGGCTTACCGCGCGCGGCCTGCTCGACGGTATAGATACCGTCCCAGAGCTTCCTGTCGGCGTTGGCCTGCTGCGCCGCGCCGGCGATCACGGCCGTCGACGACACGCCGACAGCGACTGCCGCCATCCATACCGCCAGAGCTCCGAGAACCACGAGTCGCCTGGCACTCATTTGTCTACCCTCTGCACCACGTCTTGGCCCGTCTTTTCCCGGTGAGAAGTTCGTGCTGCTCTCAAACGGCTTCGAAAGTGCCCTTTGTGCTCTTTGTGGTTCGATGTAGTGCACGACAGCGTTTCGCGCATCGTCACTTCTTGTTCTTTTCAATCACGATCTGCGCGAGCGCGTCGGTGTTCAGGCTCAGATCCCTGGATCCACTCGGAAACTTGTTCGACTGCAGCAGATACGCGATCACATCCACATAGGCCCTGGCGTTCAGGCCGCCGGGGTTGTCCTTGGGCATCGACCGTTTGACGGTATCGAACAGATCCTTGACCGTACGGTTGTTCCACTGCGTCAGAAACCCGTCCCAGGCGAGTGACGGCACCTCATCCACCGGGCTACCGGACAAATCCGACCCATGACACGCCTGGCAGTTGCGACCGTATTGCGTCTCGCCGCGTCGCGCTTGGTCCTCGGTGTAGACACCATCCCAGACCGAACGCGGGGCGGACACTTCTTGTGCTGCCGCCTCTTGTGCTGCCGCGACACGAACCAGCGCGATCAGCGCGGCCCCCAGCACGAATACGCATGTCCCGCGCCTACAGGCTCTTACAGCCATGGACACGGAGGATGCGCGGTCGGACATTCCGGATCAATCTGGAAACGACCGCAATCAATTCGCAGGCAGAGACGGCCGGAAAACCAGGCATCCTGAGGGCGTTGCGCGTCTGCACGCGTCGCGCTCAAGCCTGAGGCACCGGAATGCCCTTTTGCGTCATCAACTCGCGCAGAAGGGCCGCCATCTCGCCGCTCGGCTGCGCCACGCCACGTCCGCGAGCCCCGCCACCGCCACGGCGGCCGGTGCCGCCGCCCACGCCGAGTGCGATGTCCAGCGGCAGGCGACCCTGCTTGTCTCTCAGGTCGAGCTTCGCGCCCTGATCCGCGAGGTACTTGACGATCTTCACCGATCCCCGAGTGACGGCGTTGTGAAGCGCGGTCAGGCCGTTGGTATTGAAGGCATTGAGGTCCACGCCGTGCTCGACACACAACTTGAGCGCTTCGAGCGAGCTCTCCTCGGTCACCGGGATCGCGACCGCGTAGGCGCCGACAACCGCGCCGCCGGCGGCCGCAATCATCGCCACCGTAGTCCGGTCCTTGATGGTCAGACGCGGGTCGGCGCCGGCGTCGAGCAGCAGGCGCATCACCTGGAGATCGTTGCTCTTGGCCGCGCGCGCCAGAGGCGTCGCGCCTTCTCCGAGCGAGGCATCACCGGTCGGCGTATGGTGACGTCCGATAATCGGCCGCTTCAGCCGGGGATTCGGGTTGGCGCCGTGGGCCAGTAACAGCTTCACGACGTCGGCCGCGTCGATCTTGTCGACGAGTTTGGGCGACGGCCGGCTCATCATCGGACCGAGGGTGTGCATGTCCACCGACACATACAGCGCCGTCATGCCGGTGCTGTCGACCACGTTGGGATCGGCGCCCTTGTCAATCAGCACCGCAGCGGTATCGAAGTGCGCGTTCATGATCGCCAGCATCAGCGCGGTCGTGCCGTCGGGGTCCGGCAGATTGAGGTCGGCTTTCGCGTCGGCCAGCGCGCCCACCGCATCGATCGCGCCGTCTCGCGCGGCGTACATCAGCGGCGTCCAGCCGCCGCGCGGGAGCACGGTCACGACCATGCCCGAAGTCTCGAACTTGAATTCCGGGAAGCTGAGCAGCTTGGACTTCTCGTTCGGCTTGGCGCCCAGCTCGATCAACGCCTTCACGGCGGCGCCATTGTTCTGCGACGCCGCAAACATGAGCGGGGTCTGCCCCTGCCACTGTTCCACTGTGTTCACCGTCGCGCCATGAGCGACGAGCGACCTGATCACGTCCGCGTTGCCGGTGCGCGCGGCGGTCATCAGCACGGTTTCGCCTTCGAGCGTCGCGCCGTTGGGGTCGGCGCCGGCCTTCAGCAGCAGATCGGTAATCGCCGGACTTCCGTTTTGTGCGGCGAGCGCCAACGGCGTGATGCCGTAGCGGCTGGTCGCCTTGACGTTGGCGCCCGCCCGCACCAGCAACTGCGCGGACTGGACGTCGTTGGCGCGGGCCGCCCAATGCAAGGCGGTCATGCCGTCCGGCTCGGCCGCGTTGACGTTCGATCGCTGGGCAATGAGCGCTTTCACCGCGACGACGTTGCCTTGCTTGACCGCATCGATGAGCCGAACGGTCGTGCCGGCGGCTTCGAGGCCGGCCACGGCCACGACCGTCAACATCGCGACGCCGCGTAGCAGTCTCATGGACATGAAGTCTCCGCTGACATTGAGATCACAGTGCACAACCTACTGGCTCTAACCGAAACCTGACTCGACGGGTCAAGTTTCGGGGCTCGCGAGAGAACTATAGCGGGCCGAGGCCCGTGCTGGGCCGGAGGCCCATTAGCAGCCCGCTATACCTCAAACCGTCCGGTGCTGAGCGTCCCGAATTTGTCCGTCTCACAGCCGAACTTGTTGGCGATGTCCAGCATCAGATTCGCCAGCGGCGTTTCTTTCGGCGCCTGGATATGACGGTTGCCCTTGAGCGCCCCTGCGCCGCCGCCCGCGATCGCGACCGGCACGTTGAGACGCGAGTGCGTGTCGCTCTCGCTCATGCCGCTGCCGTAGAGAATCATCGAATGATCCAGGATCGAGCCGTCACCGTCCGGCGTCGAGGCCAGCTTGTCGAGGAACTTCGCAAACAGCGACACGTGATAGGTGTTCAGCTTGACGAGGTTCGCGAGCTTCTCCGGATTGTTCCCGTGATGCGACATCGAGTGGTGCGGCTCCGCGAAACCGAGATTCGGGTAGACGCGCTGGCTGGCGTCGCGGCTCATCATGAACGTGAACACCTTCGTGATGTTCGCCTCGTAGGCCAGCGCCAGCAGGTCGAATTGCAGGCCGACGTGCTCCTCGAACGACTCCGGGACGCCAATGGGCGCGTCCGGCACGGTCACTTCGGTCGTGGCCTGCTTCTCGGCCTTCTGAATCCGCTTCTCGATTTCACGGACATTTTCGAGATAGTCGCCGAGACGGGCGCGATCTTTCGGTCCGAGACCGCCCTGCAGGTCTTTCACGTCCTGCTGGACCGAGTCGAGAATGCTCCGATCGTTCTGCATTCGTGCGAGGCGCTGCGTCGTGGTGCCGGCGCGGCCGAACATCCGCTCGAAGGTCACGCGAGGGTTGATCTCCATCGGCAGCGGTTGCGTCGGGCTGGCCCACGAGAGCGTGTTCATGTAGGCGCAGGCATACTGCGTGTCGCAGCCGCCGATATAGCCGGTGAAATCCTCGGTGGCCAGTTCGAGCGATGGGAACACCGTGTCCTGACCGATCTGCTTCGCGATCAGCTGGTCGATTGTGATCCCGTTGTGCACGTCTTCTGCGATGGTCCGCTTGGGAATCGTGCCGCTCAGCCACGCGGCGACGGTGGTGGCGTGTCCGTCGAGCGGATCGCACAGCTCGGACACCATCGTGATGTGATTGCGGAACTTCTCGATCGGTTTCAGAATCGGCATGAACTCGAAGTTTTCGCCGACCGTTTTTGGCGTCCAGAAGCCGGGACGCTCGCCGAGTGGCACGAAGATCGCGCCAAACCGGCGCGTCGGATTTGGCGCCGCCGCCGTCTTGGCCATCGCCGTCAACGCAGGCACCATCGACTCGAGCAACGGCAAGGCCAGCGTGACACCCACACCGCGCAGGAACGTCCGCCTGGGCAACGACATCTTGGTAATGAACATGGTCGCGAGCTCCTTAGAGTCCGGCGTGGCCGGACCACAGACAATTGACGGCGTTCAACGTTGGGCGGTGCGGACCGCCGGATTCTCGAGGTCCTGTGTGACTGTTCGCTTCTGGAACGGCATGCTATTGACGATGCCGAGCACGATCGAGGAGAACCTGTTGTCGTGGGCCGCCGCGTCGCGCACGATCGCGCGGACCGTCGGCATGTCGTAGTAACCCAGACCCCGGCCGAGCGCGTAGGTGAGCAGCTTTTCGGTGACCGTACCGACGAAGATCTCCGGGTTGCGCACGAGCGCCTGCCGCAGCGTAACGACGCCGTTGACCTTGGTGCCGTCGAGCAGTTCTCCGGACGCATCGATCGGACTGCCGAGCGTGCCGCCGTCGCGCGTGCGCCAGGCACCGACCGCGTCGAAGTTCTCCATCGACAGACCAATCGGATCCATGAGCTTGTGGCAGGCGGCACAGACGGGATTCTTGCGGTGCTCTTCCATCCGCTCCCGCATGGTCAGCACTTTGCCTTCACGAATCGCGCTCTCGTTGAGCGGCGGGACGACCGGCGGCGGTGGGGGCGGCGGGGCGTTCAACAGATTGTCGAGAATCCACTTGCCGCGCACGACCGGCGAGGTGCGATCCGCGTGCGACGTCACCATCAGGATCGCCCCCTTCCCGAGCAGTCCCTTGCGCGCGTCGTCTGCGAGCGTGACACGGCGGAAGTGGCTCCCTTTCACCCCCGGCACGCCGTAGTGCTGGGCGAGCCGCTCGTTGAGAAACGTGTAGTCGGCCGTCATCAGGTCGAGCACGTTCCGGTCCTCGCGCATGATGCTCTGGAAGAAGAGCTCGGTCTCGGTTTCGAGCGCCGTGCGGAGGTTGTGATCGAAATCCGGGAATTCGTTGGAATTGGGCTGCAGGTTCTTCAGGTTCCGGAGATAGAGCCACTGGCCGGCGAAGTTGTCGACCAGCGACTGAGACTTCGGATCCGACAGCATGCGCCGCACCTGCTGATTCAGCACCGCCGGCGTATGCAGCGTGCCCTGTCGCGCCACCTGCAGCAACTGATCGTCCGGAATGCTGCTCCACAGGAAGAACGACAGCCGCGAGGCGAGCTCGAGATCGGACACCCGATATGCCGTACCGGGCGCCAGTCCTGCCGGATCGCGCTCGACGCGGAAGATGAACTTCGGACTGGCAAGCGTGCGGTCGAGCGCCATCTGGATACCGCGCTCGAAGGATCCGCCTTTCCGGCCGGTCTGATAGAACTCCATCAGGCGCTCGATGTCGCCGGGGCCCGTCATCCCTCGATAGGCCCGGCCCGCGAAGGTCGTGATGATGCGGCGCGCGCACGCTTCCTCGTCGGCCGGCTTCGACGGCCTGCAGAAGAAGATCTGCCGCCGGCTGGGCGTATCGCCCGGCCCCGTCGGATTGAATGGGCCGGTCAGCGTGAACGTGTCGAGGTGCGGGTGGCCGATGGTATCGAGCGTGTCGTTGGAGCTGCGGATGAACGGCTGGAGTCGCAGCGGGTTCACGGCGGTCGTGCGCTCGAGAAACGCGACGGTGATCGTATGCGGACCGGCCTTGAGCGGCATCCTGAACGCCGCACGCTTCTCGACGTCGTCCCCCGCCTTCGTCATGTTCTTGAGATTGGCTTTGAAGTCCTCGTCGCCGCCGATCCCCGAGAGGTGCACGCGCTCGCCATCCACCGTGAACTCGAGCTGATGGGCGTATTCCAGGCCGCGGACGACGCCCAGATTGGTGCGGAACAAGCGGATACCGAACGTGTACTCACCGTCGAGCGGCAGCGTCACGTTGGCGAGAATCCCGCCGGTGGTGCCGACCGGCAGGCCTTCGATGTGCGTATCCTGCGACGCGTCCTGGCGAATGCGGAACGTCTGCCCGGCCGTCTGCGTTTCCGGATCTCCGACCGCGAGCGACGTGATCTTGTCAGCCGCCGTCAGGTACCGCTCGAGGAGTATCGGCGACATCCCGAGCGCATCGGCGATGTTGTCGAAGCCGTACGCCGCATCGTCCGGGGGGAGCATGGACGAGGTGTCAACATCGAGCACAAACAGATCGCGGATGGCGTTGGCATACTCCACCCGGTTCAAGCGATGGATCAGTCCGCGGCCCGGATTCGGCTTCGCCGCCGACGCACGGTCCAGCGCGGTGGTGAGGTACGACACGAGCGCGTGCGCCGTTTCCGGGTCCGGACGCGGCGCGCCTTGCGGGGGCATCATGCCGACTCGAACCTTGCGCACGACCTTTTCCCACACATCCGCTCCGCCGGAGACGCTGGATATGTCCAGCGAGTCCAGCGTCAGGCCGCCGGTCTTGGTGCGTTCGTTGTGGCAGGTGACGCAGTACTTGTCGACGACGGCACGGGATTGCGTCGAAGGGTTGGCGACCGCTGGTTGTTGCGGGCCCGCCCCCGGGGCGGCAGCCTGCGGGGCGGCAGCCTGCGGGGCGGCCCCGAGAGTCAGCGCCATCCACAGCGCGGCGGTCATCACACGCACACGAACTCTCATCGAGCGCCCTCCCGCACGAACTCGACGCTGCCGTGGTACGGCAGTGGAGCGCAGTTTACCATCGGCATAGGACAACGTCCACGCTATCGGCACGCCACTGGCCTCTCGACGCCTTCACGGCCGAGTTGGTGCGACACATCGGGGTTTTGCGGCGTTCAGGCGTTTGCGGCAGTAGATGTACCCTACGACCCGATCGATGAAACGGCAATACCCAAATACTGGTATTAGGCTGCCGCAGGACCTGCATTTCGCGTATGTTTGGCCGCAACGACGGAAAATCTTCTTGGTGAAGCCAGCTGCGCTCGCCCCACTCGCCATTTGGCTGCTGCTCGCGGCTGCGCCGCCACTCCACGCGGCCGACGCCGACAACCTCCTCACGGGCTACGCGCCGACGTCCTGGACCGACGGCGATGGTGTCCCGCTCGGTACGGTGTATTCGATCGGCCAGGATCGCGACGGCTATCTCTGGATTGCGACCGACGCGGGCCTGTTCAGGTTTGACGGCGTCCGTTTCACGCCGTGGGACAGCATCGGCGAGACGCCCCTGCCACGAACACCGGTGTCGGCGCTCTGGTTGGCCCGCGACGGCAGCATCTGGGCGGGCCTGCCGGGCGGAGTTCGTCACATACGCGGGGACCGTATCCGTCCGGAGGACCAGCCGCAAGGCATGCTGGGGTCTGTCACCGACCTGGTGGAGGATCACCACGGCACCGTCTGGGCGGTGAGCGACGGCGCCCTCTTCAGAGTGCAAGGGGGACGCTGGGAATCGGTGCCTCTCCTGTGGAACGCCCGGGAAGCGCTGGTGCAGCGGCTGTTCGTCGGCAGCACGGGCAAGCTTTGGGTAACGAGCGCGCGAGGCGGCGTGTTCCAGTGGGTCGAGAAGACTGACAGCTTTGAGCGAATGGCCGAGGGCTTCACGTGGGACGTTCATGAGGACGGCAGCGGCAACATGTGGACGACGGATATCGTCGCGGGATTCAAGCGGCTGGGCGCCCCAAGCCCCCGCCCGCACCCGTTCGCCGGGAGCGGTTACCGGCTGGCGCACGACCACGAGGGGAATCTTTGGATTGCCACGCTCGGCGAAGGACTCTGGCGGGCACGCGTCGACGCGACAACCGCCGAGCGGATCATCGAGCGGACGGCGCTCCGCACGGGGCTCTCCAGCGATTCGGTCCAATCACTGCTCGAGGACCGCGACGGAAATATCTGGGTGGGCACGACTGGCGGCCTGCATCGCCTCACACAACGGCGGCTCACGCCGATCGAGAACGTGGGGTTTGTCGTCGATGTCGCCCCCGGGGAGGACGGCGTCGAGGCTGGCACGACCAACGGGCTGATTCGGTTCCCGGCTTCCGCGATAGAGACGCCGGGTGTGCACCTGCTGCCTCGCGGCCCAGCGCTGCGCACGCTGTTTCGCGACGCGACCGGCACTCTGTGGCTCGGCACCAACGCCGCCGTCTGGCGGCTGAGCCACGGCGAATTCCTGCGCGTGCCGCTCCCCAAGCCTCCCTCGACCGCGATCACCGTCATCACGTCCGCCTCCAACGGCGGTGTCTGGCTTGGCTATGACGGCTGGTTGTATCGATGGGACGGGCGGACGGTCACGCCGCTCGAACTCTCCACCCATCGAGAGGTGAAGACCATCTCGCAGGCGTACACAGACTCGTCCGGGCGTCTCTGGGTGGTCCACGACCTGGGCAAGATCGGCTTCGTGGACGCGGATAGCGCCTTTCATCCCATCGATGCCCGCGAAGGGCTCGCCGACGGCACGCAACCATTCTTCGAAGACCGCGACCACATCCTCTGGGTTGCCGGCCACCTGGGCATCAGCCGCGTCGCGAACGGATCGGTCGTCACGATCAACCGGGAAAATGGTCTGCCTGGCAGCCGCGTCTGGTCGATTGTCGAGGACGACGACCGGTACCTCTGGCTCAGCATGGACCGCGGACTATTGCGCGTCAGCCGCGACGAGATCGCGGCGCTGTTGGCCAATCGCGCGCACCGGCTGCAGTTCACGATCTACGACACGTCGGATGGCCTCGCCGGCGCGCCGCTCGGGAACATCCGCTCGGCGCGCGGCTCCGACGGCCGCTTGTGGTTTGTCAGAGGCGGCGGCCTGACCCGCGTCGATCCGCGCCGAATCGGCCTGACCACTCCACCAGTCAGCTCGACGGTCCGGATCGAGGCCGTCGTCGCCAACGAACGTCGGCTGACGCCAGACCCGCGCACCGCGCTTCCGGCCGGCACGAGACGCCTCCAAATCAGCTACACGACGGTCGCGCTCACGGCCTCGAACAAGATCCACTTCCGCTACCGGCTCGACGGTTTCGACACGGACTGGGTCGACGCCGGCACCCGCCGCCAAGCCTTCTACACGAACCTGTCGCCGCGCAGCTACCGATTTCGCGTGGAAGCCGACACCGAAAACGGCGCCTGGATGGCGTCGACCGCCTCATGGGACTTCGCCATCGAGCCGGCCTTCTACCAAACTACCTGGTTTTACGCCGCCTCGTTCGGTGTCGTCGTCCTGATCGTGGCGGGCGCCTGGCGGATCAGGCTGCGCCGCGTGCGGCGCGAATTCTCGCTCGTGCTGGTCGAGCGGGCGCGTCTCAGTCGCGAGATTCACGACACGCTCCTCCAGAGTCTCGTCGGAGTCGCCCTGCAGTTTGACGCCATCGCCAATGCCCTCGACAGCTCTTCGTCGGCCGCCCGGGATCAGCTCGTGCGAATTCGCCGGCACGTCGAGGCGTATATTCGCGAAGCGCGCCAGTCGATCTGGGATCTGCGGTCGCCGGTCCTCGAAAACCACGACCTCGCCACGGCGCTGCGCGACTTCGGCAAACGGGCGGCGGCCGGCACGCCGGTGCGATTCGCCGCGACGGTGGCGGGCACGCCCCGTCAGTGCTCGGCGAAAGTCGAGAATCAGCTGCTGCGAATCGGTCAAGAGGCTATCACCAACGCGGTCCGACACGCCGCCGCGACACGAATCGGCCTCGAACTGCGCTTCGACGATCACAGCGTCACGCTGCGCGTGTCGGACGACGGGCGCGGGTTCGAGTACGAGTGTTCGGCGCAGGCCGACAATCACTACGGGTTGACCACGATGCGGGAACGCGCCGGCGAGCTCGGGGCTCGATTCACGATCGATTCGGCAGCCGGCCGCGGCACATCGGTCGAGACCGTGGTGCCGACCGGAGCGAGCGCCTGAAGCTGCCTCGTCATACACTCCATGCGACCCTTCGTTGCCCGCGATGTTTCGGGCTACACCCGATCGGCCGGTAATAATCTGAGGAGACCGTCCGCGAGAATGGCCAAATTCATGGAGTCGCCGGGGATTCGCGTGCTCTGCGTGGACGATCACCGCATCGTGCGCGAGGGCATCGGGCTGATCATCGATCGCGAGATCGACATGCAGGTCGTCGGCTCCGCGGCGACGGGGGAAGAAGCCGTGGCCCTGTTCGCGCGCGAGCGGCCGGACGTCACACTGATGGATCTGCAGCTGCCGACGATGAGCGGCCTCGATGCCATTCAGGCGATTCGCCGCGAGGATCCGGACGCTCATATCATCGTGCTGACGATGTATCAGGGCGACGAGGACATTCACCGCGCGCTGGCGGCCGGCGCGGCCACCTATCTACTGAAGGACACGCTCTCCGACGATCTGATCCGGATCGTTCGCGAGGTGCACGCCGGGCGACGGCCGATTCGCGCCGACGTCAAGGCGCGGCTCGACGAGCGCGCCGCGGCGCCGACGCTGACGCCGCGCGAGATCCAGGTGATGGAACTGGTCGCCGAAGGACGACGGAACAAGGAGATCGCGTCCCTGCTCGGCATCAGCGAAGAGACGGTCCAGGTTCACTTGAAGAACATCTTCGCGAAGTTGAAAGTGAGCGAGCGGACGGCCGCCCTCAATGTTGCGCTGCGCCGCGGCATCGTGCACATCAAGTAGGGCAGGTCGGACCCGACCTGCCGGGCCCACCAGCCTGACCTGCCCCAACCCGCCCACCAGCCCGACCGGCCAGCGTCAAGACCCGTTCAGAAATATAGGTGCCATTCTGGCCACCGATGCATCCCGCCGGGCTTCGTTGCTCGTCGCTTACATACGCCCGGTATGCGCGCTCCTTGCGCCTCGCCGGGCGGGCGCCTCGGCGCCCATAATTGGCACCTTTATTCCTGAACGGGTCCTTACCGTCGCAGGACGAAGCCGGTGAGCATGCTCACGCGCGTCCCGTACTTCGACGGGACGACGGCGAAGTTCATGGGTACGTTGACGACGCCGGCGCGGAAGGTGACCCCTGCCGACAGGACGAGCGCCGCGCCTCCGGGCGTGAGGTTGGGTCCGATGCCGAACTCGGCCCCTTCTCGCGTCCGAAAGCCGACCAGCCAGCTGATGCTGGGAATAGCCACGCCCTGATCGAGCCCGCCAACGAGCATCACCCATTCGTTCAGCACCGTCGGGCCGGCCTCCTTGCTGTAGAACTGCCGTTCGAATTGCCACCCGAACTGAGAGATCGCCGAGTCGACTTTGATATCGCGCTGCTTGAGTTGCTCGACGATCCCGTCGCTCAGCGACGTAAAGCCGAAGCGGGGTCCGGACAGACTGACCGTGCGGGCCAACGGGGGAAGCGGGGGCGCTGACTGTGCAGAGGCGGAGACCGCGAGGCCGAGACATGCGAGCGCGGCGAGGACAAGGCGTTTCATATCGAACCTCCTGCCGCTAACGGTAGGTGGAACGCCTTGGGATGTCCTGCCGAACGGCCTGAAGAGTCCTGAATCTTTCGCAGCCCGTGGTGAAAGTCCGTTGTCGCACCGAGGCGAACGATGCGCCCGGATCCCAAGGCGCGAAACGCGAGAATACCGGGAGCTTTTGAGCGGTGAGCAACGCCGCGAGGCGGGATGCAGCGCTCCCGCATGCAGACGGACTTTCACCACGGGCGGTTCAGGCGGCCCGATTCCGCACACGCGAGAGCGCGGGTCCCCACAGCCCGGGGTCGTCGAGCGCGCGAAGGATCGGCTCAATCGGGAGAAGCCACCCGGCGCTGCCGGGCGGCGCGTTCGCCAACGCCTCGTGCACGAGCACCGATGCCTCGCCCGGCGCGCCGGAGAGCACGAGCTGAGCCGCGCGCGAAAAGGCGAAATCAACCGACACCGACACGGCGTTTCTCTCGCGGTCGATTGGACCCGCTGCGAGGACCGCGGCTGCAGGATGGAGGAGGGCGTTGACTGCGGCCAACCCGACGCGCGCCATCGGATGCATCGCCACGCGCGCCATGGCCTGCTCAAATGCTTCCCCGGCGGCGATGAGATTCCCTTGTCTCATCTTCAACGCCCCGATGGCGTACCACGTATTCGCGCTGCACTCGCGCGCGTAGAGATGACCGCTGCCTTCGTTTGACAACTCCCGATCGAACTCCTCGAGCGCACGCGGCTCGTCCCCTCGCGCCAGGTGGATCAGACCAAGGAGCCAGTGAAGGGCAACGCCGCTGAATCGAGGCGCCGTGGCGTGCGGCCCCCGTTGCGCCGCAAGCCCGGCCATCAACTCTCGTTCGGCTTCCGGAAGCGCTTGCCGCGCGACGTGCACGGACGCCGCCAGCCAGTGCGCGAGGGGAAAGCCGGGAAGCAGCGCGAGTGCCCGCTGCGCTTCTCGAAGGCGCTCCTCCCCCCAGCTCGCGTACGACAGGCGAAGACGATGACGCCAGTTGTCCGCTTCGAGGGCGACCGCCCGCCGCGAGGCCGCGAGCGCGTCGGCGTGATTGCCGGTCCGCTCGAGCACGAACCCAAGCGTGACCCAGGCCTCGCCGTATTGCGGGTCGAGACGACACGCCTCGGTGGCATGATGAAGAGCGGTCGCCAGCGCGTCCGCGTCGGGGACGGGGTCAGATCTCGTCATCTCGAACTGCATCGCGCACGCGTTGGCCAGGCCGACATGCGCCGACGCTTGATGCGGCACGTGGGTCAGGACGCCTGAGAAGACCGCGCGGGCGTGGACGATCTGATCGTGCTCGAGCGTCTCGAGTGCGGCGCGACCCTCGATCCACGCGCGATGCGGAGCGAGCAGCGCATCGAGCGCTTCGTTGGTTTCGCGGCGTTCGACCCGCGTGACCTCCGCGGCAAAGCGGTAGCCGCGACGCGCCAGGGTTTCGATGTAGCGCTGCCCCGCCGCCACGGTGAGGGCGCGGCGAAGACCCGAAATCGCCTGCTCGACGCTGTTGTCGGTGACCGCGACGTCCTGCCAGGCCGCTTCAATCAGCGTGTCTTTGGAAAGGACCTGTCCCGCCTTCAACAGGAACAAATGCAGCAGCTCGATCTGTCGTGCGCTGAGCACGACCGGCTCGCTGTCTCGAGACAGCCGCTTCGTCCTGGTGTCGAACTGAAACGGACCGAACGCGAGGATGTCGCCGGGGGCCACGCCGCGATTCTACAGATGAAACGGGGCGAAGGCGGCAGAGCCTGGCGGGGGCGCGGCTGACGTCGGGCCCGCGCGCTGGTTGGCGCGGCGTGAAGAGGTGCACGCCGTGAATCTCAACCGGCCGAATATTCTGCCAGGACCCGCCGGTGGTCTCGCTCCAGCGTCTCACCAGTCCTACCTGCCTCACCTCCCCTGCCCACTCGACGAGCCGTCAGTCGACCTCTCGCTTGATCCTGGCTTCGCCCCCCAACTTCGAGGCGATGCTCGCGAGGATCGACAGCACCACCACCGACAGGATGGTCGCCACGATGGCGTACGTGTAGAGGCCGGTCAGTCCATTGGCGTCACCCAGCGCTTCCTTGATGGTGGCTTTGATCGCCTCGTTCCACGCCAGCGCGGCCACGAGCCCCAAGGATGCCGAGGCCAACGTGATCATGGTCTGGACGAATACTCGCGCGTCGCGCATACACTCTTCTCCCCAATCCGAACGGACCCCGCGTCCGCCGTGGAGATCGTGTGACGCCTTGCTTCGTCCGTCAAGGGTGACGAGCGGTGTTTCAGAAGTCGAACTGGACGCTGATCTTCGCGAAGCGCGCCGTCAAAATGGACGTCGGCACCCGCCAGCCGGTCGCGGTCGCGTTCGCATAGCTCGGGTTTTCGGTCAGCACGGTGCTCACGTTGAACAGGTTGTACAGGTCAAGATTGATCGAGGCGCGTGTACCGGTCAGCTTGAGAACCTTCGCAAATCGGATATCCAGCTGGTTCAACCGCTCGCCGAACAGGGAGCCCGGCGGGACGAGATTCACCGTGACGTTTGCCGCGCCGCCCGTCAAATCCCGCCCGAGCGAGGGCCGCACGGCGGCGTTCAACACCACCTGGTTCGCCGCCAGCTGCGGGCCGGGCAGGCTTTGGAACGAGCCGCTCACCGCGACATCGACTTTCGGCAGGTTGTACGATCCGAGGAACTTGATCTGGGTCAGGAAATCCGTGACCTGGTGGCAATACGGCAGACCGAGCGGGCTGATTTCCGGCAGCTGGGCGAGAATCTCGCAGTTGTCGGTCACCGTGCGCCCGGTGCTGATGCCGCCCTGCAGCAACAGACCGCCGCGCAGCCGCGCGTTGACCGCCAGGTCCACGCCGTTCCAGCGCTGCACCTGATTGCCGTAGCTGCTCGCCGAAGTGAAGTAGTTGTCGGCGGCCACAATCTTGTTGGGGTCGTACAGGCCCGCGATGGTATAGCCGCCTCCGTCGGGCAACCGCGCGTCGAGCGGCGCGGTCACATTGAACGGCGAAAAATCGCTGGCCGCGAGGGCGCGGTTGTCGGTGACCGCGAAATTGCCGTACCAGCGGCGGAAGTAGCCGAAATCGATCGAGACGCGCGGCGCGATCTGATGTTGCACGCCAGCGGACAACTCCCAGTTATAGGGCCGGACGCCGTAGCCGTTCAGCACCGAGGGATCGACGGTCACGCTGGGCGTCGGTTTCCCGAAATTGAGATCGGCCATCGCGAAGCAGCGATCACCCCCGGTCGCGAGGAAGTTCTGGTCGGCGGGGTTCGTCAAATCGCAGTCCGGCACGAAATTGCGGTTGCCATCGGACCAGTTCCGCGTGACGAAGTTCGCCAGGCGATTGACTGGCGACAGCGCATCGCCGTAGGTCCCCTGCACGCCCTGCGCAATCAGATACTTGTTCGCGCCGAATCGCAGCGCGGTCTTGCCGTTTCCGAACACGTCGTACACCGCCGTGACCCGCGGCGTCACATCCTTCCAATTCACCAGCTGCGTCTCCGGCAGGTCGAGATTGCGAGCCGGCACGAGCGGCGCGGGGCCGAGATGCTGCGCCGGAATGTAGATGCTCAGATAGTCGTAGCGGATCCCGAGGTTCAGCGTGAGCTGACTGAGCGTCCAGCGATCCTGCACGAACAAGCCGATGCCCGCCGGCTGGCGCTGCGCCTTCTGGTACGGCGTCGTGCGCTCGGTCAGCTGATTGGGCACGCCGTTGTTGAAGCGGTAGCTCAAGTGATAGATGTTGTCGTCGAGCGACTCGTCGCGGACGACGATCGTGTCGGCGAAGCCGGTCTTGAACGCATGCGCTCCGGTGACGTACGAGACCGACGTCATCACGTCGAAATTGCGGCCGTAGGTGTTCTGGAACGGTTGAGTGAACGTGGCGCCACCGATCCCGCCGCCGTGATACTGCAGACCGGCCGGCGCCCCGTTGACCGACGCCTGTTCGACCACGTGAATCAGCGTCAGGAACGGATCCCCCGTCGGTGTCGCGTTGTACTTGTAGTTCTCCCCTCGCCAGCCGCCCCGCGCCTCGAACAGCAGCCGGTTGGTTACGGGTGAGGTCCAGGCGAAGGTCGCCATCCGCTGAATCGGATACTTGATTTCGATCGCCGCCTCCGGCGAGGAGGTCGCCGACACATTGGCGCACTGGCAGCGCCATTGGTCGTCGACAAAGGCGCTGAACTTGTTCTTGGGGTTCGCCTGCCACGTCAGCCGCAGGTTGACGCTGCGCTGATAGGCGTCCAGGTAGGCCGGCCTCGTGAGGTCCGGATCGTAGGTCCAGATGTCGGCGATGCCCGCGTTCTTGTTGTAGAACATGCCACCGACATAGTTCTGCGTCTTCACCCATCGGGCCGATCCGTAGAACCACAGCCGATCTCGCAGCAGCGGCCCACCGAGCCCGGGGTTGACGTCGTAATTCAGCTTGATCGAGTTGGGCGTGCGCAGGCCGCTCTCCTGCAGCGACTGCGTGTAATTGTTGCCCTGGAACTTGTCGTTCACCGCGGTGCCGAAGAGCGATCCCTTCAGCTGATTGCCGCCTTCCTTCGGAATCATGTTGATCCGCACGCCGCCGGTCTGCTGATCCGCCGACCCGGACGAGTAATCGACGGCCACTTCCTGGGTGCTGCCCATGTTGGCCAGGAAATTACTGGCCTGCCCGGCCAGCTCCGAGTTGGCCGTCGACAGGCCGTCGATCATCACCCGCTGGTCGTTGCCGGAACCGCCGTGGATGGTGATGGAGCCGCCCGTCGTGTTGATGATGTTGGTGCCGCCGACATCCTGGTTGGTGATGTTCATCCCCGGGATCAGAATCGCGGTCGTCAGCGGCGTCCGGCCGGTTGGAATGCCCGTCAACACCTCCTGCCCGAGCACGCGCTGTTTGGATCCGTTCTGCACGTCGACAATCGGCGCCTCGCTGGTGACCGTGATCGTCTCGTTGATCGATCCCACGCGCAGCTCCGCGTTGACAGTCGCCGCGAACGACCCGCTGAGCTCGATGCCGTCACGCTTGATCGTGGTGAACCCGGAGAGCGTGAACGTCACGGCGTAGGTGCCGGGCCGCAGGTCGACGATCCGGAATTGGCCCGTGTCGTCGGCAACGACCGAGCGCGTCTTCTCGATGAGGGCCGGGCTCGACGCCTCGACCGTGACGCCCGGAAGCACGGCGCCGGATGTGTCCTTCACGACACCAGCGATGGAGGCCTGGGCGCGCACGAGCCCAGGAAATCCCACCACCAGCACAGCGGCGAACACCAACAGTCTGACAATCCGCATGGCTCCTCCTGGTCTTCCGCTCCACGGTCCGGCTGAGGCCGGACACTACGTGCGGCTGCGCCCGTCCTGCAAATGCCCGACACTCCGACCTCCGGAGCACTCCCGCGGTCGGCTGATAGGTCGACACAGCGTGCAACTCCGGCGGCACTCGTATCCAGTCCGTTCAGTGCGTAGTGTCCGGCTTCAGCCGGACCGGGCAGCCGAGACGATACCCCATCCGAACGCGGGACGCGTGATATTCTTTCCCACCCTTCGCCCCGGGTGTGTGCCGGACTTCAAGTGGGCCGACAAATTTCGTGAACCTTCCATGACTGCTCCCCGACAAAGCTCCATCCGGATCGTCGCGCTTGCCAGCCTGATTGGCACGACCATCGAGTGGTACGATTTTTTCCTCTATGGCACGGCCACCGCGCTGGTCTTCAACAAGTTGTTCTTCCCGACGTTCGATCCCCTGATGGGGACGCTGCTGTCGCTCGGGACCTACTCGGTCGCCTTTGTCGCACGGCCGATTGGCGGCATCGTCATCGGGCATTACGGCGACAAGATCGGCCGCAAGTCGATGCTCGTGCTGACCCTCGTCATCATGGGCGTCGCCACGTTTCTGATCGGGGTGCTGCCCACCTATTCAACCATCGGGCCGTTGGCCCCGGTGCTGCTCGTGGTGCTGCGGATGGCCCAGGGATTCGGCGTCGGCGGCGAATGGGGCGGCGCGGTGCTGATGGCGGTCGAGCATGCGCCGCCGGGCAAGCGCGGATTCTATGGCAGCTGGCCGCAAATCGGCGTGCCCGCCGGCCTGCTGCTCTCCACCATCGTCTATTTCCCATTCTCGCGGATGCCCGAGGCGGCGTTCCTCTCGTGGGGATGGCGCGTCCCGTTTCTTCTGAGCATCCTGCTGGTGTTCGTCGGCCTGATCATCCGGGTCCGCATCCTCGAGACGCCCGCCTTCGAACGCCTGAAGGAGCGGCGACAGGAAGCGCGCATGCCGATCGTCGAAGTGCTCACCAAGTATCCGAAGGAAGTGCTGCTCGCGATGGGTGCACGGCTCGCCGAGAACGGCGCGTTCTATCTCTACACCACCTTCATCCTCGTCTACGCGGTGCAGCACGTGCACATGGATCGGAACATCGTGCTCTGGGCGCTCATCATCGTGGCGACGATCGAGCTGCCGGCGATCCCCCTCTACGGGGCGCTGTCGGACCGCATCGGCCGGCGTCCCGTCTACTTGTTCGGGGCGGTGGCCACGGCCGTGACCGCGTATCCGATCTTCTGGATGGTGGATACCGCGACGCCGTGGCTCGTGCAGGGCGCGCTGTTCCTCGGGCTCATCTTCGGCCACGCGGCGATGTATGCGCCGCAAGGGGCATTTTTCTCGGAGCTCTTTGGCACGAGCGTGCGCTATAGCGGCGCCTCCCTGGGTGTGCAGCTCTCGTCTGTGCTGGCGGGCGGTCTATCACCAATCATCGCGGTCAGGCTGCTGCAGCTCGGCTACGGGCGAGGCGCGCTGTCGTTGTATCTGATTGGCATGTCGGCAATCACGATCGTGTCCGTGCTCCTGGCCACGGAGACGAGGGATCACGACATCTCGAGGGCGGAGAATGTGCGGAAATAGCAATGGGTGATGGGGCAATGGGGTGATGGAGTGAAGGCTGCCGTTCTCGAGCGCGCCCCCGGCGCGATGCACATCGAAGAGATCCCGGTGCCGGTGCCGCTCGCCGGCGAGGTGCTCGTCAAGGTGCACGCCTGCGGCGTGTGCCACACCGATCTGCACGTGATCAAAGCGGAGGTGGCATTCCCGACCCCGGCCGTGCTCGGCCACGAGATTTCGGGCACGGTCGCCGAGCTGGGCGCGGGCGTCGCCGGGCCGCCGGTCGGCACGCACGTGGTCTCGGCGTTCATCATGCCGTGCGGTCGTTGCCGGCTGTGCGCCATCGGGCGCGACGACCTGTGCGGCAACTTTTTTGCGATGAACCGTCTGCGGGGCACGCTGTACGACGGGACGACACGCCTCCGGCGTGCGGACGGGACGCCGATTGCGATGTACTCGATGGCCGGTCTCGCCGAATACTCCGTCGTGCCGGCCACCGATGTCTTCGCGCTGCCCGACGTGCTTCCGCTCGCGGAGTCGTCCGTGTTGGGTTGTGCGGTGTTCACCGCCTATGGCGCCGTGCGGCATGGCGCCGATCTGCGCGGGGGCGAGCGCGTCGCGGTCGTCGCGGCGGGCGGCGTCGGCCTCAACATCATCCAGATTGCGCACGCGTTCGGCGCGTCGCAGGTCATCGCGATCGACATCAGCGACGACAAGCTCGCCATCGCCAGCCGCGTCGGCGCGACCGACCTCGTCAATTCGAGGACGACCAACGCCACCGACCGCGTCCGGGAACTGACCGACGGCCGCGGCGTGGATGTCGCCTTCGAGGTCCTCGGCCGTCCCGAGACGTTCACGCAGGCGCTGGAGATTATCGGCGACGGCGGACGCATGGTCGCCGTCGGCATCGCGCCTGGCAGAACCACCGCGCCGGTCGAGATCACACGTCTGGTCCGCCGCGGGCTCCGGATCATCGGTTCCTACGGCGCACGCACCCGGGCGGACATGCCGGAGATCCTGCGGCTGGCGGCGCTTGGTCTCTTTCGCCCGGACGCGATCGTCACGCGGCGCTTCACGCTCGACGAGGCCGACGCCGCGTACGCCACCCTCGACAGGGGAGAAATCCTCGGCCGGGCGATCGTGGTCATGTGAACGAAACTTAGAACTTAGAACTTAGAACTTAGAATTTAGAAGTAGAGCGAAGAAGGCTTTGGCCTTTTCACTTTTGAGTTCTAAGTTTTGAGTTTGAATAGGGTCCCATGATTCAAGAAGGTACGTTGTTGAACTTCGTCGGCGGCAGCTGGACGCGTGCTTCCGGCGAACAGATCCCGGTGGGCAATCCGGCGACCCTCGAGGTGCTCGCGCGTGTCCCGCTGTCGTCGGCCAGCGACGTGGATGCGGCCGTGCGCGCGGCCGCAGGCGCGCTGCCCGCGTGGCGTCGCACACCGCCGGGCGAGCGTATTCAGCCGCTGTTTCGCTTGAAGGCCCTGCTCGACGCTCACTACGGGGAGCTGGCGCGGATCATTACGCTCGAATGCGGCAAGACGCTGGCCGAATCCGACGGCGAGATGCATCGCGGCGTCGAGAACGTCGAGGTCGCCACCGGGATTCCGTCGTTGATGATGGGCAGCAACCTCGAAGACATCGCGTCGGGCATCGACGAGCTGATGATCCGCCAGCCGGTCGGGGTCGTCGCCGCGATCACGCCGTTCAACTTTCCAGGGATGATCCCGCTCTGGTTTCTACCGTACGCGGTCGCCTGCGGCAACACTGTCATCATCAAGCCGTCCGAAAAGACGCCGATGACGATGACGCGAGTGGCGGAGCTGATCGAACAGTGCCAGTTTCCGAAAGGCGTGATCAACCTCGTGCACGGCGGCAAGGACGCGGTCGACGCGCTCATCGACCACCCGCTGGTGAGGGCGATCTCGTTCGTGGGCTCGACGCCGGTCGCCCGGTATGTCTACGCCCGCGCCGCGGCCAACGGCAAGCGCGCGCAATGCCAGGGCGGCGCCAAGAATCCCATCGTCATCCTCCCGGATGCGGACATGGAGATGACGACGAAGATTGCCGCCGACTCGGCATTCGGCTGCGCTGGACAGCGCTGCCTGGCCTCGTCGGTGGTGATCACGGTCGGCGACGCGGACGCGGTCTTCACGCAGAACATTACGGACGCGGCGGCGAGCCGGCGGATCGGCTACGGCCTCGAAAGCGGCGTGGAGATGGGCCCGGTCATCTCAGCGGAGAGCCGGCAACGCATCGAGGGGCTGATCGCGCAGGGGGTATCCGACGGGGCCAAGGCCGCCGTGGACGGACGCGGCGCGACGGTCGCGGGGTTCGCACAAGGCAACTTCCTGCGCCCGACCGTTCTGACCGGCGTGAACCCGGGCAGCGAGCTCGCGCGCACCGAGGTATTCGGTCCGGTCCTCAGCGTGATGCGGGCGCAGACGGTCGAAGAAGCGATTGCCATCATCAACGAGTCCCCGTACGGCAATATGGCGTGCCTGTTCACGTCGAGTGGGGCGTCGGCTCGCCAGTTCCGTTACGAGGCACGGACGGGCAACATCGGGATCAACGTCGGCGTGGCGGCGCCGATGGCCTACTTCCCGTTTTCGGGTTGGAAGGACAGTTTCTTCGGCGATCTCCACGCGCAGGGCCGCGATGCGATCGATTTCTATACGGAGAAGAAAATCGTCGTCGAGCGCTGGCCGGCGACGTGGAGCCGGAAGTTCTAACTTATGGAATCACGCCAACTCGGCTCGCTGACGGTGTCGGCCCTGGGCCTGGGCTGCATGGGGATGTCGGAGTTCTACTCGCCGAAAGACGACGAGGAGTCGACGCGGACGATCCATCGCGCCCTCGACCTCGGCGTCACGCTGGTGGATACGGCGGACATGTACGGGCCGTTCACGAACGAACGGCTGGTCGGCGCCGCCATTCGCGGCCGCCGCGAGGGCGTGGTGGTGGCGACCAAGTTCGGCCAGAAGCGGACCGAGGACGGCAAGCATCTCGGCATCGACGGCTCGCCGGCCTACGTGCGCAGCGCCTGCGACGCCTCGCTACAGCGGCTCGGGGTCGACGTCATCGACCTGTACTATCAGCATCGCGTCGACCCGAACGTGCCGATCGAGGACACCGTCGGCGCGATGTCCGAGCTGGTGCAGGCGGGAAAGGTCCGTTTCATCGGGCTGTCGGAGGCGTCGGCGCGGACGATTCGCCGGGCGCACGCCGTCCATCCACTGACCGCGATTCAAAGCGAGTATTCGCTCTGGACGCGCGACCCCGAAGACGAGGTCCTCGCCACGTGCGCCGAGCTCGGCATCGGATTCGTGCCGTACGCACCGCTCGGCCGAGGCTTCCTGACCGGGCGCTTCAAGAAGACCACCGACATCGAGTCGGGCGACCGGCGGCACGATCACCCTCGCTTTCACGAGGAGAACTTCACCAGAAACCTCGACATCGTCCGGCGTCTCGAGTCGATCGCGACGGCGACAGGCTACACGCTCGCGCAACTCGCGCTCGCCTGGCTCCTGTCGCGCAGCCGGTCGATCGCGCCGATCTTCGGGGCCAAGCACGTTCACTACGTCGAGGAGAACGTGCGCGCGGCCGACATCCAGCTGACGGCCGAAGTCATCAGCGCCCTCGAAGAGGCGGCGCCGAAAGGAGCGACCGCCGGCCCGCGGTACCCGGCGGCGGGACTCGCGGCCCTCAACCGTTAACGCGCACCAACGGGCCTTGGTCGGCTTGGAAGCTTCCCCAGCCTCGTGGCCCGTGTCGTCCAGTCTTCAGCGCGTGTATCGTCGTCTTCTGGATATTTTTCTTCGTGTTTTTGTGCTTTCGTGGCCAAGTTCTTGGAACCACCATAAGAACACGAAGATCGGTTCTGACGGGAACTTCAGAAACACCGCGTAAAGAATTCAGAAATTCTTCAGGAAGGCTCCGCGTACCGCCTGTTAGCATCACCTGTTCGCAGTCCCCCCACGATCGAACAGGAGTGGCGCATGAACCGGCGGATTGGTACGAGTTGGACAGTCGTGTTGTGCGCGTGGACCCTCGCGAGCTGGATCAGCACTGGCGTGGCAACGGCAGCGGATGAAGGATCGATCCGCGGTACGGTGACCGATCCCCAGGGCGCGGTCGTCCCGTCGGCGACCGTCACGCTGCTGCGCGATGGAAAGAGCGCTGGCGCGGCGACCACCGACACGCGCGGCGAATTCACGTTTCAAGCGCTGGCGGAAGGGCGCTACCAGATCGAGGCGATGGCGTCGGGCTTCGAGTCGCGGACTACTGATTCGATGTTCGTGGGATCGACCGGCCGCATCGTCACGCAGGTGCCGCTGCAAATCGGAACGCTGCAGCAGGATGTGGTCGTCACCGCGGCCGCCACCGAGCTCGTTCAGGGCCAGACCGGCGCCTCGGTCACGGTGATCGACGCCAACACGCTCGCCAGCCTGAACAAGCTGGACGTGCTCGAGCCGCTGCGGACGGTCCCTGGCGTGGCGATCGTGCAGACCGGCGGCCGCGGCGGCGGTACCTCGCTCTATGTCCGCGGCGGCAACTCCAACTTCAACAAGCTGCTCATCGACGGCGTCCCGGCAAACGACATCGGCGGCGGATTCGACTTCGGGGACCTCGCCACCACCGGTGTTGACAGGATCGAAGTATTGCGCGGCTCGAACAGCGTGCTGTACGGCAGCGACGCCATGACCGGTGTCGTCAGCATCCTGACGAAACAAGGACGGACGAAACGGCCCGAATTCACCTACTCGATCGACGGCGGCAACCTTGGTTCCATGCGCAACGACCTGTCGATCGGCGGCGCGGCGAACCGGTTCGACTACTTCTCCGAATACTCCTACTTCCGTACCGATAACGACACGCCGAACAACCGGTTCCGGAACGGCGTGTACGCGGGGCGATTCGGCGTCGCCCTGGCCACAGGCACGAACCTGAGCGTGACCGTCCGCCGCAAGGACTCGGACTACCAGTCGCCCAACGCGATTCTGTTCTACGGCGTACCGGACGACTCGTCTCAGACGACCGGCTACACGACAGTCGGGGCAACCGTGCAGTCGCAGCTCTCCGACCGCTGGCACGCGACGGGACGCTTTTCAACCACGAACCAGCGATATCACTTCACCAATCCCACGCCGAGCGGCGAGGCGTTCGACCCGTTCGGCTTCGGGGCCAACTACCTCGGGAAAGACGTGACGATCGTCGGCGCCAACGGCGCCACGGTGTCCGGCCGCGCCATCCTGGACTATGGCGGCACCTACCCATCGAACTTCGATTCGAAGACGACGCGCCAGGGGCTGAACGGGCAGGTCGACTTCCACGCGGCCAGCGCGCTCGACCTCTCTGGCGGGGTCCGCTACGAGCACGAAGCGGGCTTCACGGCCGACACGCCGGAGCCCGACATCACCCGCAACAATGCCGGCGTCTTCATCGAAGCGCGCGCCGGCGCGGCGCGGGTCCATGTCACCGGCGGTCTGGGCTACGAGCACAACGAAGTGTTCCGCTCCAATGTGTCGCCGCGCGTGTCGCTGGCCGTGTACCTCAACAATCCGGCTTCATCGGCTGGCAACGACAGCAAGCTGACGATGAACGCGGGCAAGGGGATCAAGGCGCCGAGCGTGTTTCAGGAGCAGTCGTCGCTGTTCACCCTGGTCGGTACACGCGCCGACTCCCTGGGCGTCCCGCCGACGGGCGCCGAACGGACCAAGAGCTTCGACGTCGGCATCGAGCAGGGGTTCGCGAAGGGCGGCGGCCGCGTGCGGGCCGCGTACTTCCACAACGAGTTCGACGATCTGATCGAGTACGTGAACAAGAGCGTGCTGCCGCAGTTGGGCATCTCGCCCGCCGCCGCCAACGCCACCCAGTTCGGGGCCTACGTCAACTCGCAATCGTTCAAGGCTCAGGGAGTCGAGCTGTCGGGAGAGCTTCAGGCCGGCCGCGAACTGCGAGTCACCGCGTCGTATACCTATCTCGACGCCGTCGTCCTCAAGTCGCTCTCAGGCGGTGTGCTGAGCCCGGCCATCAACCCGGCCTTTCCCAACACACCGATTGGGCAGTACTCGCCGCTGGTCGGCGCCCGGCCCTTCCGCCGTCCGGCCAACTCCGGCACGCTGACGGCCAGCTACTCGAAGGGACCGGCGCAGGTCGGTATCTCCGCCGCGTTTGTCGGCAGGGCGGACGACAGTACACTCCTGAGCGACGGTTTCTTCGGCAATTCCCTGCTGCTGCCCAACAAGGACCTCGACGCCGCCTATCAGAAAGTCGACCTGAGCGCCGCCTATCGATTCCACCCGATGCTGCGCTGGTATCTCAGCGTCGAAAATGTCCTGAATCAGAAATACCAGGCCGCGTCGGGTTTCCCCGCGCTGCCGGCGGCAGTGCGAACGGGCGTCACGATTCTGGTTGGGGGCAACCGAACGCCCTAGCCCGTGATGAGAGTCTTCAGATGCGTCGGCGTGGTGGATTCAGTACCATAACTGCCTTACGTGACCTTCACCTTTCACGCGCTGTGGATGCTGTGCGGCCTTTCTGCCGCCGTGTTTGCCACCTACATCGCGTCCGCCACAACGACTCTTCATGAAACCGCGGCCGCCTCGGAGCGAACCGCGTTGACGCCGCCGACGTTGCGGTGGCGTGGCGGCCGGCTCGTCGCCTCGGTTGCGCTGGCATGCGGCTTCGGGCTGACCAGTTGGTGGGTTGGATCCGGCCGTCCGGTTGATGCGGCGTGGGCCGGCGGACTCGTCGCAGCGGTAGCCGCCACGCAGCTGGTGCTCCCCCGCCACCCCGCGTACCTGAGCGTGGCGTCTGGGGCGCTGGCCGCTCTATGGGCGTCGCTCCTTCATGTGCAGGGCTTGCCGCAGCCGATCGCGATGGCGAGCGGCGCCGCGCTCCCAATCGCGTCCGCGTATCTCTCGTTGCGGACACCTGCCTTCGCGCCGCCACTCTTGCAGGAAGAAGGGCTGGTTGCAGTGTTGGCGATCGGAATCATGGTCGCGGTGTTGCCCGCGGTGGCGCAGGGCTGGCAGTCGGCGATCGCGTTGAATCTGGCGGACAAGGGCGCCTCGCTGCCTCAGATGCCAGCCTGGCTGATGTCGTTTGTCGGCGCGTCGATGATCCTCGGTGCGCTGTCGTCATTATGGAGACGTGGTTGAACATTCTCGGGCTGCTTGAAAATGGCCTGTTTGCGCTCGGGCAGGTGTTGCGCTTTCCGGTCATGGTCTTGCTGTGGGTCTGCGTCGGCGCGGCACTCTTCATGGCCGGCGGCTGCTTCGTGGAATTTCTCGCCCGGCGGCGTGAGCGCAGCGGCTTCAGTCTGAACGCGTGGTTGAAATCCGGCCCCGTACTCACCGCGGACGAGAACCGCCGGCGCCTGATGCCCGCGTTCCTCCGCGGCTTGATCACCGACGTCGAACGAGTCCAGAGCGACGGGCAGCTCGCACAGGGCGGGCTCGAACACCTCGTGCTCACCCGGGAAGAACGTGTGAGGCGTACGCTGGCGAACCCGCGCATGCTCGTCAAAGTCGGGCCGAGTCTCGGGCTCCTCGGCACGTTGATCCCCATGGGCGCGTCGCTCGCATCGCTCGCCACCGGCAATCTGGAAGCGATGGCGGGCCAGATGGTCGTCGCGTTTACGACCACGATCGTGGGCCTCGCCACCGGCACGCTGGCCTACATTGTCGCGGTCGTGCGTCAGGGCTGGGTCAACGAGACGGTGCACGAGCAGCGCTATCTCGCCGAACGGATCGCCGGCGAGTTGGGGGTTTAGGACTCGTAAGGAATGCGCTCTCGAGAGTAGAAGCCATGGCCAGATTCCTCCATTTGCCTTCGCCCGAAGAAATCGCCGAAGAGGACCCCCTCGCGGGCATAGCCAACCTCTTCGACGTCTCGATCGTGTTCATCGTCGGCCTGATGATTTCGCTGTTTTCCGTCTACAAGATGGCGGATTTGGTCGACTCGAAGAGCGAGGTGACGATGGTCAAGACCAACGCTCAGGGAGCGCAGGAAATCATCGTCAAGAAAGGGACCAAGGTCACTGCCTACAAGGTCAGCGGCAAGGCGATGACGGGACAGGGAGAGCGGCTCGGGACGGCGTACCGTCTGGCCGATGGGCAGGTGATTTACGTACCCGAAGGGCCGGCCGATGCGAAATAGCGAACCACGGAGCCCGGACAGGCGCGGCACAGCGGCACGCGCCACGGAACCATTTGAACCACAAAGGTCACAAAGAAGAATTGGGTTGTTCTTCTTCGTGTTCTTTGTGTTCTTTGTGTCCTTTGTATTCAAGTCTTCCGTCGCTTCGTCTCTTCTAATCCCGTCTTTCGTGGTTCCACTTGCGGCCCAGGCACCGAAGCCGGTACGCATTGCCTTCGTGTTCTCCGACGGCAACATCCTCGGCGTGACGAAGGCGTTCAAGGCATTACTCGAGGAGCGGCCCGAGTTGCGCGGCCGCGTTTCCCTCTCCTTCCTCACCGAATCGGTGTTCGACGATGTGAAGCCGGCGGACATGATGGCGGCGGACGTGCTCGTGCTGGACGTCATGAACCAGCAGATGCTCGACCGCTTCAACACCACGCACAAGGTCGACCTGATCTCCCGGGTGCACGCGCACGGCAAGGTCATCGCGGTCGGCGAAGGGCTCGCGCCGAAAGAGACCTACGTCAGCCAGGGCGCGATCTGGGACGACCGCGCGCGCGGTCTCTGGGGGCATTCAGGCTTCACGAACCAGATTGGGCTGCTGAAGTACGCGCTGACGCAGGCGCGAGTCACGGGATTGACCGTGCCCGAGCCTCAGCCGAGCCTGGACTTCGGCTACTACTACCCCGATGGAAAGGCCGGTCAGGCGTTCGCGAAATGGGAGGAGTTCGACGCGTGGCGGCAGGCGCACGGCAAGCGGCGCGCGGGCGCACCACGAATTGCGGTCGGCTTCTTCAAATCCACCTTCTACGGCGGCGAGACCGAACTGCTCGATGCGCTCATCGCCGAGATCGAGCGGGCCGGCGCCGAAGCGGTGCCGATCTTCGGCTATCCCGGCTCGGTGGCGCACCAACGGCTGCTGCTCGACGAGACGGGGCGTCCCCGCGTGGATGCGGCCCTGAGCTTTCTGTTCAACTTTGCCGATACCGAGGCGTGGAAGCTATTAGCGAAGGTGGACGTACCCGTGCTCCACCTCGTCAGCTTGTACGGCCGAACCGAGAAGGAATGGCGCGAGTCACACGGTGTGACGACGTTTGAGGGCACCTTCCAGGTGGCCGTACCGGAAGTGGCCGGAACCACGGCGCCGACGGTGGTCGGCAGCAAAGAGAAGGTCAAGGATCTCGAGACCGGCATCACGGTCATCGTCAATCACCCGATTGCCTCCCGCGTGGCGACGGTGGTCCAGCGCGCCATTCGCTATGGCGCTCTCCGGACGAAAGCGAACCGCGACAAGCACGTGGCGCTCGTGTACTACAACTACCCGCCCGGCAAAGCCAACATCGGCGCCAGCTATTTGAACGTGGCCGACTCGCTCGCCAACATCCTGCAGCGTCTGGCCAGCGATGGCTACGACGTCGGGACGGCGAGCGACCTGTCGTCGGCCAGGGTGCTCGCGGACATCACCACCAAGGCACGCAACGTCGGCGGCTATGCACCGGGCGAACTGGAAGAGATGCTGGCGCAAGGCGACGCAGTCCGCGTGACGGTGAACGAGTACCAAGAGTGGCTGAAAGGGTACGCGCCCGGACTGCGGGCCAAGCTGCTGAAGGACTGGGGCGCGCCTGAGAAAAACACGCTGATGGCTGTGGGCGGAGCCAATGGCCCGAGCATCGTGATCCCCGTCGTGCGATATGGAAACATCGCGCTCCTCCCCCAGCCTGCGCGCGGCTGGGGCGAGGATGCCGAGAAGATGTACCACGCGAAGGATCTCGCGCCGCACCATCAGTACTTCGCCGCCTACGCGTGGCTCCGCAACGGCTTCAAGTCCGACGCGGTCGTTCACGTCGGCACGCATGGCACACTCGAATGGCTCGACGGCAAGGACGCCGGTCTCTCGGAAGAGGATGCACCCGACGCGTTGATCGCGGACCTTCCCGATCTCTACATCTACAACGTCGACGTGGTCGGCGAGGGGCTCGTCGCCAGACGCCGCGGGATGGCAACGCTCATCGATCACATGGTGCCGCCGTTCACCAAGGGCGGCCTCTACCCGGAGCTCGCCGCACTGGCCGAGCTCGTCAGCGACTACGAGAAGAACGAGGGCAAGAACCCGGAGCTGGCGACGGCCTACCTCGAACGGATCCGGGAGAAGGTGATCGCGCTCGGGATCGCCAAGGATTTGAGCCTCGACCTCGCCCAGCCGGGCAGCCTCGACGAGGCGACGATTCACCGCGTCGAGAACCAGTTGATGGAGCTGAAAGGCCAGAACATTCCCTTCGGTCTTCACGCGTTCGGACGCACGCCGGACAAAGCACTTCGCGATAGCACGATCGACGCCATCGTCAGCGCGGATCGCAGTCTGCTGCCTGGCAAGGCCGTGGTGCTTGCGGCGGAGATGGAGGCACGCATTCTGGCGTCAGGACCGCGCGAGCTCGACAGCCTGCTGCACGCGCTTGGCGGCGGCTTCGTCCCGGCGGGCAGCGGCGGCGAGCCCATTCGCAATCCTGACTCGTATGCGACTGGAAAGAATTTCTACGGCATCGATCCGGACAAGATCCCCAAGCCGGCATCGTGGGAGATGGGCGTGAAGCTGGCCGAGCAGATGCTGGCCGACCACGTGAAGAAGCACGGCCGCTATCCGGAGAAGGTGTCGTTCGTCATCTGGGGCGACGAGACGATGCGCCACGAAGGCGTCCTCGAATCGCAGATCTTCTACCTGCTCGGGACGAAGCCGGTGTGGGATGGCCGCGGCAAGGTGATCGACGTGGCGGTCGTCCCCAGCGCCGAGCTCAAACGGCCGCGCGTGGACATCGTCATCGCGTCCGCGGCCGAAGGCATGTTCCACAACGTCACGCTGCTGATGGACAAGGCCGTACAGAAGGTCAAGGCGCTGGACGAGGCCGAGAACTTCGTCCGCCGTCACTATCTGCAGACCAGGACGCAGTTGATGCAGCAGGGATATTCGGAACAGGACGCCGATCGCCGGGCCGGCGTTCGCATCTTCGACGAACCGCCGGGCATCTTCAACCTCAACACCTCGACGATCGTCGCCGCGAGCGGCACCTGGGACACCGACAAAGGTTTCGCGGACGACTACATCCGCAAGATGGGACATGGATACGGCAACGGCTTCTGGGGCGAGCCGATGGCGGACGTCTTCCGCATGGCACTCTCGGGCACCGAGAAGGTCGTCCACAGCAGCTCGACGATGCTCTACGGCGCGCTCGATAACGACGACATGTTCATGTACATGGGCGGGCTCGCCGCCGCCATTCGCAGCATCGACGGCAAGAGCCCCGAGTTGGTGGTCACCAACACGCGCGACCCCGGCAAGCCGGAAATGACGTCGATGGACAAGTTCATCGGCACCGAGTTCCGCTCTCGCTACGTCAATCCGACGTGGATCGAGGGCATGAAGAAGGAGGGCTACGCGGGCGCGGGCGCCATGCGCGAGTTCGTCGAGTACCTGTGGGGCTGGAACGCGACGGTGCCCGAAACCGTGGACGGCGCGATGTGGAAGGAAACGTTCGACACCTACGTCGAGGACAAGAAGAACCTCGGCATGAAGGAATTCTTCGAAAAGAGCTCGCCCTATGCCTATCAGGACATGACCGCCCGGATGGTGGAAACGGTCCGCAAGGGCTATTGGAATGCCGATGCCGCCACGACCACGAAGCTGCTCACCGAGTACATCGAGAGCGTGAACGCGCACGGCGCGAGCGGCGCCGAGCTCACCACCGGCAACGCACGGCTCTCGAAGTACGTCGTGGAACAGGCCAAGGCTGCGGGAGTTCCGGTGCCGGAGATCGAGGGCTTTCAACGCGCGATGGAACGCGCCATGGGCGGCTCGATTGCCAACGGCGCGAAAGTGACGGAGAATTTCGTCGCACGAAACGAAGCGCCGCCGGCGTCCTCGGTCCAGACACCACCGCAGGCCGATCCGCTTGAGCAGAGGCCGCAAGTACAGGCTCCGGTCCCGAGCGGCTCCAACTCGGCGGCCGCTTTGCACGGGTACCTGATGGAGGAGCACGATCGATCGCGGCCGGCGCCGAGCAAGCCGATTTCGCTCGGGGCCTCGACCGAATGGACGGCAGCGGCTGCCACGTTCCCGGTGCTGCTCGGCCTGATCGCGTGGCGCCGCCGGCAGCTACGGCGATCCTTGGCCGGCAGCCGCTGAGTTTCATCGAAGGGTCGAGTGGACGGCAAACATTCTGCAATCGAGTGTCTACGTCACTGTAATGAAGGATTATTCCGGTCCCGAATTTTCGCACGCTGCGGCGGGCGTCTGATCCCGCCAGAGGAGATCTCTCGTGGACGCAACGATGAATCGCAATAAGGTCGCTTCGATGGTTGCCGTGGTCTTGAGCCTCGCCACGATCCCGGCTGCCTGGATGTTCGCATTCGGGGCGGTTCCAGCATTGGCGATCGTTCAGGGCGACAAAGCCGGCGGGCGCATGGGGCCATGGGTCTTTACCTGGGCGCTCGTCTGGGTGGCGACGCTGGCGGCGCTGGTCGTCGCCTGGCTGTGCTATGTCTCGCTCGATGAATCGCGGTCGTGATCCGCACCGGTGTTGCGGCCGTCGCCCTGCTGGCCCTCGGTGGGAATTCACCGGCGTCCGCACCGGTCCAGTCGCCGGCCGTTGCCTCGGCCCGGCCGGACGAAGCGTCGCAGGACCACCCGCACCAGATTACCCAGAGCGGGCGCGGCGCGTACGAGGCGAGCCTGGCACCGTCCGGCGACGGGTTTACGGTCGCCTGGTACGACACGCGCGACGGGCACGCCGAGATCTACTCGCGGCCCCTCGACAAGCGCGGTGAGATCTCAGGGCCGGAGCGCCGGCTGACCTCCGGCACCGATCGCGCGTACGAGGCGGAAATTGCGAGCGTGGGCGACAACCTCGCCGTTGCCTGGTACGAAGTCGCCGCCAATCGATCTTCACATGCGATGATCGGTCTGTGGTCCAGAGACGGCCACCGGCTCTGGACCCGAGCGCTCGCCCTTCCCGAACGCATCAGCAAGAACCCGGTCGTCCGCGCCGGGCGCGGCAGGATCTTCTGTGCCTGGCTGGCCGAGAACGCCGCGAGGGACTTCGAAGTCTACGCCGCCTGGTTCGATCTCAAGGGGAACCCGAGCGAGCCGCCCCAGCGTCTTGGTCCCGCGGGACAGACCACCTGGAACGTGAACGCGACTGTCGACGACCTCGGGCGCGCGTGGGTCGTGTTCGATGCCCGCGTCGGCACGCGTACGGACGAGATCTTCGTCGCCCGCGTCGACAAGACCACCAGCCGTGTCACCAGACTCACCACGGACGATGGGCGGGCGTCGAAGTATCCAGACCTGGCGGTGGGGGGCGGTCGCGTGGCGCTCACGTGGTTCGACGAGCGCGACGGCAACAAGGAGGTCTACCTGTTCGTCGCGCGCGAAGAAGAGCTCGTCGAGGGATTGGAAAACCGGGCCGTCCGGATCACCAATAGTTCCGGAGAATCGATCGGCGCCTACGTCGCGTGGAATGCCAAGCGCCGGCGCTTCGGGTTGTCGTGGTGCGACAACACCGACGGCCAGCACGAGGTCTACTTCCAGTCGTTCGACGATCAGGGCCATCCGATCGCGCGCGCCCGCCGACTCACCTTCAACGCGAGCGACTCGCTGATTCCCGCCATCACCGCGTCCGGCGATGGTTTCGCGCTGGCGTGGACTGAGTACACCGCTGCCCGCGGCGCCGTTCACGAGCCAGACAACGGACGCTCGGAGATCGCCTTCATGTTGGTCCGACAGTGAAGCCTCGCATCGAACCGACCAGAAGAAACCCGAGGGTCTCGTCGAAGAATTTCTGACGGAGAATTCAGAGTATCTTTCAGCAGAGCTCGGCTAGGATGACTCCACAATCAGTCGTATAAGGAAGTGATTAATGCGAAGATTTACTTTGCTCTTCCTCGTAAGTTCCGCAGTGTTCGTCGTGGTGGCGTGCAGCAAGACCCAGGCGCCGCCGCCATCGTCCTTCCGGCCGACCTCCACCATCAAGGACCTGATGGATTCGATGGTCGATCCCTCGGCCGATGCCCTCTGGGAATCGGTCGCCACGATCGTCAGCGCGGCAGGGACCGAGGAGCGTCAGCCGAAGACGCCTGAAGAGTGGGCCAACGTCCGCCGCAGAGCGATCACCTTGATCGAGGCCACCAACCTGCTCATCATGGAAGGTCGCCACGTCGCAAAACCAGGCGAGAAGGCGGAAAACGAAGAGGTCGAGCTCGGGCCCGAGGAGATCGAAAAGTTGATCAACGAGGATCGGACCACGTGGATCAAGAACGCCTACGCCCTCAACGACGCGACAATGATCGCATTGAAGGCGATCGACGCAAAGAGCGCATCGGGCCTGCTCGACGCCGGCGAAGGCATCGACACGGCGTGCGAAAATTGTCACTTGAAGTACTGGTACCCGCTGAGCAAGCAGGCCGAGAAAGCCAAAGAAGGAGCGGGCAGCGTCAAGAAGTAGCAGGAATTCCGCCATGAGACCTTCGGCACTCATCCGCGTGGCCGCCGCCGTTCTGACGGCGGCCGTCGTTTTTTCTGGATCGGTCGCGATGGGCGGTGCACAAGCGCCCGGCCGCGGAACGATCAAAGGTCACATCAAGCTGACCGGCAAGCTTCCGGGCAACCGCGTCATCAGGATGGGGATGGATCCAAAGTGCGCCGAGGCGAACCGGGGCACGCGCGTGATACAGGAAACCGTCGCCGCGGCGATCGACGGCAGTCTCGCCAACGTGTTCGTTCACCTCCAGGGCACGTTCCCGCAGACGCCGGTGCCGGCCGAGCCGGTGGTGCTCGATCAGCGCGCCTGCGTCTATCGGCCTCGTGTCATCGGCGTCCGCGTTGGCCAGACGCTTCAGGTGAAGAACAGCGACGACTGGCTGCACAACGTCCACAGTCTTTCGGCTCGAGGCAACGAGTTCAATGTCAGTGAGCCAAAGGCGGGCATGGTCCAATCGTTCAAGATGAAGAACGAAGAGGTGATGCTGCACATCAAGTGCGACGTGCACAGCTGGATGACGTCCTGGGTCGGGGTCGTGACCAACCCGTATTTCGCGGTCACCAACGACGGCGGCAACTTCGAGATCGCGAACGTGCCGGCGGGGTCCTACACGATCCTGACCTGGCACGAGCAGTACGGTCCGCTGATGCAGACCGTGCGCGTTCGCGCCGGCGCCGCCACCACGGTGGATTTTGCCTATGCGGGCACCGAGAAGCCGCCGGCGTGATGGGGACTACTTTTTCTTCGGCGGCGTAATCGTCGCGCGCTGCCGCTCGTCCTCGAGGACTGCTTTCTTGTCGCCGGGGTACCAATACTCGAGGTGACACGTCTCGCAAGCGCGGTCGATGTCGCTCCCGGCCTGGAACAGGGCGTCGACGTCTTTCGCTTTCACAATCGCCAGCACCTTCAGCGCGTCGTCGCGCATTTGGTTCACGTGCCGGTTCCACAGCGCCCGGTCCTGGTCGATCTTGGCCTGGATCTGCTCAGGTGAAAGCTCCGGCGCGTTGGGGCCTATGCTCTTGTTCGTATCCCCGGGAGGCGCAACCGGACGAGGCATCTTCAGAAGGTTGGTGCTCTCGGCCAGCGTCACCGCGCCCTGACGCACCTTGGCCCAGTCGTCGTCGGTCACCGGCTTGGTGTCGACGACTCCTTTGGCAGTCACGTCGGTGCCGACCGCGTCGAAGATGTTGTCGGCGATCGGGTCGATCATGTTCTGCATCAGTTCTTTGATCGAGACATACGCCGTCAAATCACTGGGCGCGGTCTCCGCCGCGGGAAGCGACTTCGACGTGCACGACGGCAACGCCACCGCGTTGAACAACAGCAGCCCAGCCCCGGCAAGACGTCTCCGACGAGTTCCCATCAGAAGTCCCTTGAAAAAGAGCGCGGCGCACGCGCGACCTATTAGAAATCCTATCCGGGATACGCGTTGGCGCGCCTGAAGAGTTTCTCAACGGCGCGTCATCATGCGTCGGATCGTTTCAAAGCACCACGACTCGGCTTCGAGAGGCAGGTCATCGCCGAGTACCGCGGTCCTGGACGCCGTGCCCGACGGCGTACCCGCCAACGCACCGGTCAGCTTCCTGCCAAGGACCCTCCACGCCAGGATCAGCGACGTCAGGCAGAGCGCCGTGCCCCCCACCATGAACGTGATCACGACGATGTCCCACAGCGGTCGGTAGTTGTAGAGCCACGGAAAATCGAGCGAGTGCAGACCGTGGTACAGCCATCGGCTCATCCAATTCCTGGAACTGTAGGTGCTCACGACCCGCGCGGTCCTGGGATCGATGTAGTAGCGGGTGTGCTCGGCGTCGTGCATTTGCGCCAGGATGACCGGCAGCGGGCGCTGGCGACGTCGATCCAGGTAGTACCTGTCGTACTGCTCGAGCTTCGAAATGTCCGCCCCGCCGCTGGCCTCGGCGGCTTTCGTCACGACGTCGATGATCCGCTTGTCGTCGAACGCCTCCCGCGGTTCGCCATGGACCGGAACGACGCGCGTCTCGCCGTTCGCCAGGCTCGCGAGGTAGACCGGCTCGCCCGCGAAGGAGGTCAGCTCCAGTTCCTTGACGGCCAGATTCGGAAGCTGCGACAACGCCTCTTGGGGCAGCTTTGACGTGAAAGCTCCCAGCTGACCGCCGCGGCCTCGCAGCGCCTGGGCAATGCCGGGGCCGCCGCCGCGCCGGCCGCCACCGGCCGGACCACCGGTAGGTTGCGCCGGAAACGGATCCATCGAGAGCATGCCGCTGAACGCCCAGGTGGCGGCGCCGAGACCGAAGATGAGACCGAACACGGTGTGCCAGCGTTTTTGCCCGCGATAGGGAATGCTTGTCGACGCGCCGCGATAGCGGTACCTCTTCCGCGGGGAATACATCCAGATGCCGATGACGATGCCAAGAATTGCGGACACGGTCCCGATGCCCGACGACCAGATCACCACCTGGCTCCACAACGGACCGTTCTTGCGAAGGGGCGTGAAGTACAGCCAGTGCGGGATGGCGCCCAGGTACGCACCAAGCCGCGAGGCGGTGGTGGTGTATTGCACGACCTCACCCGTCGATTCCGAGATGTACAGCTGATCGCCGCCTGGCCAGGAGTACTTCCACAGCGGACGGACGTTGCGAAGCCCGCTCTGGAGAGTCCACTGATCCACCTGCTCGACCGGCTCGATCCTGGCGGCGGCCGCTGGCTGACCGGTCCAGCCGGCGGCGATGCGGTCCCTCATGTCTTTCGCGACATCGAGCTGCTGTTCACCGGTATCGGCGTAGACGATCGCTGCGCCGCCGCCGCCGCCAAAACGATAGACCGGACGGCCGTCAAACGTGTTCAGCCGGGCTTGTCCGGGTCGATCGTCGCCGACCGCAGCCGCCGCCTCGGCCGGCGACAGCTTGATTCGGGATCCATCGAGCGCGGCGGAGTGTGCGAGCCGATCGTCCTGGCCGACGCTTGGATAGTCCCAGTACATCATGCCGATGCCTGAAGGAAACCACAGCAGGAAGATCAGGCACAGCGCGACGCCCAGCCAGCGATGGACGAAAATAGCGGATCGTTTGAGCCAACCGCTGACACCGGGCGCCATCGCTCTCTCCTCTCTGTGCAACCTCAGGACCCTGACGGGTAGTGCGTCGAACCTCTCTCACGGGGTTTCGTACTGCCGCAGGCACGCCGGACACAGACAGCCGGCGTACTTCGCGCGAATCCGCGCACGTGCTGCGTCGCTCAATTCGACCGTGCTGCACCAACAGCCCGACAGCGACAGTTCGCAGGCGAACGCCTGGCCGCACGACTCACAGACGCCAGGCCGCTTCACAACCGGGCCTGAACGGCTCCAGCCAACCTCGACCTTCACAGGTTTCTCTCACGACTCTCTTGCGAATGGCCTGGAGTCTATCGAAGGCCTCCAGCGGCAAATCTGAAGAGTTCCTGAATTCTTTCTGAGCCATCGTCTGACGAGGAATTCAGGCGAGGTTGTCTAGTCCCTCACAACCACTCCGAAGTAGGCGCCCTTCAGCGAGAACGTGGCCGTGTTCCACTCGCCCAGATGATTGATGTCGATGTCCCTGAAGCCGACTTGCGCGCCGACGTGCCGCGAGAAATTCCACGTGGCCGACAGGTCGATGTCGGCGATATGTCCACCGAAATGCCGATCGGCGCTGTCGGGCACGCCGAAAAACGTGACCTCTCCGGTCAGCGCAAGACGCGGCGCGGGATACACACGCACCACGCCCCCGATCGCCGGGACCGGCATGGCCTGGCGGCTCACCTCGTCGGCGAGCCCGGCCCGCAGCGCCGCCCGAACGACGGTGTGTTTCACTTCGGTCACGAAACCAACGCTGCCCCGGCGCCTGACGATGAAGTCGTATGCATAGCCGAACCGGTACGTCGTCCAGTCGAGGCTGGCGGTCGTGGGCGCACCTGCAGGGTAGGTGACGCCGCTGAAGAGAAGGTCGCGCGACAGGGGTGCCGCCGAGTCGAAATGGATGGGAATGTATTGGACCCGGAACTTGTGCCTCAATCCAGGCCGCCACGTGACCTGCAACTCGGGAAACGCCCGATCGGTCAGACCGAGATCACGCGTGAAGTCGATCCGCGTGCCTGGCAGGCCGGGAGCGTCGCTCGACACCATGACGTTGGCGCGTGTGGTCCAGTAGGCGCCCAGCGCTTCGATTCGATACATCTCCCCGGTCGGTAGATCCTGCGTCTGGCGAGGGGGATCCTGCGCGCGCGCGACTCCCGCCATCAACGACACGATGACGAGACCGATGAGCGCCCGGCACGTAACGTCGTCTCTCATGACCCTCCGACCGTAGGATTGACCCAACGATAGATTCTTCCGACGCATCGTACGTCACCCGTGATGCGGTGCGCAGCGACGCGACGCCGAGTTGTGGATCGGTCTCACATTCGGTCGAAGCCTCGACGTGCTCGTGAAGGTCGACGTCGGCTTCCAACCACCGAGTCCTCATGAGCGGGGGCATCCCGTCGCATGAAAACGTGAGCGCACACGAATCACGTAGTGTCCGGCTTCAGCCTCGGCTCAGCCGTACCGTGGTGTTGCACCGATACATTCCGGGCAGCACACCGGGCAAGAGCAGACCGTGTTCTCGTCATCTCGCGATCTCGGTGGCGACCTCGTAGAGCGCTTGATGCGATCCACACCCCCTTACTGGTGTGGGAATCTGTCGGGACATTCTGACCGAAAATTCAGGGAGTCTTCAGGGGCGAACCCCAGCCGCTCGTGTATTCTGCGACCGTGAAGAGTTGCTGTTCGAGCCGCGGGTCGGAAAACTCGGTGTGCTCGGTGTGCTCGGTGGTTGAAATTTCGAATTCCAGATCGCATCACCGGCCGTGATTGACGACCCACACGGACAGACACAATAATCGGCAGCGCATGCGAACGCTTGGACGAATCATCGCCGCTTCGGCCCTGGCGCCATGGCTGGTGGTGTCGTCCGCGCTTGCACCAGAGCACGTGCACGAGGCGGGGGCTGCCGACCATCACCCCTCGGTCGCGCACCGGCACTTCTCGCCTCACGAACATCCGGGTGCTGAAGCTTCGCATCACGAGCTTGCCGACGCTTCGCATCACGATCACGACAGTGCTGAGGTCGAAGACCCGGATGAGCAGGTGGTCTGGCTCGACCAGGTCGCCGTCGCCGAGGCTGCGCATTCATTCCCCGTCACCCTGTTCCTCGTGACAACGCACGTCGACGTTGCGCCGGCGCCTCTCGTGCGCGTGGCGGTCGCCGTGGACGAAGCGACGCTTCCACACGGCCCGCCGCGATCCTCCGCGTCCCTCCGCGCGCCGCCTTCCGTCCTGCCTCTGTTCTGACCTGACGGCTCCGCCCGTCGTCTGCCTGGTCGTACTCCGTTCATCTCGAGGTGTTATGCGTGCTGTGGTGATCTGCGCCACGTTCGCGGCCGTCGCGCTCCCGTCTCTGGTGGGCGCACAGTCGCTGACTCTGACCGAATCCGAAGCCCTGGCGCGGCTGTCCGCCGATAGTCCTCGCGTCCGCGCCGCACGCGCCAGCATCGACATCGCGCGCGTGGACGTGCTGACGGCGGGCCGCTGGCCGAATCCGAGGGTCACTTTCGATCGAGAGTCGGTCGCCGGCATCACCGAGAACATGGTGATGGTGGCGCAGCCGCTCCCCATCACGGGTCGGAGAAGACTGGAGGTCGATGCCGCCTCCGCGCTGGTGGATGCCAGTGCACACCGCAGCGACGACGACGTACGGAGACTTCGGGCCGACCTTCGGCTCGCCTTCGCCGACCTGGTCGCCGCCCAGACACGCGAACACGAATTGGCGGCGGCCGGCGATCGGCTGCGAGGCCTGGCGGACGTGCTGGCCAAGCGCGAGGCGGCCGGAGATGCCGCAGGCTTCGATCGCCTCCGCGCCGAACGCGAAACGCTTGAAATCGATGCGGATCGGGCGGCGGTAGAAATCGATCGGGCACGGGCGCAAGGGATCCTCGCGGGTTTCTTCGCCGATCTACCCGAGCCGTCGCGCCTGATTGCTGCTGGAATCTCAAATGCCCCGGTCGCGGTCCCTCCAGTCGAGGCTCTGGTCGAAAGCGCCGAGGCCGCCCGGGGAGAGATCCTCGCCTTGCGACGAGAAATCGAAGCCGCTCGGTTCTCCGCGCGCGCCGCCGACCGCCGGCTGATTCCTGAGCCGGAACTCGTGGCGGGCACGAAGTCGTCGACGTTCGGTGGCGGAGACATCGGCAGCGTGGTGACGTTGCACGCCACGATTCCTCTATTCGACCGCGCCCGCCCCGAACGTGCGCTCGCCGTCGCAAGAGGCGCGCAGGCAGAAGCGCGGCTGAGCGCATTCCGCCTGGCGCTGCGCGGACAGATCGCCGCGCTGCGCGGCGTCGTTGTCGCGCGACGCACGGCAGCCGAGCGATACCGCGCCCAGGCGATTGCCAGCGCGGATCAAGTCGAACGCATCGCGCAGATCAGTTACGACGCGGGCGAGCGGGGAATTCTGGAGCTCCTCGACGCCTATCGAACCGGCGGGACCGCCAGAATCCGCCAGGCGGCGCTCGACGCGGCCGTTCGGCAAGCCGAAATCGAGCTCGAATTTGCCAGTGGCTGGGAGATTCCATAAATGACGACTCGCACCCGACTCGTGAACTGTCATCTCGAAATCACTACCCGCCGCTTGGTTGTCGCGCCCGGAAAGAGTGCGATCAACACAAGAGTCAAACGGTGGCTGTTCAGCGGATATCGGCCACTCGTGTCTCGCGTTGAAGATTCGGTGACACGTGTTCTGGAGCGCAGCGCCCGGCTGGTCGGACGCGACGACCGAGAAGACCAGAAATATTTGAGAAGGTCGACCTACTTCCAACTCGGTTCACTGGCGTGCGCGACGCTCGTGCTCATGTCAGGCGCAATCGCGTGCCGGCCCCAGGTCAAACCTCCCGAGGCGGAAACGCCGACGCTCAACCTCACCAACTGGACCGACAAAACCGAGCTGTACATGGAATACCCGCCGCTCACCGCGGGAAAAACAGCGCTCTTCGCGGTCCATCTGACGAGGATGGACGACTTCAAACCGGTGACCGCCGGGAAGGCGCGAATCGAGCTCACGCCGGACGCCGGAGGGCAGCCGACCGCGATCACCGGCCCGGAGCCGTCGCGACCCGGCGCGTTCAGGGTCGAAGGCGCGGTCCCGACGGCGGGACGGTATCGCTGGTCGCTTGTGCTCGAGGCCCCGGGACTCACCGACCGGCACGATCTCGGAACCGTCACCGTGTTCGCCGACGAAAGCACCGCCCTGGCTGACGCCGCCAAGCGGCCGCCCGACGACGCAACGGCCATCGCGTATTTGAAAGAACAGCAGTGGACGAACGAGTTCGGGACGGCGGCGGTGCAAGAGACCGACGTACGAGCCTCGATTCGGGTGCCGGCCACCGTCGAAGTGCTGCCTGGCGGCGAGGCGATCGTCGCGGCGCCGGCGCCGGGACGATTTCGAGCCGACACGCTGGCCGACGTGGGCGATCTGGTGACAGCTGGACAGGCGCTCGGACATTTGGAGCCCCGGCTGACGGCCGGCGACGATCGCGCCACGCTCGCTGCCGGAGTCGCCGAGGGACAGGCGGCGCTCGAAGCCGCGGGCGCTGAACTGGCTCGCGCTGAGCGTCTGCTGGCCGACAAGGCGGTCCCCGCGCGACGAGTGGAAGATGGAAAGCGGGCGGCAACGGTCGCCGAAGCCCGTCTCCGCGCCGCGGAGGCGCGGCTCGCCCAGCGCGACGAAACCCTGCGGACCGGCGGCGGCGCGGCGGCAGGCAACGCGTTCGTGCTGCACGCGCCAATCGCCGGACGGATCGTCGAGGTCAACGCGACCTTGGGCGCGTCCTACGACGAAGGAGTGGCACTCTTCAAAATCGCCCGCACCGACGCGGTCGAGCTCAGGGCGGACGTGCCGGCAGCCGACACCGCCAGGGTGCGAGGGCTGGTCGCGGTGGCGCTGGAGCTGCCAGGCCGTCCGAATCCCCTGATGCTCCGATTCCACCACGTCCACGACCCCGGCGTGCTCGATCCCACAACCAAAGCACTGGCGCTTCAGATGGAGGTCGCCAACGGCAATGGCGATCTGCTGATTGGCCAGGCCGGCACGGCCATCCTCTACACCGGGGGCACAGACCGGATGCCAGCGATCTCGAAAGCGGCCGTACTCATGGAAGCCGGACGCCCGTACGTATTCGTGCAGACCGGAGGCGAGCGATTTGCCCGCCGATTCGTCGAGATCGCGGCGCGCGACGGCGACCTCGTCGGGATCAAGAGCGGCGTGAAGGCAGGTGAACGCGTGGTCGTTCGCGGCGCGTACGACGTGCAGTTGGCATCGGCCGCCAAGGGCCTGCCGGCCGAAGGGCACGTGCACTGATGAAACGTCTCATTCAATGGTCGATCGATCATCACTGGCTGGTGATCGCGATGTCGGTGCTTCTGGCTGCGTGCGGACTGTGGGTGGCGCGCGACATGCCGGTCGACGTATTCCCGGACCTGACGGCGCCCACCGTGACGATCCTGACCGAAGGCCACGGCATGGCGCCGGAAGAGATGGAATCGCTCGTCACCTTCCCGCTCGAAGCGTCGATCAACGGCGCCTCCGGCGTGCGACGTGTTCGTTCGGCCACCGCACTCGGGATCGCCGTCGTCTGGGTCGAATTCGACTGGGGCACGGACATTTTCGGTGCGCGCCAGATCGTGGCCGAGAAACTGGCGCTGGTCAGCGGAACGTTGCCGCCACAGGTGGAGCGTCCCGTCCTGGCGCCGATCTCGTCGATCATGGGCGAGATTCTCTTCTTCGCGATTTCGTCGAACACGGACGATCCGCTGACGCTGCGCACGGTCGCCGACACGGTCGTCCGCCGGAGACTGCTGGCGATTACCGGGGTGTCGCAGGTGACACCGCTCGGCGGCGCCGAGCGGCAATTCCAGGTCATTGCCCACCCGGATCAACTCCGCGCCAACGGCGTATCCGTCAACGAGCTGCTCGACGCCGTCCGCGGCGCGAGCCAGAACACCTCGGCGGGCGTCTTCACCGAAGGCCCGCAGGAGTACGTGCTGCAGACCGTCGGCCGCGTCCGCACGCCGGCGGAGATCGGCGAAAGCCTGGTCGCGCTGCGCGGCTCGCGCTCGGTCCTGATTCGCGACGTGGCCGACGTCCGCGAGGGCGGCGCGCTCAAACGCGGGGAGGGCTCGCGGAGCGGCAAGCCGGCCGTGATCATCGGCGTGCAGAAACAGCCGGGCGCCAACACCATCGAGCTCACCAGGCGGCTCGATCGGGAGCTCGACACGCTCCAGACGGAGCTGCCGCCCGGGATGACCATCGACCGCAAGATTTTCCGCCAGTCAGATTTCATCGAAGTCGCCGTGGACAATGTCATCGCCGCGCTGCGCGACGGCGGCTTCCTGGTGATCGTGATCGTGCTGTTCTTTCTGGCCAACGTGCGGGCGGCCACGATCACCTTGACGGCGATGCCGCTGTCCCTCGCCGCGGCGGTGCTCGTCCTGCGCGGTTTCGGCGCGACCATCAACACCATGACGCTCGGCGGGATGGCGATCGCCATCGGCGCGCTGGTCGACGATGCGATCATCGACGTCGAGAACGTCGTGCGCCGACTGCGTGAGAACAACGCGCTGCCCCCAGGCCAGCAGCGCCCCGCCGCCGACATCGTCCGGGATGCGACGCTCGAGATCCGGACGTCCATCGTCTTCGCCACGATCATCATCGTGATGGTCTTCCTGCCGATCTTCGGGCTGTCCGGAGTGGAAGGGAGATTGCTGGCGCCACTCGCCGTGGCCTACATCGTGTCGCTCCTCGCGTCGCTGGCGGTCGCGGTCGTCGTCACGCCGGCTTTGAGCTATGCCTTCCTGCCGGGCGCGCGTTCAATCCTGAAGGGGCACGAGGGGCGGCTCGTCCGAACCCTCAAGTCAGGCTATGCCTCGTTCCTGCCGCACGCGCTCAACCGCCCGGGGCTCGTGGCGGTGTTGTCGGTGGCATTGCTGGCGGCTGCGGGCGCCGCGATGACCAGGATGGGCACGGCGTTCCTGCCGGAGTTCCACGAAGGGAGCCTCACCGTTCAAGCCAACACGCTGCCCGGCACTTCGCTGGCGAAGTCGGATGAGATCGGCCGGCGCGTCGAACAGATTCTGCTGTCCGAGCCCGAAGTCGTCGCCACGGCGCGACGGACCGGACGCGCCGAGTTGGACGAGCACGTGCAGGGGGTCGAAGCGGCGGAAATCGACGTCGGATTGAGAGCCAGCACCCGGCCGCGCGCCGAACTGCTCGCCGACCTGCGGCGCGGCTTCTCGACGCTGCCGGGAACCAACGTGACCATCGGTCAGCCAATCTCGCACCGGATCGATCACATGTTGTCGGGCACCCGGGCAAATATCGCCGTCAAGGTATTCGGCGACGATCTGCCCACGCTGCGGAGACTGGGCGAACGTGTCCGCGAGGCGATGAGCCGGGTGCCGGGGGTCGTGGACCTCTCGCTCGAGCAGCAGATGGACATCCCGTTCGTGCGCTTCGTGCTGAACCGGTCCGCGATCGCCCGATACGGCCTCCGCGCCGACGATGTGGCGCAGGCGGTCGAAACGAGCTTCGCCGGCGCGACCGTCGGACGGATCTTCGATCGCGGCACGTCGTTCGACCTGGTCGTCAAGTTCGACCAGGCATCCTCCTCCGATTTCGAGCGGCTCGGCGACCTGCCGGTCGATACACCGCATCAAGGTCGCGTGCCGATCCGCCTGCTTGCCGACGTGCGCCGTGAGGAAGGGCCGAACATGGTGCTGCGCGAGAACGTCCAGCGCCGGATCGTGATCTCGTGTAACGTCGCCGGCCGCGACCTCGGCGGTGTCGTCGACGACATTCGATCGGCGGTGACGCGATCGGCGCCGATGCCGGCGGGCTATCGGGTGGAGTACGGCGGGCAGTTCGAGAGCCAGCAGAGTGCCTCGCAGCGGCTGCTGGTGCTCGGCATCGGGGTCGTCGCCGGACTGTTCATGTTGCTGGTTCTCGCCTTCGGTCATCCGCGCGATGCGGTGCTGATCATGCTGAATCTGCCGCTCGCGCTGATCGGCGGCGTCGCCGGCGTGTTCCTCGCCGGAGGCGTGCTCAGCATCGCCTCGATGATCGGCTTCATCACGCTGTTCGGGATCGCGACGCGGAACGGCATCATGCTGGTCTCGCACATTCAGCACCTCATGGCCGAGGAAGGGGTCACCGATTTCCGCGAGGCGGTCGAACGGGGCGCACGCGAGCGATTGGTCCCGATTCTGATGACGGCAATGGCGGCCGGCCTGGCCCTGATTCCACTCGCGCTCGGCGGCGGAAAAGCGGGTAGCGAGATTCAGACGCCGATGGCCATCGTCATCCTGTGCGGCCTGATGACGTCGACGCTGCTCAACATGATCGTCGTGCCGACGCTCTATCTGAGATATGGCCGCCACCCGGCCGGTGCGTGAGGAGTACCATTGTCGAGGTAGTGACCCAATGCTCCCCGGAAATCACGACCTCCGAAAGGGCCAGGAATGGGCTGCGGACGCGCACCTTACGAGGGCCGCGTCTCGCGTGACAGCCGGGAACCCGTCGTTTTCCAAGAAGTGGAGACGCGCGCGATTGAAAGCGTACGCGCCCAGCGCCGCCCTTTCTGGTGGCTCGGTGAGCGATCAGCAGCCTTCACGCGTGCGCTGACCGTCGGTGAACGTCAGTGCAGCACTTGGTCCGGCAGGGTCGGGTGAGACGGGCCGTCGTAGGGATCCATCGGCTTCAGCGCCGTCTGCTTGTCCTTGATGTTCGACACGATCCAGTCGTAGAACCCCGCCGTCACCAACTTCAATTTGACCGGCGTCGTTCCCTTGTTTTCCCAGAACCATCCGTGAATGCCTTGACTCGGGGCCAGGAACGTCCCGTGGCCCTGGTCTTTGCCGGCCGTGTCGAGCGCGTAGGATTCGTAGTAGTCGGTCCCTTCCCGCCCTGCGGGCTTGACGTCGGGCTCCCCGTGAAACTCAACCGACAGCGTGCCACTGGCGGTCCACGAGTACATCAGACCGGCGCCTTTCTTCATGTTGTATTTGATTTCCAGGCCCTCACCGGGCGCCAGCATCAGTTCCCTGGAATCTGTATGAAACCGGTTCGGCTGCGCAATAAATGCTCCCTGAACGGTAGGCGCATCACCCTTTGGTGAAGGCACCAGCACCGGCACGATGGCGGCGTCGGATACGGGTGCCGGTTTGTCTGCCGCTCGAACCAGCTCGGTCAATCCCAGCTTCTTGCCGGTGCCGAGCGGATCGATGCCGTATTCTGCCGGGAGGATGAAGAGAGTGAGAATGACCCCGGCAACGATCAAGGCGCCGCCGGTCGCCGTCAGAATCTTGCGCAGCGACGGCGGCTCGAGGCGAACATCGGCGGGCGGTGCAGTCGCCGTCATTGGGCCACCATGTAACCGGTCAACTGGTAGCCGACGAGCACGAATCCCCCGACCATCAGCAGCGTGTTGGTGGCGAAGGCGTGCCGAAGAAACCCGGGACGGGTGCGCCAGTACATCAGGACGAGAAATACCGCACTGAGCGCCAGCACCTGGCCGACCTCCACCCCGACGTTGAAGCTGACGATATTAGCCACCAGCCCCTTCGGCGCGAGCGCGAATTCCTGGAGCTTCGTCGCCAGCCCGAAGCCATGAAACAGGCCAAAGACCAACACGGCGATTTTCGTGTTCGGCTGGAATCCGAACACGCGCTTGAAGCCATCCATGTTGTCGAACGCTTTGTAGACGACGGAAAAGCCGATAATCGCGTCGACAACATAGGCATTGGCATGGACACCGTAGAGGACGCCCATCAGCAACGTGGTGCTATGTCCGATCGTGAACAAGCTGACGTACTGAACGACATCTTTCAATTTGTACAGGAAGAAGATCACGCCGACGAGGAAGAGCAGATGGTCGTAACCGGTGACCATGTGCTTGGCGCCCAGATAGAGAAACGGTCCGATCGCCGCGCCTTGATTGGCCTCGACGAACGCCGCGTCGCGCTTCGAAACGTTGTGGGCGCTGAGGTCGGCAGGCAACACGAACAAGAGCACGGCGAGCAGGACGAACGCCATCGAAATGGACCGCAGGCTGTTTCTCATCGGTGCATTATGGCGCGTTCTGGTGAAAAACCGCCGCCTGCGTCGCAACACATTCAAAGACGCAGTTGGGATCGACCCGGCCGAGAACGGGATGACGGCTGACTAACTGCCCTGCTGGCTCAGGGCAGACAACGGTCCTGGTCCCCGTTCTTCTTTTCGCGGTAGACATCGTGACACGCCGCACATGCGTCGGAGACGCTCCCGGCCACCTCGACGATCTTGTCCTGATCCTTCGACTGCGCCGCCTTGTACGCCGCCAGCCCCGCCGTGCGCAGGCCCTGCGTGTACTTCACCCAGTCGGCGCGTTGCACCGGGACCGGCTTGCCGTTCGAGCACAGGCGTCCGGGGATCGCGATCAGGTTGGCGGATTCGGCGATCGCCAGACCGGCGTTCTCGACCGCCTGCCACCCGCCGTAGGTGCTCGTCAGCGGGTTTGGCGACACCGAGGGGTCGGCGACCGGCGTCAGCTTGCTCAGATCGTCCTGAGCGGCAAACAGCACGTTGGAGGCCGGGTACAAGATGCCGCGCATCAACTGCAGCAGGTTCGCGTCGACCTTGGACGTGCTCGCCCGAGCCGCGCCACCACCGGCCGGCGCGGCCGTGCCTCGCGCGGGAGTTTGTGAAGCGCCTCGAGCAGGAGTCTGGGCACGGGTGACGGCGCCCAGGCACAGCAGGCCGGCGCTCAACGCGACGGCGAGCACCCGCGGCGCGGACTTCGCTTCAAGCCATCGTCCAGTGTTCATATCGCATAGTAATCAAATCCTTTGCTGGCAATTCTGAAGACTGGCTGAATTGTTTGTCAGACGGCGGTAAAAATCTCGTAAGCGCGTGGCACGCCGACGACGAAGTCATGCACACCGGGCCGCTCATTGCACGGTTCCAGAGAACGCCACCGAGCCTTTTCCCACGGGGCCATCCCATGCGAGGGTCATGCGCCACGTTCCCGCCATGTCGAATTGACCGGTCGCGGCATACCGGCCCGGGACTTCGGTTCGTTGGACGTCGATGCTTCCGAACATCGGGGCGCCGGGCATTGGCATGCTGGCCGAGGCACGTACCGCACCCGCATCCACGAGATTCCCGTTCGACCTGAACTCGATCACGAAGGCGTCTTTGCCATGGCGAAGCCCGTCGTGCGACGACAGCAGCACCACGTCCAGGGCGCCCGACTTGATCCGCTGCAGTTCGGTGAGCGCGGCCGGCGTCCCACGCCCGCAGCCGGCCGATAACCACATCACCATGCATGCCGCTAACAGCCCGTGATGAAAGTCCGTCGTCGCACCGAGGCGGACGATGCGCCCGGATCGCCAGGCGAGAAACGCGAGAATACCGGGAGTATTTGAGCGTTGAGCAACGCCGCGAGGCGGGATGCAGCGTTTGCCGAATGCAGACGGACTTTCACCACGGGTTGCTCGAGCCCGCCATCTGCGCGCCTTTGTTCTCGATGTCACTTTGCCGTCCTCACTGCTGGAATCAGGAACAGCTTCGCATCGCTTCGTACGCCACGGATGAGGGTCCCGCGCGGAAGGGTGAGCGGCTTCCTGAAGAGAAAGGGATGTTGGTAGCGGTCCTGGTATTCGTAGAGCCAGACCAGCGGCTCCACGTCGCCGTCTGGCAGCGCAGCGACCACCTGCATCGACGCGCCTTTCGGAACGCGCTGGGCATAGAGGCCGTCGATGGTGACGGCACGATCGAGCATCAGACCGTCCGCGACAGCCATCGCGTCCTTCGGGAGCCTGAACGCGCCGGCGGCTCGAACTTCGGCACTGGAGGTTGCGCGTTGCGATTGTTGCCCCGGCGATGCCTCTGCGAGAAAGGCCATCGGAAGTCTCTGCGTGCTCTGCGATCTCTGCGTTCCCACGTCGGGACTCCTCACACCGCAGCCCGCGTCCCTTCGCCGTGACCCGAACGACGGTTCCACCACACCCGCACGTCCTCGCCGATCGCGAAGAGGCACGGCGTCATGAACAGCACGTGCAGGCTCGACGTCACCATCCCGCCGATACTGGGCGCGGCGATTGGCTTCATGATCTCCATCCCTGCGCCGGTCGCAAACATCACCGGCAGCAGCGACAGGACGATGGCTGCAACCGTCATCAGCTTCGGACGCAGGCGTGTCGCCGAGCCATCGATCACCGCGTCGACGTAGGACTGCCCCTCGCGGCGGTGATCGAGCGCCCCGCGGATGAAGATGACCATGATGATGCCGGTCTGCACGGCGACGGCGAACAGTGAGATGTAGCCGACGATGACGGCGGTGGTCATGGGATAGCCCAGCAGCCATTGCAGAAACACGCCGCCGACCATCGCGAATGGCACCGACAGCAGGATCAGGACGCTCTCCGCGACCGATCTGAACGCGACGACCAGCAGCCCGAAAATGATGATCAGCGTCAGCGGCACGATCACGCGCATCCGGGCGCGCGCCGCCGTGGCGTACTGATAGAGGCCGGTCCACTCGATCGAGTAGCCCGCGGGCAGCGACAGGTTCTGGTTGAGCAGCGCCTGCGCGCCGTCGACGTAGTCCGGACCGGTGACGTTCTGGAGATCGACGTAGATGTAGCCCGCCGGAGCGCCGTTGTCGTTCCGGATCATCTCCGGCATCTTCCGCACCGACACGTCCGCGATGTCGCCCAACAGCACCGCGCGCCCGTCGCCGGTCACCACCGGCGTGTTCTTGAGCTTGTCGAGGGTGTCGATGTACTCGGGCGAGTACTGCACGCCCAGGGGAATGACCGTGTTGTTGGCCTGTTTGACGCCGGCGATGTTGTCGCCGCCGATCGCGTAGCGGACCGTCGTCATCGCCTCGTCGACGGTGACACCGTGCTCGGCCATGCGCCGGAGATCGTTCCGCACGTCGACGTAATAGCCTTCGGAGATGCGCTCGGCGATCACCGACTTGGTGCCGGGCAGACTCCTGAGCAGCGTCTCGGCCTGCTGGGAGATCTCCTCGATGACCGCGACTTCGGGGCCCTTCACCTTGAGGCCGACCGGCGTCTGGATGCCGGTGCTCTGCATCATGACGCGCCCCCGGATCGGTTGGACCCACGCGTTCACGTAGCCGATCGTTTCCGCCGCCTGGTCCATTTCCGAGACCAGCTTGTCCTTCGTCATCCCCTTGCGCCACTTCGATTTCGGCTGCAGGAGCACCGTGGTCTCGATCATCGTCAGCGGCGCAGGATCGGTCGAGGTGTCCGCCCTGCCGATCTTGCCGAAGACGCGGTCGACCTCCGGAAACGCCTTCAGCTTCTTGTCCATCTGCTGCACGATCCAGCCCGCTTCCCGGTTCGGCAATCCCGGGAGCGTCGTCGGCATGTAGAGGATGGCGCCCTCGTCGATGTCGGGCAGGAAGTCTTTGGGAAACCTCGTCAGCAGCACGGCGGCTGGAATCAACACCAGCATGCCGGTAGCGGTGAACGCATAGCGGTACCTGATCACGCCCCGCAGCGCGGACCGGTACGATCTGACGGCCAGGCTTTCCCTGAAGTCCTTGCGGGCGGCGGTCTCGCGCTTGAAAATCCAGAGGACGATCAACGGGAGCAGCAGCATCGTGAGCAGCGTCGAGAAGGCCATCGCGAACGTCTTGCTGTAGGCCAGCGGATCGAACAGGCGGGCTTCACGCTCTTCCAGAAAGAACACGGGCAGGAACGAGGCCAGAATGATCAACAACGAGAACAGCAGCGGCTTGGCGACCGACGCGATCGACCGGACCAGGATCTCCTGCTTCTCGAGACGGTCGACGGGCCCGCGCATCGAGAGCTCGGCCGTGCAATTCTCCACAATCACAATCGTGGCGTCGGCAATCTCGCCGATCGCGATCGCCAGACCTGCCAGCGAAAACAAGTTGATCGTCTGCTTGAAGGCGACGAGCGGGATCGCGGTGAACACCGTGCTGAGCAGCAGGATCGCAATCGGCCCCACCGCGGTACGGACACTTCGCAGAAACAGCACGGTCACCAGGATCAGCACCGCGAGCTCGATGCCCAGGGTTTCGAAGAACTGCCGGAGGGTCGCCCAGATCCACGCCGAACGATCGTAGGTCGTGACGACTTCAACCCCGGCCGGCAACACCGTCCGGATCTGTTGGAGCTTCTGATTCAGCGCCCGCGTGATCGCCAGGACGTTCTGATCCTGCTCCATGATCGCGATGCCGCCGACGACCTCGCCGGCTCCGTCGAGATCGACCGTGCTTCGCCGCTGGTCGTAGCCGACCTGGAGGTAGCCGACGTCCTTCAGCGCGACTGGCGTGCCGTCAGGACGACGGCCGATCACCACCGAGTCCAGGGAATCGATGTCCTCGGTGTTCACGACGCCGCGCAACTGATAGTCGCGGTTCGTGACCTCGATCATCCGCCCGCCGGCCTCCTGAAACACGCCCTGGAGCGCGACGATGACCTGCTTGAGGGGAATGCCCGCCTGCGCCAGCAGCGGCGGAAAGATCTTGACCTGATACTGCTTCTCCAAGCCGCCGACCGACGCCACTTCCGCGATGCCGGGCACCGTCTGAAGAGCCGGCTTGATCTGGTTTTCGTTCACCAGGCGCAGGTCGCGCAGGTCGTGCGCACGTTCGTGGTCGACGAGTGCGTACTGATAAATCCAGCCCATGCTGCTGGCATTGGGACCGAGCGTCACGCTGGCGTCCGGCGGAAGTTGAGGGCGGATGGCGTTGATGCGGTCGAGGACCAGTTGCTGCACCGTCGCGCGACGGGCGGTACTGCTCAGGATGACGTAGATGAACGAGTAGCCCATGTGCGACGAGCCCCGCAACGCCTGGATGTCGGGCGAGCCAACCAAGGCGCTGATCAGCGGTTCGGTCACCTCCCGTTCCAGCAACTGCGGGCTTCTCGGCCACTTGACGTAGACGACAATCTGCGGGTCTGAAATATCGGGAATCGCATCCAACGAGGCGGTGCGAATCGCATAGGCGCTCAGCAGCACGCCGGCGGCCACCAGGAACCACGCGACGGACCTCCAGCGGATCACCGCCCTGATGACGCTGGTGATCATCTGGGCTTTGTCCCCGTTGGCTCCTGCTCAGTCCCTTTCAGCTTGTGTTCGGCGTCGATGAAAAAGCTGCCGAAGGTCACCACCTGTGCGTCTTCCTCGATGCCGTCGAGGACCTGCGTGAACAACTCGCCTTGGATGCCGGTGTGAATCTGCGCCGGCACATATTGTCCGGGCTGCTGCTGCACGTAGACGATGTGTCTGTCGCCCTCCTCGATGATCGCCTCGTTCGGCACGGTCAGGAACGGTCCCCGCTCGACGACGATCTCCATGACATAGTGGGCCGAATTCTGGCGACCGAGAGCCGTCAGCGACGCTTCGACCTCGACGCCTCCGGCGCGTGGCACGATTCGCGTGATATACGCCTGGTACATCGACGATTTCGAGCTGGGCGGGAACGCCCGCACGCGCTGCCCGACCTTCACCAGCCCGGCTTCGACTGCGGACAACGACCCGCCGAGGATCTTCCCGGTCTTGTCGATCGTGCCCACCGTGCGTATCCACGTCTGGATCGGACGCAGCGACGCGGCGCTCAGGGTCAACGTCAGCGCCGCCGCCTGAGATTCGGAGATCGTCGTGCCCTTTGGACCGGCGAGGCGGGTGTGTTGGCGGACGTCCTGGGCGGCCGCCGAGCTGGCGACGAGCACCGAGACGAGGACGAGCGATGCGATCAGGCGCAGCACCGCAGCAGCCGCCGAGGCTGAAGGTCTCAGGCCGCCCCAGGCACGGGTGAGGTGGCGGCTCGCCGGCCAGGCGCGACACCGGGCGTTGAGCTCGAGTCGCGACGCGGCGAACACCAGCACCGACGACCCTGACGAGGGCCGTCGGCGGTAGCAGCCCGTGGCATCCGGGATCAGTGGCAGTAGTTGTCCTTGCTGTCCATGATGTGCGTGCCCCAGGGGTAGAGTCCGACATTGAAGACCTTTTCCACCGTTTCGGTCTTGGCATCGATGATGACGACCGCGTTCTCAGTCGAGTCCGCGAGATACAGCTTTTCGTCGGCGGTGTCGGTCGTCGCGGTCTCGAGCTGAATGTTCGTGCCGATCTTGATCCGGCCCTTTGGCCTGAGCGTCTTCATGTCGTAGACGTAGACGAATCCACTGGTCGAGCTTATAACAAACGCCTTGCCGGCAGCGAAGTTCACGCCGGTCATGTTCTCGCCGGCCTCCAGCGTGGCCGCGACCTTGTCGGAGCGCAGGTCGATGATCGAGATGGTCTGGTCGCCGTTGTTGGGCGTGATCGCGTAGTTGCCGTCGTGGCTCATGTAGATCCGCCACGGATCCTTGCCGACCCTGATCACCTTGGTCACCTTGTCCTCCCGGGGATCGATCTTGCCGACCACGCCGAGATCGGTATCGGCCGCGTAGAGGAATTTCCCGTCGTTGGTGATTTGCGGGATGTTGATGCCTTTGATTTCTCCCAGATACTTCGCGGGGTCCAGCTTCGCGACGCCAGGGACTTCGGCAATCTGGATCTTCTTCAGCAGTTCGTGGCGGCGCACGTCGATGACGCCGACCCAATGCGCGCCGTAATTGCCGACATACGCCTTCGAGCCATCGGGCGAGAACACGGTGTTCAGCGGTTCGACCAGGCCGGGAATCGTCTTGATCTTCGTCAGCGACACCATGTCGATCACCGAGATGGAATCGCCATCAGGATTGCCCTGGTAGTACCAACGGCCATCCGGTGAAAAGGCGAGGTGCTCCGGCGCGATGTCGACGTTGATGACCTTCACCAGCTGGAGCGTCTTCGCATCGATGATGTAGGCCTTGTTGGCGCGCGTCCCGCCGGTGACGACGTAGCGGCCGTCAGGGGACATCATTACCATGTGCGGGTTGACGTTGTTGCCGAGAAAAGTCTTGCCGACGATCTTTTTGGTCTTGATGTCCATGAACGCGATCTCGTTCGAGTCGCGATTGACGATCATGACCACCGAAGTGGGATCGACCACCTTTACGTCGGCGGCGCGCAGGCGGGGGCCCGCCAGTGAGGCGCCGACGATCAACGCCGCCGTACCTGCGGTGAGAAGTCGTCTTGCAGTTGCCATCTTGTCCTCCTACCCCGATTGAACCTCAGGACCTATGGTCCTCAGAATCTCGCTTGCAAACGAATCGCCGGCACGAGGAACCCGAAGGAGGGGTTCTCGCTCGGTGCATCGAAGATATGCTGCAGATGGAATGAGAGCCGCAACTTTTCAGACATCTGAAAGTTGTAATAGCCTTCGACCAGCCGTTCGTGGTCGCCCGCTTCGAGGTTGGTTTGAGCGTAGCCGAAGCCCCAGACATCCAATGGGTTGAACACGAAACCATTCTGCAGCTGAAAGCCAAGGCTATAGAAATGATCGCGTTGGGTCTCGCCCTCCGCGCTGCCATAGCGGCCGAACACTCCGAAGAGATTCGTCAGCTTCTGATCGACGCTGATGCCGACCGCCGATCGGTTGCGTTCGCTGCTGTTGTCGTTACGAAACCACACGCGGTAGTTCCCTTCCGCCAGCCCTGGCGGGCGCGCGATGTAGTCGACCTCCGCCAGGGAATAGATTGATTGGGAGAGGTTGGTCGCATCGTTGTTGCTCTGCTGGAACCCCGCCTTGAACGCCAAGCCATTCTTGGCGTCGAAGACGCCGACCACGCCGGCGCCGTTGGTCGCCAGTCCCAACGACGGATTGTTGACCAGGGCATCGCTGATGAACTGCGTCGTCTCGTCGTTGGCGATGGCGTTGCGGTCGAAATAATTGGCCAGGTCGAGGCGTCCGGCGCTGATGGCGAGCTTCTGGGAGAAGAGCTCGGTTCTCAACCACGCCTCACGCACGTTCACTTCGTTTTGACGAACGAGGCGGGCGGTGTAGCTGTTGAGCAGCGTCAGACCCTGAATCTCCGCGTCGGGGGGCGCTCCGCTGAGCCCGACAATGTCGGCAAAGAAGCTCGTGTACTGGGCCAGGCCGCCCGAAAACAGCAGGTCGGCCGAGGCGAGTTGGTAGGCGTGCCCGGCAGCCTGGGCGCGATCGCCGGAGGTCTGCCTGGCAAACTGCGTGACGCTGGCCGCGCTCACGCCCACGGCGATCTTCTTGCTGTCCTGATCCGAGAACGCCTGCTCGAGCTTCTCGCTCAGCCACTGCCGGCGGTAGACCCGCTCCCGCTGATAGGTGACCTTCTTCTCCGCCCCTGGGACCGGCTCGTCAGTCTCGTTGCCGTTCTTGTCGACGTAGACGTCGATCCGCTTGACGCGCGTCTCGGGTTCGGACAGCACCGTGCCGGATTCGACGTCGTTCAGGCGCTGCTCCAGCACCTTGATCCGATTGAGGAGCGTTTGCACGTCGGACGCTCCGGCCAGCGCGGCAGCGGACGGTGGCTCGCCACCCGGAACCTCCAGCGTTTCGAGCGTGAGGGCGATCGTCTGCGCGATCGGCACCGTGATCTCCTGCGACGTCCGCGAGAGCCCAGGAGCATCCGCTTGGAGCACATACCGGCCCGGAGGCACCTGGTCGAATACGAAGGTGCCGTCCGCCTTCGAACGGACCGTTCGGTCGGTCGCCCCCGGTCGCATGCCCGGCATGGCCGCCATCGCCGACGGCGGCGGCACCAGCGACACCTCCGCATCGGCAACGGCCGCGCCTTGTTGATTGCTCACGCGGCCGTTCACCGAGGAGTTTTGCGCCCAGGCCAGCGACGCCATGAGCAGGATCACCGTACTCGTGATCCCGATGCGAGTTCTCTCCATATACAAGCACCTCACCGCCAAACAGGTTTGCCAATCTGACGCGAGACGCAGTCGCAAGACACTGTTACCAAACGACGTTACCAAACGACGTTACCAAACGACGTTACCAAACGACGTT
>JBDTVS010000242.1:0-55727 GCA_040007095.1 Acidobacteriota bacterium
AGGAGGGATGCCCCGCCCGGAAGACGTCCTAAAGCGTCGGACGCAGGACACTAGGTGTTCCAGCCTGAAGGGGGCCTGAAACTGGTCAGCTCTGCATAGGTGAGCGCGTGGCGAGAGGGTGGCCTCAGCGACCAGACCGCTGTCGAGACCGTGTTTGTTATTTGGCCTGTCTGCGCGTCGATGCGGTCAAATCGTCTGCGGTCCGCCGCATGAGAAGCGTCGAAGTTGGGCATGGGACTCGACCGACCATCCGTTGGCTTAGAGTAAAAGAGGATGTAAAACCAGACCAGGGCGCCGACGCAGGTCATGATTTTCCCGTCTGATGGTCCGACGACAAGTCCGACGGTGAGGACGAAGGCAATCGCGAGTAGAACCCGAGGGAGCGGATTGAACGTGGGCTGTATGAGCAGGGCGTTTTGGGTGACGCTCTCGAGAATCGCGTGCTTCGGCTTTGTGCTGAACGCGTGCTTCGGCTGGGTCTGGTTGTCGCACCTGAAACGGAAGTTCGTCTGGCCAGGCTTATGCCTGGCACAATTGCCGCGGAACGTCTTCCTCGTACTCTTGATCCCGGTCGGCCCGACCCCAGCGATCACATCGTTCAGGTCAATCATGGTGACGGCGCCTCTCTGCTTCGACACAGCAAGCGAGGGGCCAGATTCGCGCCGTCAACTGTCAGTGAAACAGCCCGAAAGCAAATGGAATGTTCGATGGAGCTCTTGCGGGAGACCGAGTGGGATCGTCGGTTGACCGTCAGCAGCCATTCCCACGTGTCGGGTGACCGTTCAAGCGGCCGGTGCGCCCGACAACTGAGATCATGCCGCCCGCCTCATGGTCCCGGATTCAGTCGGGTCTGATCGATGAGGGGATACTTGGAGAGGTAGTGCGACAGGGCTCGTGGGCTGATGCCCATGAGACTGGCTGCCTGACGCTTGCGGGGCGAGAGTTCGAGCGCCCGGCGAATCGTTTCGCGCTCGACCCACTCGACGTTCTGACGCAGCGTCAAGAACGGGATTCCCGACGTTCGGATGCTCGCGGTCGCCTCCATCGTCACGACATCGCGGGTGATCGTAGAGCCGGTCGACAGGACGACGGCCCGTTCGATCGTGTTTTCGAGCTCGCGAACGTTCCCCGGCCAACGGTAGTGCAGAAGCGACGAGATCACAGCTTCTTCCAGCGCGTCGATCGATTTGCCGCAGCGAGCCGCATGCTTCTCGACGAAGTACTGGACCAGCATCGGGATGTCGTCGGCGCGTTCGCGAAGCGGAGGCATGACGATCGGCACCACGTGCAGACGATAGAACAGGTCGTCCAGGAATCGACCCTCATCGACGAGCCGACGCAGGTCGCGGTTGGTTGCCGCGATCACCCGAACGTCCACGTGCTCCGTTCGTTCCGCGCCGAGCGGCTCGATTTCGCGTTCCTGCAGGACGCGCAACAACTTGGCCTGCAGTCCAACGCTCATCGTGCCGATCTCATCGAGGAAGATCGAGCCGCCATTGGCCAGCGAAAACTTGCCTTTCTTCGTGCTGGTGGCGTCGGTGAAGGCCCCTCTCAGGTGGCCGAAGAGCTCGGATTCAATCAACGTATCGGGAATGGCGGCGCAGTTGACCTTGATGAACGCCATGTCCTTCCGCGCCCCGCGATTGTGGATGGCCCGGGCCACCAGCTCCTTGCCCGTCCCGGTTTCGCCGGTGATCAACACGGTGCTGCGACTCTTCGAGACCAGCTCGATGCGCCGGATCACGTCGGCAATCGCACGGCTCTGGCCGACGATGCCGTACTCTTGAAAGTGTTCGCCCACCGCGGTCGGCGACGGCGATCCACCACTTCGATTCCTCTCAAGATTCACAAACCCTCCTAGGTTGACCTGTCAACGCATCGCCATCAAGGTTGCAGCACGTCGAGTCCGACCGGCGTCCGACACGCGATGGGACTCGAGCAGGGCCGCCCGCTCAGGTGCTCTTGGTCCCTGTTGATGCCACGCGGCTACGGCTGTTCGGGGTTTCGAATCTCCGTCAGCACGCGGCCGATGAACGCCAGCAGTTCGTCGACGGAATGAAATCGCACGGCCTGGTATGAGGAGATGTGCTCGACCTTCCCCTCCAATCGTCCGGCCTCGACGTCGGTGGTTTCTCGAAACTGGACGACGAACGCCGCCTTGGATTGCCATCCCTCCATTACCGAACGACAATAGTGCGCGGCCGGGGGCTGAGTCATAACGCTGCGGTAAGGTTTGGGTTAGGTCGCGGTAAGGGTCCTGAAAATACCCGTGCTGAACGAACGTCACATCAAGTTCGATCCCTTTGCCCTCGACCTGGCCAACGAGTGCCTCTGGCGGGGTTCGCAGGCGATCAAGCTCCGGCCCAAGGCGTTCGCCGTGCTCGAATACCTGCTGGGGCGTCCAGGGCAGCTCGTCACCAAGCAAAACCTGATCAGCGCAGTCTGGCAGGACACCTTTGTCGGCGACGCGGTCCTCAAGGTGGCCATTCGTGAGATCCGCGAGGCCCTTGCCGACGATTCCAAGGCCCCCCGCTTCATCGAGACCGCCCATCGCCGTGGCTATCGGTTCATCGGTCAGATCGGCGAGAGCGCGCCGATTGCGGCTGTGGCCGGCGAGAGTGAGCCTCCTCGTGCCGCCTCCGCTCCCCCGGCGCGTCGTCCGGACGTCCCACGTGGATTCGTCGGACGCGACGTCGCACTCTCGCGGATGCGCGGCTGGCTCGAGAAGATGCGCGGCGGCGAGCGCCAGGTCGTATTCGTGACCGGAGAGGCCGGCATCGGCAAGACCACACTGCTCGACACGTTTGCGCGCAGCGCCGCCGCCGATCGGCCCCTCCGGATTGCCGGCGGTCAATGTTTGGAGCAGTACGGAACGGGCGAAGCCTACCTGCCGGTTCTGGAAGCGATGAGGGAGCTGTGCCGCGAGGACGCGACGGTGGTCGACGTCTTGCGCGCCCACGCCCCGATGTGGCTACTGCAGATGCCTTCGCTCGTCACCCCGTCGGATCGCGAGTCGTTCGGCCGGGAAGTGTTCGGCGGGACACCTGAGCGGATGCTCAGGGAAATGAGCGAGGCGTTGGGTGCGTTGACGGCGGTGTCGCCACTCGTGCTGGTGCTCGAAGACCTTCACTGGAGCGACTATTCGACCCTGGATCTGATTTCCTATTTGGCGCGGCAGCGTCGGCCAGCGCACCTCATGGTAATCGGGACCTACCGCCCCGCCGAGTTGATTGCCAGCGGTCACCCGCTCAAGGCGGTCAAGCAGGGCCTGCTGGCCAAGCAGCAGTGCGAGGAGCTGTCACTCGACTACCTCAGCGAGGGCGCCGTTGCGCAGTACCTCGCGGTCCGGTTTCCCTCGAACCGCTTTTCTACGGAGGTTGCGGCGCTGATCCACGAACGGACGGAGGGAAATCCGCTGTTCATGGTCAACACGATCGAGTACCTGGTGACCGAGAGGCTGATCGAGGAGCACGAAGACAGCTGGCAGATGACCGCGGGGATCGACAAGGTCAAGTTCGTCGTCCCGGACTCCGTCCGACACGTGATCGACAAGCAACTGGATCACCTCGACGCACGCGAGCAGCGCATCCTTGAAGCCGCGAGCGTTGCGGGCGCGGAATTTTCGGCGCCCGCGGTAGCGGCTGGATTGGACGACGGTGTCGCCGACGTCGAGCTCCGCTGCGAGGATCTGAGCAGGCGGAATCAGTTCATCCGGGACTGCGGGGTGCAGGTTCTGCCGACCGGGGACGTCGTAGGACGGTACGCCTTCGTCCATGCCGTCTATCGAAATGTCCTGTATGAACGCGTGTCGGCGTCAAGACGCATCCTGCTGCACCGACGATTCGGAGAGCGGGGCGAAGCGTTGTACCGGGAGCGTAGCAGCGAGATTGCCGGAGAGTTGGCGATGCACTTCGAGGGCGCCGCGAATTACCTTCAGGCGGCGCGGTATCTCCAGCAGGCTGCCAACAACGCCATTCGCCGGTCCGCCTACCAGGAAACGGTCGCGCTCTCGCGCCGCGGGCTGGAGCTGCTCGCCAAGTTGCCGGACACCGTTGAACGCGCTCGGCAGGAGCTCTGGCTGCAGATCACGCTGGGGGTACCCCTGATTGCGATCGAAGGGTACGCGGCGCCCGATGTCGGCCACGCCTACTCGAAAGCCCGAACGCTTTGTGAGCGATTGGGTGACACTCCGGAGATCTCGCAAGTCCTCTGGGGCCTATGGGTCTTCCATGCGCTGAAGGCGGACCTGTCCAAGGCGCTCGACACCGCCAAGGAACTGCTGCAGCTCTCCGAGCGCCTGCCGTACCCCGGCACGGCCCTGCGAGGCCACTGGGCGATGGAGATCACGTTCACCCACATGGGTGAATTTGCCCGCGCGGTGGAACACTTCGACCAGGCGATCCTGCTCTACGAGCCGGATCACCATCGCGACGACGCGTTTCTCTATGCATTGAACCCGGGTGTGGCGTTGCGCTGTTTTGCGGCCTGGTCGTTCTGGTTTGTGGGCCAGGCGGACCGGGCGCTGGCGTTGATGCAGGAGGCGGTGGCGCTGGCGCGTGAGTTGTCCGAACCCCACGGACTGGCGCACGCGCTCTTGTTTGCGGCCATCCTCCATCAGCTTCGACGCGAACGATGGCTCGTGAAGGAACACGCCGACGCCGCCATCATCTTGTCGACCGAACATGGTCTGGTCATGTACCTGGCCATGGCCAACGTCATCAAAGGCTGGGCGTCAATCAGTCGGCGAGGCGAGGACGAGCCGATCGCACAGATGCGTCAGGGGCTCACCGCGTGTCAGACCACCGGCGCTCAACTGATGCGGCCGCATTTCCTGGCGCTGCTGGCCGAAGCCCTGGAACCAGCGCCGCGCGACGACGAGGGGTTGCGCCTGCTCGACGACGCGCTCGCGATGGCCGAGTCCACGGGCGAGCGTTGCTATCAGGCTGAGCTCTATCGGCTCAAAGGCGAGCGGCTGGTGGCACGAGCGTCACGTGAAGAGCGTGTCCAGGCATCCGCCGGCGGAAGCTCGGTGGTTGAGACCAGCTCGTCGGTGCTCACTGACGCCGAAGGCTGCTTCAAGCAGTCGCTCGCGATTGCCCGCGGACAAGCAGCGCACTCTCTCGAACTCCGCGCGGCGATGAGTCTTGCTCGTCTTCAACAGGGGCGCGGCGGAGAGGAAGAAGCGCTCGATCTCGTCGCGTCCATCTACAGCCGGTTTACCGAGGGATTCGATACGCTCGACTTGCGTGACGCGAAAGCGCTGATCGATGCGGGTTCAACACGTTGACGTCTGCGCGCTTCCCAATATCTACTTTTCTCTGATTGCGCCGTCGTACGACTTCGTCCACCCCGTGCGGCCGTTGGTGACGCTGAAGCGGCCATCGTCGGTCGCCTCCAGTTTCAACCAGGCGCCGATATCCTTCTCGTCGGCGTTGAGGTTGGCGACGAACGGGTCCGGGACGTTTACGACGCCGTTGTTCGCCGACCAGTGCAGCTGCCAGACGTTGTCCTGCCCGACCATGTTCTGCAGCATGGATAGAGCGGTGGCGGTGCCACCCTTGACGATGCCGTTGTTGGCGATGGCCACGCGAGGACGCAGCGCAGCCAGCACCGCCGGCACGCTGGCGTCGCCGTTGGCGTGATGGGTGGCCAGGTACGCGTCGGCTTCGCCCACCAGGTTGTTCGGGCAGACGAGATCGCCCTGTTTGTTCCAGACCAGGTCGCCGAGGTCGAGAAACGTGAAGGCGCCGTAGCGAAGTCTCACGCCAATCGAGCGCGGGTTTTCGGCCGTATCGTCGGCGATGCGCGGTCTGTACGTGGCGCACGCGGGGTTTGGCTGTCCCGCTCCGGAGAGGGGACGCCGCAGCGTTTTGCCGTCCGCGCTCACGACGTCGACGTCGACGCCGCGAAGGGGCAGCCGGTCGCCGGGCTTGGGGATCAGGTGCCGGCTCTTCCGCCTGGCCTGCTCGTACGCCGTGAACGCCGCCACCACGTCGCTCGAGGTTTCAACCGGCGAGCCGTTGTCGACGAATGTGCCAATCGGAATCCGGCGCGCCAATTCGGCCGCTCCGCCGTCGTGATCTTCGTGGAAGTGTGTGATCACAACGAAGTCGATGCGGTCGATACCTGCGTCGTGGACTGCTGCCATGATGCGGTCGGGATCACGCCCGTTCCGATCCGGATAGCCGGTGTCGATCAGCAGCGATTGGCGCTCCGGCGTGACGACCAGCGTGGACTGGCCGCCGTCGACGTCGAGGAAGTAGATGTCGAGTGAGTGAGAGTTCGCCGGCAACAGTGACACGAGCAGCACCGCAACCGCCGCGAGTCGAAACAGCATGATGACCTAGTGTCGTGTCTCAGAAGTTGGTTGTCATTTTCCGGGCGGGGCATCCCGCCTCGCGGCGTTGCTCGTCGCTTACATATTCCCGATATGCGCGCTCCGAGACACGACACTAGCCTTCAAGAACGGCTGTGTGCCGGTGACGTATCGTGTCAAACATCAGGAAGGGGCGGCACAATACGAACGACGAGCAGAAGACCGGTCCAAGTTTGGCCCGGCGACCGGTCGCGCAAGAACACAATCGCGCAAGGCCTGAACGCTCCGGGCGCCGCGCGAACGTGGAGTCGGTACCGTGGACGTCACGCGCGTTACGGCGTTTCCGCGTACGCCGCCCGTGCCGCGCCCGCGGCGCCGTTGGCTCTCGCAAAGCCGGGATACTTGGCGGTGAACTCCATCTGCACCGTGCTGGCGACCTCGTCGATCGGTTTTCCCTGCGCCTTCAGCTCCCGCACGCGCGCCTGGATTCCCTGCATCACCGTGCGCAGCGTCGGAATCAGCGAGCCGTCGCCGACCGGCCCGTGAGCCGGCACGATTGTGCTCGGGCGCATCGCTTCGAAGGCATCGAATGCCGCGAGCCACGCCTTCATGCTCGAGTTCTGGTTGGCCGCGACGAACGAGGTGTTCATCACCACGTCCCCCGCAAACAGCACGTTGTCGCCTTCCACGAAGAACCCCGTATCGCCACGTGTGTGCGTCGGGCCGACGACGAGGAATCTGACCCGCACGCCGCCAAGGTCCAACACGTAATCGCGTTCGAAGGTGATATCGGCTTTCCGTCCGCGTCCGTCCTTGAGCAGTTCCGCGGCCATCGGCGAGAATCCGGAGAACTGCTTGATCTGCGCTTCGCCGGCCTGTGCGAATTCGGCTTCCTGCACCGTCGAGTTCACGTACTTCGCGGTCGCGGGAAACGCCGGAATCCCGGTCGTGTGCTCCGCATGGAAGTGCGTGGAGGCGACGTAGAGCTCAGTGTTTCGGCTGACCTTGGCGACCTCACGAAGGACGATCTCGCCGTTGCGCCGGCCAAGGCCCGGATCGATCACCAGCGTGGCGCGGCTGCCGACGACGATGCCGACGTTGGGGACGAGGCCGACGTTGTTGTCGGGGATGGCATAGCTGTGGCCGCCCAGTTTGACCGTGGCGTTTTCGCGAATGAGCGGGTCGGCCGCGGGACCGCGCTGAGCCGAGGCGACGGAAGCGATGAGGGGCACGAACAGGCCGCACCCCAGGAGACAGGCGACGCGAGCGGATATTGGCATGGGATGACGACTCTCCTATCGAGGTGATGACCGCATTTTACTGCACGGGCTGCTAAGGACCCTGGCGGGAATTAAGCTGTCAGCTTGGGCGTCGAGGCGCCCGCCCGGCAAGGCGTGAGGAGCGCGCATACCGGGAGTATGCAAGCGACGAGCAACGCAGCCCGGCGGGATGCATGGACGGCGAAGGTGGCAGCCTAATTTCCGCCAGGGTCCTAAGGCCGGCGGCACACAAAGTTTGCCGCATCGTCGATGCTTCCCGTGCCCGTGTCGCGCGCGACCTCCGGATAGGGACAGAGCGGACGCGTGCGGTCCATGCTGCCGCGGGTGGCGTGACTCGCGGTGGTGCGCGCGGGCGCCTGACCCCGTGAAGCGGCCGTTCGCTCGTGGCGATTCTACGTCGTGACTTGTTCGCGTGTCCGGCACACTGCAAAGACCGGGCGAGCCTGGAGGTGCGGATGGTTCCGGTGCGCGATCGCTTCGAAAGTCATCTCACGGTCAGCGACCTCAGCCGCTCGATGGCACATGATCCTTGTCGCGGCCGGTTCGTTCGCATGCGCCTGCGCCCAGCCGCCTCGGCAAGAAGCCTCGAATCATGAGCCGGTCTAACGACGCGCGTGCCGCGCGGCGACCAGCCGCACCAAATCGGGCAACTCGTGCAGAGACACGATTCCACCTGCGGGGTTGTACGCCGTCAACCGCATGGCCTCGTCGGGGTCGTTCATCATCAGGATCGGGCGGACGCCAGCGAGCGTCGCCGCCCGCAGCCCTGCCTCGGTGTCCGCCAGGAACAGCACGCGATCGGCCGCGAGCGATCCGCTGGTCACGGCTCGGCGCAGCACGGCATCGCCAATACCGCCGGCCGCGTCGCGGCTCCACCGGTCGTGAAAGAGGGCACGCCAGCCGGTCCGGTCGAGAAAGCGAGAAAGCGCGTTCTCAGACAGCGACGAAGCGACGATCAGACGCACACCGAGGCCGGCCAACTCGTTGAGCGCCGGCGCGGCATCGTCATAGACGAACGCGGCCTCAACAGCTTCGTTTTCGCAAACGTCGATGATCGCGCGCTCCTCGGGCAGCAGCGGACGGTCGCACGAGGCGAGCTGATCGAGCAGGTCCCAATACGCTCTACTTCCCCCGACGCTGCCCTGAGTCTCGGCGGCCGGCGATCGCGCGAACACGCGCGCCGCAGCGGCCTGGAACGGCGCGGCCGGGAACTCCGCCAGCGCACCGACGAGCTCGAAGAGGATGGCGTCAACAGCCTGCACGTGCGCGGACTCAGAGGTCGTGGAAGAACGCGACGTCAGTCGGTCCGGAGGTTCGGCAGATCAATTGGAACCCGGCGGGGCAGGGTAACCACCGACAGGCACCGAGATCACCGAGAAATACAGCTCTTCATCTCGGTGTGCTCGGCGGTTGTTTTTCAAAATGGCCTCCAGTCGGCGTTCTCGGCCCCTGATCTGATTTCGACAAACGCTTTCTCAGGCGCTCCCGCTCAACTGCGCGAGGGCCGACGCGAGCAGGCCCCTGGCCATTTCGATCTTCATCGCGTTGTATTTGAGCGGCGCGGCGTTGGCGAGCGCCCGCTTCGGAATCTCGGTGACGAGATCGGGCCCGAGCGTCTTGCCCTTGAGCAGGGCCTCGACTGCGATTTCTCGCCAGGGCCGGCCCGCGATGCCGCCGAAGACCACGCGTGAGTCCGCGACGATTCCACCTTGCACGTCGACGCTCAGGGCGAGCGACGCCATCGCGAAGTCCCAGACGCCGCGCGGCCGCAGCTTCTCGAACGACGTGCGCACGTTCGGCCGTGGCGGCGGAATCACGACCTCGGTGAGAATCTCGTTCGAGGCGACCACGTGCGACTGGATGCGGCCGTCGACGATCAGATCGCCGGGCACCAACTGCTCGACGGTCAGCGTCTTCGATCCCGAGGGAGTGGCCAGCGTCACCCTGGCGTCGAAGGGAATCAGCGCGGTCGCGGCGTCGCCAGGATACACCGCGTAGCAGAGGCGCCCGCCCATTGCCGAGTGGTAGTAGCTGTTGTCGCCGATTGCACCGTAACAAAGGTAGCCGCCGTTGCGCCAGCAGGAGTAGCCGCCGCGCAAATACTGGCACCAGACTTCCTGCAGGAGATCGCCGCCGATGGTCGACGCGTTGCGCAGCTCGGGCGATGAAATCATCCCGATGGCTTTCACGAGCATCGGGTACTTTCTCGCCAGCACCGCCGACTCGACCATCTCGGCGAGCTTCGTCAAGGCGCCAATTCGAACGCCGCCGGCGTGTTCTCCACTGGTGTCCTCTCTGATGTAGCGGAGGTTGTCGATCTTCTTGATGTCGACGAGATAGGTCGGCGCTTGCGACAGTCCGTTCTTCAGCCGGATCAGCAGGTCGGTGCCACCGGCGTACACGGCCGCCTCGCTGCCATGCCTGGACAGGATCCCGCTGGCTTCCTCGATCGTCGTCGGCCGGTAGACCGCCACTTTCTTCATGCTCGCTGCCCCCGCACCTGCAAGCCGGCCATGATCTTGTCGCGCGTGATCGGATGCTCGCGGATGCGGACGCCGCAAGCGTTGTAGATCGCGTTGGCCAGCGCGCCCGGCACGGCGCCGATGCTGGTCTCGCTGAAGCTCTTGATGCCGTAGAACCAGCGCGGCTCGAGGCTGTCGATGAACACCTGCGTCTGCTTCGGCACATCCATGATGGTCGGCAGCCGGTACGACAGGTAGCCGACGCTGTAATGCTTCGTGCCGGGGAACTCGCGATCCCAGGGAATCGGATCGGTGGCGATCTGCGTGCTCTCGACCAGCGAGCCGATCATGTCGGCCTCGGCCACCAGCGGGTTGATGACGATCCCGGTGTCGTGCACGTAGGTGGCGCGAAGGAAGTGCCAGTCGCCGGTCCATGTGTCCACTTCGACCTCGACGAAGCACGCGCCGACGCCCTTGTTGGCGCCGGTGCGCTCGCCGCCAGCCACGCCGCGGCCCTGCATCCGGATGATGCCGCCGGCGGCACGGGCCAGAGCGGCAAACGTCGTGCCCTGACTCGGATTTCCGGCTGGAAAGATCCGGCCGTCCTTGACGTGCAGCGTCGCGGCGTCGATCTTCAACGCCCGCGCCGCGCGATCGATCAAATCCTTGCGGAGCTTGTCGGCCGCGCTGCAGATGGCCGCGCCCTGCAGCGTGATCGTCCGGCCGCCGAACCATTCGTCGCTCGAGGGCGCGAGGTTGGTGTCGCCCCAGAGCACGCGAATCGGCGTCCGGCTCGTGAAGCCGAGCATTTCGGCCACGACGGCCGCCAGCGCCGTGCCGGCATTCGATCCGCTGTCCGGCAGCGCCACCTTCATGGTCACCTCGCCTGACGCGCCGACTTCCAACTCCGCACCGAAGATCGACGCGTCCGGCGCTGCCGCCAGCGCCGCGAAGGCCTCCTCGCCTTCGTGATAGCCCATCAGACCGCCGTGGTGCTGCGACATGCCGAGGCCCACACCGCGCTTGAAGCGGCCCGGCATTGCCGCGGGCGTGGGGCTTCTGCGGGCCCACTCGAAGGTCTTCGCGCCTTCAGTCAGCACCTCGACCGAGGGGAACGAGTCGTAGGGATACCGATCCTCGCCGGCCGCGGGACGGGTGATGTGCTTCAATCGGAACTCGAGCGGATCGAGGCCGAGCGTCTCGGCCATTTCGTCCATCATCGCTTCCCACGACCACTTGGTTTCCTGCTGGACATAGCTGCGTGACGGACCCGGGCGCGGCGCGTTGGTTTTGTAGACCGACCATTCCGATCGCCAGTGGGGCACGCGCGAGGTATAGAGCTCGAGCTGATTGGTCGCGTTGCCCGGGCCCGACGCGTGGTAGCCGGTCTCGACGTCGCCCACGCTCAGGTGTATTTCGTGCCTCAGCGCGACGATCCGTCCATCCTTGGTGGCGCCAACCTTGAACCTCGTCAGCGTCTCCGGCTTGATCAGCAGCAGCGCCAGTTCCTGATCCTTGGGCAGCATCACTCTGACCGGCCGGCCGGTCGCCTTCGCGAGGTGGGCGATGAGCGGATAAAACCGCTCGCTGGCGAGCCGGCCCGCCCCGAACGTCGATCCGTTCCACTTGTTGATGAAGCGAATCTTGGCCGGGTCCATTCCCATGGTGTCGGCCAGCGCGTCGCGCACCGGGTAGATTCCCTGTCCCATCCCCCAGATGGTCAACTGGTCGCCGTCCCACTTCGCCACACTGCCGCTCGGCTGCATCGGGACCGAGACGGCGCCGGCGAAGTGATATTCGAACTCCTTGACGATGTCCGCTTCCGCGAACCCGCGATCGACGTCGCCGCCCTCGGACTTCCACGTGCGAATCAGGTTGCCCTTCCCGCCGCGCAAGTCCGGCGCGCCGGGCGCCATCACGTCCTTGAGCGTCGACACGAAAGGCAATACTTCGTACTCAACCTTGATCGCCGCAATCGCATCGTCGGCCAGATCCTCGGTTTCCGCGGCGACGATGGCGACGACTTCTCCCTGGAGGTTGAGCTCGCGAGACAACGCGGGCGGGACCAGACGATTGCCCCTGGGAGTGGTTCCGGTCGCCGGCGCCGGTCCGCCCTTCGTGACGACAGGAGCGGGCGAATTCCTGTACGTCAGGATGTGCGCCACCCCTGGCATTTTTTCGGCCGCTGCCGTATCAATGCTCGAGAGGCGGGCGCGAGGATGCGGACAGGTCAGAAACCGCGCGTGCAGCATGTTCGGCAACCGCACGCGGCTGGCGTATTCGGCCGTGCCGGTGAACCGCGGGATGGATACCTCGGGAAGCGCCGGCAAGAGCGTGCCGATGACATTCAGGCGCTCCGGCGGATAGCCCTGCCACTTCTTCGTGATGGTCTTGCGGGCGCCTTCAATCAACCGATCCCCCGGGGCATGGCCTCCGTGCGTCGCGTAGTCGCGCACCATCGGCTGCTTGACGTGGACGATCGAATGCGGCTCGACTGTCGGCTCCTTTCCGCCGCGCATCACGGCAGCCGTGTCGAGCACGGTGCGGATGATCGACGGATAGGCCGAGCAGCGGCAGATGTGGCCGGCCAGGGCCGCCTTCACCTCGTCCTCTGATGGATTGCGGTTTTTGTCGAGCAGAGCCTTCGCCGTCACCACCCAGCCGGCCGTACAGAAGCCGCAGTCGGCGGCGACGTGTGTGTGACCGATACGCTGGAGCGGGTGCAGGTGGTCGGCGGTGCCGACGCCCTCGATGGTGAGGATCTTCCTGCCGGCGGCTTCCATCGCCAGTGTGTGGCAGGAGTAAAGCGGTTCTCCGTCGACGAGCACGCTGCATGCGCCGCAGCTGGCCTTGTTGCAGCTGCGATTGGTGCCGGTCAGCCCGAGTTTCACGGCAAGAACTTCCCACAGCGTCGTCCGCGCTTCGTAGTCGGCGGTGAGCGCCTTGCCGTTGACGAGGAATGTGGCCGATTCGCGTGCGATGGGAACCAGCCGCGACAACGGCCGCAGTGGAGCCTGAAGCGCTACCGCGGCGGACGCCGATCGTTCTGCCGCGATCGCGGTGAGCGCGAGGCCCTGCCCGGCCGCTTTCAGGAAGTCTCGTCGCGAAAAAGGCATGCGTGCGGCCCTCGTCAGCACCGCTCGCGGGCATGCTGGCACAACGGCGAACGGTTTTCAATCGGTGTGCGGGGAGTGTCTTCGTCCCGATGGATTCTTCTTCATGTTTTCGTGCTTTCGTGGTTGCATTTTGGCTGTCGACGAACGAGACAGGATGCGGACTGCGGTCCGGCTGAAGCCGGACACGACGTACAGGTAAAAAGTGTTCGAGGTGCCATGTGAAAGTGTCTAGGTTCCATGCAGCGTCCGGCTTCAGCCACGGCTTCAGCCGGACCGTGGCATGGCAAGTCGGGACGCGCTACTGGTGAAATTGGTCCAGGGGGTCGCCCCCATCGTCGATGACGGGATAAGGAGATCACAATGCGCCGCGTGGGAAGGCTGGTGGTTGCTATCTGGCTGCTGTCGGGAGCGCTCGCCGCACGGGCTCCGCCCGAAGGGCTGCAGCCGGTCGCGACGATGAAGGAGCTGATGGTGGACGTGATTCACCCGGCGTCCAACAGCCTTTTGCTCGCCGTCAATCGTGGCGGGCCCAGCGACGAGAAGGGCTGGGCCGAAGCGCGCCGCAGCGCGATGACGCTCGCCGAGTCGGGCAATCTGCTGATCATGCGTAACCGCGCGGCCGCCTGGGTGACCGATGCCAGGCGGCTCACCGATGTCGGCACCGCGGCGTACCGTGCGGCGGCGGCCAAGGACGCCAAGGGCCTCGCCGCCCTCGCGGATCGCCTCGATGCATCGTGCACCACGTGTCACGCGCAATTCCGCCCGAACATCTTTCCCGTTGGCCGGTAGGAGATTGTCCAGACTTCTACATCTGCAACCCTCCCTCACACGCGATGGCGCGAAACAACGAGTTCCGCTGACATGCGCTCCGACTGGATCTCCTTTTAGCGGGCCGTGAATCCAGAGCATTTTCTGTTTCTCAGGGCCGAGTCCGGCGCAGCCCGCGGAGCTGCGCCTCTGTGCACCTGACCCGGAGAAGTGGTTTCCCGCGGCGTCGAGCTGTTCGCGCTGCGAGCTGTTTTCTGGTCATGCTCGCGTTTGAATTTCCGAAAGGCATTCACCTTCAAGCGGACCATCGGTCGACTAACCGGATGATTGACTCGAAGGAGGCGCGGGCGTATGGTGTGCCCAGTTTGACGGCCGGCGAGTCTGTCAGGCGTCCCACCAGATCTGAGCATGGAGACGCCCGGCAGGTCGCCGGCCTCGATTCGAAATACAAAGAGGCACTGATATGACACGACGAACGCCGAAGATTGCGGCTGCCTGCATCGCTCTATTCGTGGTCATCCTGGTGAGTAACCGGGTGGGCAACGTCCAGGGACAGCAGAAGAAGGCCGCGGGGGAGGGGTTTGCCGCCATCCCTGGACTGAAGGGCGGGCAGGACGTGTTCGGCCCGTACGATCCGGTGCAGAACTGGCCGAAGCCGCTGGCGGAGAGCTTGCCCAACCACGACGGGTGGACCTGGTCGCAGGCCACCGACGTGTTTGCCGAGAGTCCAGACCGGGTGTTCATGTTACAGAAAGGCGAACTGCCGGTGCTTCCCGCGCGGATTCCGACGACGTGGCTTCCGCAGCTTGGGCCGGGTCTCAAGTTCCCTGTCGGAGGAGGCGTGCCGATGCGCGAAACCGCCAGCGCGACCCCGAGCGGAGGCGTGGGGGCCGCAGATGGGAGGAACGGCAGACCAGGCATCGATTGGCGATGGGAGCACATGGTTGTCGTGTTCGATCGCAACGGCAAGATGATCGAAGACTGGTCGCAGTGGGACAGCATCTGGAGCCGGCCGCACGACGTGGAGATCAGCCCCTACGATCCGGAGAAGAACATCTGGATCGTGGATGCCGACAATCACTTCGTCAGCAAGTTCTCGCACGACGGCAAGAAGCGCCTGCTGACCCTCGGCACGCCGGGCGTGCCGGGCACCGACGATACGCATTTCGGCCGGCCCACCTTCATGGCGTTCATGGACGCCAATACCTGGTACCTGGCCGACGGCTACGACGGTACCCGGGTCATCAAGTACGACATGAGCGGCAAGAAACTGCTGCAGTGGGGGCAGAAAGGCACACCGCCCAACGAGAAGCGTCCCGGCTATTTCAATAGCGTCCACGGCATCGCCGTCGATCCGACGACCCGGCGTGTGTATGTGAACGACCGCAACAACGGCCGCGTGCAGGTGTTCGATGAAAACGGCAAGTTCCTGGACCAGTGGGATTTCGGTCCGCGCCCGCCGATGAACATTCACAGCATCTACATGGGCGCCAACCATGTTCTGTGGGCCGCGGACCAGGGGTCGAACAAGCTCCTGGCCTACGACACCGAGGGACACTTTCTCTATTCGTGGGGAACGTTCGGCACGTGCCAGGGCTGTCAGTGGGGCGTGCACGGGTTCAGCACCGACAAAGAGGGCAATCTCTACACCGCTGAAGTCAGAACCGGCCGCGTGCAGAAATACACGCCGCGTAAAGGCGCCAATCCCGATTTTCTGGTGGGGAAACCCTGGCCGGGCGTGTGGTAGAAAACGCGCGGACAGACGCGCTCCTCGCGCCTTTCGATCCGGGCGCCGCGCTGCGGAAATTGCCCACGAACTGCTGAGACACGACTAGCGAGGAGCGTCGAGATGTCCAGGTCAGATGTCGCGAGATTTTCGGCGACTGCACTGATTGTCATCGTCTGCGTTGCGCTGCAGGGCAACAGGGTTCAGGGCCAGCAGCGGGGCGGTACACCTCAGACTGACAAAGTTCAGCCGGTCAACGGCGGCGCCAATCCCTATCGGGTCATCCGGGATTGGGCACAACTGAGTTCAGAGGCCAGGCCGTGGGGCGGTTCCAACGGAGTGGCCATCGACCGGGATGGCAAGTCCGTATGGGCGACCGACCGGTGCTCGCCGGGGACGGCCCCGGGTTGTCTCGGCACCAAGGTGAACCCGGTTCACCATTTCGATGAGTCCGGGAAGGAGATCAGGAGCTTTGGTGGCGGGATGTTCGTCTGGCCGCATGGCGTCCATGTCGATCGAGACGGAAATGTCTGGGTGACCGACGCACGGGCCGCGAGCCCCGACGAGCTCCAGAAGTTTCCCGGGGAAGGCAACAAAGGCAGCGTGGTGGTCAAGTTCAGCCCCGACGGCAAGGTGCTGATGACGCTTGGAAAGCCGGGCGTGAGGGGAAATCCTCCCGACGCCTTGACTGACCCGACCGACGTTGTGACCGACCCGGCGAATGGCGATGTGTACGTGGCGGAGAGCCACACGGACGTGGCCGCGCCCGATCTGATCGGGCGCCTCTCGGTCTTCGACAAGAACGGCAAGTTCCTCAGAACCATCGGCAAGACAGGCACCGGGCCGGGCGAATTCCGGACGCCGCACGCGCTCGAGCTCGATTCCACAGGTCGGTTGATCGTCGCCGATCGCCACAACCATCGCGTCCAGATCCTGACGAAAGCCGGGCAATTCGTCGCTGAGTACGATGACTTTGGCCGCGTGAGCGGATTGGCCATCGACAGAAACGATGTCATCTACACCGCCGACTCAGAGTCGACCGAACGGGTTCATCCTGGCTGGCTCAGAGGAATCCGGATCGGAAATCTCAAAAACGGCAAGGTGACGATGTTCATTCCGGCCCACAAGACGGACTCGTCTGACGGCGCGATGGGTGAAGGCATCGCCATCGATGCCGCTGGCAACGTCTACACGGCGGAAGCGAACCTGAGGGGCGTCACGAAATACGTCAGGAATTAGGCTTCCTGCCCCGGTTGGCAACTGGGGCGAACCGTTCTGACTGCCAGGCTGCGGAAGAACGTTGCAATCGCTCTGAACCCGACGGCGAGCGGCGGCGTCCGGGAATCAGCATCACCACCGATTGGGAGGACGCATGACGCAGACGATAGGCATCGCAGCGGTCGCGATACTGTTATCGTCACTTGGGGCGAGTCGGGCATCCGCGCAGCAACAGGGCCCCGCAACGCCGGCGCCAAGACCGGCAGCAATCGCGCCTCCCGCTCCGGCGATGCTGTTCAGCATGGCGCTCGAAAACGACACGCGTCTGCCTCTCGCTCAGAATACGGTCACCACGCCAACCGTCGATCTCCAGCTCTATGGAGACGGCAGGAACATCGTGGTCGCCACCGGCAAGGGCGACCATTTTCCCCGCCTGTTCTTTGGGTTGTGCAAAGGACCGTGTGGCTTCACCTTGCGCGACCGGAACAGTTACTTCGATCTTCGAGGCAGAGCGAGCATCAGGTTCACGACCATCGTGTCCGGCTTCCATCGCGTGCGGCCCCTCATCAAGTTGGCTGACGGCACGTTGCTCATCGGCGATCAGGCGGAGGGATCCACCGTGGATTACCATCAGTACGATGTGTCTTTTGCCGACTGTCGGTGGCTCAGGCTGGATCCGACGAGAGGTGTAACGTTGGGAGGGGCCTGGGTCGTGCCGGACTTGAGTAAAGTTGACGAAGTCGGCACCTTCGACGTGATTCCAGGGAGCGGGGCGTGGCCTGTCGAGGGTCAGCCCGTCGAAAAGCAACCAGCCCCTCCAGCCGGGGGATGGGTGGCAGTGTCCGCCTTTGAACTGTGGGGACAACCCGTCAAACGGTGAAGCACCACGCGATGCGTGCCTGGCCGCCGCGACGGCGCGCAGAGCTGAATCACCAGCTGAGCACTTCGCGGATTTTCTGCCCGAGGGCGTCTGAGCTGAAAGGCTTGTGCAGAAACGCAATCCCGGGGTTGAGCACGCCGTGGTGGACGATGGCGTCCTCGGTGTAGCCCGACATATAGATCACTTTCAGCGCCGGCCGTCGGTCGATCAGCTGGCTGATGAGGTCCGGTCCGCTGGCACCCGGCATCACGACATCGGTCAGGATGACGTCGATCGCCTCGTGCTGCTCGAAGAGCTGCAGGGCTTCGTTCGCATTTGAAGCCGCGAGGATCTTGTAGCCCTGCCGCTCGAGCAATCTCGTGGTCAATTCGAGAAGCTCCGCTGCGTCGTCCACCACGAGCACCGTCTCTCCGCCGCCACGCGGCCGCACCACGGGGAGCGGCGCGGCCACAGCCGGCTCGCCGGCATCGGCCCGTGGGAGATACACCGTGAACGACGAGCCCTTGCCGACTTCGCTGATCACCCTCGCGCTCCCGCCGCTGCGCGTGACGATGCCGTGGATCGTCGCGAGGCCGAGCCCGGTGCCTTTGCCGACTTCCTTGGTGGTATAGAAAGGCTCGAAGAGACGAGCCTGCACCTCGGGTGTCATGCCGGTGCCTGTATCCGAGACCGTCAACGCCACGTACGCCCCGGGCTTCACCGCGAAATTCGTCGTCGCGTCATGCTCGTCGAGCTCGGCGTTCGCCGTTTCGATCGTCAACCTGCCGCCGCCCGGCATGGCATCCCGCGCGTTCACCGCGAGGTTCATGACGATCTGCTCGATCTGTCCTCGATCGGCTTGGACCGGCGCCAGGGCCGGGCCGAGGTGCACGACCACCTCGACGTCTGCACCGATGAGGCGATCGAGCATTTCCCGCACGTCGGTCACCACGACGTTCAGATCGAGCTGAGTCGGCTCGATGATCTGTCGGCGGCTGAAGGCCAGCAACTGACGCGTGAGCCCCGCCGCCCGCGTGCCCGCTTTGTGGATCTCTTCGATGTCGGCGTGACGAGGGTCACCCGGGTCAACCTCCGTCAACAACAGCTCGCAGTAGCCGAGAATCGCGGTCAGCAGATTGTTGAAGTCGTGGGCCACGCCGCCGGCGAGGTGGCCGATCGCCTCCATCTTCTGCGCTTGCTGGTACTGCGCTTCCAGCGTCCGGCGTTCGGTGACATCCAGCGAGATCCCGACACTGCGCACCGGCGCGCCGTGCGCGCCCAATAGAATGCGTCCGGTGCAGCTGAGCCACCGGATCTTGCCATCGCGCCGAATCGTGCGATTGAGAATCGAGAAATCACCGCCCGCGGCGGTGGCTTTCTCGATCGTGTCGACCACGGATTGGCGATCGTCGGGATGAACCAGCTCGACGAAGTCCTCGAAGGTCCCGCCGAAGGTCCCCACCGGCATTCCGTACTGGGCCTCGAGCGTCTCGGACCAGCGAATGACGCCCGTGGCGTAGTCCATGTCCCAGATCCCGACCTCGGCGTTCTGCAGCGCAAACCGCATGCGCTCTTCGGCGGTTCGCAGTGCCTCGACCGCGCTGTTGCGTTCGGACACGTCGCGAATCATTCCGAGCAGATTGCCGTCGGGCATGACGGTGGCAATCACTTCCGCCGAAAAAATCGAACCGTCCTTGCGCCGCAGCTGCCATTCTCGAGAATAGATGGGGGCGCTCGAGATCGCCCGCAGCGCCGATTGGATGTCTGGAATTTCGGCCTCGCACACGATCGCCGAGGCGTGTAGTCCGATCAGTTCGTCGCGAGCGTAGCCGAGCATCCGGCAGATGCTCGGATTGGCGTCGAGATAGCGGCTCTCGCGATCGGCGATGAGGATGCCGTCCGGGGCGTGCTCGAACAGCGTGCGGTAGCGCGCCTCGCTTGCCCGCATCGCCCCCTCGGCGAGCTTCTGCGCGGTGATGTCGGTACCGACGCTGAGGATTTCGGCCACCTCCCCATCGGCGTCCCGGCCGATCCGGTTGGTCCACGCAATCAGGACGCGCTCGCCGTTGCGCCGCATGTTCTCGTTGACGTTCTGCTCGAAGGCCGTGGGGTCGGTGCGAATCCGATCCATCAGCCGCTCGAGATCGCGGCCGCTGCTTTCCATCGGCGGGACGATGGTGCCGATCACGTGGCGACCAAGAATCTCCCCGGCCGAGTAGCCGAAGAACCGCTGGCCGAATTCGTTGAGAAACGTGACGCGGCCATCGGAATTCCAGCGCAGGATGATGCTGTTGGCGTACTCGACGACCTCGCGGTACTGCCGTTCGCTTTCCGCGAGGCGGTCGCCAGCCTGCCTGCGCTCGGCGATGTCGACGCCCATTCCCACCAGGCACGCCTTCCCGTCCGCGACCAGGCGTGTGCCGGTGAAGAAGTACGGAGTCGCACGACCGTCCCTGCCGACCAACGACGCTTCGACGGTGGACTGGCCGTTCTCGAAGACCTCGGCGATCCCCTGCTGAACGCGTCGCTTGTCGTCCCCAGAAAAAAAATCCAGCGGATGCATCCGCGCGATGTCTTCCGCCGAGTATCCAGAGACGGTCGCAAGGTTATCATTCCACCGTAGAAATTGTCCCCGCTCGTCATAGAAGTAGACGATGCCGGGCAGACTCTCGAGCATCGCGTCGGAGAACAGCTTCTCGCTTCGGGCGACGGCCTCCGCCTGCCGACGCTGCTGGTCGCGTTCGATGTTGTCGAGGGCGTACGAGATGGCGGCGGCGGTGTCGACGAGGAGTGCGATCTCCCGGTCCTCGAAGGAGCCGGCGTCGCTGGCGTAGATGTTGAGCGCGCCGCATTCGTGGCCGCCCAGCTGCAGCGGGAATCGCGCGAACGCGAGCACGCCGTGGCGGAGCATTTCAGCCCGCCATGGCTCGGCGGCCGCGTCAGTCCGCAGATCGTTGCACACATACGGGCGATCCCCTCGCCCTGCGCTGTCCGGCTCGTGGCCTTCCGGGCCGCGGTTCGACGGCACGTTGATGCGATGGACGTGACCGGCGTCGTCGCCCCACTGCGCCCTGATGGCGACCCGATCTGTGTCCGGCACGCGCCACCCGATCGAGGCCACGCGGAGGCCGCCGTGCTCGACCAGCACCTGACACACCCGTTGAAACAGCTCGTCCCGGCCCGGCATCTGGACGATGGCCTGGTTGATCTGGCTGACGGCCGCGTACATCCGCACGAGCCGTTCGAGCTCTGTCTCCTCGGTGCGATCGCGCCGCTCGACGATCGCCCGCACGGCGATCAATGCGCAGCGCAAACGCGCGACTTCGAGCGGCTTGGCCAGGTAGTCGAATGCGCCGCTCTTGACGACGTCGATCGCCATGCCGATTGTGGGCTGACCGGTCATCACGATGATTTGGCACGACGGCTCGGCTCGACGGATGGACCGGAGCAGGTCCAGGCCGCGCTCGTCCGGCGCCGGCAGATCCAATATCGCCACGTCTGGCTTGACCGCGGCGAACGATTTCGGCACCGGTGCGCCGGCCCTGCGCTGCTCGACCAGGAACCCGAGCAGCCCGCCATGATGCTCGATGACGCGGAGCGCGTTGGGATCGTCGGCAACGACCAGCAGTGTGGGACGGATCGTCGTCGGAGTGGGCATCATTCAGGCTGCCTGCTCTGTCGCATCGATATCGAGATGCTGGCGTCGAGCGGCGCCATTCTAACGACGCGACTCAATCCCACAGTATAGAACTCGATGGAGCAGCCTCCTGCACGCTGAACGAGATTCTTACTTGTAGCGGCAGGCGGCGGGCTCTACTATCCTCCCTCAAAGATTTCTCGCGCTTGCAGGCGGTGCGGTTCGCTGCCGTGTCGCCTCACGAACGGCTGTCGCCTGAAAGAGGATGGAAGCAGGGAGTGACCATGAATCTGAAGATTGCACGACACACCGGCCTCATCGCGGCGGTTGCGCTCACGCTCGGCGCCGGGGGCATCCAACGTCAATCGGTTGCTGCGCAGGGCAGCGGCAAACAGGCGCCCATTTTCGAAGTCGATCCGTTCTGGCCCAAGCCATTGCCCAACCACTGGGTCACCGGCTCGACCATCGGCCTCTCGGTGGACGCACAGGACAACGTGTGGACCATCCACCGGCCGAACACCGTCGAAGACAACTTCAAGGCCGCCGACATCAAGGTCGGCGAAGCCCGAGGGCGGGACGACGAGGCTCAACCGGGCGCTCCAGCGTCTCAGCCGACGGCGGGTGCAGGCTTCATCGGTAAGTGCTGCAAGGTAGCCCCACCGGTGCTGGTTTACGACCAGGCGGGGAACCTGACGAGATCCTGGGGCGGTCCGGGTCAGGGGTACGACTGGCCGGATAGCAATCACGGCATCACCGTCGACCACAAGGGCAACGTCTGGCTGGCCGGCAACGGCGCCAAGGACACCCAGATCCTCAAGTTCACCGGTGCCGGGGCACTCCTTTTTCAGTTGGGCAAGCATGGCGTGCACAACGGCAGCAACGACACCGAGAACTTCTGGCAGCCGACAAAGATCTGGGAAGACGTCGCGGGCAATGAGGTGTACGTCGGCGACGGCTACGGCAACCGCCGCGTCATCGTGTTCGACGCCGACACCGGCAAGTACAAGCGGCATTGGGGCGCCTATGGCAGCAAGCCGAGCGACGAGAAGGTGCCTGCCTACAATCCCAAAGGCACGCCGTCGAAGCAGTTCAATACCGTCCATTGCGCGATCGTGTCGAACGATGGGCTGGTCTATGTCTGCGATCGAGTGAACGATCGGATTCAGGTCTTCCGCAAAGACGGCACGTTCGTGAAGGAAGTCTTCATCGATCCCAACACATTTCGATCCGGTTCGGTGTGGGACATGACGTTTTCACGCGATCCGCAGCAGACCTATATTTATGCCGCCAACGGCGTCGACGAAAAGATCAACATCCTGCTGCGCAGCTCGCTGGAAGTCTTGACGTCGTTCGGCGACGGCGGACGCGCCCCAGGCCAGTTCTTCGGCGTTCACAACCTGGCGACCGACTCGAAGGGGAATCTGTATGCGACCGAGACCTACACCGGCGCGCGCATCCAACGATTCGTCTACAAAGGCGTGGGGGCGGTGACGAAGGCGGACCAGGGCGTGGTGTGGCCCAAGTCCCGCTGACGACCCGGATAGTTCGGGTGGCTTCGTACGTAGTGTCCGCCTTCAGGCGGACTATCACGGTCCGGCTGAAGCCAGGACACTACGTACAACTGGAAAACGCACCTGGTCCGGCGCCTACGCCACCATGGCCAGCACGTTCGGCTCCAATGCGAGCGCGAGCACTTCGTCCACCGACTTGACCGGATGGAAATGCATCTGGGCCCGGACGTCCTGCGGCACCTCGTCGATGTCCGGCTCGTTGCGCTCCGGCAGGATGATTGTCGTCAAGCCGGCGGCGTGCGCCGCGAGCACTTTCTGCTTCAGCCCGCCAATCGGCAGCACGCGTCCTTGCAGCGTCACTTCGCCGGTCATGCCCACGGTGCTTTTCACCGGCCGGCCGGTGAGCAGCGACGCCAATGCGGTCACCATGGTCACGCCCGCGCTGGGCCCGTCCTTGGGAATCGCCCCAGCGGGGACGTGCACGTGGAACTCCCGGCCGTCGAAGCGCCGCTCGTCAATCCCCAGTTGCAGCGCGTGGCTCTGGATGTAGGTCAGCGCGATCCGCGCCGACTCTTTCATGACATCGCCGAGTTGTCCGGTCAGGACCAGCCCGCCTTTGCCCGCCATCGAGGCGGCCTCGACGAACAGCACGTCGCCGCCGACGCCGGTCACGGCGAGTCCGGTGGCCACGCCCGGGATCGCCGTACGCGCCGCCGCTTCCTGAAAGAACTTCGGCCGGCCCAGTGCTTCCAGCACCGCCGCGGTGTCGACAACGATTGGCCGCGGCTGATGACCGGCGGCGATTCGCGTGGCTGTCTTGCGAAGTATCCTGCCCAGCTCGCGTTCCAGCTGGCGGACGCCTGCCTCGCGCGTGTAGTCGCTCACGACCCGGCGCAACGCGTCGTCGTCGGTCGTCACGTCGGCGGGGCTCAAGCCATTTCGTTCGACTTGCCGCGGCCAGAGATAGTCGCGACCGATGGCGATCTTCTCGTCGATCGTGTAGCCGTCGAAGCGAATCACTTCCATCCGGTCGAGCAGCGGCGCCGGAATCGTATCGGAGACGTTGGCCGTCGCGATGAACAGCACGTGCGAGAGATCGAGCGCGACGTCCAGGTAGTGATCCTGAAACGCGTGATTCTGCGCGGGGTCCAGCACCTCGAGCAGCGCCGCCGATGGGTCGCCGCGCCAGTCGGCCCCGAGCTTGTCGACCTCGTCGAGGAGGATGACCGGATTCATCGTGCCTGCGTCGCGGAGTGCGCGGACGAGCCGGCCCGGGAGCGCGCCGATATAGGTGCGACGATGCCCGCGGATCTCGGCCTCGTCCCGCACGCCGCCGAGAGACATCCGGACGAACTGCCGTCCAGTCGCCCGGGCGATCGACTCGCCGATCGAAGTCTTGCCGGTTCCCGGCGGGCCGATCAGCGTCAGGATGGCGCCCGATCGGCGGTCGTCAGTCAACCCGCGCTCGGCGCGGAGCTTGCGCACCGCGAGGTATTCGGTAATCCGCTGTTTCACGTCGTCGAGACCGGCGTGGTCGGCGTCGAGCACGGTCCGCGCATGCTGCGGATCGAGGCGCTCTTCGGACCGTTTCGCCCAGGGCACCGCGAGAAGCCAATCCAGGTAGGTCCGGATCATCGACGCTTCGGCGTTGGAGTCTCCCATCCGCTCGAATCGCGCCAGCTCGCGCTCGGCTTGCTGCTGGACGGCCTCGGGCATCGCGGCGGCGGCAATTTTCGCTCGATACTCCGCCGCAATCGAGCCTTCGTTCTCGCCCAGCTCCTTGCGGATGGCGTCCATCTGCCGCCGCAGGAAATACTCGCGCTGCTGCTTTTGTGCGCCGGTCTCGACGTCGTCGTGGATGCGCTTGCGGACGCGCAGTTCGGCGAGCCGGTCCTGTTGGAATTGGAGGGCCAGCTTCAGCCGTTCCACCACGTCGAGCGTTTCGAGCAGCTCAAGCTTCTGACCGACGTTCAGATCCGGCGAGTAGCCGGCGGTATCCGCCAGGGAGCCGGGATGGGTGATCGAGCGCACGAAGGCGCTGAGTCGGCCATCGTCGCCGCGCAGTTCGAGGATCTCTTCCACCACCGCGCGGTACTCACGCTCGAGCTCGCGGGTCTGACTCGGCACCGGGGCGACGTCCGGACGCTCGTCGACTTCGACGCGAAGCACGCCGTCTCGATCGGTGTGGGCCGCGCCGGGGACGCCCCGGTGAAGCGCCATGAACGAGGCCAGACCCCGCCCACCCGCGACGACCCGTTCGGACACTTCCGCGACCACCCCGACCTTCGCGTAGGCACTGCCGCGCCGCGGAATCAGCAGGACCCGCGCATCGCCGCTGGCGTCCGCCGGGAGGGTGACCGGCATGCCGGGGAACACGACCACATCATCGAGAGAAACCAGCTTCAGGGGTGTCATGCACCCGAGGTTACGCTTAATACTTGATGATGTCAACTATAGAGTAGATGAACTATACTGTCGCCGGATGAAGCAGACGGACACGGATGACTGCGGGGCCTGGCCGCTGCTGGTGCGGCTCTTTTTCACCCAGCGGGCGAACCTGCCGCAGCTCGCCGCCGAGCTCCAGCTCTCGCCGGCGCAGTGCCACGTGCTGCATCTGATCGAGCCGGGCCGGCCGATGCCGATGGGACAGCTCGCCGGGACGCTCGCGTGCGACGCGTCGAATGTCACCGGGCTGGTGGACCGGCTCGAGTCGCGCGGGCTGGTGCGCCGCCGTCCGTCGGCCGCCGACCGCCGGGTGAAGGTGTTGGAACTCACCCCCACCGGTTCGCGGCTCCGTGCCCTGCTGCTCGATCGCATGACCGCGCCGCCCGCCACGCTGCGGCGCCTCTCCGTCCGCGAGCAACGGACGCTCGTGCGAATCCTGTCGCGGCTGCTCGAGTAGGGCAACGCGGAGCGTCGGTGTCTCCTTTACGCGATCCTTGCTCGCCGGCGCCCGCAACGCGGTAGAATCCCTGCCGCCGCAAGTGACAGGCGGGTCAATAGTCAATCGCACCGGCCGTCGGCAGCATGAGGAGAGGGCATATGTCAGCTGTGAAGATTCTTCGCGTCGGGCTCGCGGTGGCGTTCTGCGGCGCGGTGGCCGCTTCCGTTCGGGCGCAGGCACCGCCGGCGCCGCCGCCGATCACGATGAAGCAGTTGAAGCCCGATGTGTGGGTGGGCCTTGGCGGGGCGGGCGGCAACAGCACGATCATCATCGGCAAAACCGGCGTGATTGTCGTCGACGCCAAGCAGACCGAGGCCGGTGCGAAGGATCTGCTCGCTGAAATCGCCAAGATCACGCCGAAGCCCGTGACGACGGCGATCATCACGCACAGCGATGGCGATCACGTGAACGGGTTGGTGGCATTTCCCGCCGGGACCAAGATCATCGCGCACGAGGGGAACAAGAAGGAGCAGGAGGCGGCGCTGGCCGCCGGCGGTCGTGGCGCTCCGCCCGCCGACAAGCTGCCGAACCAGGTCGTGACGAAGAAAAAGGAATCGATCACGATCGACGGCGTGAAGCTCGAGTTGTATCACTTCGCGCCGGCGCACACGAGCGGCGATCTGATCGTCTATCAGCCCGGTCCAAAGATCGTGTCGACCGGCGACATCGTCGTCACCAATCGTGCCGACGACAATCCGAATATTCATTTCGAGAAGAACGGCTCGACCGAGGGCTGGCTGACGAACGTGAAGGGGATGATCGCGCTCAAGGCCGACACCTACGTGACCGGTCACGGCGATCTGTTGACCGCCGCCGATCTTCAGCGGAAGCTGACCGCGACGACCGAGCGGCGCAACAAGATCGCGGCGATGGTGAAGGAAGGCAAGACGCTCGACGAGATCAAAGCCGCGCTGCCTGATGCGCCGGCTCCGGGGGCGCCTGTCCGCGGGGCGGGCGCCCGCGGTGGCGCACCGGGCGCGGGCGGGGCCGGCGGCGGCCGCGGCGGGCCTCCCGCGTTGACCTTTGTCGAAACGGCGTACCAGGAGCTGACCAAGGGCAAGAAGTAGCGGCGAACGAGCTGTCCTTGCCAAAATTTAATCTCGAGGCGTTAGAGTCTCCGACGCGCTGACGCAGTGCGCCAAACCACATCATGCATCGCATCGTTTCCGCGTTCTTGCTGTTGTTCTCGTTCTGGGATCGCCCCTCCCAGCCCGCTCCCACGCTCCGCGTGTTGACTTACAACATCCATCATGGCGAAGGCACCGACGGCCGCTTCGATTTGCCGCGGCTCGCCGACGTGGTGACGAGCGTCCACCCGGACCTGGTGGCCTTGCAGGAAGTCGATCAAGGCACGGAGCGGGCGAGTGGCGTGAACGAGCTGACAGAGCTTGCGCGCCTGACGGACATGCATCCGGCGTTTGGCAAGGCCATGGACTATCGAGGCGGGGAGTACGGGGTGGCCGTGCTCTCGCGCTGGCCGTTGTTACGCACTCACAACGAGTCGCTCCCGAGCTTCCCGGACCGCGAGCCGCGGACGGCGCTGACGGTGGAGGTGGACGCCGGTAAGGGCGGCCCGCTCATCGAGTTCACCTGCACCCATCTCGATCAGACCCGCGAACCCGAAAACCGATTGGTCCAGGCTCGCTATCTCAACACGCGGCTGGTGCGTGAGGATGGCCAGGCGACGATCCTCGCCGGCGACCTCAACTCCCGACCGAGCACGGAGGTCATGGACCTGTTCGACCAACGCTGGACCAATCCGCCCGCCGCCGATCCGTCGCCGATCTCCCCGAGCGGACGACCGCGCCTACGCGTCGACTACGTGCTGATTCGACCCGCCGCGACCTGGCGCGTCATCGAATCGAGAATCATCGACGAGCCCGTGGCCTCCGATCACCGGCCGCTGTTGGTCGTGCTGGAGTGGGCGGGCCCGCGCTGACTTTCTCCTCTCCGGCGCGTGCACGGATACATGCCGCGCACGTGGCGCGGAGCGCAGCCAGGCCCGCGCGAGCCGCATCCGTTCACGCTGCCATCGATCTAGTGCGGCGTCTCATGCCGCCTCCGCGCACGTCATGGTTGTGCTCGGTGCTGATCGACGAATGGATATTCGGCCAGATAGTGGGAGAGCGCTCGAGGGCTGATGCCCATCAGCTTGGCGGCCTGTCGCTTGATCGTCGACAGCTCGAGCGCACGCCAAAGGTCTCGCACTCGATTGTCCCGCGTCCACGAACTGACGCCGCTCGGTTGGTGGCCGCAATCACGCGCACGTCCACGTGCTCGGTGCGTTCCGCGCGAGCGGCTCGACTTCGCGCTCCCTTCACAAATCCTCCTCCCGAACTCCAGACCGATCCGACGAACCGGCAGATCGCCGTCATGAAAGAGTGTGGCGCGGGAGGAGGTGGGCGACCACCGACAGCGCCCGCACAACACTCGTACGACGCCCGTGCAAGCACGGCAGTAAGATGAACTGCCCATGAAACGTGGCGCCCCCGGGTCATTTGCCGCGCACCTGAAAGAGCTTCGCGAAGCCGCGGGCTTCACTCATGAGGAGCTCGCGACGATTGCGGGCCTGTCGGTGCATGCCGTCAGCGCGCTGGAGCGCGGCGAACGACGAAGGCCCCATGTCGAGACCGTGCGTGCGTTGTCCGCGGCGCTGGATCTGAGCGGTGCGACTCGCGACGCACTCGTGGGCAGCGCGCGGGCGCCCGCTCACGACGCGGCGATCGACGAACTGGTGATGTTCGTCGGCGGCTTGGATAATTTGTGGAAAGAGGAGACTGTCAATGGCGCAGGGAGCGACGACTATCACGGGAGACGGGACGTTTGAAAGCGCGGGCGGGCTGAACATTTTCTTCCGGTGGTGGCGTCCGGCCGGCACGCCCCGCGGCGTGGTCGTCATCGTTCCCGGCTTCAACTCCCACAGTGCGTACTATGCGTGGGTCGCCGAGCAATTCGTGGCCGACGGTCTCGCCGTGTACGCGTTGGACCTGCGGGGCCGCGGCAAGTCGGATGGCGAGCGCTTCTATGTTCAGCAGTTCGAGGACTATGTCAGCGACGTGGCCGGGTTCGTGACCCTGGCGAAATCGCGGGAACCGGGCGTTCCGGCATTCCTGCTCGGTCACAGCGCCGGGGGAGTGGTCGCGTGCGCCTACACCATCGACCATCAGGCGGAGCTCGCGGGATTGATCTGCGAGAGCTTCGCCTTCCAGGTGCCCGCGCCAGACTTCGCGCTCGCCGTCCTGAAGGGCCTCAGTCACATCGCACCCCATGCCCACGTACTGCGCCTCAAGAACGAGGATTTCTCTCGTGATCCGAAGGTGGTCGCCGCGATGAACGCCGACCCGCTCATCGCCCACGAGACGCAACCGACGCAGACCGTGGCGGCGATGGTTCGCGCCGACGAGCGGCTGAAGACCGAGTTTCCACGCATCACGCTGCCGGTGCTCATTCTTCACGGCACAGAGGACAAGGCCACCAGGCCGAGCGGCAGTCAGCTTTTTTACGACACGGCCGGCTCCACGGACAAGACGCTGAAGCTCTACGAGGGGCACTTTCACGATCTGCTCAACGATCTCGACAAGGAGGTCGTGATGGCGGACATCGCCGGCTGGATCAACGCGCGTCTGTCCGCGGCGCGATGAGACCGACGCGGGGTCCTAAGGAGAGGTGATGACGCCGAAATCGATCGAGGGGATTGCCGTGCGGAGCGCGGAGGCAGACGGAGTAGCGCTTCAGTACCTCGCCGCCGGCAGTGGCCCGGCGGTCGTGTTGTTGCACGGATACGCCGAGACGTCGCGGATGTGGCGGCCGCTGATTCCGCAACTCGCGTCGGCGTTCACGGTCATTGCCCCCGACCTGCCGGGTATCGGCGGATCGGGCATTCCCAAGGACGGATTGGACATGACGCGGGCGGCGCGCCGGGTGCACGCGCTGGTGAAAGGACTGGGGATCGAGAACGCGAGAGTGGTGGGGCACGACATCGGGTTGATGGTCGCGTACGCCTACGCCGCGCAGTTCCCGGCCGAGGTGGAGAAACTGGTGCTCATGGACGCGTTCCTGCCGGGCGTGGACGGCTGGGAGTCGATCTACAACAATCCAGCCATCTGGCACTTTCGCTTCAACGGTCCGACGCCGGAAGCCCTGGTCAAAGGTCGCGAGCGGACCTATTTCGAGCATTTCTGGAACGACTTCGCGGCCGACAGCCAGCGGTCGATTCCCGAAGCGGATCGGCAGGCCTATACGGCCGCATACGCGCGCCCGGGGCGCATGCGTGCGGCGTGGGCGTATTTCGTGTCGTTTCCGCAAGCCGCAAAGGACTTCGCGCAGCTATCTCGAACGATGCTCGAGATGCCGGTTCTTTCAATCGGCGGCGACAAGGCGAACGGGAGCGCCCTGGCAAGGCAGGTGAAATTGGTCGCCTCGCACGCGGCGTCTGTCATCCTGCCGGACACGGGGCACTGGGTCATGGAGGAGCGCCCGCAGGAGACGGCCGGCGCCCTCCTAGATTTCTTGGGCGCGGCGCTGCCGCCCGCCGCTCCACCTCTGCCTTGACCATCAACCTCAGCCAATGACTCCGATTTGACGGCGATTTGAGGGTATCGGGGCTGCCGATCCCCCTAAAATCAGTGAGGCGATCAGGGCAACTATCTTTCACTACGACGCCAACGAACGGTGTAATATCCCCCTGATCGGAATTGGGCCGGATGCAAGTCCGCGTACGCAGGCCTGCGTTTGCCGGCGCCCAGGTCGAGTTTCCGTGGTCGTCTGCTCGCTGTCCGTCGAATTCCAAGAGGTGGGGTCAAGATGCGCACCCGACAGATTTTCAAATGGCTGCTGACATCGCTGTTGCCAGTCGTCATCCTGTTTCCTGTCATCATCGGACACGCCGCGGGCGATCCTCCGCTGGTGGTGGCTGCGAAGGACGATGACCTGCAGGCGGTCCGCACGCTGCTTTCGAGCCGCGCGAATGTGAACGAGTCCGCGCGCGATGGATCAACGGCGCTGTTGTGGGCGGCATACCATTCCAACCTCGAGATGGCGCGCGCGCTCATCGCGGCGGTTGCTCCCGTGAATACGCCAAATCATTACGGCATCACGCCGCTGCTTCAGGCGAGCCGCTCCGGTGATGCGCCGCTCATCGCGGCACTGTTGAAGGCAGGGGCCGACCCCGCGTTGAGGCATCCGGACGGTGAAACGCCGTTGATGGCCGCCTCCCGCACCGGCCATCTCGACGCCGTGCAACTGCTGCTCACTGCGGGCGCGAACGTCAATGCGGCCGACAGCTACCAGCAACAGACGGCGCTGATGTGGGCGGCGTCTGAAGGCCATGCGGACGTCATCAAGGTGCTGCTCGGGGCGGGCGCGGATCCGAATCGCAAGGCGCACCTCACCGGCATCGACGAGCGCAAGCACGCCGATCATCCGACTGGCGGGTTCACCGCCTTGATGTTTGCCTCGCGCAACGGGCACGAGGAAGCGGTTGAGGCCCTCGTCAAGAGCGGCGCGGATCCGAAGCTGACCAACGGCGACGGTCTCACGGCGACGATGATCGCCATTGTCAACGATCGTCTCGACCTCGCGTACAAGCTCGTCGAACTCGGCGCCGACCCGAACGACGGCTCGTTGTACTTCGCGGTCGACATGCACGATGCGACGACGGACATGCGCGCTCACGATGGGTCGAGACTGCGCTCGACGTTCCAGAACAAGTTGACCGCGCTTGACCTCGTCAAGAAGCTATTGGATCGCGGCGCGGATGCGAACAAGGCGTTCGTCGGCCAGTTGCACTCCACGACGCTCTGCTGCGACCCGGAACAGAACGCCTCGCCGTTCTATCGGGCGGCGCAGGCATCTGACGTCGAGGTGCTGAAGCTGATGATGGCGCACGGCGCCAAAGTCGAATGGAGTCCGACCGAGGTCAAGAAAGAGAAGAAAGAAGGAGCCGGAGGCCGCGGGAACCCCAACGTGGGCAAGACTCCCCTGATGGTGGCCATGACAGGCGGTCGGGGCGCGGCGTTCGCTGCTGGCCCGGGATTCGGTCGTCTCGGCCCGCCGCCGTTCCGCGAGGCGTCGAATCGTGAGCCGGCCGACGCGATCAAGGTGCTGTTGGCAGCCGGGGCGGACCCGAACGTCAAAGCGCCGGACGGAGCGACGCCGCTGCATCAGGCGGTGCAGGCGCGACAAGTCGAGATCATCCGCTCGTTGGCCGGGGCGGGCGCGAAGCTGGACGCCACCAACAAGGACAACCTCACGCCGCTGCTCCTGGCTGAAAAGCCGGAGCCGCCGCCACCGCCGGGCAACAACAACGATCCGGACACGTACAAGCCGAAGCGGGACACGCGCGAGGCGGTCATCGCGGCCGTGCGGGAACTGATGCATCTGGGGCCGAATGACCCCGCCCCCGTGCCGCCGGCGCCCGACAAGGATAAGAACAAAGACGGCGAGAAGTCCGACGACGTGGGGGCGCCATGAACAGGCTGCTGACGGGCGCCGCGCTCGTCTGGGTCGGTACGGCGGTCGTGTTGGGGCAGACAGGGAACGGCACGCGCCCGTTGTCTCAAGGCCAGTCGCCCCGCCCTCGCGCGGAACCGGCGGTGAATCGAGCCCAAGCGACGGCGGCAGTCGGGAATCCGCAATCTCCTGCGCTGGCGGCTGAGGCCACCAAGTATCGTGCGTGGCTGAACAAGAACTGTGTAGGCTGCCATAACAGCCGCACGGCGTCGCCCCCCGACGCGCCGGTGAACCTCGAGTCGGCCAGTCTCGACGATGTGCTGCCGCAGGCCGAAACCTGGGAGCGGGTGCTTCGCAAGCTTGGCGCGCGTGCGATGCCGCCCCAGGGCGTGCCGCATCCGACCGAGGGCGAGTACGTGGGCTTCACGAACTGGCTCTCGGGGTCGCTCGATCGTGCCTGGGAAGGGCGCAACACGCCCGGCCGATACGTGGTGCACCGGTTGAATCGCAGCGAATACGCCAACGTGATTCGCGATCTGCTGGCGCTCGATATCGACTTCAGCGAGTTGCTGCCGAGCGACGGCGCCAACTATGGATTCGACAACATTGCCGCCTCCTTGAAAACGTCGCCACTGCTGCTCGAGCGATACGTTGCCGTGGCGCAGCGCATCAGCGCCATGGCCGTGGGCGACCGGGACGTGCGGCCTGGGACGACAGAGTACTCAATCGGCCGGGAGTTTACCCAGTTTCGACATATCGACGGCCTGCCCCTCGGGACGCGCGGCGGCACCGTGATCCGGCATGTGTTTCCGGCTGATGGGGAGTACAAGCTCTCCGGACGTCTGGTCAGGGGCGTGGAAGAAGGGTATGCCGGCGTGGAGGGGAACGACCAGCCGCACACCTTCATCATCACGATTGACGGTGCCGAGGTGTATACCGCGCAGGTCGGCGGGCTCAAGGATCACGAGGTCCAGGCGAAGGACATGAACGAGGCGCGCGTGTTGATCGACGCGCGGATGACTGGTCGCGTCCCCGTCACCGCGGGTCCCCACGAAGTGGGTTTCACGTGGAAAGAGAGACCGTTCGAGCGGCAGGATGTCTGGCAGCCCTCGCTGCGCGACAGTCAGGAAGTCCACATGATTGCCGGCCTGCCGCGGTTGAAGACCGTCGGCGTCGAAGGCCCTTACAACGTGAAAGGCATCAGCAACACGCCAAGCCGTGAGCGCCTGTTCGTGTGCCGGCCGGCATCGGCCGCTGAAGAGCCTCTGTGCGCGGAGAAGATTCTCGCGAATCTCGCGAGGCGCGCCTACCGGCGGCCCGTGACGGCGGCCGACGTCGAGGCGCCGATCGCGTTCTACAAGCAGACGCGTGAGAACGGCCGCGACTTCGACGCCGGCATTCGCGGCGGGGTGGCGCGCATCCTGTCGAGCCCGTCGTTCCTGTATCGAATCGAACGCGACCCAGCCGCCATCCGGCCGGGCGCCGCGCATGCCGTCAGCGACCTGGAACTCGCGTCACGCCTGTCGTTCTTTCTCTGGAGCAGCATTCCGGACGAGAAGCTGCTGACGATTGCCGCGGCCGGCCGCCTTCGAGAGCCGGGCATGCTCGCCACGCAGGTGCGCCGCATGATTGCGGACGACCGCGCCGATGCCCTGGTCAGCAATTTCACCGGTCAATGGCTGCAGCTGCGCAACCTGGAATCGAAGGTCTCGCCGGATCTGCTGCTGTTCCCCGATTTCGACGACAACACCCGGAAGGCGTTCCGCCGCGAGACCGAGCTGTTCTTCGCGCACATCATGCGCGAGAACCGCAGCGCGCTGGAACTATTGAGCGCCGACTACACGTTCCTGAACGAGCGGCTGTCCAAGCACTACGGCATCCCCGGCGTCTACGGCGAGCGCTTCCGCCAGGTGAAGTTGACCGATCCCAACCGGCGCGGGTTGCTGGGCCAGGGCAGTATTCTGTCGCTGACCTCGGTGGCGACCAGAACCTCGCCCGTGTTTCGCGGCAAGTTCATCCTGACCACGTTCCTCAACACGCCGCCGACGCCGCCGCCGCCCGACGTGCCGACCCTCGAGGAAAGCGCCAAGGGTGCGACCACTGCGCCCAAGACGGTCCGGGAACAGCTGGAGCTGCATCGCAAGAACGCGCCCTGCACGTCCTGCCATCGCATCATCGATCCGCCGGGTTTTGCGCTCGAGAATTTCAATTCGGTCGGGCAGTGGCGCGACAAGGGCGTCGATGGGGCGCCGCTCGACACCGCCGGCGTGTTGGCGGACGGGCGCAAGGTCGATGGGCCTGCGGCGCTGCGCGAGGCCATCCTGAGCCGGCCTGACGCGTTCGTGTCGACCCTGACCGAGCGGATCCTGACCTACGCCCTGGGCCGCGGCGTCGAAGCGGCCGACATGCCGGTCGTTCGGCGCATCGTGAAGAAGGCGGCGCAGAACGACTATCGTTTCGCGTCAATTGTCATGGGCATCGTCGAGAGCGCGCCGTTCCAGATGCGCACCAAACTGGAGCCGGCCGAAACCGTCAACAGCGTCACCCGAGCACAAGTGGAGCAGCCATAGCCATGATCATCACCAAGAAGCATCTGTCCCGCCGCACGTTCCTGCGCGGCACCGTCGGTGCCGCGGTCGCGCTCCCCATGCTCGAGGCGATGGTGCCGGCTCTCACCGCACAGTCGAAGACGGCGGCAAGCTCGCCGTTCCGGTTTGGGGCGATTTACATGCCCAACGGTGTGTTCCCTGACACCTGGCACCCCGACGTCGAAGGCGCCAACTTCCAGTTCAAGCCGGTGATGCAGCCGCTCGAGCCGTTCCGCGATCAACTGGTCACGGTCAGCAAGATGAAGGCGCCGTGGGGTGCGTCGGTGCATCTTGGCGCGAGCTCGGCGTTTCTCAACGGCGTCGGGCCCGTCGGCACACGAGAGGGTACCGGCGACGCCTTCGGAAAGATCCAGTCGAAGAAAACAGTCGAGCAGTACATCGCCGACAAGGTTGCGGGCGATACGCCGCTGCGCTCGATTGAGGTCGGCACCGAGGACATGGGGACCGCGGTGGGCGCCTGCGACGGCTTTCCCTGCACCTTTTTCAACGCGCTGTCCTGGCGGGACGACACGAGCCCGCTGCCGGTGGGCATCAATCCGCGCGTCACCTTCGAGCGGATGTTCGGCGAGACCGGCTCGACTGAGCAGCGCGCGGCGCGTCTGAAGGAGAAGCAGAGCCTGCTCGACTCGGTCACGCAGGAAACGGCGAAGCTGCGGCGGACCCTGGGCGGCCCCGACCGCGCCATTCTCGACGAGTATCTCAGCAACATCCGCCAGGTGGAGCAGCAGCTCGATCGGTTCGAAAGCCGGCTCGGCAGCATCACCGGGAATCCGGAGGCGCCGGTCGGATTGCCCGAGGCGTTCGACGATCACATGACGATCACCTACGACCTGATGCACCTCGCGCTGCAGGGCGACATCAGTCGCGTCTTCACGTTCGCCATCGGCCACGAAGCGAGCGACCGCGGCTACGCGCACATCGGCATCCCCGAAACGCACCACAGCATCTCGCACCACGGCAACGACACCGAGAAACTGGCCAAGTACGCGAAGATCGGGACGTATCAAATCGTCAAGTTCAGCCAGTTCCTGGAAAAGCTGAAGACCACGCGCGACGGCGATGGGACCCTGCTGGACCACTCCCTGCTCTACTGGGGCAGCGGGATGAGCAACGGCAACCTCCACGACCGCAGCAATCCTCCGGCCGTGCTGGTCGGCGGCGCGCACGGCCGACTGAAAGGCAATCGTCACGTCGTGGCCAAGAAGGACGAGCCGACCGCGAACCTGTTGCTTGCGATGGCACATCTTGCCGGCGCGGAGATCGAAAGTCTCGGAGCGAGCACTGGCCGATTGGACCTATAGCCCGCTTGGATCCATAGGTTCGAGCTGTCAGAGTTCTCGGCGGCCAAGGTCACGGAACTGAGCCCGCAGAGTATCAGGGAGCGCCCTGAGTTCTGCGGGCCCTTCGTTTTTTTGCGGGTTTTCAAGAATCGAGAACAACAGCCTTCGTGTTCTCGATATCCTTCGTGGTTCTACTCTTCGGACTTCCTGGTCCGGCTCTCACGCAAGTACTGCGGGCTGAAGGCGAGGCCATACGAGGTCGTCTGCACGGTGGCCGCTTTGTGGCGATTGAATTCCTGCCGCGACTCCTCAAATTTCTTCAGTTCGTCGGCCGTGCCGGCGCGCATGGTGATTTCCTCGCGCGGCACGAACAACACCTGTCCGATCGGAATGCTGTGCTCGACCGTGATTCCCTCGCCCGCCTGAAGCACGTAACGGAATTCAGTGTCGTGGGCATACCAGTCGGTCTCGACGCGGACCACCATCATCGGCGCTACCGGTCGCTCGATCATGTTGAAGATTGGCGTGTAGACGGTGTCCCAGCCTGACGGGGTCTGGAAGTTCGTGGCGCCGCGCAGCGCGATCGCGCCTGGCGGCGTTCCCATGTCCTCGGGGACGAGGAACACCCGCGCCACGCCGAGCGCCGCCTCGCGCGACAGCATCGGAGCGCCGACAAACGTCACCTCTTCCTTCACCATGCCGACGCCGCCGACAGACAGACTCATCGTGACCTGGAACAGCGGTGTCCGCTTCCCGTCTTGCGTCTGCAGGTAATAGACGAACTTGTAGCGTCCGTCCCCCTCGTGTTCGATGTAGAGCGACTCCTTCGCCTCGAGCGGCGCATAGACCATGAAACCGAGCGAGCTACCCGCCTCGAGGACCGGACAGTGGCGGGCGTGCTGCGGCAGGAGCGGCCGCGTCCCTTCGCGTTTGGGTCCGAGACCCACCCCCGGACGCCGAGAATTTGGCAGCAGGCGAACTTCCATTCCCCGTATGTTACGCGGAACACATCCGCCGCTGTGGTGCGCTGATCAAGGTGGGGCCTTGGGGAACCAAAGCTGTCATTGCGGGGTCGAGGTGGGCGAGGCGCCCGCCGCAGAGCCCGAGGATACGACCGCTCTCAGGCCCGCGTCCCCGACATGACCGATGTGACGGAGCTACCCGGGGAAATACCCGCTGCGTGCTTTGACAATCGTCGAGGCCCGTCTGACCCGAACGTCGAGCCGGCGCCACTCGCCGCCGCTTGCGGCTTCGATCGCGAGGACGTACTGCTGGCGCAGTTCGTCGATCAGGCTCGACGACGCGAGCGCGGTTTCCACGAACGTGCTGGCGAACACGAGCTGGCCGCCGGTCCACTCCGCCAGATCGCGCAGGTCTGCCACGTGCGAGGGTGCCGAGCGTTCGGAGAATTCCAAGGCGAGCCGCTGTCCCATGGACGGCACGGTCGTGACAACGAATACCGGCACGTCGATTGAGCTGGCGAGTCCTGACACCTGAGTCGCCGTCATGGTGCTGCTGGTGTCGATGCCGTCGGTGAGCACCACGATGGCCTTGTGGGTCGCAGACCGGGCCGCGAGCCGCCGCGCCGCCTCCGCGGTCGCGTCGAACAAGGACGTCGAGCCAAACGGCGCGAAGTCCGCGAGAGCGCCTTTCAGCGTCGCGATGTCGTGGGTGAAGTCCCGGCGTTGGTGGAGTTTTTCGTCGAATGTGAACAACGCGACTTCGTCCTGATCCTGACGGAGCTGCGACATGATCGAGTCGTACGCCTGCCGGGCCATGGCGATTTTCGGGCCGATCTGCATGCTGCCGCTCATGTCGACCAGAATCGCCAGGCTGATCGGCGACTGGCGATCGGACCGAAGCGACAGAATCGGGCGCACCTGTCCGTTGTCGCGTACCTCGAAGTCGTTCTGCATGAGGTTGCTGACGATACGTCCACGAGCGTCGCGCACCGATGCCTGGATGGTGACGATGTCCGCAGCACTTCGAAACACCTGCGGCTGTTGTGTCGGAGCCGCTTGCGCGGGATCAGGAACCTCTTGTGCGCTCGGCGACAGCACCGTCAGGCCGCCGACGAGGCCGAGGGTGACGACAAGTCTATGAAGCGTGGTTCTCATGTTCGTCTGCACCTAAGTGTCTCAAAGCGAGCCGTCCCTGTTCCAACGGCCGCGAGTGCCTGTGTTTGTACTTTTTGGCGATCAGCCCGAACCTTTTCGGCCGTTGAGCAGACGGCTCCAGTCGTGCCAGCGAGATGCAAGCAGAGTACCACTACGTTTCCAGAGAGTACATCCGCTGGACAGCCGGGCTGCACAAGTTGAGGGACGCCGGGCCAGCAGGCGATTGTCGGAAAACCGATCCGGCAGATGTCGAAATCCGCCCACGGCGCGAACGTGCCATCTGATGACGTTGCCAGGTCGCCGGCACCCCTCATCGCTTCGCGGGCCTGGTGCTTGATTCAGTCGCGCGAAGGCCGTGACATTCAAACCAAACAACACGTCTTGAATTTCTTGCCGCTGCCGCACGGACACGGCTCATTGCGTCCGACTTTTGGCGGCGCTCGATAGGGCTCCTGCGGCATGCCGGCATCCTCGTCCTCGACGCGTGACCACCAGGCGGTCGCCTCGACGACGTCGTCAATCGGCGGCCATCGATCTCGAGTCTTGTCGAGCGTGCGGCCCCGAGGCTCCGCCTCGACCTCGTCCAGTTCGGACGCGTGCACGGCCATCGGATCGATGAGCCCATCGGCGTACGCACGGCGAAGCTCGGGGAACAGCTCGACCGCTTCGATGTCGGCGCACGCGCAGGCCAAGCCAACCCACGCCTGGCTCGGCTCACGCTCGAGTCCCTCCCGCGCCAGCCACTGAAACACGGCGAGGATGGTGTTACGCGGCACCTCTGCCCATGCGGCGAGCAGGGCGAGCGCGGTCACGGCCGCGTCGCGGCCGTACTCGTTCGCGCGCCGATCGACGATCAACGACTTGATCGGCTCGAGATCTCCGTCGCAGACCGCAGCCAGGATGCGTGCACCATCCTGGGTCACGATATCTCCGGCAATGTCGAATGGCGCCTCGCCGGGCATCGATAACCATCGGACCACGTATGGGTATGCGCGAGGCTCACGCCACTTGGCGAGAAGGTACAGCGCATAAGAAAAGAGCGACGCTTCATCCGGCGAGGCGGTCGTTGGATGCGCGAGGCCACCCTCGATCGCGCGCAGCAACGGCTCGACGAGCGCAGTCCGATGACCGTCGGCCGACTCCAGCGCTTCGAGCGGAGCGTCGGCCTCGTCGTCGGACGACAGATCCGCCAGGACCTCCGCGGGCGTCAGGGTCGGCTCTGGCGCCATGATCGGTTCGTACGTGAATCGGTCGATGTCCGCCCAGAACGGGCAGCGCGGGCAGGTCCGGCCCATCGGGTAGTCGATTCCCTCCTCGTGCGGACAACCGATGATTTGGTTCGCGCCGACGGTCTGCCTGGCGCCATGCTCCTCGACGAAACGAGCGACGTCGGCAGCAATCGTCGGATCATGACGTGGATCGATCGTTTCCGACGTCCATGTCTGCATGGCGAAGGGATCGGGCTGTCCGGGTCGTTCGATCACCGACACGACAAGCTTGGTTGCCAGGGTATTGTTCGGACCGTACGCGGCGATCGTTGCCAACGGGTATTGCGCCCGGGAGCCTGTTCGCGAAAATCTCTTCATCTGCAGCGCCTGGGCATTCAAGATACATCAGTACGAAATGATTCTCGAGGAAAGTGAGAGCCGCGCGGCCGATGGTGTCTATACTGCACTGTACTGGCATGGAAACGAACCGGCCGAGCCGCCGCACCATCTTGACTGATCGGGATTCGAGGGAGAGCCCGCCAATGCGCAGAGGTCTGTCAAATAACCCCGGTATTCCCGGTCGGCCGCACCCCAACGCGCTGGGAAACGCGCGTCGGGGCCCGCGGGGTCGCGCCCTGCCCGCGGGGCGCCTCGCCCGCCTCGGTGCGACGCCAGACTTTCACCAGGGGCTGATGACACTCCTCGTGGCGGCCGCGCTGATGCTGGCCGGTACTCTCGCACCCCTTCGGGCGCAGAACATCGATTTCGCGGCGATCGAGGTGCGGACGGAAAAGATTTCGGACGGGCTGTACGTGTTGATGGGTGGCGCCGCGCAGGGCAACATCGTCGCGTCGGTCGGCAGCGATGGGATGTTTCTGGTGGATTCGATGTACGGGCCGATGCACCAGAAGATCATGGATGCGCTGGCCAGGATCGGGCCCCAGCCGATTCGCTACATCGTCAACACGCACCTTCATGGGGATCACACCGGCGGCAACGAAGCGATGGCCAGGCTGGGTGCGGTGATCGTTTCTCATGAGAACATGCGAAACCGGATGGCCGCATTCCGGGGCGGCGGGCCCGCCGCCGCGCTGCCGCTCGTGACCTACAGCGATCGCCTGACCCTGCACTTCAACGGCGAGGAGATCGAGATCTATCACCCCGAGCCGGCGCACACCGACGGCGACTCGATCATCTATTTCCGCCATGCCAATGTCATGCACGTTGGGGATGTGCCGGCGTCGCTGCGTTATCCGAACATCGGTGTCGACGATGGCGGTTCGGTCGACGGCATGATGGCGGCCGGACGCCAGGTGATGAAGGTCGCCAACGCCGACACCAAGATCATTCCGGGCCACCTCGGGCCCATCATCGGGTTCAAGGAAATCCAGCAGCAGTTGGAGATGTTCGCCGCCGTGCGCGATCGAGTGGCGAAGGCCATTCGCGGCGGGAAAACGGTGGAGCAGGTCGTCGCTTCGAAGCCGACGTCGGACTTTGACCAGGGCCGCATGGGTGGCGCCATCACGCCCGATCGGTTTGTGACGTTGGTCTACACGGATTTGTCGAGGAAGTTGAAGTAGTCAACCAAGAGAGTGGAGGATCGTGATGGGTCGGCAAAAACTCGTTTCAGGCGGCGCGATGGCGGTCACAATCGGATTCGCCGTGACCTCCGTATCTCTGGCCGGCCAATCGCAAACGTCTTCGACAAAGACACCGGCGGCGCCGAGGCAGACTCAGGCGGCGAAGAGCACCTGGACGCCCGTTCGCACACCGTGGGGGCATCCGGACCTGCGGGGCATCTGGGACTTCCAAAGCGTGACTCCTTTGGAGCGGCCCGCCGAGTTCGCCGGACGAGATGTGTTGGCCGCCGAGGAGGCGGCTCAACTGGAGCGGAAGGCGCTCGAAAACCTGAATGCCGATCGCCGCGATGGAGGCGCCCAGGCCGACCTTGCCCGTGCCTACAACGAAGTCTGGTACGGACGAAAGCCGGTGTCGAATAACCGCACCTCACTGGTTGTCGATCCGCAGGATGGGAAGGTGCCTCCGCTCACCGAGGAGGGACAACGGCTGGTCGCGCAGATCCGTAACCGGCGCGGCGACCAGGGCGCCGTGAAATGGGCCGATCAGCTGGACAGCTATACGCGATGCATCTCGCGGGTGATGCCGAGGTTTCCTCAAAACTACAACAGCGGCACCCAGATCTTTCAAGCTCCCGACTACGTAGTGCTGCAGTACGAACAGTTCGATCGTCGGATGATCCCGCTCGACGGCCGTCCGCACCTCGACAAGAAGATCCGTCAGTGGAATGGAGACTCACGGGGCCACTGGGAGGGGAACACGCTCGTTGTCGACACCACGAACTTTAGCGACAAGCAGGAATTCCGCGGCATCCCGCAAGGGAGTCTGCACCTGATCGAGCGTTTCACCCGCGTCGGCGACAAGACGATCAACTACGAGGCCACGATCGACGACCCGACGATGTGGACCAGACGATGGACAGTGCTGCTGCCGTGGCAGAAGGATGACAGCTACCAGATGTTCGAGTACGCGTGTCACGAGGGAAACTACGGCATGGAAGGCATTCTGAGCAGCCCGAACTAGACGTAAGGTCTTCGGAAATTCACACGCCACCATGACCGGAAAATGAATCGCTTCGCGAACAGCTCGACGCCGCGGGAAACCGCTTCTCCGGGTCTGGTGCACAGCGGCGCAGCTCCGCGAGCTGCGCCGGACTCGGCCCTCCGTACGCGGTTTCCCGTCTGTCGCATGGCTCGCGGCGCTCGCAACGTTCGCTTCGCGGCCCATTTTCCAGTCATTTCGTCAATGCAGCGAATTTCCGAAAGGCATTAGGCGACACGTGGTCGAGTTGTGTAGAGCGATGATGCGACGAACGCGACAGCGTGGGATGACCGTCCGGTGGATCGCCGCAGCGGTTCTGATCGCCGGCGCTGCGCTCGCGGCGCGCGTCATCCCGGGCGCGATGCCGGTGGTCTTGCACGCTCAAGCACCGCAGGCGGGCGGCGGCGACCTGGAAGTGATTCAGGTCCGGGCGAATTTCTACGTGATTGCCGGGGCCGGTGCGAACATCGCCGTTCAAGTCGGACCGATCGGCGCCATTGTCGTGGACACGGGATCTCGGCAGCTGTCCGACCAGGTGATGGCCGCCGTGAAGCGGCTCACGGATGGATCTGTCCGCTACATCATCGACACCAGCGCTGACGCCGACCATGCCGGCGGGAACGAGAAGCTGGCCAGGGCCGGGAAGACCATCCTGGGCAATACGGGCAGCGCCGGTTTCAGCGAGGACGTGTACACCAACGGCGGTGCGGCGAGTGTGCTTGCGCACGAGAACGTGCTCAGGAGAATGAGCGCGCCGGCCGGCCGAGACAGTGCGGTCGAGGCGTTGTGGCCCACGAAGACCTATGCGGGCAGGGGCTATCCGATGGCGCTCAACGGCGACTCCATCCAGGTCATTCACATGCCCGCCGCGCATTCCGACGGCGACAGCGTGGTGTTTTTCCACCGCGCCGACGTGATCGTGACGGGCGACATTCTCGATACCACCCGCTTTCCGGTGATCGACGTCGCGAAAGGCGGCGGCATCGACGGAGAAATCGACGCGCTCAACCGGATCGTCGAGATGACCGTCCCGCCCTTTCCACTGGCGTTTCAGGAAGATCGGACCTACGTGGTGCCCGGCCACGGCTTTGTCTGCGACTTTTACGACCTCGTGGAGTACCGAAGTGTGGTGCTGATCATGCGCGACAGGGTTCAGGATCTGATCAGCAAAGGGATGACCTTGCAGCAGGTGAAGGCGGCGGATCCGGCGCAAGGGTTCAAGACGCGATACGGCGCCGAAACCGGATCGTGGACGACGGACATGTTTGTCGAGGCGGTGTTCGAGAGCCTCACGTCCCGGCCGAAAAGGTAGAGATTTCGCGTGAACTTCTTCCAGGACTGGGCGCACCAGTCTGAAACTGACCACGGAGCACGCCGAGTTCACCGAGCCGACAACCCAATGTCGGTTGGTGATCACGGGGGCTCTCGGCGGTTCCGCCGACAGGTCGGCCGGGCATTCAGGGAGCCCCACGGCACGATGTCGCTGTCTCTTTTGGCAGTTCTGTTGATCGTGACGCAAGCGGTGGGGCTTCACGCTCTTGGCGCCGCGCAGCAGCGGGGCGCTGCCGCCTCCGCAACCGCGCGATCTGCGGCGCCAATCGATCTGACCGGCTACTGGGTGTCGGTCGTGACGCAAGACTGGCGCTGGCGCATGGTCACGCCCGCCAGAGGCGACTACGAGAGTGTGCCGATCACGCTCGAGGCGAAAAAGGTGGGCGATGCCTGGGACCCCGCGAAAGACGAAGCCGCTGGCGAGCAGTGTCGAGCCTACGGCGCGCCGGCGATCATGGCGGTTCCGACCCGCTTGCGCGTCACGTGGCAAGACGACCGCACCTTGAAAGTGGAGACTGACGCCGGCATGCAGACTCGATTGCTTCACTTCGACGGCTGGAAGCCCCAGGGCGGACCGGCAGGTTGGCAGGGTGAGTCGGTTGCCGAATGGGAGCGTGCACGGGGAGGGCGAGGTTCGGCGTCGGGAGAAGTGCTGCGAGGAGCGACGGGAGGCCCGCAGAGCGGTTCGCTGAAAGTCGTGACGAAGAACGCGCGTCCCGGCTATCTGCGCAAGAACGGCGTTCCTTACAGCGCCGGCGCCTCACTCACCGAGTACTGGGATGTCGGCGCTGAACGCAACGGCGATCGGTGGATCACGATCACCAGTGTGGTGGACGACCCGAAGTACCTGCGTGTGGCGTACGTCACCGCGCTGCAGTTCAAACACGAGGCCGATGGCGCGAAGTGGGAGCCCACACCCTGCTCGGCTCGATGAAGGTGTCACGACGGTCTAACGCAGAGCACGCTGAGCACGCGGAGAACTCCTTTCGAATACGGTTCGTCCGCTGGAACAGTCCAAGAGACAAGACTGTTGTTGAACTCGCAACAGCGTTTTAGAAACTGCTTTGAGAGCACGTTGCGAAATTAGACCATGAACCACAAAGGGCACAAAGATCACGAAGAAGGCCGAGAGGTTCCTGTGTCCTTCGTGTCTTTGTGGTTCCGGAATTCAATTCTGCAATGCGTTTTTAGGATTCGCGACATGAAGCTCGTCAGGTTGAGTGGATTCATCGTCTTGGCGGTGCTCGTCAGCGCCCCGGCCTTCGCCCAGTTCGACCTCGGCGGGCATTGGGCCCGCCGCTCGAACCAGGACGATATGGAGAGCGGACCTGGTCCCGATCCGGTCGATTACCTGGGGCTGCCACTCAATGCCGAGGGACGAGCGCGCGGATTGAGCTTCCAATATTCCGCCGTGTCGCTGCCCGAACACCAATGCGGCTACCTCTCGCCGTTCTACATCGTGTTGGGTCCATTTGGTCTGGCCATCGATCGCGTGCTGGATCCGGTCACGGCCCGGCTGGTCGCCTGGAGAATCGGCGGCTGGGTGGATCGAGACGTCACGACCATCTGGATGGACGGGCGGCCGCATCCCAGTGCGAATGCGCCTCACCCGTCCGGCGGATTCACGACCGGCGTGTGGGAAGGCGATACGCTGACGACATACACCACCCACCTCAAGGCGGGGATGATTCGGCGCAACGGCGCTCCGCTGAGCGATCAGGCGACGATGACCATGCACTTCACGCGGCATGGCGATCTGCTGACGGCGCGCGCGATGATCGAGGATCCGGTGAATTTGTCGGAGCCGTACGTGCGGAGTCGGGTCTGGCAGCTCGATCCAACCGCCAACTTCGGCAACGGCTTGTCGGCCCCGTGCGAACCGATCGACGAACTGCCCCGGGCGGGGGCTGGCGACATCTATCCACACTATCTGCCGGGCAGGAATCTCTTCACGGACGAGCTCACGCGCTACTACAACCTTCCACAGGACGCCGTCCTCGGCGGCGCGCACACCATGTATCCCGAGTTCCGCAAGACGCTCACGGGTTACCAGCCGCCAGAGGTGTGCAAGCGGTACTGCGGCTGCGGCGGCCTCGGCGTGCCCTGCATCACCGACGGCAGCGGCGTGCCGCAGGGCGGACGTTAGAGAGACCACACCGAGAGCACAACCACCGACATCACCGAGATCGCCGAGGCGACGCCGAGATTACTCTCGGCGCGCACGGTGCGTTGGGAGGTGGTCAGCCTCTGCTCTCAGTGACGCTGGTGTTCCCAATGGCGCCCTCATAGCTGTGAGGGCGCCATTCTCAGGCTTCGCTGGTCCGAAAATCCACAGGCAGGTCAGCCCGCCGTCACCGTTCGGCGCCTCGACCGAACGATGCGAAAGACACAATCCCGATGAGGATGATCTCCACAGCCCCGACCGCCATCCTGGTGGTTTGATTCGGAATGAACTTTCGCAGCGCGATTGAGACGGCGATCACGATGACGATCAACACAATTGCGAAGACGCGCGGTCGCGGCCTTGTCCCAAGCACTGGTCGCTCCTCTGCAAGTCTAAAAGTCGAACTTGGCGCTCAATTGCATCTGGCGCGCGACCTGCACCGACGTCGGCGTCAGCCACGCGGATCCGTAGGTATTGTTCGAGTTCAGCACGACGTTCGAGTTGAACGCGTTGAAGATGTCGACCCCGACGTTGACCCGCCTCTCTCTGAAGCGAAGCGTCTTGGCGAAGCGCAGGTCGAGGAGGTTGATCCGGTCGCGATACATCTGGTCCGGATTGAGCAGATTGATCGTGACGTTGGCGGTGCCGCCCGAGAGCGGCCGGCCCAGGGTCTGCGCCACCTGCGCACTGGTGTAGACCAGGTTCGCCGCGATCTGACTCCCGGGCGAGCTACGCACGACACCGCTGATCTGGACATCGACCTTCGGGAGGTTGTAAGCGACCAGGGCGCTGAGGTTCATCTGGAACGGCAGCGCCACGTGACAGTTTCGCAGGCTCGGACTGTCATAGATCAGCTCGCACGTGTCGGTCACCTGCCGGCCGGTGGTGGTCGCCAATCGCATTGTCACGGTGCGCAGTTGGCCACGAACATTGACGTCGACGGCATGAAAGTATCGAACGTCCCTCCCGAAGTTGCTCGTGAACACTTCGTGGTTCGAGGTGGCGCCAAATTTGGCGCTGGTCACATCCTGCAGATCGCTGATCACGTAGCCGCCGCCGCCCGGCAGCCGTGAATCCACCGGCGCCTGCACGCTGTAGCCATTGAAGTCCTGTGGTCCGACCAGCAGGTTGTCGACGACCGATCGATTGCCCCACCACCGCCGGTTATAGCTGGCTTCGATCGAGAGTCGTGGTCGCAGCTCGTGCTGCACCGACAAGCCGAACGCCCAATCGTAAGGACGGCGGTACCACGCGCCGTTGTTCCCGGTCAGGGTGGGATCGACGGCGCTGGTGAGGACCTCGCCGAAGTTCTGGGTCGCCCAGGGCCCGCACTCGCCGTTGGTGGCTTTGTTCAGCAGGTCGCAGTCCGGCACGAAATTGCTGTTTCGATCGGTCCACGACCGCGTGGTCGTCGGAGCGGTCCTCGCGCCTCCTCCGCCAATCAAGGCCACGGGAGCAGTGGATGCATAGATGCCGTCGGCATTCACCGCCGCCAGATATCGGCCCAGGCTCACCTTGACGGACGTTTTCCCGTCGCCCCGCAGATCGTAGGCCGCACCGAATCTCGGGCTGAGGTCGAGGAAGCCCTTCACAATCTCCGTTTCGGGATAGAGGATCTCCTTCGCCACGAACGACTGCTGGAACAGCTTCTGTTCGGGGGCGTAGCTGTGAACGGCGTCGAGCCGCAGGCCGGTGTGCACCGTCAGGCGCCCGAAGGTCGAGCTATCCTGGATGTACACGGCCTGCTGCGGCACGACGAGCTCATAGCGCCAGTTGTTGTAGCCCATGGTGAAGCGGTTCGGCACGCCGTTGTTGAACCGGAACTGGATGAAGCCATCCTGTTGGGCCGAATACGCGCGCACCTGATAGAACCGCTCGCCGTCAAACCCGATCTTGAGATTGTGCGCGCCCGTGACGTAGGACATCGAGCCGACCCATCTGACCAGCCCGCCGCGATTGATGCTGAAGTCGCGCGCGCGGTAGGTCAATCCAGGAATGAGCCCGCCCTGTTCGTTGACCTGCACCAGCGCCCGCCCCTCCGGTGTCGGCGGTTCGCCGTAGAGACTGTTCGGATATCCGATGCCCATCTCCACCAGAAGCTTGTTGGTCAGCGGCGCCGACCAATTGAGCTGTTGCACACGCCAGTATCTTCTCGTTCCCGGAATGTAGCCCGGCGACGATGCCTCGGGAGCAATCGTTGAGCTGTTGCTGCTGATGGTGTCGCAGCGTTCGCATTTGCGTTGCTCGTCCCAGAAGATGGTGAGCTTGTTGCGCTGCGACGCCTGCCATGTGAATCGGACGGAGCCGTTCCCGTACCAATTGTCGTTGGTGGCGCGGCGATCGAGGTCCGGCTCGTAGGTCCAGGCGTTCGGATTGCCGGCGTTCTTGTTGGCCCACAGGTTGGTGACGTAGGACACATCGGTCTGGTGCCTGGCGGTCGCGAAGTACCACAGCCGGTCCTTCTTGATCGGGCCGCCGACACCGAGATTGAGCTGTGATGTGTGGATCAGCTCGTTGGGCGCGCGGATCACGCCGGCTGCCACCAGGTCCCGGGTGTTGTTGCTCGCCAGCCCGCCGTTGGCACCGTCCACGTAGAACGTCCCAGCGAAGTTGTTACCGCCGGCGCGCGGGATGATGTTGACGATTGGCGATCCCCCCTCGGCTTCACCCAGATTGCCGAAGCTCGAGATCACCATCTCGACGGCCTGGATCGTATCCGGCCGGTATTGGGACGTCCCGGATGTCCCCGACCCCACGCCCACGCCGCCGATTTGCAGGCGGCCGGTTTCGGGCCCGGTCGTGCCGACCGCGCCGTACGCGGAAAGGCCGTTGTTCATGGCCGGTACCAGGATCGACGCGATGCTGGTGGCGGTGCGGGCGATCGGCATGTCGGTCAGGATTTCCTTGTTGATCACCTGCGTCTGCCTCGAGCTCTGGACATCCACAATCGGACTGGCGCCGGTGACGGTGATGGTTTCTTCCACGCCCCCCACGCGCAACTCCGCGTTCACGGTCGCCATCATCGAGCCCGTGAGCTCGAGCCCTTCCCGCTTCACCATGCTGAAGCCCGTGAGCGCAAAGGTCACCGTGTAGGTTCCGCTCTCGAGCTCGATGATGCGGAAGCTGCCGTTCGCGTCGGTCACCGTCGTGCGCAGTCTTTCTATCAACGCGGGGCTCGCCACCTCGACGGTCACGCCCGGCATGACCGCCCCCGACGAGTCGGTCACCACGCCCGTCACCGACGGCCGAATCGTTTGCGCATCCACCGCCCGCCCAGCGAGCACGACACATCCGACGAGAGTCACGACGCGTCCGGCGAGAGTGAGAAACCTCGCGAACTTCCGGCCGCTGTCTACATTCGACATCGCTCGCCTCCTTGAACAGCCGTGGGACAGCGCATCCCGCATTCGAGCGGCGCTGCATACTGTGGTTGCGTGCTCCTGCAATACTCCCGTTGACCTAGTCCCCTGGAAGCGTGATGCGTCACATAATTCCCGGGCGGGGCATCCCGCATCGCTGCGTTGCGACTCCCTCAAAATGTGTCCAGTATTCTCTCGGTCGTCGCGCCTTGCCCGCGGGGCGCCTCGCCCGTCTCGGTGCAACGCCAGACGCTCACCACGGGCTGCTGGGCGTCACGCGTCGGCCGGCGCGTATGACCGAGTTCCGTGCCAGGACGCCAGGACGCGTTCACGACGGACTCAAGATGTGCACTACTTCGCCGCGCGGTTCCAGGCCGCCTGCCACTTGGCTTTCATCGCGGCACGGTCCACTTCCTGGCCCCGGAGGTAGACCTTGTTGATCTTTCGCGAGTTGGCGATGTTCTCGAGGGGATTGGCATCGAGGACGATGAAGTCGGCGGACTTGCCCGCCGCCACCATCCCGGTGTTGAGGTGGGCGGCTTCGGCCGAATCGCGCGTGGCCGCGACGATCGCCTCCGACGGCGTCAGGCCCATCAGGACCCAATGCTCGAACTCCAACTGTCCCGCCCAGCCGATGAAGAACCGTGTCTGCCCCGTGTCGCTGCCGTTGACGATCTTCATGCCGGCCGCGCGGAGCTTCAACGCATTGGTGGCGCCCATCGTCTTGAGATTCTGACGGGCACGCTGGACCGATTCCGGCGTGATTCTCTCCAGTTGGGCGCCGACCTGCGCCTGGATCTGTGCGGGGGAAATCGTGTCCCGGAGCAGCGGATCGTTCCAGTCCTCGCGGGTGGCGGCGCCGGTTCCGGCGCCCGGGTTGAACCACATCTTCGGCCGGTCGTTCTTGGCGATCCGGTCCTTGATGATCGCGATCAACTCATCGTCCGGCACTTCACCCATGCGGACGGGAAGATGAAGCCAGCCCTCGACGCCCGCTCGCATCAGCAACTTGGCGTTGGCCAACGTGATGTTGTGGGCCGCGACGGGGACGTTGAGCTTGTGCGCTTCGTCGACGATGGCAAGAAACAGGGGCGGGGTCAGCGTCTTGAGCGTGCCATTCCGGTCGTCGACCCAGATCTTGATGAACTCCGGCTTCATGCGCGCGTAGTCCTGTACGGCCGCTCGAGCCTCTTCCACGGTCGTCACCTGATACGGCACATCGGTTCTGGATGGATGGCCTTGCGGCCCGGCTCCTGCGTACGAAATTCCTGCTCCAGTGGTCCGAAACAGCGCCGCACCGGGGATGATTTCGTTGCGCACGCGCAACGGCACGTCGCCCCAACCAGTCCGGCCGCCATGGAGATCTGAACGGTCGACCAGATCGCCGACGCTGACGACGGCGCTGAACCCGTAGTAGGCGAGACGCTGCAGGTGGTCGATGAGATTGTCGCGTGTGAAATACTCCTTGGCCATCGTGCCGTCCACATCGTGTTGATATCCGATGTGGCCGTGAAGATCGACCTTGGTGGGCATGACGGTCTTGCCCGTCAGGTCGACGCGGCGCGCACCGGCCGGGACCTGCAACTCGCCCCGCCGTCCGACTCTTGTGAACAGATCGTTCTGGACGATGAAGGCGGAGTTTTCGATGGGGGCGGTGCCGTCGCCTGTGATCAGGCGGGCGCCCTCGAATACGCTGACGCCGGCAGCGGGGGCCTGGCCGCTCACGCGCCAGGCCACAGACATCGTCGCAAAGAAGCAAACCGCGACGACCAGACGCAACGCCATCCTGTTCACGCGACGCATGGAAGGCCTCCGCGAAATAAGTTGTAAGGACGAGCCGGCGGCCAACTCTATACCTACAGGGGAGGCGACAGTCAACCTTCAAAACGTGGGCGCCGGACATCCAAGCCGTAACCGTCCGCGTAGGTGTTCCTGACGGCTGTGTTGAAGTTTTCGGTCGCAGCGCATTGACTGTCTGCGGCCTCTCGGCCGATCCGAGGCGCGATGGACGGCGATCGACGCCATGATCGACCCGCACACGATAGGCGGACTGTGAATTGGCGGATTAGCGAATTAGAGGAGATGGCTCATGTCGACACCAACATTGCCCCAAGGCGGGGTGAGCATCGATCGAGGCGAGGGAAAGGCGTTCTGGCTGCTGACGGACCTGCTCACCTTCAAGCTGACGGGCGAAGATACCAACAACGCGTTCACAGTCTTGGAGGTGTCGGCCGGGCCCGAGCTCGGTCCTCCACCCCATACCCACCGCTTCAGCGACGAAAGCTTTTACATTCTCGAGGGCACGTTCGACTTTTCGCTGGCGGGCGAGACGTTCACCGCTGGGGCCGGATCCTTTGTCCATCTTCCCAAGGGCATCGTGCATTCACATCGTGCGGGCGGAGGCGCCGAGGCGAAAGCGCTGGTGATTCAGTCGCCGTCCGGCGTCGAGCAGTTCGTGATGGAAGCGGGGCGTCCCGCCACGGATCCCTCGGCGCGGCCAGGTCCGCCCGAGCCGGCCGAGGTCGGGCGAGTGCTCGACATTGCGCCCAACCACGGCATCGACGTGGCGATGTAGCGGCTCCAGGCCACGGCGAAGTCGGAAGCTCTACGAGTTAGCCGGTACACCGACGCCGACGATAGACCCATCAGATTGTCGAGTCTTGCGTCTTCGGCGCGTCAGGGCGTCGGAAACGAACAAGTCCGCCATCAGCTTCCCGGCGGTGAGCGCCGAGTGCGGCTGAGCTTCGACCCGCACGCGTCCCTGCACGACCGCCTCGCAAATGGCGTCTGCGTCCGGCTGCGCGTCGACACGTGAGTACGTGGTCCCGAGTTGGCACAGGCGATGGACGTCGCCGTTGCCGACCATCGGCTTCTGGCGCTGTCTGGCCCATCGTTCGGCCGCGCGGTTGAAATTCACCGATTTGGTGAACATGCCGTTGTATTCGACGGCGTCGAAGAGGTCGCCATGGCGATGCATCAGGCTGCGAAGGCAGCTCGAGTGCGGAAAGAAGGGGTGCGGTGCGATGACGATCCCGGGCTCGCGTTCCTTCAACCGGAACAGGTCTTGGAAGGAATGGACGTCCTCGGTGCCCCGGCGAAAATTGAGCAGCAGCACGTGCTTGCCCTCGATCGTCCGCTCGATGCCTCGAATCAGGACGATCCCGCGCTCGGCGGCGTACGGAATCAGCCTGTCGAGTGCCAGTTGCTTGTCGTGCAGCGTCACCGCCAGGGCGTCGAAGCCGAGCAGGGCGGCGCGGTCGATCAGGTCTGTGGTGGAATACGGAATGTCGTCGCAGGGGTCGTCGGCGGTATGGGTATGAAAGTCAATCTTGAGCACGGGAGGTCCTTACTCAAGATTGCTGCCGCCCGGCAGCTTGGCAGATCCCGGGCATTTCGTGGCCGCGGTGGACAAATTCTTCCCGTGGCGTGAATTAAGTCTTCAGGAAGAGGGCGAGAGTCCATCACGACCCTACCAATTCCCGGATCGCGCCGGTGGTCGCAGCCCACTCGTCTTTCAGCCCCCAGACAGCCCCCCTGCTTCCACTCTTTTCATGAGACTCAGAAGGCATATTCCGGCGATAATGGTGGGTGTTGATGTCGGAAAGAACCCTTGACATCATTGGCCGGTCCGCGTAGATCCACAGTACGCTTTTTGCCACTCTTTGTCTGATTGACGATAGCCATCGGTTCTTGGACGCAGGGGGATCAGTGAGCACGAGACTACTCGGCGCCGGTTGCGTGGCGGTGATGTCGGTGGCGCTGGTGTCCGGCCAGTCTGGCCCGGCCACGCGGCAGATCCAGCCGGCATCGCACCAGCGCGTGGCCCGATCGCAGACCGGATCGCAGGCGCCGGTCGTGAAGGCCAAATCCACCGCCGCCGCCACAGACCTGACGGCCGAGCGCGCGCTCATTGACCAGTATTGCGTCACGTGCCACAACGCACGACTGAAGACGGCCAACCTGCTTCTCGACCAACTGGATCTCGCGCACCTCAAGGACCACGCGGACATTGGTGAAAAAGTCGTCCGGAAGCTTCGCGCCGGCATGATGCCGCCGACCGGCGTCCGCCGGCCGGAGCAGGCCAAGCTCGATTCGCTGGTTCATATATTGGAGAGCGAGCTCGATCGCGGAGCGGTGCCGCGTCTGCCACCGCCGGGCCTCCATCGCCTCAACCGCACCGAGTACGCGAATGCGATTCGCGATCTGCTCGCGCTCGAGGTGGACGCGACCAAGTTCCTGCCGCCCGACGACTCGACGCGCGGGTTCGACAACATCGCAGGGGCGCTGACGATGTCGCCGGCGCTGATGGAAGCGTATCTGTCGGCGGCGGGGAAGATCAGCCGTCTGGCGGTTGGTGACGTGTCGGCACCGACCCAGGCGGTGTTCGACGCGCCCGCGGATACCGCGCAGAACTACCACATCGACGGGCTGCCGTTTGGCACCCGCGGCGGCATGCTGATCAAGTATCAGTTTCCGGCCGACGGCGAATATTCGTTCAAGGTCAAGGGCGTCACCGGCTATTTTCAGGCGGTCCTCGGCGGCGTCAAGGGCGAGCAGCTCGAGGTGACGGTCGACGGCGAGCGGGTGAAGCTGTTCGATTGGGACAAGGAGATTGCCAACACGACGGGCAACGGGAAAGCGACGCCCCGCGTGCCGATCAAGGCGGGGCTGCACGCGGTTGGCGTGACGTTTCTCGCCACCAACGACGTGCCGGCCTCCGAGCTGAACCGGCCGTTTCAGCGCACCATGAACACGCCGGGATCGATTCCGGGATTCCAGTTCTATCCGCATGTCGGCCAGGTGTGGATTGAAGGACCCTACAATTCCGGCGGCGCCGCCGATACCGCCAGCCGCCGCAGGATTTTCGTGTGCCGGCCGACGGGCGGGGCTGAGCCGGTGCGGGGCGCTGCCGCGCGCGACGAGAACGCTTGCGCCCGCACGATCATGTCTGCGCTCGTGAAGCATGCGTTCCGCCGCCCCGCGACTCCCGCGGACATGGAATCGTTGAATCACTTCTATTTGGAGGGCCGGGCCGACGGCGGGAGCTTCGACGACGGCATCGAGGCGGCGCTGCAGCGGGTGCTGGCCGATCCGGAATTCGTCTACCGCGGGGAACACGAGCCCGGAGGGCTCGCCGCGGGCCAGAGCTATCGCGTGAGCGATCTGGCGCTGGCATCGCGCTTGTCCTTCTTCCTCTGGAGCAGCATTCCCGACGACGAGCTGATCGATCTCGCCGCGCAAGGCAAGCTCAAGGATCCGGCAACGCTCGAGAAGCAGGTGCGCCGGATGGTGGCGGACCCGAAGTCCGCGGCGCTGATCGAGAACTTCACCGGCCAGTGGTTGAACGTGCGCTCGCTGAAGACGAGCGAACCGGTCGTGAACATGTTCCCGGATTTCGACGACAACCTGCGCAACGCGTTCCAGCGCGAGATCGAGCTGTTCTTCGACAGCATCGTGCACGAGGATCGCAGCGTTCTCGACTTGTTGACGGCGGACTATACCTTCGTCAACGAGCGTCTGGCGAAACACTATGGGATTGCCAACCTGTACGGTCCGCAGTTCCGGCGCGTCACGTTGCCGCCGGAGCTCGACATGCGGCGCGGCCTGCTCGGCAAGGGTGCGCTGCTCACGGTGACGTCGGCGGCAGCCCGCACCTCACCGGTCACACGCGGCAAATGGTTCCTGCAGACGTTCCTGGGCGTCACCCCGCCGGATCCGCCGCCCAACGTGCCGGCGATCAAGGAAAAGGCGGCGGATTCGACCGGCAACGCCAAGGCGCCGACGATGCGGGAGACGATGGAGGCGCATCGCGCGAATGCGTCGTGCGCGACCTGCCACAAGATCTTCGAGCCGATGGGCCTCGCGCTCGAGAACTTCGATGCGGTCGCCGCCTGGCGCACGCAAGACGAAGGCAATCCGATCGATGCCACCGGCGTGATGGTCGACGGCACCAAGTTGGACGGCGTGGCGAGCCTGCGCGAGGTGCTGGTGCGCTATTCCGATCAGTTCGTCCGCGTCGTGATTGAGAAACTGCTCACCTACGCGCTGGGCCGCGGCGTCGAGGACGACGATATGCCGCTCGTGCGGTCGATAGTGCGCGACTCGGCCGCCAGCAAGTACCGGTTCTCTTCAATCGTGATGGGTATCGTCAGGAGCCCGGCGTTCCAGATGAACATGAAGACGGCCGACCGCAATCAGCAGCGCGCGGCCCGTTAAGGGAGAGAGGGACCATCGACCATGTTTATCACCAAGAAGCACATTTCCCGCCGTACGGTTCTGCGTGGCGCCGGCGCCACGCTCGCGCTGCCGCTGCTTGAAGCGATGGTGCCGGCCGCAACGGCGTTGGCGCAGACGGCGGCGAGTCCGAAGCCGCGCTTTGTCGGCCTGTTCGTACCGCACGGCATGGCGCCGGGGTACTGGGTGCCGGAGAAGGAAGGCACCGGCTTCGAGTTTCCGTTCAACTACAAGCCGCTCGAGCCCTATCGGGATCACACGGTGCTTCTGAGCGGCCTGCATTCGCGGTCGGCCGAACCACCTCCGGGCGCCACGGGCGCCGACCATTGGGTGGCGGCGGCGTTCCTGTGCGCGAACAAGCCGAAGAAGACCGCCGGGGCGGATGTCTACGTGGGCACCACCATCGACCAGATGATTGCCCAGAAGATCGGGCAGGACAATCTGCTGCCGTCGATGCAGCTGGCGGTCGAGGATCCGGGCGCCAATTCGAGCAACTGCGGCGAGGGCTACAGCTGCAC
>JBDTVS010000243.1:0-11590 GCA_040007095.1 Acidobacteriota bacterium
GTTGGACTACGGACGACGAAATGCTGCTCGGGCACCGGATAACCGGCGGCGCCGAATGTTTCGCGGATCACCTTGTTGGTGTCGAAGTACACCTGCCAGTAGTGGTCGTTGTGACAGTAGGGCCGGACCGCGAGGACCGGGCCATCGAGGTTGGACTCCAGGAGTTCGACGTCAGGCGCCGGATCGGCCTTGATGTTGGCCACTTTGCTGACCCTTTCCTTGAGTCGCCGAATCGCGTCGTTGTGATCGACCGAATGGGCCAACTGGGCCTTCAATTCGACCCGGCGGTAGGGATTGGCCGAAAAATTCTGAATCGTGTCCGAGAAGACGCGGTTGTTGCCGACCATCGTGATCACGTTGTCCGGCGTGGTGATCACCGTGACGAACAGGCCGACCTCCTTCACCGTGCCGGTCACGCCCGCGGCGCTGACGAAGTCGCCGACTTTGAAGGGCCGCAGCACAATCATGAACGCGCCGGCCGCAAAGTTGGCCAGCAGGCCGCTCCACGCCATTCCGATGGCGACGCCCGCGGCCGCAAGAATGGCGGCGAAGCTCGTGGTCTCGATGCCGAAGTAGCCCAAAATCGCCACGACCAGCACGACGTTCAAGGTCACTGAAATGACCGTGGAGATGTAGCGCAACAGCGTCGGATCGACCCTTTGGCGCTCGAGCGTCGAGGACACCAGACGAATGGCGAGGCTGATCAACCACCGTCCAATCACGTAGAAAACGACCGCGCCGACAACTTTGAAGCCGACCTGAATGGCCACATCGGTGACCGTCTGTATCGCCCTAGTCACATCCATGCACTGTTCTCCCCGGTTCGGTTATCGCACCTTGCAGCTGTTGATCTGCGTCCCGGTCGCCGGATCGTTCCGGTCGGCCCGCCACGTCGGGTGGTTGAAGTGGAGCACGCCGTCGCAATCGAGGCAAGGAGCGCGAGCCCAACGGCAAACGCTCCTCACACGCTGAACATTTTCGTCGGCTCCGTCATCAAGACCTCGATTTTCGAGCTCGTCGAGAAGCTGGGGTCATTGCCGAGATCCCGGCGAGCGGGACGCGCAGGTCCAGGAACTTCTCCGGGCGAACTGCGCGCGCTCGGATGAAACGTCTGCGCGGACCGTCGCTATTTAGCCACGAAACGACAGAAACAGGAACGCTTTTCGTGCCACGGATCCGTCATATGATCGCAGGCGTGGTGGAACCCCTCAAACCTTCACGTAAAGTGACGAGCGGCGCGCTGGAAGAGGCGCGCGCGCTCATCTGGAAGCATCGGCAGCGGCTCGCGCTCGGCCTCGGCCTGATGGTCGTGAGCCGGCTGTCCGACCTGGTGCTGCCGATGACGTCGAAGTACATGATGGACGATGTCATCGGCCAGGGTCACTGGGAGCTGCTTCCGAAGCTGTCGCTGGCCGTCGGGGTTGCCACCATCGTGGGCGCGGCGACATCTTTTCTCAACTCACAGGTTCTCGGCGTGGCGGCGCAGCGCGCCATCGCGGAGATGCGGAAAGAGGTCGAAGCGCACGTCATGCGCCTGCCGATCCGCTACTTCGACTCGACCAAGACCGGCGTGCTGATCTCCCGAATCATGACCGACGCCGACGGCGTGCGAAACATCGTCGGCACCGGCCTCGTGCAATTGACCGGTTCCATCCTCACGGCCACGATCGCGTTCGGCGTCCTGATGTACATCAACTGGCGTTTGACCCTCGTCACGTCGTTGATCCTGAGCACCTTCGGCATCGGGATGGCGACGGCGTTCAAGCGGCTGCGACCGCTGTTCCGCGAGCGCAGCCAGATCAACGCGGAGGTGACCGGTCGGTTGGCCGAATCCCTCGGCGGCGTCCGCATCGTCAAGGCCTACACCGCCGAGAAACGCGAAGAGCTCGTGTTCGCGAAGGGCGCGCACCGGATGTTCCGCAACGTCGCCAAATCGCTGACCGGCACGTCGGCCGTGATGGCGTTCTCGTCCCTCGTGGTCGGCGCCAGCGGCGTCGCGATGATGCTGATTGGCGGCGCCGCCATCCGCGACGGCACGATGACGATCGGAGACCTGGTGAAATACCTGTCGTTTACCGCGCTGATGACGATGCCGATCTTCCAGCTCGCGTCGATCGGCACGCAAATCACCGAGGCTTTCGCGGGGCTGGACCGGATTCGGGAAATCCGCCGGATGGCCACCGAGGATCAGGAAGACGCGAGCCGCGCACCGCTGTCAGACGTTCAGGGGGAAGTGACGTTCGACGACGTGAGCTTCGAGTACGAAGCGGGCGTGCCGGTACTGAAACACGTGTCGTTCCACGCGCCAGCGGGGTCGACAACGGCGCTGGTCGGCTCGAGCGGTTCAGGCAAGAGCACGCTCATCAGCCTGGTCATGACCTTCAACCGCCCCACCGCCGGCCGGCTGTTCGTCGACGGCCAGGACCTGACCGGCATACGACTGCGCGATTATCGCGGCCATCTCGGCGTGGTGCTGCAGGACAACTTCCTCTTCGACGGGACGATCGGCGAGAACATCAAGTACGCCAGGCCGCACGCGACCCTGGACGAAGTCCGCGCCGTCAGCCGGATCGCTCACTGCGACGAGTTTATCGAAGCGTTCGAGAAGCAGTACGACACAATTGTCGGCGAACGAGGGGTGCGGCTGTCGGGCGGACAGCGGCAGCGCGTCGCCATTGCACGCGCGATTCTGGCGAACCCGCGCATCCTGATTCTTGACGAAGCCACGTCGAGCCTCGACAGCGAGAGCGAGGCGCTGATTCAGGACGGACTGCAGTCGCTCCGACAGGGCCGCACGACGTTCGTGATCGCGCACCGGCTGTCGACCATCCGCAGCGCGGATCAGATCCTGGTTCTCGAAGGGGGCGAGATCGTCGAGCGCGGACCGCACGACGTGCTCGTGGCGAAGGGCGGGCGATACCGTCAGCTGTATGACAAGCAGTACCGATTCGAGCGCGACCGCTTCATCAATCCTGGAGAGGACTTCACACCCGAGCCAGAAGTCGCGCTCAGCGCGAGAGCAGACTCTCCACAACGTTGACGTTCTGACGCGTCAGCGCCAGCGGTTCAGAGTCGGCCCCTTTCAGCACGGCGGCGACCGTGTACAAGCCCCCGGGCAGGCCGCGGAATTCGAACCGCGTGGTGCGCGGCGCCTTCTCTCCGTCGAGCTGAATCTCGCTGCTGCGATAGAAATCTCCAGATTCCGCAATGATTTCGATGGAACGGTTCCGGGCGTTGGCTTCAACCTGCGTCCGCACGACCAAGTACGCAGGCGCGAACGCCACCGTGGGCGAGACGCGCATCGTCAAACGGTCGCCGGCCCCCGCGACGAACGGCGCCGTCAGCAGCGCCAGGACTCCACCGAGCAAATACCGAACGTTCATAAGACCTCGCCCAACACTGTCCGTCGCGTTGTTGCGACTACCATAGACACTTTGCAAACGAAGGGCCACGCTGATCGGAACAGCGATTGACGTGTGAGGTAGGCTGGAACGATGCGGAGCCTGGACCCATATTCGCGTGTTCGAACTTCGCTCACGTTCGGCCGGCGAGCCGTCCTTCGCGCACGAATAGATGGGCGTAGCACGGGGGCCCAACGGCCGGGTGCAGTCGTTTCTCGATGGGCTGATCCCAACACAAACGTTCCGATCTGGCGTCGTGCCGTCGCCTCCGCCGGGTCGAAGTTCGGAGCGTCGACAACGGCGAATCGTCGACACGTGCTGGCGGCGATTGTCGCCGCACTGACACTCGGAGTGGGAGTAAAGGACGTGCACGGACAAGCACCACCATGGCTGGATCAATACCGGGAACCCGCGGCCCGGCTTATCGGCGAAGCCACCGGCGATACGTTCGCGTGGCGCCGGCTGGCCGTCCTCACCGATTCGATTGGCAACCGCTTGAGCGGCTCACCTCAACTCGACCGCGCCATCGCGTGGGCGGTGGCCGAAATGAAGCGCGACGGCCTGGAGAACGTTCACACCGAGAAGGTCATGGTGCCGCATTGGGTGCGCGGCAACGAGAGCGCCGACATCGTCGAACCTGCCCGCCATCCGATCGTGATGCTCGGCCTGGGCAACAGCGTGGGCACCGGGACGGACGGCGTTCAAGCCGAGGTGGTCATCGTCCACAGCTTCAACGAGCTCGACAGCGCGGCGGCGCGGGTGAAGGGAAAGATCGTCTTCTTCAACGTCGCTTACACGAACTACGAGGATACGGTGGCCTACCGGGCCGAGGGACCGTCCAAGGCGGCGCGATCCGGCGCCGTGGCGGCGCTGGTGCGCGCCGTGGGGCCGCCCGGGCTCCGCACGCCGCACACCGGCGCGCTGCAGTACGCCGCCGATGCGCCGCGAATCCCGGCCGCGGCGATCACCACCGAGGACGCGGATCGACTGCAGCGCATGGCGGATCGGCGAGAGCGGGTCGTCGTGAGATTGAAGATGGACGCCCGCTTCGAAGCCGACGCCGAGTCCGCCAACGTCGTCGGTGAGCTCAGAGGGCGGGAAAAACCCGACGAATTTGTCGTCATCGGGGGCCACCTCGACTCATGGGACGTGGGCGCAGGCGCCACCGACGACGGCGGGGGCTGCATCGTGACGTGGGAAGCCCTTCGGCTCATGAAGAAGCTGAATCTCCGGCCACGGCGCACCGTCCGCGTCGTCCTCTGGACCAACGAGGAAAATGGGACCCGCGGCGGTCTCGCGTATCGCGACCAGCATCGGTCGGAGCTCGCGAATCACGTGATGATGCTGGAATCGGACAACGGCGTTTTTCGACCGCTTGGATTCGGATTCACTGGCAGCGACACCGCCAGGCAAAAGGTGCGCGCCGTCGCGATGCTGCTGCAGGGCATCGCGGCCGACGCGATTCTTCCCGACGGCGAGGGCGCCGACATCAACCCGAGCGTCCGGGAGGCGCGCATCCCGAGCCTCGCGCTCGCGGTGGACGATTCGAAGTACTTCACGATTCATCACACGCCGGCCGACACGATCGACAAGATCGACCCGGTCGAGATGGCCAAGTGCGCCGCGGCGATCGCGGTGATGACGTTCGTCATCGCCGACTTGCCCGATCGCCTCGAGTAATGAGGCCTCGAATGATAAACTGTGCCCACCATATGAAGACCTACGATCCGGCCAAAGTGCTGACGCTGGCAGCGACGCTGTTGCTGGCGGGAGCGTGTTCCACCTCCGCGCAGCAGCCGAAGCCGCAGGCACCGGGCGACACGGTGGCGACGGTCGGCGCCGCGACGATTACGCTCGAGCAGGTTGACCAGAAGGCGCTCGATGAGCCGGCCGCGAACTTCGGCAGCCTGAAGCTGTCGCAGGCCATCTACGAAGCGCGCCGCGCTGCCGCCGAAGAACTGGTCGGCGACATGCTGCTCGCGCAGGAAGCCAAGCGCCGCAGCGTCGAGCCGACCGCGCTGTACGAACTGGAGATCACCTCGAAGGTGAAGGAGGTGACCGAGACCGAGATCGCCGAGTGGTATCAAGGCAACCAGCAGCGGGTGCAGGGCGCGACGCTCGACCAGGTGCGGGCGCCAATCCAGTCGATGCTGACGCAACAGCGCACCCAACTGGCTCGCGATGCCTACATCGGAACATTGAAGGCCAAGACGCCGACGCGCGTGATGGTCCAACCGCCGCGGGTCATCGTGACGGCCGGCAACAGTCCGGTCAAGGGCTCGGCGAGCGCGCCGATCGAGCTCATCGAGTTCGCCGACTTCGAATGTCCGTTCTGTCTTCAGGCGTCGCCCACCGTGAAACGGGTGCTCGACACGTATGGCGATTCCATCCGGTTCGTCTACCGGAACTTTCCGCTCCAGAACCATCCCCATGCCAGGCCAGCCGCAGAAGCCGCCCAATGCGCCAACGAGCAGGGCCAGTTCTGGGCGTTTCACGACCGGCTGTTTACGGAGCCCGGCAAGTTGTCGGACGCGGAGCTGAAGCAGACGGCGTCCACGCTCGGGCTGAGCGCGCCGCAGTTCAACAAATGCGTGGACGACCGCAAGTATCAGTCAGTGGTCGAGACGGACGCACAGGCCGGCCTCAACGCCGGCGTCACGGGCACGCCGGCCTTCTTCATCAACGGGCGCCTGCTGTCGGGCGCGCAGCCGTTCGACGCGTTCAAGCGGATCATCGACGAAGAGCTGGAGCTGAGGAAGAAGTAACAGTTCCAAAGTCACCGCAACCAACCTCGGACTACGTGACCCGTAGAGGCAGTCCTTCAGAACTTTGTTCACGCCCCTCGGAGAAGTCCCCCCTTTTCGACGTTGTCCGCGCTGAAGATTGCGGCCGGAACGCCCGCTGCAGTCGTGAAAGGGTGTGACGGCGCGGAACATGCACACATCGAGCTGTGCACGTAGAACCGTCCGGCACAATCACGCCGGGGTGCGCTGGTCTTTCATTAGGATGAACCAGCGGATCGTGGTCACGTGCGATTGACTGGCGCACCAGGCACTGTCAGGTGCCGTTGAGACGGCCCTCGACGATTGGAGGACTTTGTATCCCGACGCAAGTTCAGAAGCGATGTTGAAACACGCCACGGCCGAGCCGCGCGAGGTCGCGTCTCTTTTCGGCCGGGCCGATGGCTTTCCCACCGATCTCACCCGTGTTGGTCGGACTTTCTGGCGAATCCTTTGGAGGGGGCCGAGGGAAGGCGCCTGAGTGCGAGAAGGCGCAGGCCCTAGCGGAAGAGGGCCAGGCCGCGCACGAGCGACACGATCACGGAGAGACCAGTCGCCACGAGGCAGCCGGCGGCCATCAGCATATGGTCGCCGCGCTCGCGGGCCAGCGGGTTCAACGCGCCCGATACCACGTAGCCTCCGAGGAAGCCGCCGGCGTGCGCGAAGTTATCCGTACCCGGCATCAGCAGGCCCATCACCGCGAACATGATCACGTATTGCTTGACTTCTCCGCGGATCAGGCTGCTTCCGCTTGTGCGTCCGTAGTGGGCAAGCGCGCCGAGCAGGCCCATGATGGACGCGGATGCTCCCATGGTGAACGAGGCGCCGCGGAGGAGCGGGATGGGAACCCCCGCGAGAAACCAACCTGCCGCCGAGCTCAGGAGAAAACCGGCGGCGCCGGCCAGGGTGTAGACAATCACGGTCCGGCCTGGGCCGATGAGCGCTACCACGTCCGGACCGAAGCGGCGGACCCAGTACATGTTGAAGAAGATGTGCAACAGGCCGCCGTGCAGCCACGACGCGCTCAACAGCGTCCACCACGCGCCCTGAACGAACACCGGATACGCTCCGCTCATGCCGAACAGCAGCAGCGCACGGCCCGACGGCGCGAGAATCGACATCCCGCCCCCCGCGATCTGGATGTCGCGGCCGGACGCGAGCAACGTCAGGGCGTAGAGCAGGCTGCAGACGCCGATGACCAACGGAATGAATCCCAAATCGGCGCCGAGCTGCCGAAGGATGGGCCCGAATCCCCACAGGCCGGGATTCGCGCGGCCGCAGGTATAGCACTTGTCGTCGCGAACGCCAACGAGCGATCCGCACGATGGACAGACGACCGATCCGCTAGTTCGACGCTGAAACACTACCGGGTCCTGCTCTAACCGCGGGCAGGTTTGGGCCGCATGTTGGCTGCGAGGATCCGCTTGCGCAGACGAATGCTGGACGGAGTGATCTCGACCAGCTCGTCGTCGTTGATGAATTCGATGGCCTGCTCCAGGCCCAGCTTTCGTGGCGGGACCAGCCGGATCGCCTCGTCGGCGCTCGACGCACGCATGTTCGTCTGCTTCTTTTCCTTGGTGACGTTCACGTCCATGTCGCTCTGCCGGGCGTTCTCGCCGATCACCATGCCCTCGTACACGGTGATCCCCGGCTCGATGAAGATTTCGCCGCGCTCCTGCAGATTGAAGATGGCGTAGGCCGTGGCCACACCGGTTCGGTCGGCCACGAGCGCGCCGTTCTCGCGCGCCGGAATCTCACCGTGCCACGGCTCCCAGCTGGAAAAGATATGGTTCATGATCCCGGTCCCCTTGGTGTCGGTCAGGAACTGGGACCGGAAGCCGATCAGCCCGCGCGCGGGAATTCGAAACTCGAGACGTACCCGCCCGCTGCCGTTGTTCACCATCTTGGTCATCGACCCGCGCCGTTCGCCGACTTGCGCGATCACGATCCCCTGATGATCCTCGGGCACGTCGATGACCAGCTCCTCCACCGGCTCGACGGTCCTGCCGTTGATCTCCTTGGTGACGATGTCGGGACGCGACACCTGGATCTCGAAGCCTTCGCGGCGCATCATTTCGATGAGAATGGACAGCTGCAGCTCGCCGCGCCCGACGACCTTGATCTGCTCCGGCGTGTCGGTCGGCTCGACGCGGATCGACACGTTCCCGAGCAGCTCCTTGTCCAATCGATCCTTCAATTGCCTCGAGGTCAGGTACGACCCTTCGCGCCCCGCCACCGGCGACGTATTGACGCCGAAGATCATCGAGACGGTGGGCTCGTCGATCGCGACAGACGCGATGGCGATGCGGTGCTCCACGTCGGTGATGGTCTCGCCGATGGTGATGTCCTCGATACCCGCGAGACAGACGATGTCGCCGGCCGACGCCTCCTGGATGTCGACCCGCTTCAGGCCGTCGAACGCGTAGAGCTTGGTCACTTTCGTTTCGTGCACCCGATCGTCCAGCTTGCAGACGACGACGGCGTCGCCGATTTTTACGCGGCCGTTGAAGATGCGGCCGATGGCAATGCGGCCGACGTAGTCGCTGGCGTCGAGGTTGGCGACCAGGATCTGCAGCGGCGCATCCGCGCTGCCCCGCGGCGGCGGCACGTGCGCGACGACGGCCTCGAACAAGGGCCGAAGGTCCTCGCCGGGGGTGTTCGCGTCCAGGCTGGCGGTTCCGACCCGCGCGTTCGTGTACAACACGGGAAAGTCGAGCTGGTCTTCGTGCGCGTCGAGATCGATGAACAGATCGTAGATCTCGTTCAACACCTCCTGGACGCGCGCGTCCGGCCGGTCGATCTTGTTGATCACGACAATCGGCGTCAGGCGGCGCTCGAGCGCCTTGCGCAGGACAAAGCGGGTCTGTGGCAGCGGTCCTTCTGACGCGTCCACGAGCAGCATCACGCCGTCGACCATCGACAAGGTCCGCTCGACCTCGCCGCCAAAATCAGCGTGGCCGGGGGTGTCGACGATGTTGATCAGCAGATCCTTGTAGTGCACGGCCGTGTTCTTGGCCATGATCGTGATGCCGCGTTCGCGCTCGAGCTCGTTGCTGTCCATGGCGCGCTCGGCGACACGTTCGTTGGCGCGGAACGTGCCGCTCTGATGCAGCAAGGCATCGACCAGCGTCGTCTTGCCGTGGTCGACGTGGGCGATGATGGCCACGTTGCGCCGCAGCGGATTGGCAATCCCGGCGCGATTGAGCGAGGACGAAGGCGTTTCAACGGACACAGACATCCTCCCAGTATACGGAATATGGTGATCCGATGATCGCGCAATCGGTCAGCGAGTGCGTGGTCAGTTTGAAAGTCACCGCCCAGTTCACCTGGCGCGCCGAGCCAAGCAGCATTCTTCTCGCTGATCTCGATGCCTCGGCGCCGACGCGATGCGAGCGGGCACACCGAACAAAATTGGCTGTTCTCCAGATCCCGATGATCGACCGCAGATCCCGATGATCGACCGCGAGTGATCGGGCAACGGACAGGAAACCTCGTTTACAATGGGACAGAGACCCAAGCCATGCCGATTTTCGAATACACCTGCCAATCGTGCAACCATCGATTCGAGCATCTGACGCGCGCCGATCGCGAGCCCGTCTGTCCAGCGTGCGAGGGCCACACGCTGAGCAAACACCTCTCGACGTTCGCCGTCGGCGCCAACGGCTCAACACCTCGGGCCGATTTTGCCGCGTCCGGATCGTGCGGCTCCTGCGGCGATCCGCGCGGACCGGGAGCCTGCTCGATGAATTGATGGCGTGACCCACTTCTTCCGCGCCTTCCGGCACCGCAACTACCAACTCTTCTTCAGCGGTCAACTGATCTCGGTCACCGGCACCTGGATGCAGTCGGTTGCCGAGTCGTGGCTCGTCTACCGGCTCACCGGCTCGGCGGCGCTGCTCGGGGTGACCGCGTTCTGCAGTCAGATCCCGGTCTTCGTGCTCGCGCCCATCGCCGGCGCGGTGGCCGACCGCAACAATCGCCACCGGATCATGGTGATCACGCAGAGCGTCTCGATGGTGCTGCCGCTCGTGCTGTCGGTGCTCACGTTCACCTCCCTGGTGCGCCCGTGGCATGTGTTCATCCTCGCGGGATGTCTGGGGGTGGTCAATGCCTTCGACATTCCGGCTCGACAGTCTTTCGTCGTCGAAATGGTCGGTCGCGAGGACCTGCTGAATGCCATCGCCCTCAATTCGTCGATGTTCAACGGCGCACGCGTCATCGGTCCCGCAGTCGCCGGCATTCTGGTGGCCGCTATTGGCGAGGGCTGGTGCTTCCTGGTCAACGGGCTCAGCTACATCGCCGTGATTACGGGACTGCTCATGATGCAGCTGCCCAAGAAGAGTCGGGTGCGGAAGCACTCCGCGATCCGTGACGTGCTGGACGGCTTTCGCTTCGTCGCCCACACAGGTCCGGTGCGCGCGCTGCTGCTGCTGCTCGGGGTCGTCAGCCTGACCGGCGTGCCCTACTCGGTGCTCATGCCGGTGTTCGCCGAATCGATTCTTCATGGCGGCGCGCGGGGCCTGGGCATCCTGATGGCGGCGTCCGGCCTCGGCGCCCTGGGTGGCGCCCTCAGCCTCGCCGGCCGCAGGGACGTGCGCGGTCTGGGTCGATGGGCCGGATATGCGGCCGGGGGGTTTGGCGTGGCGCTGGGGCTGTTCTCGCTGTCGCGAACCTTCTGGCTATCGGTCGTGCTGCTGGTGCCGGTCGGCTACTCGCTGATGGTGCAGATGGCGGCGTCGAACACGCTGATCCAGGCGATGGTCCCCGACGCGCTGCGTGGGCGCGTCATGTCGGTCTACTCGATGATGTTCCTGGGCATGGCTCCGTTTGGCGGACTGTCGGCGGGGTACGCCGCCGAGCATATTGGCGCACCTGCGACGGTTGCCGTCGGCGGCGCGGTCTGCCTCGTCGCGGCGATTATCTTCCGGCTGCACCTGCCGTCGGTACGCGGAGAAGCGCGTGCGCTGATCGTCGCCCAGGGCCTGGCGGCCGATGAGACGCCCGCGGTGATCACCACGCCTGCGGACTAGGTCTCGTCGGACAGGGGGGCATGCCGGGCAGGTTGGGCGGCTCCTAGACTGGAGTAGTGTCCGGCTTTAGCCGGACCGTGGCAGGAACGCAACCGCCTCACAAATCCCCGCCAGGCTGTAAACACCGGAGCCCGCAAACGGGTAGTCCTGAGGCTTTTGAACCAACCGCGCTCGAACCGGATTTTCGATCACGTATCGGACGACGCTCAACGTGCTCAGCGGGTCTGGCTTGCCGGTCAGCACAAAGGCCGATCCGCAAGCAGCATGCCACGGTCCGGCTGAAGCCGGACACTACAGCCCTATCGGGGATTGCCCAGCCGGTCTCCTAGCCCGCATTATTCATGAGTGAGCGAGTTTCTGCTACGGCGGACGCTCGGCG